>JAYUJH010000001.1:0-55774 GCA_043765375.1 Alphaproteobacteria bacterium
CCGCCGCCCTTTGGGTGAAACCTTGCTTGGTCAATTGAAACCAACGCGGGAATTGTTCGATCTTGCAACTGCCATGTTCAAAAACGCATGGAACCAGCAATCCCAACATACGGCGGAGATGCTGAAAGTGGCCAAGCAAAATATCGCCACGATCGAAAAGCAGATCGGCTTGCTGGTGGATCGCATCATCGAGGCATCGCTCCCTGCGGTCATAGGCAAATACGAGACGCGCATTGCAGAACTGGAAAAAGAGAAGCTGTTATTGCAGGAAACCTTGCATATGCAGGCTAAACCGCAGGGCAGGTTTGGCTCCGCCTCCCTAGCGGGTGAGGAGTTGTTCGAACTCACGCTCTCATTCCTTGCAAACCCGCAGATACTCTAGCGTTCTGGCCGTATTGAGCATAAGCGCACTGTGCTTAGATTGGCATTCGCGGAGCGTATTATTTACTGCCGTGAAACAGGACTTCACCCAAAGGGCGGCGGAGCCAAACACCAAAAACTACCTTACCATTCAGTATGTTAGCAGGATTTCACGCGCAGGATTTAAGTATGGTGGAGGGAGCAGGATTTGAACCTGCGTACACATATGTGGTCGGATTTACAGTCCGATGCTTTTGACCGCTCAGCCATCCCTCCATTTGAAAGTGTTAATTAGCGCATATTTTTATGCAAGTCAACAAAATATATAATCTTTATCAATTCCCGCACTAAAATCATACGTGGCATTGCTAAATAATCACAAATCACTATTTGCCATTTTTTGCATGGTTAGTGCTGCTTGAGTTCGTATTCCATCTTGTTTTTCTGCCCCGAACTTATCCCAAGTTGCAAACACAAATGGCATACGCTGATTGCCCCGAAAATCGCTTTCATGGCGCACCAAAAAATCCCAATAAAGTGCATTAAATGGGCAGGCTTTGTCGCCCGTCATTTCATCAGGATTATAGACACATTTTTTGCAATAATTGCTCATTTTATTGATATATTTTCCACTCGCAGCATATGGTTTGCTTGCCACCACTCCGCCATCGCCAAACAACGCCATACCCAGAGTATTAGGCATTTCAACCCACTCATACGCATCAGAATATACCGCTAAATACCATTCCTGCACTGATTTTACGTCCAAACCTGCAAGCAAAGCAAAATTGCCAGTCACCATTAAACGTTGAATATGATGCGAATATGCGTGGTCACGAGTATGACGAACTGACTCCGCCATGCAAAACATTTTTGTGTTCGCCGTCCAATAAAAATCGGGCAATTTTGTCGTTGCATTTAGGCTATTGCGCTCGCCATATTCAGGCATTAACAACCAGTAAATACCACGAATATATTCCCGCCAGCCAAGGATTTGCCGAATAAAACCCTCAACCGCATTGAGTGGTGCTTTGTTTTGATGATAAGCTGCTTCTGCCATTTGACATATTTCTAGTGGCAATAACAACCCTGCATTGACGTAACTTGAAATTAATGAGTGATAAATATACGGATCTCCCGCCACCATTGCATCTTGATAATCACCAAAATTGGGCAGCAAATGGGTGATGAAATGCTCCAGCTCCAGCATCGCTTGTTGATGCGTTACGGCGAAATGAAACGGCTCTAATGTGCCGAAATGATGTGAGAAATGCTGTTTCACTAACGCCAAAACTTCATGAGTTATCGCTGATTTTTTGTGCGATATACGCTTGATTGATGCCATTGTTGATGATGGCGGTTTGCGGTTTTGTTTATCATAATTCCATTCCCCACCTATTGGTTTGGCAGGGGTGGGTGGTTTGGTAGGGGCAGGGGGCTTGGCAGAGTTTGATGCTTCACTTGGTTGCATTAAAATGCAATATTTTTTGCGCATCTCACGATAAAAAAACTCCATTCTTAGCTGTTTTTTGCCATATGCCCATTTTTCAAACTCACTATGAGTTGCAAGAAAACGATTATCAGGTAAAATATATACTGGAATATCAAATGATTGCTGCCATGATTTCATCATCGCCAACACCCGATATTCATTAGCTTCAGTCATGATTATTTGAGTTGCTTCATAATCATTAATCGCCCGAGTAACTTCACCTGTTAAGCTGCCTGTATTTTCCAAATCATCTAACTTGACATAGCGAACATTAACGCCATTTTCTCGCAATTCTTCTGCAAAATGGCGCATTGCTGCAAATAAAAATGCGATTTTTTTCTGATGATGCGGGGCGTAAGTTGCTTCCGCCATCACCTCGCACATCAGCACAACATCATTATTTGCATCAATTCCATCAAGCGCAATGATTGAATGCGAGATTTGATCCGCTAAAATTAAGCGCAATGTTTTCATGTTTTTCCCCATATTTTTTATATTTTTTATATTTCGCATGTTTGCTTCATCAAAAGCATTGTTACAATTAAAAACATATTATAAATATATAATATTATAAATCAAAGCTCATTTGTGTTGATGTTGATAATTTCTTTGCTTTTGATGCTTGATTAACTTGTTTGGTGCGGGCAGGGGAGCGATTACGACTGCCTAATTTCTGGTTCACTGCTTTGGATTCCTCCCGAAAACCATCTGATTTCCAACATTTGGATATTTCAGTGCGAGCATGTTTAATTGCCAATTCATGCTCAATAATCGGGGCAACATAATCAGCTGGAGGCGTTTCCATACGCCATGGTTCATGAATGAAACTATCTGGCACGGCTTTCAATTCTGGCACATAACGGCGAATAAACTTTCCTTGCGGGTCATGATCAATTGATTGCTTGATTGGGTTATACATTCGCACAGCATTAATCCCCGTTATGCCTGATTGCATTTGAAATTGCGAATAATGAATACCCGCTTCATAATCAGTAAATAATTGCGCAAGAAACGGGGCAGTTTGTCGCCAATCCAACCATAAATCATAGCTTGCGAATGAAACAAGCATCGCACGCATACGAAAAGTTATCCACCCATTTTGATGCAAACTTCTCATGCAAGCATCAATCAATGGATAGCCCGTATTTCCTGTTTTCCATGCGGTAAAAAAATCCTCCCTGAAATGTGGTTCACGCATTCCCTCAAACGCTTGGTGCATACATTTGAACTCAATTTCTGGTTGCTGCTCTAATTTCTGAATGAAATGACAATGCCATGCTAACCGAGAGAGAAACGCCGAGAGATTACGCTTGAAAAAAGCTGCATCAACATCATTACTTCCCGCAAGTGATGCAATTTTTTCCTTGGTTGCTTGCTCAATCTCTTTCACGGATAAGCTACCAAAAGTTATATGCGCACTCAAACGTGAACAATGGCGAGCGGATAACCCTGGTTTTGAAATGGTTTGCATATAATTACGCCCCCTTTCACGCAAAAAAGAATTAAGAGTTCGCAATCCTTCTTTGCGTCCACCGCTTTGCACCGTTCCAATATCAAGATTATTATTGGAGAATATTGGGTGGTTTTTGGCGGGTAATGTTTGAGATTCAATTTGAGTTGCACTAACTGATATTTGCTGCAATATCTGAGGAATTGCAATAATTGGCTTAATCATACGCTCATCACGCAATTTTGCCCAACCATCACGGCTTGATAATTTTCGCACCACCCCGTTTGATGGCAGTTCATGCCAATCTATATTATGCGCTTTGCACCATTGTGATACCGCAATATCACGTTGATATGTCCAATCATTGCCCGTTTCTTGATGCGACCATATAGTGATTTCACCAAGTTGATGGCGCAGATTTTCCAGCACTTCGGTTGCTCCACCAATGCGGATTATCAATTTCACCCCAAGTTCAGCAAATGATTGCTGCAAATCAACAATGCAATCATGAATAAAACACCAGTGTCGGCGGGAGCTATCGGGCAATTTCCATAATGATGGCTCAATGATATAAAGCGGTAATATTGCACCCGCACGCACTGCCTCAGTTAATGGCGCATGATCATGAACCCGCAAATCTCGCTTAAACCATATAATGTTAGTTTTAGTTATATTAGTCTTAACTGTCATATCCAGCATATTAACTGATTATTTGATATTTGAAATATAAATATTTTTAACAAACAAATGTTTTGGTTACCAATCAAAATGGAGCGGGTGATGAGAATCGAACTCACACAGCTAGCTTGGAAGGCTAGAACTCTACCTTTGAGCTACACCCGCATCTAAAACCATATTTACAAATTATTTCAAGTTTAAGCAACAAAAAAATGCGGATACATATAAAAAAACTAACGCAACCCATTATCCTTTATCATACCAACACCCAAAGGGAAGCATAGCCAAAGGCTAGTATCCATGAACTCCAGCATATACGCTGGAGTGACGGGAGTGTAATTCACTAGAGTTTGTCTTTTTTGCCATACCAGCACCAACACCCGACGAGAGTTCTATATTATATGCTTATATCCATATTTCTCATGATAATTTCTCACGGAACCTATCTTTATAGTAATATAATGCGCAAATTGAGGCGGCGTTGCAAGCCATCACATAATAAGCAATAGCGACATTTCCACCACTTGCACCAATTAACCATTCACATATTAATGGTGCTGTACCACCAAATATTGCCGCAGCTAAGTTATACGCAATCGCCATGCCTGAAAATCGCACCGAGGTTGGAAATAACTCAACCAACATTGCAGCAACTGGCCCCATATATACCCCAAGTATCAAACAAAATCCAAACTGTGCTAGCCCCAATTTTAGCGGCGCAATTCCATATTCAAGCGATGCAAATAATGGATAAGCGTATAACATCATTCCAATTGCTGCACATATCATGATTGGTTTTCTCCCGATTTTATCCGAAAAATAAGCCGAAATTGGAATGGTAATTAACATTGCCACCATGTTATATAACGTAATTTTTAGCGCATCATCAGCTTCAACTCCTAAATGTTTTTTCATAAATGTAATGAAAAATATGGTGGTGAGATAAAACGGCATAGTCACTGAGATATACGCACCAAAACCTTGCAACATTTGCCATGGATATTGCTTGAAAGCCTGTCTGATTGGTGCTTTGGCGAGTGCATCATTTTGTTTTGCCTCTTCATAAACTGGGCTTTCATCGCAATAATGACGAATATAAAAACCAATAAAACCAATGAAAATACCAACCAAAAATGGAATCCTCCAGCCCCATTGTTCAAACGCTTCCTGCCCGAGATAACTCATACAACACCGAACTACTATTATTCCCAATATAAAGCCAAGCATTAAACTGACTAATGATGCTGCCCCCGCTAACCCACGACGATGTGGCGGTGCATGTTCAACGATGTAGGTAATTGAGCCTGAAAACTCCCCCCCGAGCGAAATACCCTGAGCGACCCGAATTAATGTTAGCAAAATTGGTGCAAACACTCCAATCTCCGCATAAGTTGGGAGCAAGCCGATCATTCCAGTGGGAATTGCCATCATCAAAATTGCTACAACCATTGCGGGCTTGCGTCCATATTTATCACCGAGCCAACCAAAAAATGCTGCACCAAGCGGGCGCACCACAAACCCCGCTGCGAATACTCCAAACGCTGCCAAAAGTTGAGCTGCTTCATCGCCAGCAGGGAAAAATAATTGCGCCAATAACCAAGCTACCTGACCATATAGCGCATAATCATACCATTCTAAACCATTACCAATCATGCCTGAAATTAAGATTTTTTTCACGTTTTATGCTCTATTTTTAATGATGGTTAAGTTTATATGGTAATATTTATGTGACTAGATTTATGTTGTAATTTTAATTAATGAGTTCAAAATATGTTCACATTCAGCGTCCCACTCACTACTTAAGTTTTTACAACGAAAATGGCGTTGAAAAGCGATTATCACGGCTTGATTCTGCAATTCATCACCCATTATTATTTCATAACCAAATTGTTGCAATTTTTGCAAGTAATTTTTATCACTCGTGTTTCTATCGCCCGTGTTTCTATCATTAATATTTTTATCACTAATATTTTTGGTAGAATGATTTTTACTTGAGGGGTTTTGTTGTGGTATATTTTCCTGCGAATGATTATCAATATCACTTAAATCGTCTAATTGCAACACATCTAGTTGCGATTGCGACTTAATATCAATGCTTTGAAACTCAATATCATGCCATATTCCAACGCCATATTTCGCTAATTCTTGCCATGGAAATAATTCCCCTGGATCTTGCTTTCTGGTTGGAGCAACATCAGAATGGGCAACCACTGAATGAGCGGGCAGTTCATAACGTTGCATAATATCCAAACATAACAACTTCACTGCCTCAATTTGTGCTGCTGGAAAATCAGTATATCCATGTTCATGACCACAATTTGCAATCTCAATTCCAATTGAAATATCATTAATATTGCAAGCACCTTGCCAATGTGCCACTCCCGCATGCCACGCTCTTCTATCCTCTTCCACCAACTGAAAAATTGTGCCGTCCTCTTCCACAAAATAATGGGCGGATACGTTACTTGCAGGGTTGCACAGCCATTCCAACGCCGCATCACTTGTTTGCATACCCGTATAATGCAGGATAATTAACTCAATCATACAAAATGGACGTTGATTATGATTTGGCGAGAAACGTGGAAAATATTGTTTTTTTTCGTGATAATTCATCTTTTTTACGATTTGTTAAACATTCATTAGGCGTTCATTAAGTGATGATAGACTATATTAATTATAATAACGAAATACAATTATAAATATCAGGAATAATAATTTTATGCCTTTAGTTTCTACCAATATGAATTACATTAATACAAGTTTCACCGATGCGAGCTATGTTAATATGAGCGAGAATATGAACGAGTTTTTTCTGCCCTCAATTCATGATTTGCCAATAAGCGTGACCGCATTCACTTTGTTGCGTCACGGAAAAATGCAGCGTAACCGCTTGAATTATCCTGAAATAACCTGTTGTTTGCCACTTGCTGAAAACGGTTCAAGCGGTGAAATTGCCTCAAAATTAACGGCAGCATTATCTATTCATATTGATAGTTTTTTGGGATTATCCACCACGAACTTAAGCGATTTGTTGGATAAAGTGCAAATAACCGCCAGATTTTCACATTTGTTGAATAATGAAGAAGTTAATCGTGAGATTAAGCTCAAAGCTAGTGACATTATTGACACATTAATTGGGTTGTCGTGATATTAATGTCATATGGTTTTCAATATGCCATGATTTTTTCAAGCATCAAACCAACAACTATGATTGCACCAACCCAAACATTGCTTTTGAATAAAATTGCGTAATTTGGTTTGTCATTATATTCTAACTGATAGATTTGCCAAGCTAATATTGCAGCTGCGAGCAAGCAAGCATATAAAATAGCAACGCTCACATTGCACATTTTGAAACTTGTATATGTCAACACAGACGCTACTACATAACAAATCAAAACATTCCGAGCGACATTTTCACCGAATAATAATGCCGTGGATTTTACGCCGATTTGTGCATCATCTGCCATATCTTGACAAGCATAAATTGTATCATAGCCAATCACCCAAAAAATGCACCCAATATAAAAAGCGATAGCAGAGTTGGTGATTTCACCAGCTATGGCGAGACTTGCAAACAGCCCACCCGCACCAAATGTTAGCCCCAAAAATGCTTGCGGCCACCATGTGACGCGCTTCATGAAAGGATATGCGGCGATTAATGGCAACCATATAAACCCGAGGGCGACTATCTTCCAGCCAAGCATCACCGCAATAATCAAAGAGATTATCAACAATAATGCAAGCGTAATCAACGCCGCTCTGACGCTGATTGCACCACAAGCGAGGGGGCGCATTTTGGTGCGTTCAACTTGTGCATCAATATGGCGGTCGGCAATGTCATTCACCACGCAACCGGCACTACGCATGGCAACTGCACCAATGCCAAATAGCAACATCTCACGGAGGGGCATCTCATGAAGCGAAATATTAATAGGCGAAAACAGCAACAATCCCACCCAACATGGCAGCAACAATAGCCATATCCCCACTGGTTTATTCAACCGCATTAAATTGATATATTGTTTCATGTTGAGGTTAAAAACTTGATTTTTATGTGAAAAATTGATTGCGTATTAATTAAATATTATATAATTAAAGACAAAAAAATACCACTAAATTGATTTTTATGTCAATTTAGTGGTATTTTTAATATTATCTTATCAAGTTATGATTTTTTCTTATCACCACCTTTATCATCATCAGCCTTATCGTCTCTACCCTTTGTATATTGGTCTGATTGCTTACTATTGTCATATGTTGTTGTGATTTTGTTATCACCATTATGAGACGATGCGGTGCGATTATTCTTTGACATTTTGTAGTCTCCTAAAGACTGAAATCAAACAAAATTAAAAACTTTGCTTGATAGTGTGTGTATCTAATTTATCACACACACACACAAGATTATTTTTGTTAAGATTTTGTTACAAGCGTTTTGTTGCATAATTAATGATAAATATTCATTGTTGATTAATTGAAAATCCTAATTGCATATTATTTTGATACAAGTTATATATGGTAATTATAAATAACTTAAGGAGTGTCTAAAATGCCACAGATGACATTTGTTTATGAAGATGGAACGGAAAAAACTTTTGATGCGCCAATTGGGGTTTCCGTGCTGGAAATTGCCCATAAAAACCATATTCCGCTGGAAGGAGCTTGTGAAGGCTCGCTTGCATGTTCAACTTGCCATGTGATAATTTCGGAAGAGTTTTACGATAAATTAACCATTGCAAGCGAAGATGAAGAAGATATGCTTGACCTTGCATTCGGTTTAACTCATACTTCACGTCTGGGTTGCCAAATTATTATGAGCGATGAATTAAATGGCTTAAAAGTTAAGCTCCCTTCGGCAACAAGAAACATGATGGTTGGATAAAATAATATGAATAGTGGCAATATGAATAATGATTCACAAAATAATTTGAACAATTCCAATAAGGGAAGTCGCACAACTTTCTCGCTGATAGCGGGGTTTATTGTGGTGTTGGTGTTGATAAGTGTGGTGGCTTATCGTGCGGGAATTGACCCGAAAAAAATCAAGCAAGATGTGGCTAATTTTGCGCAAAAAATCACGGAGCGATATGCTGCTCGTGGAATGGACGTGAAGCTGGAATATAGCGACATTGCGGTGAAAGGTGGGATTTTTGAGAAATCTATTATTTTGCAAAATGCTAGCATATCCGTTAAAGGAGAAGACAGTAATTATAAATTGCAAGTGCCAACGGCGAAAATAGTGCCATTTGACACGCATTTTGATGAAATGACGATTGAGCTTGCCTCACCCGTTAAAATGGTGAAAAATGATGGGGCAATGCAAGTTTCATACGCTGCAAAAACTCCATTATTGATTAATATTATGTTGAATGAAGGTGGGCAAAGGGAATATTTGATGCCACTACCACTTTTGAGCGATGTGGAAATAACAAATCATGATTCCGTCAAAAAATATGCAGTTTCAAATAATGATACATCGTTCATTTCTGGTGCATTTTCTGATGATATGGGCGATTTATATTCAGTTGCAACAGCGATTGAGGAATTGAAAATTGTGGGGGAGGGGGCTGAAATAGTCGTTAATTCCGCCTCAATTGGTTCGGCTTCAGAGGCTGGAGCGGGCGAGTTTGAGTTTGCTATATCAGGTTTAACTAGCAATAATTTGCCAGAATCCGTTGGTGCAATTGATATTAATTTGTCACAAAAATCACAAGTAAATGCAGAAACCAAAGCAGATGATATTGACATTGAGTTATTTTCAATCTCGGGCGATGGCTTTGATTTGAACTTGAAAGGCAGAATTGCTATGCGTGAAAATGAGTTGATGCCGATAGCCAATTTGAATGTTGTGGCGAATGGCGTTGCTAAAATATTTGCAGCCCTTGGTGAAACTAAATATTTTGCACCGAAACAGAAAAATATCACCATTCAGGCAATTAAAATGATTGCGCCAGATTGGAATGAGTTTTCAATTTCACCATTACAATTTGATATTCGTCGTGATGAGAACGCACCATTTGTAATTGGAAAAGTAAAGGCGGACGAACTAATAGCAATGATAGTGCAGCAATATTTGCAACTGCAAGATGTCGCCCCGCCAGTATCTGCTCCAGCCGAAATTGTGCCACCATCTGTTGCAGTGCCATTGTCAGCAACTGTTCCAAGCATCGTTGTTCCCGATGTTGCGCCAGCAAAAGACGTTGCTGCACCGCTAGTTGTGAATCCTCCTGCGGAAGTTTCAACTGATGCGGCTGTGCAACCTAAAGATGCTGATAAAACACAATAATATATGGAAACCGCATCAATATCAGATTTGCCAAAGTCTGACTTGCCAAGTTGGGATTTGAGCGATTTATATAAGTCACCAACTTGCGATGAGTTGGTGAATGACAAGGCAATATTGCTTGATTTGGTTGAAGATTTTGCTAAGAAATATCACCATAAAATAGCAACTTGTAGTATTGATGAGTTGCTGAAGGCGATGGTTAGTTATGAAGCAATTTTAGAATTAACGGCAAAACTTTCATCATACGCCGATTTGATTTATGCAACGCAAACCACAAATGTTGAAATAGCAAAACATTATCAAGATATAGGCGATTTTGTTAATGAATGTTCAAGTCAGATAGTTTTTTTTACCCTAGAGTTAAGTCAGCTTGATAAAACCAAATTAAATGGTGCAATATTGCAACAATTTCAACCGTGGATAAATGATGTTGTTGCATATTTACCATATCAATTAAATGAGGATTTGGAGAGGATAATCCTTGAAAAACAATCAGTTAGTAATGGTTCGTGGTTGCGCTTATATGAAGATATTTGCAATCGTATGGTGTGTGAAATTAATGGTAATAATTTAACATTATCGGAAGCATTGGATTTGCTTTCACATAATAATGCTGACACGCGCAAGCTCGCAGCGGAGGCTTTATCGCTTGCATTTAATGAGAAGATTGAGACTTTTTCGTTGATTTTCAATGTTATAATCAAGGATAAACAAATTGATGATGCTTGGCGTGGGTTCAAAAAACCTGCCTCAAGTCGTAATTTATCCAACCTAGTTGAAGATGAAATTGTTGATAAATTAGTGAGATCTGTGCAGGCGAATTATTCCGCTCTTTCTGAAAAATATTATCGGTGGAAGGCTAAGAAACTAGGCAAATCGCAGCTTGATTTTTGGGATAGGAACGCACCGCTCCCTTATGATGATGATAAATATATCACATGGGAGGAGGCGAAAACTATTGTGCTACAGGCTTATGGAGATTTTTCACCACAAATGGCGGAAATTGCTGAGAGTTTTTTTGCGAATAATTGGATTGATGCACCAGTGATTGTGGGCAAAACTTCGGGGGCGTTTTCGCACCCATGCGCTACCACAATTCACCCTTATATTTTGTTGAATTACCAAGGAAAAATGCAAGATGTGATGACGCTTGCGCATGAATTGGGGCATGGGGTGCATCAGATTTTAGCAGCGAAACAAGGGGCCTTGATGGCTGATACTCCGCTGACTTTGGCGGAAACAGCATCAGTTTTTGCTGAACAACTAACATTTCAATATTTGCTGAAAAATGAGCAAAATCCGCAACTTCGCCAAAACTTAATTGCGGGCAAAATTGAGGATATGTTGAACACTGTGGTGCGACAAATTGCGTTTTATCAGTTTGAAAGTCAAGCACATGAAATGCGCAAAAATGGCGAATTAACGCCTACGCAAATATCAGAAATATGGCTGCAAACGCAAGCTGAATCATTCGGTGATGCAGTTGCACTTGATGAAAAATATGCACCATTTTGGGCGTATATTTCGCATTTTTATCATTCCCCTTTTTACGTTTATGCCTATGCTTTTGGCGATTGTTTAGTCAATTCGTTATATGCGATTTATGCTGAAGGCGCACATTCGGATTTTGAGGCGAAATATCTGCAAATGTTGAGTGCGGGCGGGAGTTTGCGCCACAAAGAATTGCTCGCCCCGTTTGGTTTGAACATTGCGGAAGATGATTTTTGGCAAAAGGGCTTGAATTATATCGCAAAATTAATTGATATGCTGGACGATTGAGGTGCTAAATGGCTAAATAATATTTGCAAATTGCTTCATTATGTGGTTAAACTAGTTATGAAAAATTATCATTTTGGAGAAATTGCCAGCATGTTAATGAACCTTTCTAAGCATAGAAGAATTATGACAACCAACAAAAAAATACCAATTTATGAAGGCAAAGCGAAGCAATTATTTGAGGGTCCTGAGGCTGGAACGCTAATTGCCCATTTCAAAGATGATGCAACGGCATTTAATAATGAAAAAAAGGGGACTATTCAAGGCAAAGGGGTTTTGAATAACAAGATTTCTGAGTTTTTTATGACGCATTTATCAGCAATTGGTGTGCCAAATCATTTTATCCGCACTATTAATATGCGGGAGCAATTGGTGCGTGCCGTTGAGATTATTCCGCTTGAGGTGATTGTGCGAAACGTTGCTGCGGGGAGCTTTGCGAAACGGTTTAAGGTAGCGGAAGGCTCGCCGTTGCGTATGCCTATAATGGAGTTTTGCATGAAAAGCGATGAACTGGGTGACCCGTTTGTGAGCGAGGATCATATTTTTTCGTTTGATATCGCTGATCCAATTGAGATGGAAGATATTCGCATGATGACAATGAGAATTAACGACTTTATGCTTGGATTATTTCGTGGAGTGGGGCTACAATTGGTTGATTTTAAGATTGAGTTTGGGCGGTTATATGATGATGAGGGGCGTTCAAAGGTGATTTTGGCTGATGAAATTAGTCCTGATTCTTGTAGGCTTTGGGACGTGAAAACAGGTGAAAAATTAGATAAAGACAGGTTTCGCCATGATATGGGCGGGGTTGAAGAGGCATATCAGGAAGTGGCAAAACGCTTAGGCGTGCTGCCATTGGCAGAGATTGCTGAGTTTGAAAATAGCACTAAGGGGTGAGCGATGAAAGTGCAAATAGTGGTAAGTTTGAAAGCTGGAGTGTTGGATCCTCAGGGCAGGGCGACTGCTCAGGCGTTGAATAATTTAGGTTTTGCGGGAGTGGAATCGGTTCGCCATAGCAAATTATTGGAATTGGAGGTGGCAAGTGGCACGAGTGAGGCGCAAATCAAAGATATGTGTGAGAAATTGCTCGCTAATACGGTAATTGAATCGTATAAAATAAACTTTCACGTGGCGGCGTGAATAAATGAAAGCTGCAATTATCGTTTTTCCTGCATCAAATTGTGAGCGTGATGCTTTCGTCACGGCAAAATCTATGTTTGAAAATAATGCAGCTGGGAACGAAGTCATTAGAGTTTGGCACCAAGATACTCATCTGCCGAAAGTAGAATTGGTGATTCTTCCGGGCGGTTTTTCATATGGCGATTATTTGCGCTCGGGGGCGATTGCGGCTCGTTCAAATATCATGCAAGAAGTTATAAAACATGCAAATAATGGCGGTCATGTGCTTGGGATATGTAACGGATTTCAGATTTTGACGGAAGCTGGATTGTTGGAAGGGGCTTTAATTCGTAATAAAAACTTAAAGTTCATCTGCAAAAATGTGCATTTAAGAGTTGAAAATAACAAAACTTCATTCACCAATAATTATGCAAAAAATCAAGTGATTCAGTTTCCAGTAGCTCACCATGATGGTAATTTTTATGCTGATGATGTGGCTTTGAGGCAGCTAAATGATGAAAATAGGGTGATTTTGCGATATTGTGGTGCGAATGGAGAGGTTAATGCGGAAACTAATATTAACGGCTCGCTGGAAAATATTGCGGGAATTGTGAGTAAAAATGGTAATGTGATTGGTATGATGCCGCACCCTGAACGTGTTTGCGACGCAATGCTTGGCGGGGTTGATGGTATAGGAATATTTAGTTCCCTGTTAGAAAAGGCGGTTGCTTAGAGATGGTTGCTACAATTATAGATGGCAAAAATATTGCTGAAAATCTTCGTTTAGATGTAGCAAGGCGGGTAGAAAAACTGCTTGATGAAGGCAAAAATCGTCCGTGCGTTTCATTTATATTGGTGGGAAATGATGCTGCTAGTGAATATTATATCAACAGCAAAGCAAAAACTTGTGCCTCGGTTGGAATTAAATCGCAAGATTATAAGCTACCGTTTGATACTGATGAACAGGATTTAATTCAGCTAATTCAACGGCTTAATAATGATAATTCGGTGCATGGTATTTTGGTGCAACTGCCCCTTCCAACACATATTAATGAGCAAACGATAATTTCTGTAATTAATCCGCAAAAAGATGTTGATGGATTTCACCCTATAAATACGGGAAAATTAAGTGCTGGAAAATCGGCGAACGGGCAGAATATGGTTGCTTGCACGCCACTTGGTTCGTTAATGTTGATTAAGAATGTTATAGCTGATTTATCTGGGTTGCACGCAGTGATAATCGGCAGGTCAAATATTGTTGGCAAACCGATGGCGCAGTTGCTGTTGCAGGAAAATTGCACCGTGACGATTTGTCATTCTCACACTAAAAATATCGCTGAAATTGTGCGCCAAGCTGACATAGTCGTAGCCGCTGTTGGTCGCCCGTTAATGGTGAAAGCAAGCTGGATTAAACAAGGGGCGTGCGTGATTGATGTCGGAATTAATCGTGTGCAGTTAGAAAACGGCGAAACAAAACTTGTAGGCGATGTGGATTTTGAAGAAATCAAGCAAATCGCTGGATATATTTCACCAGTTCCGGGAGGTGTTGGACCAATGACGATCGCTTGTTTGATGTATAATACGCTGATGGCGGCGCAAAACTTGCAATCATGAGGTGATTTTGTCGATAAGTCTTGTGCGCAAAAGCGGCATTTTTTTGCCTTGTTCATGCGCTAAATATCTATCCATAAAATAACCACTTATGCGCAAAGCATTAATAATTTCATCAATAGTTGGAACGCAATCATGCAGAAAAAAACGTGGCAAAATAAATAATTTATCATGATACGGCGCACCCGCAATTTTGCAAACCGCCCCGCCAGTTTTGGGCGAAATATAATGCAAATTATCCAACGTTCCCGTGGCAACGCAACGCTGAAGTTGCAGCCCATACCCACAATTTCGTAACATATTTAACTCAAAAATCGCATATTCCATTAACATATTTTTAGATAAATGGCAAGCGTGATAAACTGCCATTAAGTCATTGTAAATATTGATATTTTTCTCTTTTTCAGGCAAGAAAATGCGGCATAATTCACCAGCTGTTTGCATTAATAAAAGCGTTAGAGCATCATTCATTGCAAGCGAAAAAAACGGTGTTACCAACTCCGCCTCAATCGTCGGTATTTGTTCATAAAGTCGTGATTTTGCGTGAAAATAAATATGATTAAGCGGTTGATATATAGGCTTTTTTTTGGAAGTAGCCCCATATTTTGCAACCACGCGCAATCTGCCATGTTCAGCACAAAGCAAATCCACCATTAAATCTCGGTCATTGATCGTTGCCACCTGTAATATTATTGCATCATCGCTAAATATTTCCATGAAATTAGGTGTATTTCATTCAGAGAATAATTGCAATAAATGTTATTTTGTGGTTTAATTAATTAATGAAAATATTTTATTTTATGCGATTAATGTTTTGTGTGATGTTGTTGATTACGGCATCACATGGCGTTGGGCAAGCGGAAACTTCAAAAATTGAAGCTGATAAGGCGATTGAGATGCAACCAGTTAAAGGGAGTATTTTAGCGAATAATTTACTAGAAAAACAACCTTATGATATTGTTTTAGGTGATGAAAATGCGCCAGTTACGATGATTGAATATTTTTCATTATCTTGTCCGCATTGTGCAGATTTTCAGAAAAATATGTTTCCGCAAATAAATGAGAATTACATTCAGTCCGGCAAAGTGAAATTTATAGCTCGTTCTTACGCAGTTGATGAGCCTTCATTGCTTGGTTCTCGGTTGTTGAAATGCGTTGCTACGGACAAATACTACCCGTTTATTAAAGTGTTGTTATCAATGCAGGATAAATGGGCGTTCGCTCCAAAGCCCAAGGATAATTTGTTAGTAATAGCTAAAGTTGGAGGGGTATCAGAAGAGCAATTTGAGGCTTGTTTCAAAGATAAATCCAATGAGGAATTAGTTTTGCAAATGCGGAAATCGGCTGAAGATAAGTTGAAAATAGATGCAATACCAATGTTTTTTATCAACGGGGCAGAGGTTCGTGGGGCTGGAAAAGTTGAAGATATAATAAAAATATTGGACGAGCAAGTGGCGAAGGCTAAAGAATAATATGTTTGACATGCGTGCAATGTTAATGTAAAAAAAGATTTATAATTAATCTAGGCGTAATCTGTGGATATACAAGAATTAAAGTTAAAAAAACCCAACGATCTTTTTGCGTTAGCTGATTCTTATGATATAGAAAATGCAAGCACGATGCTTAAGCAGGAATTGATATTCTCGGTTTTGAAAAAACATGCTGAAATGGGTGAAGCCATAACTGGTGGCGGAACAATAGAAGTTTTGCAAGATGGGTTCGGGTTTTTGCGCTCCCCTCATGCGAATTATCTTGCGGGCGCAGATGACATATATGTTTCACCACATTTTGTTCGTGCCTTCGGGTTACGCACTGGTGATAGCCTACATGGTGAAATGTGTGCTCCAAATGAAGGCGAGCGTTATTTTTCACTGGAAAGAGTTGATAAAATAAATGGCGAAGAACCAGGAATGGTTAAGAAAAAAGTTTATTTTGATAATTTGACGCCAATTTTTCCTGATGAGCGATTTAATTTGGAAGTTGAGCAGAAAACAACCGAAAAAAAGGATTTAAGTTGCCGAGTTATTGATATAGTCGCTCCGATTGGTAAAGGTCAGAGATGCTTAATAGTTGCTCCGCCAAGAACGGGTAAAACCGTGTTGATGCAAAATATTGCGCATTCAATAACCGCAAATCACCCCGAATGTATATTGATTGTGCTGTTGGTTGATGAGCGTCCCGAGGAAGTTACTGATATGGCTCGCTCGGTAAAAGGTGAGGTGGTGAGTTCAACTTTTGATGAGCCTGCGCACCGTCACGTGCAGCTGGCAGAAATGGTGATTGAGAAGGCTAAACGCTTGGTTGAGCATAAAAAAGATGTGGTGATTTTGTTGGATTCCATAACCCGTTTGGCGAGAGCTTATAATACGGTTGTTCCCGCATCAGGCAAAATACTAACTGGTGGAGTTGATGCAAATGCCTTGCAACGTCCAAAAAGATTTTTCGGTGCCGCTCGTAATATTGAAGATGGTGGATCGCTGACTATCATTGCAACTTCTCTGATTGATACAGGGTCTCGCATGGACGAGGTGATATTTGAGGAGTTCAAAGGGACGGGTAATTCTGAGATTGTGCTAGAACGAAAAATGGCTGATAAACGCATTTTTCCCGCAATTGATGTTACAAAATCTGGCACTCGCAAGGAAGATTTGCTCATGGATAAAGCGGATCTTACTAAAGTTTGGATGTTGCGTCGCATACTTGACCCAATGGGCGCAACTGATGGCATGGAGTTTCTGGTTAAAAAATTGCGAGATACTAAATGCAATTCAGATTTTTTTGATTCTATGAATAGTTAATTTTCATTGATATAATAATGAAGTCAAATAATAGCTCTCCAATAATCACAGAAGATTTTCAAAAAGCCTTTGATTTACTTGAATACTCCAATCAAAATGTTTTTTTAACAGGCAAAGCTGGGACGGGAAAATCAACTTTTTTGAATTGTTTTCGTGCTAAAACGAGTAAAGAAATTGCGGTAATTGCTCCAACTGGAGTTGCGGCTCTCAATGTTTCAGGGCAGACAATTCATTCATTTTTGCGTTTGAAACCGTCATTTGTTGATATTAACTCATTAAAGCCCAACCGTTCGCGCCTATTAAAAGAGTTGCAATTATTGATTATTGATGAAATATCAATGGTGCGGGCTGATGTTTTTGAGGGAATTGACCATAGTTTGCGGTTAGCACGCAAAAATAATGACCCATTTGGTGGGGTGCAAATATGCGTTATTGGTGATTTATTTCAACTGCCGCCTGTGGTTTCGCGCGAGGAAAAAGCGTTTTATGCGCAACATTATGATTCACCGTTTTTTTTCTGCACCAAGGCATATGAGTTGGCGGAGTTCACTAATTTGCAATTTAATACAATTCATCGTCAAAATGATTCTGATTTTGTTGGTATATTAAACGCAATTCGGGCGGGAGAGTGTAATGATAATGATTTGCAATTGCTAAATAATAGGGTTAGCCCTAAGGCAACTCCAGCGGTTGGGACTTTGGTTTTGACCACCACAAATGCTCTGGCTGAAGATATTAATAACACAAAATTGCAACAATTATCAGGTAAATCAATAGCTTATGAAGGAGAAATTAGCGGAGATTTTGCGATGAAAGGCAATAGGCTGCCCGCTTTGGAGGATCTGCAACTCAAAATTGGGGCGCAGGTGATGTTTGTTAAAAATGATAGCGAGGGCAGGTGGGTGAACGGCACGATTGCGGTTGTGCGTCAATTGAATTGCGATAATATTATGGTGACAATTGGCGATGATGAGCATGAGGTGAAAGCTGAAAAATGGAAAAATATCGCTTACGAGTTTAGCGAAGAACAGGGTAAAATTATTGAGAAAACTCTCGGCAGCTATACGCAATTTCCGCTAACTCTTGCTTGGGCAATAACAATTCATAAAAGTCAGGGGAAAACTTTGGAGCGAGTTATTATTGATTTGGGCAGTGGAGCTTTTGCAGCTGGTCAGCTTTATGTTGCACTTTCACGTTGCAAATCGCTGGCAGGGATTGCGCTAAAACAAATGATAAATCGTTCGGATATTCGTTGTGATGAAGAAGTGCTAGCTTTTATGAAAAAAATAACGTGACGTTTTTTGTGTTATATTTATTCTATAATGATTATTATGGAAACTTTTTTTCACTGGCTCGTTACCTCGCCAAAAAAAGATATCCATAGTAAAGCGTTATAGAACTTTCAATCAATGTCGCACCACAAAAAACCTTTGGTTTTCTGTGATGCTTCCAAAAATGCGGGTTCATGTTTTTGAAGGTGCTTTCGCTTTCGCTCATTCACCTGAAAACATTCTCCTGCATTTTTGCTGCAAATCCATTCGCTTCGGAGTAGGGCGGGGGGTTCGGCTTTGCCTCTCCTCCCGCCCCTAACTAACAACATAATAAATCATGCTATCATTGTTTTTTCACCATGTTTTCACATGGTTCAAAAACGCTCCGCATTATTCTTTCTTAGCATTCATGCCCTCGCCTTTTTTTGCAAAGCAAAAAAAACCTCGGTCATAAATGCACAAATACGGCACAAAACAAAGGTTCTGGCGGTGGTTTGTTAATGGCAATTGCTATAGCTTGCCATAAGCTAGCTATACGTTTGCTATGTGAAAATTAGTGCATTGCTATTCGTTTGTCAATACAATAGTTATAATAAGTAATAAGAATAAATAATAATAGTTGTCTTATATAAAAAGCGGTTTCTGTGCGAAAATCGCTTAAGGTTTGACAATAATAAGAAATTGCGGGCAGTTCAAAGAACCCCCGCAATATCTAGCCTGTTGATAAGTCTGTTAGCAAGTTGTTAGTTATTTGTGAATAACTTAATTATTGGTGCGCTTCACATTCATTGCTTGAACATATCCTAGTATCAAAGCCAGCAGGTCCTTGATAACAAAATCTTCTTTGCCTATATCAAAAAAAGCTGCTCCCACGTTATAATAATATCGCACATCGCTTTCGTCAAAATCCAAATAGTCCATCGTCAATTTTGCTATTTCATTCAAAACCTGCATCAATGATTGATTGATTGCAATTGGGGTTGATTGAGTTCTGTTAGTTGTTGATTTGATTTCTTCCATCTTTTTTCTGCTCCAAGTTTGCCCGCTTCGCTGCGAGCGTTTGATTTTTTCTTAACCTTATTTTTCAATTGCATCAATTCATCATCAAAATATTTGCCCTCATTTGATAATGAAAAAAACTTCAACACTGAACTAATCTCCAAAGTTGAGGCGTTCTTGCATATTTGCCTTAATCGGCTTTTTGATTGAGGGAGGTATTCGTTGGTGGTCAGATAAAGTCTTAAAAGGATATAGCAACCTATTTGCTGCGTGGTCATATCTTGGGTAACCCTTAAGAACGAACCAATGTCTAGCTGTATCCACCAAATGGGGGTATTTGCCTGAAAGGTCATGGCTTAGCCTCTCATTCATAAACTGAATAAAGCTACTGGAACTCCAATAGCAACTAGGATTTGCAAATGCTCGTTTGAAATGCACCCCGTATTTGTCCACTTCGCTACGGTCACCCTGTGAACCCCCGTTAAGGTTGCCACAGTGGTCAGATTGAATCCCTGCTCTATAATCCAACCATGCAGTCTTAATCCTCTCCTCTTTAGCCTTTCTCTTATATTCGCTTCTACTTGACATGTCTTATATTCCTCTGCTGATAATCTGGTTTGATTTATTTTTATTACATCACGAATAACCATGAATATATCTCCTTAAAGTTAAAGCTATTTGCAAATGACACTCATTCGCAATTGATTTTGATTGACTTTATCAAAGCGCATTTCGCTCCGCTCCATGCGCAAAAACTCAATGGTTTGGCTCATTGCACCCTGCGGGTGCAATTCGCAAAAAACATCATTCAATCCCTCGCTCACGGCTTTGCAATTGCCTTGCTTGCTGAATGCACTCGCTGGCTTGCCAACTATCGCTGGCTCGCCATCTCACACGCATTGCAAGCAAAGCAAATCAATTGAAAGTTCTATAACGTATGATTATGGAAACTTTTTTATTACGTAGGCAATTTTTTATAAAGATGATTTTGCTATTATCCTAAGTGAGCCACTAACCTTGAATATATATTTCTAATGTGAAAGCGCAACATAAAGCTGACCAGCTGCAAAAGCTCCGTTGAAATATTACGCTTTATTAAATATTATGATTTCTTCAGAATAGCTGCGAAAAATCCATCAGTTGCGTTTGTATGTGGCAATAACTGCATATAATCGTGCGAAGTTTCCTTTAACAAAATCGGCTCCAAACTAAAATCAGGATTTGCGCTTAAAAATCTCTGCACTTGCTGCATATTTTCCTCTGGTAAGATTGAACAAGTCGCATAAACCAACTTGCCGCCAGTCTTCACTAATTTAACAGCTGCTTCTAATATGCTTGATTGAAGCGCAATCATTTCCTGTAAATCTTCTGGTTTTGTTCGCCATTTCATATCAGGATTGCGCCGCCAAGTTCCACTGCCCGTGCATGGTGCATCAACCAGCACCCAATCAATTGCGTGTTTATGACGACGTAACCAAGCATCATTCAACCCTTCCAATAATCTGGATTCAGTATTTTGAACTCCTGCTCGTTTCAAGCGTTTTTGCAAATCTTTCATGCGATGTTCATTAACATCTAACGCTAAAATACGCCCTTTTCCACCCATATTTGCGGCAATCGCCAAAGTTTTCCCGCCCGCTCCAGCACAAAAATCCACTACTCTTTCGCCATGTTTTGCTGCAACTAAATCCGCCACTAGTTGCGAACCTTCATCTTGCACTTCAAACCAACCATTTTTGAAAGCATCAAGCGCAAATAATCCTGACCGTCTATTTAAGCGCAATCCATTTTTACTATATTCACCATCAACGCATCTAAGCCCTTGTTCTGCAAGGGCTTTTTGCAGTTGTGCCTTGGTTGCTTTCAACGTATTCACCCTAATATCAACCGACGCTTCAACATTCATCGCCATCATTAATGCTTCCGCATCATCGCCATAATGTTTGCGCAATGTTTTCAGCAACCATGATGGCATATTATAACGTGCTTCATCAGTCATTTTTTCATGTTGCAACTCTGAGGCGACGCAAAACTCCAACAATTCCTGCTCTAACAAACTTAAATATTTTGGTGCAAAACGTTCGCCCGTGCATAATTCTTTGACTTTATCCACGCTAAAACGTAAATAAAAAATAGCCGCTAATAATGTTAAAATCCGAGGCGATGTATGATGTGATTTTTGTTTTGCCCACCATTTTAGGCTTTCATAATTGCGGATTACAAAATAAAAAGTTCCAGCGATTTCACCCCTATCATGCGAGCCAATATAGCGATTATCCCGAAAATATTTGGCAAGCATTGCGTCCACAGGATTTTTCTTTTGCCCTTCTAATGTTTCAGCAAATGTTGCTAGTAACTCAATTATTGCGCTTAGTCGTGCTTCAGGTTTCATGATTATATTCTCTCAATTGCCCGCTATTGTCATGCCATCAATGCGCAAAGTTGGTGCATTTTTGCCATAACGAAACACTAAATCATTGGCGGGGGTAAGATTGATGAACATGTCGCGCAAATGTCCAGCGATGGTTAGCTCGCTTACGGGATAGGCGATTTCACCATTTTCAATCCAAAAACCTGATGCGCCTTGAGAATAATCACCTGTTATCAAATTAATTCCCATGCCAAATGTTTCTGTCACATAAAAACCGTCTTTAATATCCGCAATCATTTCCATTGGTGAAATTATTCCTGCTTCCATATAAAAATTAGTGGCAGAAGGTGAAGGATTTGAGCCAAGACCCCGTGATGCGTGCGCTGTGGTTTTAGCTCCAAGTTTTTTTGCCGAGCGCAAATCCAGCAACCATGATTGCAATATTCCATCTTCCACCAAGGTGAGGCGTTTGCATGGCACTCCTTCAGCATCAAATGGTTGTGACGCAAGCCCCCGAACGATTAATGGGTTATCAATGATTTTCACCCCATCAGCAAAAACTTTTTTACCCATAAAATCTTTCAAAAATGATGTCCCGCGAACTATCGCTGCTCCATTAATTCCGCTAGCGAAACATGAAACAAGTGAACGTGAAATGCGAGGATCAAGAATTATCGGCACTTGACAAGTGGATTTTTTGCGTGGATTTAAGCGTTTTAACACGTTTTCCGCAGCTTTCAAACCGACTGATTGCGGAGTTGGTAAATCTGCTGCAAAGCGTGCGACGGCGTGATCATAATCTGTTTCCATTTTATCGCCCTCGCCTGCTATCAACGAAACAGACATAGAATATGAGGTATCCACCGATGAACCAACGAAACCCTCGGAGGTTGCAAGCATGAAATGCGATTTACCATAGCTGGATTCTACCCCTTCGCTATTGGTCACGCCTTTTTGTTGCAGTGCAATATCTTCCATTTGCTTTGCCGTTTTTTGCAAATATTTTGCATCTGGTTCAAAAATATCAGCTAATTGCAAGTCAATATTTTTACTATCATAATACACAGATTTATCTGCGAGAAAATTATATGTATCTTCCGTTGCAACTTTTGCCATAGCAACCGCCCGAGCAGCTAGTGCTTGCAGGCTGTCATTGCTCATATCATCAGTTGAAACGCTAGCAATTTTTGCGCCATGCCATACTCTCAAGCCAATTCCACTGGATTCTGAACGCTCCAATGTTTCTTGCGCTCCATTGCGATAACCAACGGTTAAATCCGTGCTGCCAACATAAATTGCATCAGCGGCGGTTGCGCCTTCTGATTTGGCGAGTTCAAGCAATTGTTGAACATATTTTTCTGCATTATTCATAACCCCATTAATAGCGATATATCAACATTAAAAGCAAGCAAAATATTAATTGCATCAATAATGATTTTGTTATAATTTGTGATTATGTCAACTCAAAACTCCCCTCAAAACGCCCATCAAAACGCATCTAATAAATCAAGCGAAAACTCCCCTCAAAACGCTACAATCAAGCGCACCACAATTCCACAATTAGTAAAAATGAAAGGCAAACAGAAAATTGTTGCCCTCACCGCATATACTTATAATCAGGCGCAAATCCTTGATGAATATACGGATATGTTGCTGGTTGGGGACTCGCTTGGAATGGTGCTTTATGGTATGGAATCCACCCTTCCCGTCACCATGGAAGATATGATTCGTCACGGAGAATGTGTGGTGCGTGGCAGTTCACATGCCTGCATAATTGTTGATATGCCGTTTGGTTCATATCAAGCATCGCCAAGCCAAGCCTTTGAAAATGCAGCAAAAATTATCAAGCAAACAAAAGCTGCTGCTGTTAAGCTGGAAGGCGGTCTTGAGATGTTAGAAAATGTGCGATTTTTGGTGGAGCGTGCAATTCCCGTAATGGCGCATATTGGATTGAAACCTCAACATGTGAACATCATGGGTGGTTATCGTTTTCAAGGGCGAGATGAACCTGCCCGAGAGCAGATCTTAGCCGAAGCATTAGCGTTTGAGCAAGCTGGAGCATTTGCATTATTGCTTGAGGGGGTGGAGGCAGGGCTTGCAGCGCAAATCACGGCGCAAGTTCGCATTCCCACTATAGGGATTGGTGCTGGAGTTGAATGTGACGGTCAAATCTTAGTTACGGAAGATATGGCGGGAATGAATGTTAAAGTTCCTTCATTTGTGCAGCAATTTGGTGAAATGCAAACCGAACTGCGCAATGCCGCAAGCAATTATGCACAGCAAGTGAAGAATGCACAATTCCCAGCTGAAAAACATTCATTTTTTGCAAAGTAACCGAAAAAGAGTAAGCGAGAAAATAGGCGAAAGGCGCACACTTACCTTAATCAACTCCCAGAAAAATCTAACCCTATAGAATTATAAAAATGTTGTTCATCTTTCCAACGTTCTGAGACTTTAACGAATAATGACAAATGAACTTTTTGTTCCAAAAATGCTTCAATCCGAGGGCGAGCAGACATACCAATTTCTTTCAACATCGCCCCCCCTTTGCCAAGGATAATTTTTTTCTGATTATCATTTTGCACATAAATCACTTGTGATATAGTCAAATAATCTTCACGTTTTGGCTTTTCACCCTTTGCACCAGCAACATATTTACGATTTTCCTGCCATGATTCCGTTTCAACCGTAACTGAATAAGGCAATTCTTCTTTTAGGCGATAAAAAATAGATTCCCGTGTTACCTCCGCTGCCCATTGACGCAGGGGAATATCGGTTAATTGATCTTCGGGATAATGCCATTCATCATGTGGCAACGCCCCCGCAATCCATTGTTTAACATCGCTAACACCATCACCTTTCATGGCTGAAACCATGAAACATTGGCTGAATAATCCGCCTGCAAATAATTGTTGTGCCAAGTGCAATAAATCCGCTTTATCAGCTTTATCAACCTTGTTTAATACTAATATTTTTTGTGCTGAACTAGTGCTAATTGCGTCCATCACTAATTTGGTATTGTCGCACATGCCTTTGTAAGTATCAACCATTAAGGCGATGATTTCCGCATCATTAATGCTAGCAAATGCTGATTTCACCATCGCTTTTTCAAAGTTCGCCCGCGCCGAAAATATCCCCGGAGTATCAATAAATATGAGTTGGCTTTGCTCATGCATTGCAATCCCTAAAATGCGATTGCGAGTCGTTTGCACTTTTGGCGTGACAATCGCCACTTTCGCCCCCACCATCTTGTTAACAAATGTTGATTTTCCAGCATTTGGTGCGCCAACAACTGCGATGAACCCTGCCCTTTTTTGTTCTGTCATATAATCTATGTAACCTTATATTTTTCAAGTAAATTATCAGCAGCAATTTGTTCTGCGCCTCGCTTGGAAGGTGCAACTCCAATGCAGGATTGCAACCCCAGCACTTGCACTTCTATAGTGAATATAGGTGAGTGATCCGCACCTTCACGTTTAAGCAACTCATAATGCGGGAGCGGCAACCCCTGCCCCTGCGCCCATTCTTGCAATTTGGTTTTGCCATCTTTCGCTGGAGCTTGAACCACATCAAGCAATTTACCCCAATGTTCATTAATGAAATTGCGAGCAGAATTGAACCCGCCGTCAATATATAATGCACCAATTAATGCCTCGCACGCATCTTCCAAAGTTGCCATGCTATCACGCACACCAAGATTTGCATCACTGTCACTAAGGCGCAAATGTTCTCCCAAATTGATTAACTTTGCTATCATGCTAAGAGTTTCGCCACAAACCAAAGCAGCATGTCGCCTTGCTAATTCGCCTTCATTTGCATCAGGAAAACATTCATAAATCATATCGGCGATAATCAATCCCAGCACTCTATCACCTAAAAACTCCAAGCGTTGATTGCTATGTTCACCAATCATACCGCAATGGGTCATAGCGAGTGTAAAAATATCAGGATTATTGAATAAATGTTGCATATATAGTAGTTGTGAAATTAAATTAAATATGTCATATATCATTCAATGAATAACTTCAACTTAAACCTTAAAGATACTGAATATAAACTTGCAAATGCCTCTGATCTATTTGGAATTAATTGCGATTGGCAAGTTCCAATTTTGGCTGAAAACTCTGAACATGTTCCAAAAATTGACGCTAATTATCACTTTGATGATGTAACAACTCGGGCGATTTTAGCAGGATTTTTATTTGGCAAAAATGTGTTGTTGCAAGGTTTGCACGGCACAGGAAAATCCACTCATATTGAGCAAGTGGCAGCTCGCTTGAATTGGGAGCTGGTGCGCATCAATTTAGATGGCCATATTAGCCGTTTTGATTTAATCGGGCGAGATGTGATTGCACTCAAAGATGGCAAACAAATCACCGAGTTTAAGGAGGGCTTGCTGCCATGGGCGATGAGCCGAGCTTGCGCTTTATTGTTTGATGAATATGATGCTGCACGCCCTGATGTGATGTTTGTGTTGCAAAGAGTGCTTGAATCTTCGGGGAAATTGACATTGCTTGACCAAAATAAAATCATCACTCCGCACTCTGCCTTTCGCTTATTTGCCACGGCGAATACGTTCGGAATGGGAGATGCAACTGGAATGTATCATGGCACAAATCCTATTAATCAAGGGCAGTTGGATAGGTGGCAAATTATTTGCAAGCTGAATTATTTGCAAGCTGAAATAGAGGCGAAAATTGTGCAGAATTATGCTCCATCATTGCCAAAACCCGTTATAATGCAAATGGTTAAGATGGCGGAATTATTGCGCAATGCGTTTGCAAATGGCGATATTAACTTGGTGATGTCCCCCCGTGGAGTGATTCACTGGGCAGAAAATACCAGCATTTTTGATGATTGCAGTTTGGCGTTCAAATATGTTTTTCTTAACAAATGCGATGAAGCGGATTATGGCGTGATTTTTGAACTATATGAGAGGGTTTTTGGTGGGGATTTGTTGGAAAATGTCGCCTAGTGCGATTATTTTGCAAAAAATCATGTTTTACTTGTTGACAATATGATATTAATGAGTATTGTCACCTCTTTATTATAAATATATAAACTTTTAAGGAATTAATGTGGCTCGTATCGCAGGTGTAAATATTCCGTCAGGCAAAAGATTAGAGATTGCTTTGACTTATATTCATGGAATTGGTAAAGCAAAATCCAAGCAAATATGCACAAAAGCAGGGATTGATCCTAATTTAAGGGTGAATAAACTGCAAGATTCTGATGTTATTAAGTTGAGAGAGATTATTGACGCTGATTACATGGTTGAAGGTGAGCTTCGCCGTGAAGTTGGTATGAATATCAAACGTTTGATGGATTTGGGTTGCTATCGTGGGTTGAGGCATCGTCGCAGATTGCCTGTTCGTGGTCAGCGTACTCATACAAACGCTAGGACTCGTAAAGGTAAAGCAGTAGCAATCGCAGGTAAGAAGAAATAATCATGGCAAAAGAACAAGTTAAAATTAAAAAGAAAGATAGAAAAAATATTCCATTTGGCGTTGCGCACGTCAATGCTAGCTTCAATAATACGATAATATCTATGACAGATCCTGCTGGAAACGTGATAGCCTCATCATCGGCTGGAGCGCATGGATTTAAGGGTTCAAAGAAAGCAACTCCTTATGCTGCGCAAGTAACCGCTGAAGATGCTGGTCGTAAAGCGCAAGATCACGGTATGAAAACGATTGAGATATTAGTAAAAGGTCCTGGAAGTGGACGTGAATCCGCTTTGCGCGCATTTCAAACTATTGGTTTTACAGTCACTTCAATTCGTGATGTTACCCCTATCCCTCATAATGGTTGCCGTCCGCCTAAGCGTCGTCGTGTATAATTTTGATTGATAGATAATTTTAAGGATAAAACATGGCTAATGTAATTAATAAAAATTGGCAAGATTTAATCAAGCCAACAAAAATAGATGTTGATTCGGCAAAATCTCAACCGTTTCGCTCAGTAATGGTGGCAGAACCTTTAGAGCGTGGCTTTGGGATAACTCTAGGAGTTGCGCTTCGCCGTATATTGCTTTCATCAATTCAAGGGGCAGCAGTTTCGGCGATCAAAATTGACGGCGTATTGCATGAATTCTCAGCGATAGCTGGTGTTAAAGAAGATGTAACTGATATTATATTGAATATTAAGGAGCTGAAAATAAAAGCTCACACGTCAGACAAAAAGAAATTGACATTACACGCCAAAGGTCCTTGCGAAGTTACCGCTGCAAAAATCACAACTGATGGTGACATTGATATTGTTAATAAAGATTTGGTGATTTGCACTTTAGAAAAAGGTGCTGAATTGAATATGGAGTTATTTGTTCAAGTTGGTAAAGGATATATCCCTGCATCACAGAACAAAGATGAAGATCAGCCAATTGGAGTTATACCAATTGACTCAATTTTCTCACCAGTGTTGAATGTTGCTTATCGTGTTGAAAATGCTCGTGTTGGTAACAGAACTGATTATGATAAATTGATATTAGACGTTACAACTAATGGCTCAATCATGCCCGATGACTCGGTAGCCTTGGCTGCGAGAATATTGCAGGATCAGTTGCGTTTATTCGTTAATTTTGAAGATGTTCCAGTTGAGTCAGAGAGGGCAGAGAAAAGTGATTTGCCGTTTAGTTCATATTTATTGAAAAAAGTTGATGAATTGGAACTATCCGTTCGTTCTGCCAACTGCCTTAAAAATGATAATATCGTCTATATTGGTGATTTAGTTCAGAAAACTGAAGGTGAGATGCTAAAAACTCCAAATTTTGGTAGAAAATCACTTAATGAAATAAAAGATGTGTTGGTCAATATGGGCTTGAAGTTTGGAATGGACATTCCAGATTGGCCACCAGAAAATATTGAAGATTTGGCTAGAAGATTTGAAGAACCTTACTAATATTGGAATAAAATTATGAGACATAAAATTAAAGGCAGAAAGTTAAACAGAACATCATCGCATCGCAAAGCAATGTTTGCAAACATGGCTATTGCATTGATTAACCACGAGCAGATAACAACAACCTTGCCAAAGGCCAAAGAGTTGCGTCCATATACTGAGAAATTAGTAACGTTGGCGAAAAAAGGTGATTTACATTCTCGTCGTTTGTGTGTCGCAACAATTCGTGATAAATCAGCGACTGATAAATTATTTGCGATAATTGCTAATAGATATGAAAGTCGTAACGGCGGTTACACTCGCATAATGAAGGCTGGATTTAGATATGGAGATAATGCGTCGCTTGCAATAATTGAGTTTGTTGATCGTGACGAGTCAGCTAAGGGTAAAAATTATGGTTCAAGTGAGCCTTTAGATTTAGCAGCTTAATAGAATAAAGGTTTTGCAAATGAGTGAAGAAAACATAGTTCAGCCAAAGTTTGCTATGCGAGGGCATTACATTAAGGACGTTTCATTGGAAAACCCTAATGCACCGCAAAGTTTGTTGCCAACCGAAAAATCACCAACGGTTGGAATGAACATGGATTTACAAGCAAAAAAATTGCAAGAAAATCTATATGAACTGGACATGACTTTTGTAGTGAAAACTGAAGCTGAGATTGTTTTGTTTGTGATAGAGTTGATATATTCTGGCATATACGAGTTGGTAGGTATTCCAGAAGAAATGATTGAACGTGTGCTGTTAGTTGATAGTGCGTTTTCATTGTTCCCGTTCGCAAGAAGAGTTGTTGCTGATTTAACTCGTGATGCTGGGTTTCAACCTTTGTTACTGGAACCAATAGATTTTTTAACGTTGTTTGAGAATAAGTCACAGCAGTAAAAAAATGAATGAAATAGGCTTGCTAGTTTCGGGTTCTGTTGAATTTTCATAAAAATCTGTTATAATATTGGTAATAATTATATAATAATAGGTTACAATTACAAAGGTTATTTTTTGAATGCATCATGGGATTTAATTTATAATTTTTTATGCTCGCGTGGTTGCGTTTACGTGAAAGATGAGAAAAAAGTTAAGAATTTTGTTGAAGCGGAGTTATATATAACACGCTCTGAGGTTTAGTGGCGATTGCTTCCAGAAAAATGTGGAAATTGCCCCGCAGGAGGGCGACGAAGTCAAACACAGTGTATAGTCGTTTTGCAGAGTGGTCACCAAAGAAAAAACGCTTAAGTCCGTAAAAATGTAACTTTTTTGTCTATCAGGCACGACATAAAATAGAGTGCTTCTTCGGATACATCAAACATTACCGCAGAATTTGCACGAGATTTGGATCCGCCGCCCTGCGGGTAACAAATTAGCTAGCATATTCATGAGTTTAATAGAATTCGTAAGTGTTATAATATGGCTTAGATAAAACTCAACAAAACCTATAATATTTTTTGTGGAAATTATTTGCAACAAAGCACCTTACCAACCCCACCCCCGCGGAGGAGTTAAAGTTTTGGTAGGGGAGTGTGATATATAAAAAGGGTTGGCAAACATTAAAGTTTGCGCAACCCCGCACCAGATGAACCGTGGATATATGCAGTCTCTCACAGGCCTTTACGTTAAGGTGGGCACCATATGTCACAGACCAAGATCTGCATCAGGGACAGTTCCCTAGAGAGTAGATTATCGCCCTTGGGACATGATTATCTCACCAATTATCCAGAAACATCAACATACACTAATAATCACCAAATTACAATATATGTTATTTTTAATATTTCACTTGAATATTTTTAATTTATGTTTATATAACCTTAATTGTTTTGTGGAATAAATAAAGAATGAGATATTTAATAACAGGTGGAGCGGGTTTTATTGGCTCGCATTTATGCGATTTGCTGTTGCAATTGGGCGCAGAAATAATCGTGCTGGATAATTTTTCAACGGGCAAAATGGAGAACTTAGATGCCCGCATTGAGGTTGTCGTAGGCGATTGCGCTAATATGGAAATTGTCGCACCATTGGTTGAGCAAGTTGATGGCGTGTTTCATTTGGCGGCGATTGCGTCCGTTGCCATGAGCCTTAATCATTGGCAGCAAACTACCAATTCAAACTTGCTTGCAACCGTCACTGTGCTTGATGCTATCACAAAATTGGCGCGCAAAGTGCCGTTTGTTTGTGCTTCATCAGCGGCGATTTATGGTGATTGCCAAGAATTACCAATTACGGAGGCGGTATTGCCCAACCCAAAAACCGCTTATGGGGTTGATAAATACGCATCAGAATTGCACGCTAAAGTTGGCAGTGAATTGCATGATATTCCAACTAGTTGTATGCGATTTTTCAATGTTTATGGTGAAAGGCAAGACCCAAACTCACCATATTCTGGGGTTGTTTCCATTTTTATTAATAATTTTTTGCAAAATAATCCTGTGACAATATTTGGTGATGGCGAGCAAACTAGAGATTTTATTTATGTTGGCGATGTGGTCAAGTTTTTGAATGCTGCGATGCAAAATCACCACAGAACTGGGCATCATGATAATAAAGAGGTTGAACATTTGAGGTTTAACGTATGCACGGGCAAGCAAACATCACTCAATCAACTGGCTGATACGATAAAACAAGTTACCAACTCGTTAAGCATAGTGCATTATACTGATGCAAAAAATGGTGATATCAAACATTCGCTTGGGTCTAATAGATTGATTGAACAAACACTAGGTTACTCTGCAAAAACTGATATTACAACAGGGCTTGCGGCAACAATTAGCCATGTGAGATTATAGGTAGTTTTTATTTGAAAATGTTATACCCCCCACGGTTCAACTGCGGGCTTTGCCTTTGTTTCACCCGCTCCCCCGCAAGGGTGGAGCATAAAAGTTGTAACCCTACAGTTAAATATTCCTGCGATACAATCAATCAACGCATGACATTCCACCTCTTAATCCACCCTTGCAGGGGAGTCAAAACACGTAAGTGTTTTGGTGTGGGGGGGTAAAAATAATATTTCAACAGTTTATACCCCCCACGGTTCAACGGCGAGCCTTGCTCTTGTTTCACCTGCTCCCCCGCAAGGGTGGAGCATGAAAGTTGTCACCCTACACAAAAAAATATAACAAACATTATGACTTCTCCATCACCTGTTGCACCTTCAACATCATATCCCGAGCGATTGGAGCAGCAACGGCAGAACCCCCTCCCCCATGCTCAATCACCACACTTGCGGCAAATCGTGGTTGCGAAACTGGTGCAAATGCCACAAATAGTGCATGATGGCGAGCTTCCCACGGCAGATTTGCTTGATTCTGCCCCCGCACTGTGATGCGCCGCACCTGCGCTGTTCCAGTTTTACCCGCCATTTCATAGCCCGCCTCCTTGATTTGCGCTGCCCTCGCCGTGCCATTCCACGAGCTTGTCACATCAGCCATACCAATTCTTGCCAATTCCACCCATTTTGAGGCAACAATACTTTGCTCAAATTGCGGATTATCATCACTACGCACCAACCGAGGTATAACTTTCATTCCCGTGGCAAGCCTCGCTGCCATAACCGCCAATTGAAACGGCGTTGCTAGCACATAACCCTGCCCGATGCTCACATTAACCGTATCTCCCACTTGCCATGGTTGATTATATGCTTTGCGCTTCCATTGCTCTGTTGGCACTAAACCATTTTTTTCACCAACCAACCCTAGTTCATAATTTTCACCTAAGCCAAACTCATGGCACATGTTAGCGATTTTCTCAATTCCAACCTTGCGCCCTACATTATAAAAAAAAGTATCGCATGATTCCGCAATTGCCGAACGAAAGTTCATACCGCCATGACCTTGTGGTTTCCAACAATTAAAGCGATGATTACCGAGATAATAATGACCAGGGCAGTAAAAACGAGTGTCTGGAGTGATTATTCCCGCTTGCAATGCTGCCAAACCCACTAACATTTTGAAGGTTGAACCGGGTGGATACTGCCCTGTGATTGCCTTGTTCATGAGTGGAGTTTTTTTATCCTCCATTAACTCCTTCCAATAAACATTAGTGATTCCCGCACTAAAACGGTTAGGATCAAACGCTGGGGTGGTACAAAGAGTTAGCACATCGCCATTTTGCACATCAATCACCACGATTGAACCGCTTTGTTCACCTAATAATTCCGCTGCATATTGCTGCAATTCTGCCGAGATTGTTGTGATAACATTTTCTCCCAACACAGCATCACGCTTTTCTACCTCCTTGAGATACTGCCCCCGAGCATTCACCTCCATATAGCGCAAACCAGCTTCTCCCCGAAGTTGTGCCTCTAACTTTTTTTCCAACCCACTTTTGCCAATTTTCACCTCTGGCATTTTTAGCAAACGGTTGCCCTCAGCTTCCTGCGGTGATGGAATACCGACATAGCCAAGCAAATGCGACGCATAAGATTTGAGTGGATAATAGCGCAACATACCATTCGCCACCCGCACTCCTTGCAAGTTTGGCGCATTAAACTCAATGCGTGTAACTTCCTCCCATGAGAGATTTTCCTTTAATAGCACATTTTGCACATGTGGATTGCGCTTTAATTGACGGTTGAGCAACTCAGCAAAATCTGTATTTTCGTCGTCCATTAATGGCAGCAATTTAGCAAATAATTTTTGTTTATGTTTCAATGCAGATTTTTCTACAATTAATTGAAAGTTTTGCTTATTTTCGGCAAGGGGCGTTCCAAACCTATCCATAATCAAGCCACGCTCTGGCACGATTAATTGCAAGTTAATACGATTTTCTTCCGCCATGGTAGAATATTTATCCGAACTAGCCATTTGCAAATGCAGCAACCGAGCTGTCAGCAAGCTGGATACTCCAAGCTGAACCCCACCCAAAATAAACGCCCTGCGATGCAATAAACGTTTTTGCAACAAAAAATTACGTTGCTTTGCTGGCTTAAAGCGTGAGATGTTGAAAGGTTTAACGGGGCGCATATGGTTTTGAGAAATTGCCTTGAGATGTTTTGTGTAATAACTTATTCAATAACTTGATACTATTTTAACGATTTTCGCATTAAACTAAAATAATAGTTATCATCATTTTTGCAAAAACAAAACACATTATGCTAAATAATATCAAATTATTCATCATCATCAGCCTCGTGCTGATATTAGGATTGTCATTTAGCATTGGGCTTTTTGCTCGTGAAACCATGCAGCGTGAGTTGATTCAAGTTGAACAAGAAAAAACTAAAATATTGGTTAGTAATTATCAATCCACCATATGGGAGAGGCATCATAATGTGTTGATGAGGCTTGCACGATTAGAGCCAAATAAATGGCAAAATTATCGTGAGTTTCACGCTTTCAAAAAAGATACTATTGAATATTTTATAGCTAATAAAACCAACGACATAAGTTTGCATTTGAGCAACGGCGTGGCGATTTTGAGCAGCACTAATAATGATTTAACTGAGTTGAACATTCCCACAACAAATGCTAATTTTGCGCAGGTAATTAACGGCAAACCATCTTATCAAATTAATGATGATAAAAACATAGATTCATTATTGCCAATTTTAACAAGCAATCAAGCAACTGCACTGCCGAATATTATCAATAATATTGAAGCGGTGATTGCGATTAAAACTGATATTTCCAGAAGTCTGGGCATCATAACTGAGTTAGAGTTCACCATTATTGGGGGAATAATTGTAACATTTTTGTTGCTATTACTATTTATGATGTTTTTTTCCAAGCGGGCGGAAATTATAATATCCAAACAGCATGAAATAAATCTAGAGCTAACTGCGGCAGCCTCGGCAGCGGAGGCAGAAAATCGTGATAAATCTATGTTTTTAGCCAATATTTCCCATGAACTTCGCACTCCTCTTAACGCAATTATCGGATTTTCGGATATTTTATCCAATGATTTGGAAGGCAGGTTGGAGCTGAAACATAAGGAATATTTGGTTGATATTAACAGTTCAGGCAAGCATTTGCTGAGCTTGATTAACGATATTTTAGAATATTCCAAAGCGGAAGCTGGCAAGCTGGAAGTTGATTTAGGCGAAATTGATGCAATCAAGATGGTCAAAAATACAATTCGCCTAATGATTCCCCGAGCAGATGAAGCGCAGGTAACAATGCAGGAAGAATTGCCTAAACAATCATTTGTGCTACATACTGATGCGAAAAAAATTAAACAGATATTATTGAACTTGCTATCCAATTCAGTCAAGTTCACTCCGCCAAATGGTAAAGTGAAGGTGACGGCGTGGCATGATGTCGCCCGTAATCGTGCTATGTTTGTGGTGACTGATACTGGTATCGGGATTGCACCAAAAGATATTTCCAAAGTTATGTCACCATTTGGGCAGGTGGATTCTGAACTTTCCCGCCGTTATGAAGGAACAGGTTTAGGGCTGCCACTTTCAAAAAGATTGGTAGAATTATTGGGTGGAACATTCACCATTGAAAGTGAAGTTGGAGTTGGCACAACCATCACCCTAGATTTACCAATGAGGTTGGAGCGTCACAGCATGGGGGTTGTTTAAGATGATAAAAATATTTTTACCGTGATTATTTTTACTAATATTCAAAAATTGTGATTATTTTTGCTGTGATTAAAGGCTGGGATTAAATATTTAACATACAAACTTGACTTGCTATGATTGAAAAATCAGTCACTAAAAAGTTTTTTTCTATAGCTGCTAGATTAAATCACAAAATATATTTTCACAATACGCTTACAAGATAACGGCTCCAAGCACTAAGGAATTAAACACTAAGGAATTAAACACCAAAATGTGATTGTAACTGCTTAACCAAATCTAGTTTCTCCCATGAAAAAGCCCCGTTTTCCTGCGGTTTTCTACCAAAATGTCCATATGATGCGGTTGGTAAATAAATCGGACGGTTCAATTGCAAATGGTTGCGAATCCCCCTAGGTGACAAATCCACCATCTCTGGCAATAATTTCTCTAGCTCCGCATCTTCAACTTTGCCTGCTCGGTGCGTGTTCACATAAAAAGAAATTGGGTGGGAAACACCAATCGCATATGAAATCTGAATAGTGCAGCGCTCTGCCAAACCTGCTGCCACCACGTTTTTAGCAAGGTAACGGGCGATGTAAGCGGCAGAACGGTCAACCTTAGTTGGATCTTTGCCTGAAAATGCACCCCCACCATGAGGTGACGCTCCGCCATAAGTATCCACAATAATTTTTCGCCCCGTTAAACCCGTATCTCCATCAGGCCCGCCGATGATGAACTGCCCTGTTGGGTTGATGTATATATCTTTTTCATCGCATAACCAGCTTTTAGGGAAAGTTTGCGCTAATTCACTCATCACAATTTCGCTCACTCGTTTATGTGAAGCATCAGCATGATGTTGCGTTGAAACAACTATTGAAGCAGCTCGCACTGGTACGCCATCAACATATTGCAATGTCACTTGGCTTTTTGCATCTGGTCCTAATTCAGGATAAATCCCCGCATGTCGCCCCTGTGATAAGCGCATCAAAATGCTATTTGCATAACATATTGGTGCGGGCATTAATTCGGGCGTTTCATTGCAAGCGAAACCAAACATAATTCCTTGGTCACCTGCGCCTTCATCTTTATTTTCACTCGCATCAACTCCCATCGCAATATCAGATGATTGCTCATGAAGCAGGTTAATTATCTGCAAATTATTCCATGAAAACCCTGCCTGATTATAACCAATATCATGCACAATTTTTTGCGCAACTTCATTAATATCGTTACGGCTCAAATCAACATCACGATATTCACCCGCAATCGTCAAATGGTTAGTCGTTGCTAGCACCTCAATTGCCCCACGAGCATTTGGATTTTGCGTCAATATTGCGTCTAAAATACCATCTGAAATCTGGTCACAAAGTTTGTCTGGGTGTCCTTCTGATACGGATTCACTAGTGAACACATAATCTTTGCGGTAGCTGAACGGGTCAATCATCATTGCGTTTATAAAATCCTTGAGAAAAATATTTCCATGAGAGATATCACCATATATATCAGAATATGCGCTATTACAACAAAATTAATTGCCAATTTTGTTGAACTCTGCCTCAATCATGATTGTGACTTCGTCACCAATTGTTGGCACATAAGTTGAAAAACCAAAATCTGAACGCTTGATTTTCAAGTTGCCTGAAAAACCAATAGCTGCGGTTTTACCAAATGGTTTTTTCTCATATGCGCCGTTGAACTTAACATTCATAATAACAGGGCGAGTTACCCCTAGCATAGTTAAATCGCCATAAACCCAAGCGGTGTTGTCTGGCATATCTTCTTTGCCATGTTCAATTTTGGTGGATTTGAAAGTGATTTGTGGGAACTTAATCGCATTAAACCATTCCTTGCCAAACCCTAATTTCTTATTAAAATCCACTTTACTAATATCAGATGACGAACCTTTGGGATAATCCGTTTCAACTGAAGTTGGGTCAATCACGGCATATATAGTGCTTTTGTGCGGAGTGCTTGGGCTAAAGTTCAATTTTGCATTAAACTTAGTAAATCTCGCCGTATAATCCGACAGTCCCAAGTGATTAACTTTCCATGTTATGCTAGTATGGGTTGAATCCGCCTGATATTCGCCAGATGGCATATCCTGCGGGTCGGTCATTGTTGCAGCAGCAGCGGATACGCCATAATTTTGCGCATTAACAGCTAATGGCGCAATCATCACGGTTGCAATTAACACCAATTTACCAAATGATATTTTCTTCAACATAATATATATGTTCCTTGTTTTTTTATTTGAATTTTTATATTTTTATTATTTTGAAAACGTTAAATATCACATTTCACCGTAATAATAAAATATTTTTGCAAAAAACATCGCTTAAACCTCAGTTATTATTGCGCATAAACATTATTATGTTACTAATATATCATATCAAACACAAAATATAAGTGAAATAAATATATGAGCCAACAACAACAAATCATTGAATCTGCTTGGGAAGATAGGGCGAATATAACCCCAAAAACGACTGGAGAGGTGCGTGATGCAGTGACGGAAGCCTTGTCTGCGCTGGATTGTGGAGCGATGCGAGTTGCTGAGAAACAAGGCACAGATTGGGTGGTGCATCAATGGTTGAAAAAAGCGGTGCTGCTATCATTTCGTTTGAATGATAATGTGCAAAACGGCGTGGCTTATGATAAAGTCCCGTTAAAATGCGCCAATTGGACTCAAACCGATTTCGCAAATGCGGGCTTTCGTTCAGTGGCGGGCGCAGTGGTGCGACATAGTGCTTTCATCAGTAAAAATGTGGTGCTAATGCCTAGTTTCGTTAATGTTGGAGCATATGTTGGTGAAGGCACAATGGTTGATACTTGGTCAACAATTGGCAGTTGTGCGCAAATTGGTGCAAATTGCCATATATCTGGCGGAGTTGGTATTGGTGGCGTGCTTGAGCCATTGCAAGCAAACCCCGTTATAATTGAGGATAATTGCTTTATTGGTGCGCGTAGTGAAGTGGCAGAAGGGGTGATTGTAGAGGAAGGAAGCGTAATTTCTATGGGAGTATTTTTAGGAGCATCAACCAAAATCATCAACCGCGCAACTGGTGAGGTGCTTTATGGCAGAGTTCCCGCCTATTCCGTGGTTATTGCAGGCACATTACCAGCGAATGAACGTCATGACGGATTGCCCAACCCCTCACTTGCCTGCGCCGTTATTGTGAAGCAAGTTGATGCAAAAACCCGCTCCAAAACTGGAATTAACGAATTGCTGCGGGATTGATTTGCCAAGAATTGGATATTTCATTTAGGTTTAGTTTTGAGTTATTTTGAACCACATAATTTTCCTAATTTAGAACATGAATTAGCACATACTGGGTTAGTTTGCGGTGTTGATGAGGCGGGGCGTGGTGCATTGGCTGGTGACGTCTATGCGGCGAGCGTTTGTTTCCACGATTATGCTAACATTCCAACAGGAATTAACGATTCCAAAAAATTAACTGCCGTCAAACGAGAGGAATTATATCATAAAATCATATTTTGTGCTGATGTTGGCGTTGGCGTGGCGAGTTCACAAGAAATTGACGCAATCAATATTTTGCAAGCAACTATGCTTGCTATGCAACGAGCTGTTGCACAATTGTCGCACCCTCCAACCTTTGCCTTGATTGATGGCAACAAAGTCCCCGCCCTTGCCATTCCCGCTAAATGCTTGATTAAAGGTGATAATTTGAGTATTTCAATCGCTGCTGCTTCTATTGTAGCAAAGCATTTGCGTGACGCTCATATGCGTGAGTTGGATATGATATTTCCGCAATATGGATTTGCGCAACATGCGGGTTATGGCACTAAAGCGCATATGCAAGCGTTGCATATTCATGGCGCATGTGCGATTCACCGCCATAGCTTCAAGCCGATGCGGGGGAGCTTATCGTGATAAAAAATATCTCTATAATTTTTCTGTTACTACATATTTTTGAATGCCACATATTTTTGAATATTGGACTACAATAATTCGCATTACACATTATATTATAAAGTTAAAGGGAATGAAAAGCTAGACATATTCTTTGTATTTTGGTAAAGTGGATACATAATAATTTAGTTAAAAAGGTATTTTAGCATGAACAAAAAGCATTTTGCATTATTAATGGCAACCATTTTACCACTCTCTGCTTGTGGCAATACGCAAATGGATAGAGCTTTAAGTGGCGCAGGGATTGGTGCAGGTGCGGGGGCTTTGGCAAGCGTTGCAATTGGTGGCAGCGTTGGCACGGCAGTTATTGTTGGTGCTGGAGTTGGCGCAGTTGCGGGCGCAATAACTGATAACAACAAAATTAACTTCGGCAAACCCCTCTGGCGTTAGTTATATGTAGAATTGACCATCTGAGGCGTCAAAGATTTAATGTTATAAATCAAATTGCTTCCACTGATAAAACCTCGGGAATATAATGTTTTAGCATGTTTTCAATTCCACTTTTTAGGGTCACAGTGGAGCTTGGGCAACCAGAACATGAGCCGTGCATCTCCAAATATACCACTCCATCTTTGAAAGAATGAAACACAATATCACCTCCGTCCATTGCAACTGAGGGGCGAACCCGAGCATCTATCAACTCAATAATTTCCTTCTCAATATCAGTTGCATCACTGAAATCATTCGCCACTGGCTTTTCTTTGGCGAACAGCACCACATGCCCCGCTACAAAAAAATCCATGATGCGAGTGAGCAAATCTGGCTTGAGCAACGACCAATCAAATGATGAATCCTTGGTTATGGTAATAAAATCGCTACCCAGAAACACTGCATTCACTCCAGCCACTTCAAACATTGTCAGCGCAAGCGGGGATTCCTCCGCCATCATTTTGCTAGTATAAAACCTTGTGCCATTGCCAAGAACGGTTTTTTCAGGCAGAAACTTTAATGTTTGCGGGTTGGGAGTGGTTTCCGTTTGAATATACATAAATATAACATAGTGATTTCGGAGGATTTTTCAAGCGTTAAATAATATGAGAACGTGAAAATATAGAAAAAATATGGACGGCAAAAATAATATATAAGGCTATAAGATAAAATTATAGACATAATAAAAATCATGTATTATAAATTATATGCAGCGTTAGATGAACGGGCGGTCGCGTGTGAGGTTAAAATTAATATAAGTTAAATCTGCACGAGGAAAGTCTGGGCTTCACGGAACATGATGGCGGGTAATCCCCGCCGAGGGTGACCTCAGGGAAAGTGCCACAGAAAACAAACTACCCGAGAAATTGGGAAAAGGTGAAAAGGTGCGGTAAGAGCGCACCGCGCTTCTGGCAACAGAAGTGGCAGGGTAAACCCCATCAGAAGCAAGACCAAATAGGGATAATAATGTTTGCCAAACTTTAGTTCGGTAGCATCAATATGTTCCGTATTGTCTATTATTCGGGTAGGTCGCTTGAGCGTGGTAGAGATGCCTCGCCTAGATGAATGATCGCCTCCAGCCTTGCGATGATATTCTCATTTTGCAACAGCAATGTTTTGAAATGTTAATATTTGTAGCGAACTGAAGACAGAACCCAGCTTATAGTTCATCTAACGTTGCTTGTGCTATAGGCGGTCGTTGATTATTTTGCCTCTATGAGGTGATATTTTCAATATCATGTGTTATTAATAATGTGTCCCTAAATTGATTATTTATTTTGCATAAGGTTATTTTCACATAGCATTATTTTTTGCAATCTAACTTTAACCTATATTTAACTATTTATTATGTATAATATATATGTTATTTATCATTAAGGAATGTTTAATGTGCTGTCAATATTCACCCCCCCCCCCCCGCAAACTTAATTCAACTATAAGTTGCAATGAAGCTCGCAATGGATTTTCACTAGTTGAATTATCCATTGTTTTGCTAATAATTGGAATGTTAGTTAGTGGTGTATTAGTCGGACGTGATATGATTAGGGCAGCGGAGTTGCGCTCAATTACTACGCAAGCAGATCAAATATATGTCAGTATTAATTTGTTCAAAGATAAATATATGTCACTCCCTGGGGATATGACAAATGCAACAGAATTTTGGGGTGCAGCAGATGGCAATGATGGCTTAGGGAATGATTGCAGAGATGCAACAAGCGTTGGCACCACAACATGCAATGGCAATGATAATGATTGGCTAGATGGCGATGCACCACCTTACAGCATGGCACTTGCACATGAGGCTCCCGAGTGGTTCCATTCGTGGGTGCATTTGAAAAACGCTGGATTAATTCAAGGAAGTTACACTGGGATAAGAACACAAGATCCTAGACAAGCAACTCCCGGTGTAAATATTCCACAGGGAAAAAATGGTAAGGTTGGTTTTACTTTAATGAGCCTTATTAATCCAGATGTATTACCACTTGCTGATTGGTATAAAGGAAATTATAAACTCGTCTTGGTGATTGGTTCAGAATCATCTGGATACGAATCCCAAGCGCCCGCTTTTTCTGCTTCCGAAGTTTGGAACATTGATAAAAAAGTAGATGACGCCATGCCCGGAAATGGAATAATTAGAACTTATGTTGATAACACTGATTGTTTAAGTTCAACCAATAATGCGGATTATATGACCGCAACTTATAATTTAACAAGTTCAAAACAAGCATGTGCAATTTTATATTCTTACATAGATCCGGGACATTAATAAGATGCGCTAAGTAAATGCCTTATGAATACTAGCCCGCGCTTATATGATAACTTCAAGATGTTTTATAGAGATTTCAGCTTGCAATGGGATTACGTTGGATCTTGCGTTTATCATACCAGCGGCGAAGCCACCCATAAGAAGGCATAGCGAAGATAAAAGCTAGTATCCATTTCAGGAAAATGTTTGCTGAAAATTGTTATTCTAAAGGAAGTTGAAGCCCATTTTGTTAAATAAACAAGATAAAGTATTTGTGGATACCAGCCTGCGCTGGTATTACAATCTCACAATAACTTATATCTTAGCTAATTGAAAAACACATTAGCGAATTATATAAAGAAATCATACAAATAACATCAAAGCGGAGGTGATTCTGTTGCCCGGACACCCCCAAAACCGCGTTCACTGCTAGAGTATCACGAACTGCCCTTAAGCAGCTGCGCGAACCGCTACGACTGTGTTGTCGTTAGCAGCAACAAGTGCGTTGTTATCGTTTGCACTTATTGTTGTTTAGCCCTTCCCTATCGTTGCTTTGAGCGAAATAATTCGTCCAAAAGATAGCAGCGGAACAATTCTGGGTGAACATTATTCCTTTATCACGCCTGTCGATGCTGTGTCATCCCCACCGAAATCAACCCTAAAGTTCACTTACTAGAGTTTTCTTGGGTGGAGATGCTGGGTACTGCCCCCAGGTCCAGTTCGTCTATTCTAAACTCTGCACTATCACCATAGTTGAATGCAATATTATTACAATTAACACCACTAACATACACGCACAAAGACATTAATTCAAGTGATTTTTGTGAAAATATTTCCAGTTGTCATGCCCCTTGTTATATCCTTAAAATATGCTGCTATCAATTTCAAACTGCATGAACTTCAACCTGCGCTAAAGTAACAACGGCGTGAAAAGCACAAAAGCCTACAAGCCTGAGGGTTGATGCAACAATCATCATCAAAAAACACTATTAAACATGTTGCGCCAGAAAATGCTAGTCGGGCTGGAAGTGCCAATTTTGCAACTAAGCGAACTTTTATAGCGCAATTTGCACCAACCGCCATCGCCACGGCTGCAAGCATAACCTGAAAAACGTTGATTTTTGCCGTTATAATGCACGATTTCGGAAAACTCTCGGCAGACCGCCCCTGATTGTGCTTTGAACTTGTCTTTCGCCTCAAAATATCCGTAAAAATGGCTATTCATCAACCATTTATATTTCTGATTGGCAGGAAAATAATTCATGGCATAGCGAAAATGTGACGCATAATAATTATGGTCGTTGGAATCCATCGTTGCGGCAATATTGACATTAAATGCGCTTGTTCCATCTTCAATTTTGCCTACAAACTTGGGGAGGTAAGCCACATTGCTACTTTTTTGCATGATATATTTTGGATCATTCACATTGACTGGTGCATTTGGGTCTATATTTGTTGCAACATTAGCGTGAATTGCGGTTGCTGGGCTGCTCATAACTTCATTTTCTTGCTCTGCAAAATAATATTCAATGCAAAACCCAATCGCACTGACCCAAAATGGCGCAGTAAATACCAACCAAAGCAAACGTTTTGGCTTTTTTAGGAAAAAATAAACGCCGTGCCAAACGCCAAGCCACAAAATTATTTTACCAAACACCCCGATTCTAAAAATTGCTTGCCTAATCATATGACATGAGTTCTAGCATGAAATGATTAACAATTGAAGTTGTTTTTGCTGAAAAAACTCACAAGCTAATTAACTTGAAATATTATCTAACAAATTAATGAGCAAAAAAAATGTAGCACTGGGGAGTGCTACATTAATCTTAAGCGACGCAATAAGCTAAACTTTTAGTTTAACTTATTTGCCTTTTGGCGGTTGCTTAGGAGCGTTTCCAGGTGGAACTCCTTGAGTAGGCCGTTGTTTTGACATGACTATTCTCCTAATGAAAGGTTCTCACGAAAACAAAAAATTAATTGTTACTGTATTAAAAAATACAGTGTATAAGATTTTGTAAATTCTAATTAAATTAAATCATTTGTAATGTCAACTAAAAAATATCAATTAACTTGAAATATTAATAATTTATTGTTAAATGATAGTTATAAAATTAAATTATAGGTATTAAAAAATATGTCAAAGCAGATAAATATATCAAAAAAAATGGGAACAAAATTAATATTTTTTAGTGTAGCTATATCATTAATTATTGGCGTGATTATTGCACTTGGTATGGTTGACTTGCGCCCAAAATCCGAGTTGCTGAGCAAACCAGCCGATTTAACCATCTTCAAATAATATATATATACAAGGTAATATAAAATAAAAATGATGCAAAAAATCAACCAAATATGTATGATAGGTATGGGGCCTGTTGGGACTGTATCAGGGCTATGCTTTGCCAAAAGTGGTTTTCAAGTGGTTGGAGTGGATATAAATCCAACTAGGCTAGCCGCTTTTAATGCGGGTATTGCGCCATTCATAGAGCCAAATATTAACGAATTATTGCAACAATGTTTGGCGGATAAAACATTTAGCGTCACTGATGATGCAAATGATGCAATCGCCAAATCTGATGTTATAATGATAGCAGTTGGCACGCCCACCCCTGAGGAAACGGGCATTCCAGATTTATCACAATTAGATGCAGTTGCACAAACTATTGGTGAGGCAATCAAAAATGTTGAACACGCACCAATTATTATTGTGCGTTCAACCGTTCCACCAAGCACCATGCGGTTGCGATTAGCTCCAATAATTGCACAATATTCAGGTAAGCAAGCGGGAGTTGGCTTTAATATTGCGTCAAACCCAGAGTTTCTGCGTGAAGGTGTTGCAATTGCTGATTTTTTCAAAACGGGGCGGGTTGTTATCGGGGCAGATAATGCAGAAATTGCCGCTAAAATTGCGCAATTATATCACCAAGTTGATGGCAAAATCATGTGCGTTTCGCTAGAATCTGCCGAGTTCGCTAAATATGTTGATAACACATGGCACGCCGTGAAAGTTGCTTTTGCTAATGAAATCGCCCGCACTGTCACCGCATTTGGTGGAAACCCGTTGGAGACGGCGGAGATTTTTTTAAGCGATAATCAGTTAAATATTTCACCTTATTATCTGCGACCGGGCTTTGCGTTTGGTGGTTCATGTTTGCCCAAAGACACGCGCGGGATTTTAGCTTTGGCACGTCAATATAATGTTGATTTACCGTTAATTGCGGGCTTGTTGCCGAGCAATGAAGCGCATATTGATTCAGCAATTAAGGTGATAATGCAGCATTTTACTAATAGTTCTGGCACAAAAAAAATCGCACTTCTTGGCTGTGCATTCAAAGAAAATGTTGATGATTTGCGTGAAAGCCCAGCATTAATGGTGGCGAGCAAATTGCTTAAACACGGAGTGCAGGTTTTTGCGCATGACATGGCATATGAGGTGGGTGATGAATTACCCCTGCCCCGCACCGCTCAAACAATTGTTATAACTGAATTATCAGAGGCGATTAACCATGCAGATGTGATTATTTTGTTGCATAATTTGCCAGCATATCGTCAAATAATTGCAACTAGCAACAAGCCAATCATAGATTTAACCACCATTCCAAAAACATAACCATATGCAGAACGAATGATAAAAATTACATATTTATTATTATTATGCTTGGTGGGGTTGCTAGGGTTGCCAAATATGGCGCAATCCGCAGGATTTGTGTTGCGAGCGGAAGAAGTTGAAACGGCAATAGCGGACGCATTAGCAAAAGCTGGAGCAGCCAATCACCCCAAAGCATTAATTACCAATAATCGCAAACAGATTTTATACCAAACAGATAAATCCACGACGGAGCAAGCCAATTTGGAGCAACAAATTGAAGTTGAGATAAATAAGCTCACTCATGACGTGCAGAACAAAACATGGGTGGCAAATCTGCTGTTGTTGCAAAATAACAATGTTATTAGTGCGCAAGCCCTATCAGGCAAATATGAGGAGCAAAAAGCTATTCCCGTATTGCGTGAGAGCTTTAATAATGGTAAAATTATAATGCAGCAGGATCTTGATGTGCGCTATGTGCCAGAATATAAAGTTCCACGGGGGACAATAACCGATGCTAATTTAATTATTGGGCTAACCCCAGCTCGACTGATTTCTCGGGATCGCCCAATTCGTGAACAGGAATTAGTCAAACCAACAATGATTGCCAAAGGAACAACGGTGCAAATGTTATTTCAGACAAACTCCATTGACATCACCACCATTGGCGAGGCGTTGGACGATGGCGCAATTGGTGATTTCATTCGGGTGCGCAATAATGACAGCAAAAATATCGTTAAAGCAAAGATAATTTCAAATAATCAAGTCATGGTTGGAACGCTATAAAATTAGAATACTATAAATTGGAATGCTATAAATGAAAAATATTATTCATATCACACCCTCATTATCAATCATAACATGTTTATTTGTCATGATGCTAACTGGTTGCGCTTCAACATTGGGCAGGCTAGAGAAGGTAGGGCAAAGCCCCGATATGACCAAAACGGAAAATCCTCAAGCTAAATCAGATTATAAACCAATAAGTTGGCCGTTGCCAGCCCCCATTCCAGAAGTTAAACAATATTCCAACTCATTATGGCAACCAGGTGCTAGAGCTTTTTTCCGTGACCAAAGAGCAGCAAGAGTTGGTGACATATTAAAAGTTAGAGTGGCGATTAATGATATTGCTCAAGTCAATAATCAAACGCAAGGCAGACGTGACACTGAAGAACGCATTAACGCACCATCATTTTTTGGCTTTGAAAGCGAGTTGGACGCAATTCTACCAGGCTCGCCCGATGCTGCTAATTTATCCAATATTAGAGGGCGAACCCTAAATCGTGGGCAAGGCACAATTAGGCGCAAAGAAAAAATCACCACCGAAGTTCCAGCGGTGATTACGCAAGTTTTACCAAATGGTAATTTTGTGATTAGTGGCTCGCAGGAGATTCGCATTAATTTTGAGATTCGTGAAATTGGTGTGAGTGGTATCATTCGCCCCGAGGATATTGATTCCTCCAACACAATCAGCTCAACGCAAGTGGCTGAGGCTCGCATTGTTTATGGCGGTCGTGGTCAACTTAATGATATCCAACAACCACGCTGGGGCAGTCAAGTTATTGATATCATTTCACCATTTTAATGCGATATAAGGTTTAGAAAAACGTAATAATTGCCTCTTCCGCATTATGTTTTATTGTGCGAATAATTTCTTTAGTTTATTTAAGGGAATTGTTTCGTGGTTAATACATCAACTTCAAATATTGCTTATAATAATATTTATCGCAAAGCCTTCAACGAGTATTTACGGCAAGGCACGCCGATTGAAATCACGTTGCAGGAATTATTGTACAAAGCACAGCAGCCAACCACGCATTATGTATGGCGAACCAGAAGCGATGATAAAGTGCGAAGTTCACATGCAGCCAATAATGGCAAAATCTTTGCATATGATAACCCGCCCGAAACGGGCAACCCCGGTGATGATTATGGCTGCAGATGCATCGCCGAACCTTATTATGCAAGAGAAACAGAATATGCGTATCAAGAATTAATCAGCGTTGTAAATGACAATCTTGCAAAATGGATATTAACAGATTTTGTTGCGCATGCATTTGGAGAGGCTAGTGATATTACGCTGCAACAAATTGGACATTTGAAAGATATTATTAATCATTATGGATACGTTGTAAATGGAGGAGTTTTCAAAAATGTTAATCAACAAATAATAGAGTTTGCAAGAAGTTTGAACGCAAGCAAAATAACTGAATATTTTTATTATTCATTTGATAATAGTTATGATTTTAGACCTGTATCATATCCACACGGGGACGCTATTATTGGCGGAAAATTTAGCGGTTATGTATCAAATTTTAATAATAGGTTGCACATATATGGTGAAATAGATTATTATTTTGATGATGAATACACTGATCCAGTTGATATTAGGCAAATTTTGAATGATGGATCTGATCCAGAATTAGTTAGCGAGTTATGGAGATTAATTACTGATGGAGGAGGAAAAAATTATAAAATTAATGATAATTGGACAACAAAATTTGTGGCAGAAATTAATGCTAATCCTAGTGAAAGTAACTATCAATGATAATTAACAGAAAGATTAGAAAAATCGCAAAAGTTTATGTGATAATGTGTGCAAGTGTTTGCACTATCATAGGTTCTTTTGCTTGTTATCAAATTTATCGTTATGCGTTTGGATGTGTTGAATTATCGCACGAAATGAAGCTATGTTCTACTTGGTATTCAGCTAAAACAGGGCATCATGTGAAACTTAAAGATGCTAATAACAATGATATCATAGATAATGTAATTGGAGTAGTATGGAATGAAAATTATTTGAAAGGTTATTATTTTGATAATAAACGATACAAAGATATTTATTTTATTTATGAATATGATACTGAAACGATGTTTGATTCAGAGAACAATAAAGCCGATTTTATGGAGATAAACATAAAAAGCCAATTAAATTATTTTGACCCAATCAGTGATTATAATAATTATACAGACTTATTATAAGATAACCCTCCCCCAACTGGCAACCCTGGTGATGATTATGGTTGCAGGTGCTGGGCAGAGCCTTATTATGCAAGAGAAACAGAATATGCGTATCAAGAATTGATAAGTGATATTAATCAGAATCCTACCAAATGGACAGATTATGATTTGACGCGTCATTATTATATAGGCAAAAATAGAGGCGTAACATTAGCAGAAATTGGACATTTACAAGGTATTATCAATTATTTTTTCTATCAACTTGGAAAATATAATGATATTAATGCACAAATTATTAATGCAGCTAGCAAGCATTCATCAGGAGATTTTGCTTATAGTTTTAATAATTCATATGGATTTGAAGATTATTTATTTGCATTTGGAGGAGGCGTGATTTCTGGCATATTCATTGGCACAGTCAAACATGAGAATGGCATAATGAGCATTGAAGGAAAAATGCAATATTTCTATGATGATGTTTTTACAGATCCATTAAGCATTAGAGAATATTTGGCTGGAACATCAAATCCCGAAGATATGAGCAGGATAGGACAAGCGGCAGAATTTGGAGGAACTTACTTTCCAATCAAAGATTATTGGGAGACAGGTTTTAATGCTCAAGCTAGGGTTTTTGCTGGATCCAGCATTTATTGCTGGCCATAATAGCAGGAGGGCAATCAATTCTATAGTAAATAAAAACGAAAAATATTAACAACATGAAAATCCATACAGGAATAGCAGCTACTACTACAAAATTGCTAAACCATTTGCCTTTGAACTGCTTACCCATATTTTTGATAGTGGGGCGATGCTTGATGCGCCATAATAATTCAAAAAAACCCATATAACCACCAGCTGGAATCCACCCTAAAAACAGGTAAAAAATATTACTTGCGCCATCGGCAATATTAACAATTCCCTTACATTCATCTGCCATATTTAATGAGTCTTTAGCGTATATTTTTTGACATTCTTCAAAATCTCTCCAATCTAAATATCGGTGAATATGAAGTATTAAGTTTATTAAAATATAGCCTATTGCCACCGCTAATAATATACGCCATATTCTCCATCGCACTGAAGATCTAGGGGTTGCACTAAAAATTAGTAATGGGGCGACTGTAAAAAACAACAGCATTAAAAAATAAATCATAACGCAAATTATATCAGATAAAAAGCAAAAGCAATAAACCATACGTTAAATAATGGAAAATTATTTGCATGGGATAACCCTCCCCCAACGGGCAACCCTGGTGAGGAATATGGTTGCAGGTGCTGGGCAGAACCTTATATATCAGAAGTGAATGAATACTCAAAACAAACTGTAACAAGCATTGTTGATGAAGGTCTTTATCGTTGGCAATGGTATGATTTTTTCAATCATTTTTTTCTAGGTAATGGCGAAGCAATTAAATTATCAAATGTTGGACATTTACAAGATGTGATTGATGTGTCAAAAGAACACGTCTTCAAAGGCGTTGAGCGTCAAGTTTTCAAGCAAGTCAGAGCAGCTATAACTGGTGATTTTAATGATACTTTCAAGAGAAGTTATCCGTTTTATTCTGTTTCGTTTGTTCATGGGCGCGCAATAGTTCAAGGAGAATATATTAGTTTTGCAGCTATTATTGGAAATGCAATTTATATTGATGCAGAAGTGCAATATAAATTCACAGATGTATTCACCGATCCTTTTGATATTAGAGAACGATTTGATGGAACTTCAGACCCAAGAGCAATCAATCCAGATGATTTGATTGATGGTGAATTTGGTGGATAATTTTATGATATAACTGATAGATGAACAACAAAAATTAATGCTGTTATTCATGTTGATGTAAGTAAAAGTGGATATGGGAAGTAAATGAAATTTTTTTTTGAAAATATTTGGGAACTAATTAAAAAACTTTTAATGCTATGGGGTGCATTCACTGCATTATATGTGATAATTGTTATTGTGCATAATGCCACTAATGATCCAACTCCGCCACCTGGCGGCTGGTATCCACCACAACCAGGAGATGAGAATTATATAGAGCCAAAGAGTTCAAATTGAAATAATCACACATGCCGCAAATAATCAAAAAATCTATAGCTACCAATTCTATTTTTGTGGTTGATAATTTTAATGCAAGTTATGATTTCTATGATGTTTTGTTTAGTCACGGCAAATCTAATATTCAAGGTATTTTTACAGGCGATGTGATTATTAATGATGGTGGAACAGCAACGATTACTGGGCAAATATATTTTGATTTCATTAATGAGTTCAAAGATCCAGTTAGCATTGCGCAGATTGTGGTTTTTGTAAGAAATTATTTTGATTTCTTAGAAGATATTTCAAAAAAAGATTTGAGTAAATCATTTTTATGCAAATGTTAATGACCGGCATTGACAACTAGAGATACATGTTATACGTTTTCCTTTAATTTGATGATGTATATTTTATAAAAAGTTGCAAGTTTTGTTTTGGTGAAGTGCTTGTTAGGAGCGGTTTTGTTAGGGGGAAGCAGCGATATAAGTGCAAAGATTGTGGCAAGAACCAAGTTTTGGGAGATGCTAGAGAAAAATACACTAATGCAGTTCGTGCCTGAGCGATTGCGATGTATTTGAATTTTTGCGGGTTGCGCGCAATCGGTAGAGTGCTTAGAGTTCCATATCAGTTGGTTAGCAAATGGGTTGAACATGCGGGCGAAATTGTGGAGCAGGAAATCCTAAAACTTCAAGCAACGCCTCGTAATATTGCTGTTTTGGAGATGGACGAGCTTTATACTTACATTGGCTTCGCCTCCCGCTTTGCTCGTGGCTTCGCCTACCTGCGGGTCAAAATCCATCAAAATGCTCCAATGTTCAGTTTGGCTGTGGATTTACAAAGACTTCGCCATAAATAATATATATCTCTAATTGTCAATGCTCCAATATTTATTGAATAAATCTATTGTTGACAATGCCACACAATATATTATGTATGTTTTCAATTGATAACCCATAAATCTTTGCGAGTATGACGAACATGTAAATCTATATAATTTATTCTAGCTGGTATAAAGCATAAACTCCCTCATTGCAGCTACTAAAACATTATATCATCGTAAATCCTTTCAACGCAAATCTTTTTTCAAAATCTTGCCGATAATGGATTTAGGCAAAAACTCCACAAACACATAATCATTTGGCACGCAATAGGCAGAAATGCGCTGTTTCAAATATAATCGCAACTCAATTTCAGTTAATTGCTCGCTCGCCCGCAGCACAATAAACGCCTTGGGAACTTCGCCTTTCACCTCGTGAGTTATGCCAATCACCGCACATTCCAGCACTTTTTCATGAGTATAAATTGCCTCCTCAATTTGGCGTGGATAAATATTATACCCACCACTAATTATCATCTCCTTTTTGCGATCCACCACGAAAATATAATTCTCATCATCAATATAGCCCAGATCACCCGTATGCAGCCAGCCATTTTGCAAAGTTTTTTCGGTTTCCAACGGGTGACCATAATAGCCGTGCATAATCTGCTCCCCTTGCACACAAATCTCACCAATTTGACCATGTTCAAGCCCTGTTACGCCATCATCTTTATCCATAATTGCAAATATAGTTTGTGGAAATGGCAAGCCAATTGACCCAGCTTTATTCGCTCCAACGAAAGGATTACACGCCACCACGGGGGAGGATTCGCTCAAGCCATAACCTTCCACTAGCACACACCCTGTTTTTGCCTCAAAGTTTTTCTTCACTTCCAGCGGCAACCCTGCCCCGCCAGAAATGCAAGCCTTGAGGCTGGATAAGTTATAGTCTGATAATTTTGGATAATTAACCATTGCCGCAAACATTGTTGGCACTCCCGCCATGATGGTTGGGCATTTATTGGTGATATCCTTTAGCACCGCTTTAATTTCAAATCGTGGGTGCAATATAATATTCGCCCCGCTCGCAACTCCATAATTCATTACAGTTGTCATGGCGAATACATGAAAAAATGGTAGCACCCCCATGATGATTTCTTGCCCTTCTTTGGCATCAAAAAACCACCGTTTGCACATCACCACATTTGCATATAAATTGGCGTGGGTAAGCATCACTCCCTTTGGAACTCCCGTTGTTCCACCCGTATATTGTAGCACCGCTATGGTTAAGTTGGGGCAGATATCGGCAATTTCTGTGATTTCACCATGTTTTAGCAATGATTTGAAATGATGATGATTATGGTTGTTTTTGTTATATGTCTGATTATATTTACATGTTGGACTATATTTATATATCGGGCTATATTTATGCTTGGCAATATGGCTTAATTCCTTGCGCTTGAGCATATTATATAACAACCCCTTAGCTTGAGGTAGCGCATCAGCGAGGCTCGCAATGATAACATGTTTTAGCGTGGTTTCACCAATTAATGGTGCAACTTTGTCATAAAGCCGTTTGATGTTTAGCGTTACCATGATTTCAGTATCAGAATCATTAATTTGATGTTTGAGTTCATTGGTTGAATATAGTGGATTATAATTCACCACCACGCCCCCAGCCAGCAATATTCCAAAATATGCAATCACAAATTGTGGGCAGTTCGGCATAAACAATCCGACATGTGCGCCATGATTTAAGCCATCTTTTTCTAACTCAGCAATTTTTTGGAAACCCGCAATTTTTTGTAATCCATTCGCAAAACATTTAGCTTGATGGGCAATTTGCGCGTATGTATATTTGCGTCCTTTGAAATCCAAACAAATATTATGTGGATATTTTTCCGCTGATTGCAATAATACATCATATAATGGCGCAACATCAATTTTTTGCTCCCAATTGACCAATTCAGCGATATGGCGGGGGTAATGCGAAGGTAGCGCGATTGCGTCCGTTTGAATTGGTGATTTATCATTCATTTAATATCATTATACATGATTTTGTTTAACTAAACATTAGCAAATATGGTTTTAGTTTTTGTGATGATATTTTAGCAACCTATGTTTTATATGGAGAACTCTAGCAATTGTCATACCAACGTAGGCTGGTATCCATTTATCAAAGACGCATTACCATATTTTTTTGAAAGCGGGGGCGCAAGCGTTTTCAGTATAGATCAAATTATATTCTGCAGTTGAGGCAATTGTGGTAGTGTTGCAATTGGCGTTAGATTCACCGCTTACAACATTTCCCAAACCAGGCAAACCATCGTCAATTTTTTTATCAATATTCCACATTTCTGATGGGCTAATTAAAACAGGACTTAAGTTTCCTAAAAATAAGTTCAAAACGTTACCATATTGTCCTTCAAACCAATTTGTATTAGCTAGAACTATATTTCCAAAGAAAAAAGAACTCCATGTTGTGTTTTTTATTTTACCTGCTAGTTCTTGATTGGCAGAACCGGATGTTCCACTCCAAACTCCTGTATATTTTCCCTCAATCAATCCTGAATTGCTCAAATGCTGCCAAAATGACAACATTTCATAACTGTAGCCTGAAGTGTTTCCCCACCCAATCATTCCATCTCCATTGCCGTTGCACGTTTGAGTTCCTGTCCCTGATGCTGTGGTGGTGCAATTTGTCATCGGTCCCCAGAATGAGGTTGCATTAATTAAATCCCCCGGAAGACCTAAATACTTTTGTTGAAACAGATTCACGGCGGTTTGAATACGATCTTTATCAGTAACAATTGAACGCAACTCTGCTGCCCTAATCATATCACGCCCGACTAACACGCCGCTAACCAACATTCCAATTATTAGCAAAACAATGGATAATTCAACCAGTGAAAATCCGCTGCGAGCGTCGTTACAACTTAAAGTTGTGCGGGGGGAGGTGAAAATGTCATACATTGAAAAGCCTATTGATAAATAACAATGTATATATTACACTAAACATCATGAAAAAATAGTTAATATCTAAAACATCTATCAATATATTCGGCATTAACATAAAGATACATTATATTACATAATATATGGATTATTTTATGGGTAAATGTAAGTTTTGTTTTGGTGAAGTGCTTGTGAAGATTGGTTTTGTTAGGGGGAAGCAACGATATACCCAAAGAGTGGCGTAGTCAAATGCAAAGATTGCGGTAAAAACCAAGTATTGGGTGATGCTAGAGAAAAATACAGCAATGCAGTTCGTGCCTCAGCGATTGCGATGTATTTGAATTCTTGCGGGTTGCGTGCAATCGGCAGGGTGCTTAAAGTTTCTTATCAGCTGGTAGATAAATGGGTTGAGCAGGAAATCCTAAAACTTCAAGCAACGCCTCGCACTATTGCTATTTTGGAGATGGACACCCGCAGGGCGACGAAGTCAAATCACACTTATCAACAATTTTGTCGTTGGTGCAATAAAGGAATATGGCATAAGATGTTGAGCTTTACAAAGAACGATACAAAATTGAATGCACGTTCGGATTCTTGAAGCATTATAGAAGGTTTTTCGCAAGGTTTGATAAATTAAAAACACGATTTGAAATATTTCTAAACTTCGCTGAAGCATTACAATGGATTAAATGAAAAATAACAACGGAACCTAGTCATTGCCAGTAAATGAAAGACGAGATTTAGTCATTGCAACCCTTCCGAGGGTATCCTCGCCTCTGATATATTATTGAAATCAACAATTATATATCAGAGGAAAATATGAAAGATAATATTACTGATTGCGCATATGTCTCAATTGTTGGAATATTTTCGTTGCTTGGGATTGCTACATTAAATGATGTGCTATCAACCATCAGCATTTGTTGCGCCATATTAGTTGGTGTGGGGCGCATTGCTTTGATTGCCAGAGAATGGAGGCGGAAGCAATGACGCAATTTCAATCAAACTTTCAACCACAATCTCAACTACAATGGCGATGGAAATATTTTACTCGTGATGAACTGAAATGCAAGGGTGACGGCACGTTTGTTGCGAATAATAATGCGTTGGATAAGCTAGAGCGATTGCGGGAGTTAATGGGAGTTCCATTAACAATTAATAGCGCATACCGTTCACCAGCGCATAATCGCAAAATTGGTGGTGCAGATAATTCAAT
>JAYUJH010000002.1:0-11184 GCA_043765375.1 Alphaproteobacteria bacterium
TACGCTCTCTTCGTTTCCGCACTTGGGGCAATGTAACATACCAAAATCCTCCGTTACTTAAAGAATTCATAACATGTCTATCTATAAGTAGCAATGCCAGAATTTTATATATTTGAACTTGCATCAAAACATAAAATTATCGCATAATAATTATTAGTCGTTTATGAATATGTTTTTTTATAAAAATCATATCTTTTTGGTATTGATGGTAATGTGCTTATCATAAATACATTAATTACTAGAGAGCGCAGATTGTAGTCCAATTCCTAAACGTGAAAACAGGTTCAAATCTTTTTGCATTTGTGGGTTAGATGTTGTGAGGAGTGTATCGCCAAAAAAGATTGAGTTTGCGCCCGCCATGAAGCAAAGAGCGTGCATTGATTCACTCATCTGCTCTCGCCCTGCTGAAAGCCGCACATAAGAAGATGGCATCAACAACCGAGCAACCGCAATCATGCGCACAAACTCAAGATCGTCAAAAACGGGGGCGTCAGAATATGGAGAGCTAAAAGGCAAATCATCAGAGTTTTTCTTTTTCGCCACATTCATATTTTTCTGTGACGCGTCACTATCATATGAATTATTATGTAGTCTATTATTATTATGTAGTCCTTTATTATATAGTCTATCATTATATAGCGGAGTTCCCTCAACTTGCACCAACATATTAATTGGTACGCTTTCAGGGTGAGTTGGTAGGGTTGCCAATTGATGCAAAAATCCAATCCTATCTGCCCGATTTTCACCCATACCAACGATTCCACCGCAACATGTTTTCATACCCGCCGCACGCACATTTTCTAATGTTTGCAACCGTTCATCATAGGATCGCGTGGTGATTATTGTTTCGTAAAACTCGCGTGATGAATCAATATTGTGGTTATAATAATCAAGCCCCGCTTCATGCAAAGCCTGTGCTTGTGGTGCGCTAAGCATTCCAAGGGTCATACAAGTTTCTAGCCCCAAGCTCTTCACTTCGGCAATCATTTGCTCCAAGGCTTCCATATCACGCTCCTTGGGAGAACGCCACGCAGCACCCATACAAAAACGGGTTGCACCAGAGGCTTTTGCAGCTTTCGCAGCGGTCACAACTTCGCCCACATCAATCATTTTGGTGGCTTTGACTGGCGTTTCAAAATGCGCACTTTGTGGGCAATATTTGCAATCCTCGGGGCAACCACCAGTTTTGATGGAAAGTAAAGTTGATGCTTGAACTTCGTTTGGGTTGAAGTTTTGACGATGAATTGTTTGCGCTTCAAACAGCAAATCATTAAATGGTTTAGCAAATAGTTCGGCGATTTCTGCCTTGCTCCAATCATTGCGTATCACTTTTTATGTTCCTCAAAATATTTATTAACCATCTCAATATCATGGATAATTTGATTTTGCAAAGCATTTGCATCAGCGAACTTAACCTCGTCCCTAACATGATGCAGCAATTGCACCCGAATTTTGCAACCATATAAATCTGTTGTTGCAAGAGGTTGTGGTGCAAGAATGTGAACCTCAAGATTTGGTTGATTATTTTCGCCAAGCGAAGAAAAAGTTGGTCGCTCACCAATATTCGCAATCGCTTGATGCACAACGCCTCCCACCAATAATTGCACCGCATATACGCCAAAAGCAGGCAGATGCAACCCGTTCAACTTAATGTTTAGAGTGCGAAACCCAAGCTCCCTGCCCCGCTTTTCACCATGAACCACCATTCCCACAATTTCATATGATCGCCCAAGCAATTTTGCAACTTGTGCCGTATTACCATTTGTGAGATTTTTGCGAATATTCGTTGATGAAATAACTTCATTACCCAGCTTTATTGGTGCAAATGAAGTGCAACCAATCCCATAATCACGCAGCATTTTTGGCGTGCCAATACGGTTTTTACCAAAGCGAAAATCATCGCCAACCACTACATGCGCAACCCCCAAGTTTCGTTGCAAAATGGTTGTGATGAAATCATGCGCACTCATATTCGCCAAATCATCGTTGAAGCGGTTAATAACAACGCAATCAAAGCCTAATTGTTGAATGCGTTTGAGCCGCAACGCAAATGATTCAATTGCAAAATTAGCAGTGTTTTTAACGAAATAATTCCTCGGGTGGGGGTGAAAACTCATCACTATTTTTGGTTTATTTTGTGCATTTGCTAACTGCATCGCCGCATTAAGCAGGCTTTGATGTGCGAGGTGCAATCCATCAAAATTGCCAATCGCCAACACAGAATTACGCAAATGTTGTGGCAAATTATTTATGTTACGAATTATTTGCATTATAAATATTGATATAATATATTATTCAAATTAAGCCAACTAAAAATTAGCGCAAGTGGAAATATAAAATATGTTGATTATAACGAACATTAATGAGTTGCGAGCTTGGCGTAGGAAAATCGCCTATAATTCTAATATATCTTTTGTGCCAACCATGGGAGCATTGCACGCTGGGCATATGTCATTGGTGACGGAGGCAAAAAAGCGGGCGCAATATGTTGTTGCAAGCATTTTTGTCAACCCGTTGCAATTTGGTGCAAATGAGGATTTATCACGTTACCCACGACCATTTGAGCATGATGTTGCAATGCTTGAGGCGCATGGGGTTGGCGTATTATTTGCTCCATCATTTGAGGAATTATACGCAACAGGCTTTGCGACGCAAATAAGCATCACCAGCGGTATAGATAATGTGTTATGTGGGAAATATAGGGCTGGACATTTTGCGGGAGTATGCACCGTGGTTGCATTATTATTTTCGCTAATTCGCCCTGATATTGCTTTGTTTGGTGAGAAAGATTTTCAGCAACTCGCCATCATTAACCGTATGAATGATGATTTGCATTTGGTTGATGAGATTATCGGTGTGCCAACTATGAGAGAGTCAGATGGTTTGGCGATGTCGTCACGCAATCAATATCTGAGCGCAACTCAACGCCAAATTGCTCCAACGCTTTATGCGGTTATGGAATATGTTAAGGAGCGTATGAGCGCAAACAACGATATTAATTATGATGCGAATGATAATCAATTGTATGAATTGCTGGAACTTGGTAAAGCGAAAATATTAGCGAGCGGGTTTGATAAAGTGGATTATTTGGAGGTGCGTTGTGCAGAAAAATTAATGCTGGTTGATGAAATAATTTACGCAAATAATAAGATGTTTAATAACCGAATATTCGTTGCGGCCCACCTTGGAAATACTCGGTTGATTGATAATATATGTGTTTAATAAAAAGTAGCATTATCAAAATGGGGCGAGTGACGGGTCTCGAACCCGCGACCTCCAGTACCACAAACTGGCGCTCTAACCAACTGAGCTACACCCGCCATGATTAAAAAAATCACAACATCATTTACTACAATTCATTAGCACACGTCAAGCATTGGTTTTGCTTTATAGCATTTTATTTTTATAATTTTACATGTGTAAAATCTATGATGTTATATGGTGTTATAATTTGGGGCTATAGTTTGGGGTTATAGTTTTTAAGAAATATAGTGCAAAAAATATAATAATTATATAGTGCAAAAAATGGCACATAAATTGCATTAATTATGTAAAAATTATATATATAATAACATAAAGGCAAATTATGGATAATAGCGTTTATATTGTGCTTTCAAAGCAGGCGGCGACATTTCGCAAAATGGATATGGTGGCGAATAATATTGCTAACGTGAACACTACAGGGTTTCAAGCCGAAAGAATGGTATTTAAGGATTATCTGGTTGATGATGGTAATCGTCATAAAATGGCGTTTGCGCAGGATATTTCAACTTATCACGAAGAAAGAGAAGGCGCAATGCGTGCAACGGGGAATAATCTTGATTTTGCTATCTCTGGTGAAGGATATTTCATGGTGCAGTTGCCAAATGGACAAACGGGTTATACGCGCGCGGGAGCAATGCAGCTTGATGGTGAAGGGTTTATCGTTAATCCTGATGGTAATCAATTATTGGATTCAGACGGCAACGCAATTCAGCTCAACCCTGAAGATGAAAAAATCGTAGTTGGTGAAGATGGTTTGATGCTGGTTAATGATGAAGAACGTGTTAGTGTTGGTATGGTGGAGTTTGATAATCCACAATTATTGGAGCAAGCTGGAGGTGCATCATTGGTGATTGCAAATGGTGCGAACCCTCGCCCCGTGGAAAAATCTCGCATGATGCAAGGTGTTTTGGAGGATTCCAATTCGTCAGCTATTCAGGAATTAGTGGATATGACGATGGTTTCACGCGGCGTTACTAATACGGCAAAGTTCATTGAGGTGATGTATGATTTGCAGCGAAAAACTAATAATGTTTATACAAGTAACAACGGATAATTTAATTAAATAATAGGAGATAAAAATATGCGTTCATTGAATATTGCCGCTACTGGAATGCAAGCACAGCAACTTCATGTTGATGTGATTTCGCATAACCTCGCCAACATGACAACAGACGCATATAAGCGTATGCGCCCCGAGTTTCACGATTTGATTTATCAAGATATGCGTCGTGTGGGAACAACTTCAACCTCGCAGGGCAATATTGTGCCAACGGGGATTCAGCTTGGGCTTGGGGTGAAAGCTGGTGCGACTTATCGTCAAATGGGGCAAGGAACTTTGCAACTAACTGAGAATAATTTGGATATTGCAATTAATGGACGTGGATTTATGCAAGTGGAATTGCCAACGGGGCAGTTTGCCTACACTCGCAATGGCGCATTGCAACTCAGCCCAAATGGTGACATTGTGACATCAGAGGGCTTTATTGTTGCCCCCGGAATGGTGATTCCGCAAGACGCGGTAACGGTTAGCATCAACCGCAATGGTATGGTGGAAGCACAATTAGACGGACAAGTTGACCCTGTTCAAATTGGACAAATTGAGCTGGTGAACTTTGTCAATGAGCGTGGATTATCGGCGATTGGTGACAATTTATATTTGGAAACTCCAGCATCTGGCTTGCCAATTCAAGGTTTTGCAGGTGATGAAAGTTTTGGGATTATCATGCAAGGTTATTTGGAAAACTCTAATGTCAACCCCGTGACTGAAATAACCTCGCTAATTGTTGCACAGCGATCATATGAGATGAACTCAAAAGTCATCACCGCATCAGATGAAATGTTGCAAGCTCTCACTCAAGCTGCTTGACGAATTACTGCCTAAAGAATAGCTGCCTGAAAAAGATAAAGTTTTATAATGGCAAAAAATGGTTTTTTTATGCTTGATTATTTTGTATTATTATATGTATAAATGCTTGCAATAAAATATAATAATAAGGGTGATTTATGCTGGATATATTGATAATTGGGGCGGGAGCTGCTGGCAGTGTTGTTGCCAAAAAATGTGCCAAAAACCGAGATATATTCGGCAAAATCCACTTAGCTAGCAGAACATTCAGCAAGTGTGAAATAACTGCTGCACAATGTGAAACTCCAATAACCATCTCACAGCTTGATGCGGATAATGTAAGTGAAACTGTTGCGTTGCTTAAAAAAATACGCCCACAATTAGTGATTAACATGGCGTTGCCATATCAAGATCTCGCTATAATGTCGGCTTGTTTGGAAGCTGGCGTGGATTATATGGATACCGCCAATTATGAGCCAAAAAACGAGGCAAAGTTTGAATATAGCTGGCAATGGGCTTATCATGAAAGATTTAGAGAAAAAGGATTAAAAGCAATATTAGGCTGTGGGTTTGACCCTGGGGTTACTAATATTTTCTGTGCATATGCACAAAAACATTTATTTGATGAAATCCATTATATTGATATTGTGGATTGCAATGCGGGTGACCATGGGCAAGCATTTGCTACCAATTTTAACCCCGAAATTAATATTCGTGAAGTGACGCAACGAGGAAAATATTGGGAGGAAGGCAAGTGGATTGAGATTGATCCTCTTAGTGTTTCAAAAATGATTGATTATCCCGAAGTGGGCGAGAGAAAAAGCTATTTGCTTTATCATGAGGAATTGGAATCGCTGGTGAAGCATATTCACGGGCTTAAACGTATTCGTTTTTGGATGACATTTGGCGATGAATATATCAAGCATTTAGATGTGCTGCAAAATGTTGGTATGACTCGTATTGACCCTGTGATGCACAAAGGTGTGGAAATTATTCCAATTGAGTTTTTGAAAACTCTCCTGCCCGAACCATCATCATTGGCAGCGGGATATGAGGGGAAAACTTCAATTGGGTGCATTTTTGAGGGCATAAAAAATGGTGTGCGCAAACGTATGATGATATATAATGTGTGCGATCATGCGGTTTGCAATGCGGAAGTTGGGGCGCAGGCGGTTTCATATACCACGGGAGTTCCAGCAGTAACTGGCGCAATTATGGTGGCACGAGGCAATTGGCACGGAACGGGAGTGTTTAATGTGGAGCAATTAGACCCTGACGCATTTTTGCAAGAACTTGCACTTCAAGGCTTGCCTTGGCATATTAAGGAGCTGTAACTGTAGATTGTGGGGCTATGAATCATAGAACTATAAATCGTGAAGTTGTATTTGTGGAGCTATAATTTATGAGGTTACGATTAATTTATCATCATAATTTTGCAATCAATTCGGGCATGATTTGAAATAAATCACCAACTAATCCATAATCAGCTACGTTAAAAATTGGTGCATTTTCGTCCTTATTAATTGCTACGATCACTTTGGAATCCTTCATTCCCGCCAAATGTTGAATTGCCCCCGAGATTCCAACTGCAATATATAAATCAGGGGCAACCACCCTGCCCGTCTGCCCAACTTGATGCTCATTTGCGATATATCCAGCATCAACCGCTGCCCTTGATGCTCCAATTGCTGCATCTAATTTGTCCGCTAATTGCTCAATAATTGTGAAATTATCTGCCGAACCAAGTCCACGCCCGCCAGAAATCACAATTTTTGCTGCTCCCAAATCAGGGCGTGCGCTGATATTTTGGTGCAACTCCTTCACTTTTATTTTTGCATTTGAGGCGGTTAATGGCAGATTGACAATCTTTATCTGTGTAACCTCTGCCCCGCCACCAATTATTTTAGCTTTGGCAAATGCAGTCCCTCGCACCGTGATGAACTTTATTGCATCAAACGATTGCACTTGCTCAAACGCATTTCCCGCATAAATTGGTCGCATAAACATATCCGCGGCAAGCACTTCAGTTATTTCAGAAATCTGTTGCGAATCAAACTTGGCTGCAACATATGGCAAGCAATCTTTGCCTGTGGTGGTTGCTGCCATCATGATGTGCGTGTAGTCACCGCCAATTTTTTGCAATATATCACTCAAATCTTCAGCTAACAAATATTTGAATTGCTCACCAATTGCCAACAAAACATTTTGCACGCCCTCAATTTGCATTGCTTGATGCGCCACTAAATCATCGCACGCACATATTAATAGGTCAATATTTCCACCAATTTGCATCGCTGCACCAATTGTTGCAAGAGTTTCAGCATTAATATTCACCCCGTCATGTTCTGCAATCACTAATATTTTCATATTTTTTACCACCTTATTATCCAACATATTATATAACTTTTGCGATATTTTTCAAAGCATGAACCAGCTCATCAACATTTGCAACTTTAATTCCACCTTTGCGAATAATTGGCGCAATCACTTTATGGGTGGTGAGTTTTGACGATATATCAATCCCAATATTTGCCACCTCAATGGTTTCAATCGGTTTCGCCCTCGCTTTCATAATGTTTGGCAAGCTCGCATAACGTGGTTGATTTAAGCGCAAATCCGTGGTGATGACGCATGGTAGTTTGGATTCCACCGTCATCAACCCACCATTAACTTCACGCACAACTTGCACATTTTCACCATTAATATCAACCTTGGAGGCGAAAGTTGCGCAACCCCACTCCAGCAAACTCGCTATCATCTGCCCCGTTTGGTTGCAATCATCATCAATTGCTTGCTTGCCTGCAATCACCAATTCCGCCTGCATTTTCTGCACTATATGCGCAATTAATTTCGCTTCCCCCAGTGGTTTTATGGCTTGATGCGCAATATTATCAAGGCGCAAATGCACTGCTTTATCCGCCCCCATCGCAAGGGCGGTGCGCAATGTTTCAATCACCACATCTGTGCCAATAGCAACTGCTATCACTTCATGCGCTATGCCCTTTTCACGCCCCCCCTTCTCACGTAGGCGTATTGCTTCCTCCAAGGCGATTTCATCAAACGGATTAACCGACATTTTCACCCCGTCAGTTTCCACTCCTGAGTAATCCGCTTTGACCCGAATCCGCACATTATAATCAACAACTCTTTTCACTGGAACAATTATTTTCATCACATAATTATGTTGCATTCATGCTTAAATTACCATTAAATTATGCAATGAATAACTATATTATAGCACAAAGTTTGGTTGGCGAATTATTGATTATCTCAAAGCAACTATGTTGTGGTGCAAATGTGATTACTGCGCTATATCCCAAAACGCATTCATATTTTGATGAGGCTATGGTTGAGATGAAACTGGGCGTGGAGATTAGTTTTGAGCAATCAAATAATCACGTTTTGCTTGAGGCAGTTGCGCAATTGGAGCAATACTTTTTGGGGAAAATTAAGCACATTAATTTGCCCTTTAATTTACCTTTAGCCCCCCACGGAACGGATTTTCAACAGCTAGTTTGGCAATATTTGCGTCATATTCCTTATGGTGAAACTTTGAGTTATGGCGATGTGGCGACGGGAATTAATCAGCCAAAATCAGTGCGGGCGGTTGCATCAGCGATTGCCAAAAATCCAATCTCCATTATCATACCATGTCACCGCGTCATTCGCAAAAGCGGTGCAATTTCTGGCTATGCTGGTGGCGTGGCAATGAAGGAGTGGTTGCTAGATTTTGAGGGGGTGGGTAAGTATTTCTCAAAACGGATTAAGTTAAACTGATTGCTCCAAATCATCAATATTTAGTGATAACACATTATTTTTTATTGGAATTATAGGAGACAATAGGCAGAGAAAGATAAACTCCACCAGTGATTTCCAAAAAAGTTTTTAATGGATTATCGGCACATTTTGCTCTTATTTGAGAATAAATATTGTCAAAATCAGCTATATTTCGTATGTGTTCATACTTAATTGTATGAACCATATTGATCCCACTTATGTAACCTGCAGCCCATGAAAAAAATATATTATCAGCTTTTTAAGTATCTGTCTTGTAAATTTCACCGTATTCAGCACAGGTATGATTTCCAGCACCAAAAAATAGTAATTCCTGTTCCGCCTTCGCTACATGCGAACAACCCATCACTAATATTAATAAACAACAAAACAGTAATTTCATTTTTCAACCCAATCAATAAATATTTCTTAACTTATAAGATATAATCTTTTTGCTACATAATTCAAATCATGTCAATAAAAGATAATGATTGCTCCATAAAAATACAAGGTGAGTTGATAATTCTAGTGCGTAAATTAGAATGATAATTTCTTGAATAATAATCGTGAAATAGAATTAGGTTAATTGTTACAAATATAGAAATATGGTATTTTTAACGCCTATATCTAAATTATTTGGTTTTATAAACTACATAATGTTTTACAAATATTTCAACTAATCAAGCCCATATAAAATCGTTATTAGTTAATGTAGCGAGGGAGTAAAGCTGGAAGGTAAAACCATTTTGATCGGACAGAAAAGTTTGTATACCGTTGGAATTGCTAGCAACACGCAGTTCGCTCGCATCTGTTAACCCTAAATTAGCATCAAGCCGTGCAAATCCAAGCCCCCGCACATCAATTTTGTCTGTATCACGCACAAAATCGGCGATATAATCTACATTGATGGCTTGATTATCAGCGATGTTGGTGAATATGAAATTATCACTACCATACCCGCCACGCAGCACATCTTTACCAGCTTCACCTCTGATAATATCGTTGCCATCACCACCTTCTAAAGTGTCATTACCAGCTCCACCGATTAAGGTATCATCACCTGCAAATCCGCGAATTAAATCATTACCCGCCAATCCATTGAAGGTTTCTGCATCACTAAAGCCGTTGACAATATCGTTGCCAGATGTTAATTTTATTGTTGCGGATTTAGTTGCAGCAAAATCCATGCTTGTGCCATCAGCGAAACGAAACTGCTCAATGCGCCAATATGCTCTCAGAGAGTCATCAACATCAAATGAAAAATGCTGGTCAATTAATATAGATCCACCACCAGTCACATCAACTTTAAGCGAGTTATTTCCAATCCCATCGCTTGAGATTATGCCATAATAGCCCACTCGTGAAAAAGTCAAATCACTGCGGTTCAGGTTGGTGAATTGCACCACATCAACTGAAGTGGAATCTGTTGAAGTTGTTTCATAAATATAATCATTTCCATCACCTTTTGCATAAAGGTAAATATCCGCTCCTGTGCCGCCTTGCAGAAAATCATCGCCTTTGCCGCCAGTTAAAGTATCATTGCCGTTTTTCCCGATTAAATGATTAGAATTATCATTACCATTAATAACGTTAGCGTTGGAGTCGCCTTCAAAATAACGTCCACCAATATTATTGATAACGACATTATAACCAGCGGCAGAATCTAACTTTGTTTGCATGATTGCATCGGTAACTCTGAAATCTGAGTTATATAACTTCAAAATGCGGGCAAGCTCTGACCAATAAACATTTTTATCCGCAAAATCTGTTGGAGCAAACATTCGTGCATTAGTTAAAACTTCGCTTAGCGGAATTGAAAATACCATTTTGTCATTGGTGAAATCATAAGTCGGGTTACCAAGCACCGTTTTGAAAACACCTTGTGCGGCAAATCTCACGGCGAACTCACTAATCATTTCTTCGTAAGCTGATTCTCTATTGCCACTTATACTAAATGTTTGATTAATCCCAACATCTTTGATTATATTTTGATAACCGCCCAGACCATTTGCAACGATTTTCTCAACAGTAAATACATGTTTTGCATCAACAAATGCACCATATGCGTTGATTGCAACTCCACTTGCTCCTGCCCAATTTTGCACCATTATTTGCAGCTTTGCATAAAAACTATCAAGTTGTGAGATGGGTAAATTGGCAATTTCTTTTAACTGCACCATCAAGCTAGCGTTTTCAGATGCAGCAAAATGCATAGATTTCACATTGCCATAACCACGTGAAAGTGGCAGCAATAGAGCCTCGGGCTTAATCTCGGCAGCTGTCCCCTGATACCAACTATT
>JAYUJH010000003.1:0-52805 GCA_043765375.1 Alphaproteobacteria bacterium
TGAAGGGCTAGACTACCAAGATTTACTTGCAGATAAGGCCTATGATGCGGATTTCATTGTTGAAAATATTGCCAAAAATGCAAGCATTTGCGTAATACCACCAAAGAAAAATCGCATAATAAAGCGGAATTGTGACTTTTTTATCTATAAAGCACGACATAAAATTGAAAATATGTTTGCTGATGTTATTTGTTTTTGATTTTAAGGGAATCAGTTGCCACTACGCTGCGCTTGTGGTGGATTTATAAAACATAATAGAAGGTTGTTTTTACGTTTTGATAAGCTAAAACAAAGATTTAGATCTTTTCTTCACTTTGCAGCAGCAATCCAATGATTGAAATAAAAAATCACAACAAAACCTGATCTAAAAGTGAATGCGAAATAAATATTTTTGCTTAACATTGTCGTTACGCAAACAATGTTTTTCATCTGCCAACAAAATTGGCAATCAACAAAATCCTTAAAAATGCGTTCCCCGAGTTGTCATAATATCAGTGCTTTTAATGATTCGCAATTTGCCCGTTCCAGCGGGTAACCCGCCCTTAAAACGATTAACCATGATTTGCTTACGTTGCTTAATATTTTGCTTACCCAAACCAATATCTTTCGCCAATTCGCTACGTTTTTTTGCATAATTTGGTGCAACCATCGGATAATCAGGTGATAGATTCCATTTTTTGCGATATTCCTCAGGCGACATATTATAGTTAGTTTTCAAATAACGCTTCAACATTTTCAGCTTTTTGCCATCTTCCAAGCAAACCAAATAATCTGGTGTAATAGATGATTCCACTTCAATTTGCGGCTTGTCACCATTCTCACTATATATAATATTATCCTGCGTTTGCTCCAACGCACGATAAACCGTTTCAACCAACTCATCAAGCGCATCAATGCTTAAATTATGCGCCGCAATGAATGCGCCGCTAATGCTTGCAGTTGCTTGCAATAATGCAATTTTTAATGATATTTCGCTTGATGCCATAATACAACCATAATATTTGATATAATATAATTTATCAATGATTATTATCACAAAATATATTATTTAATGATTAAAATTGAGTGCCTTTAATGAAATTAATGAAAATTAAATTCGCACCGTCTAAAATAATATAGTGAAGTGCAATGAAATAATAATATAGCAAAATAATTCACATAAATGTCACAACAATTATTGCCATTTTTGTATATAATAATTAAATAATAGAGCGAGATTTTAACAATGGAAGTTTTTACTGTTGAAAAACCAATACCGTTTGATTCCGTTTATGTGATGAAACCGGGAATGACGTATCTTGATGTTTGCCGTGGAATGCGCCTTGATGAGAGCGAGATACCAGCGGGAATAAAAGCCTTGGAATTGTTAAATGGCCCAGAATTAAAAGAAAATATAGGCGGTAAAAATGAGTGTTATTAATATACCTAGTCAACAGTTAATAGAAGGGTTAAAAATGTCTAGCCTTATAGCTGCTCAGCCAGCAACAGTTGTTATTTCCCCGCTAGCAGTTCAAGCAATTAAAAGTTTTCAAGAAGCTGTAGCTTCAGCGACTTTACCTCAAGGATTAAATCTAGGAATTGAGGCAAGTAATGTTGACAAAAATGAACTGCAGACTCTACCAAATAATAGTACTAAAAAAGATGAGATATTTAGGTCATAACAAGCTATTTTAACTTTTAATCACAACGGCAAATTATCATGTTTGCGCCAAGGATTTTCCACTTTTTTATTGCGTAGCATAGCAAGTGATTTGCATATCCGCCACCTTGTATTTTGTGGACGAATCACATCATCAATATAACCACGGGACGCCGCAACAAAAGGACTTGCGAACATTTGTTTATATTCCTCAACTTTTGCGCTTTTCTGCTCCGCATCGTTAATTGAGCCACGAAACACGATTTCAACCGCACCCTCAGGGCCCATCACGGCAATCTCTGCGCTTGGCCATGCAAAATTAAAATCACCACGCAGATTTTTTGACCCCATAACAATGTAAGCTCCACCATATGCTTTGCGAGTTATCACTGTTATTTTCGGCACTGTCGCTTCAGCGTAGGCATAAATCAATTTTGCCCCATGCTTAATTATCGCATTATGTTCCTGCACGGTTCCCGGCAAAAAACCCGGAACATCAACAAAAGTGATAATCGGAATGTTAAAAGCGTCGCAAAACCGCACAAAACGAGCCGCCTTGCGTGACGCATCAATATCCAAACAACCAGCCAACTCCAAAGGCTGATTGGCAACTACTCCGACCGTGCTGCCTTCCATTCTCGCAAAACCGACGATAATGTTTGGCGCATGTGATGGCTGAATGGCGAAAAAATCTCCCTCATCAACGATGCTATCAATTAATTCCTGCATATCATATGCTTTGTTGCTATTATCGGGAACCAATGTTGTCAACGCCAAATCAACACGATCCGCAGGGTCAGTAGTTGGACGATGTGGCGGTTTCTCACGGTTTGAGAGCGGCAAAAAATTAACCAAGCGGCGCACTTCAAGCAATGCTTCCACATCATTATCAAACGCAAGGTCAGCAACGCCAGTTTTGCTAGTATGAGTTTTTGCACCGCCCAATTCTTCCTGTGAAACATCTTCATGCGTCACGGTTTTTACCACTTCAGGCCCTGTCACAAACATATATGAACTGCCACGCACCATGATTGTGAAATCAGTCAATGCGGGGGAATAAACTGCTCCCCCTGCACATGGCCCCATAATCAGTGATATTTGCGGAACAACGCCAGAAGCCAACACATTGCGCTTAAATATTTCCGCATATCCAGCGAGTGAATCCACTCCCTCTTGAATACGTGCGCCCCCCGAATCATTTATCCCAATGATTAGCGAGCCATTCTGCACTGCCATATCCATAATTTTGCAGATTTTTTTCGCATTTGTTTCAGAAAGAGAACCACCATGGACGGTGAAATCTTGCGAATAAACAAATACTAATCGTCCGTTAATTGTCCCCGAGCCAATCACTACGCCATCACCGATTATCTGTTTATCGGCCATTCCAAATGATTGACAACGATGCTCCACGAACATATCATATTCTTCAAATGAATCAGGATCAAGCATCACCTCAATCCTTTCGCGAGCGGTTAGCTTACCTTTTTCATGCTGTTTTTCAATTCGCTGCAACCCTCCACCAAGCCTTGCTTGATCTCGTTTTTGCTCCAACTGAAGAATAATCGCTTGATGTTGCATTATCTAAGCCGCTTTAGTTTCGCCACATTTTGCTCTCATTGCTTTTGCTGCTGCAACCATTGCCTCCAAAGCAGGACGAACTTCTGCCCAACCACGAGTTTTCAAACCGCAATCGGGATTAACCCATATTTGTTCAGGACGCAATACTTTCAAGGCTTTTTCTAGCAAAAACTCCATCTCAACTTGGTTTGGCACACGTGGGCTATGTATATCATAAACACCGGGTCCTATCTCATTAGGATATTTGAACGTTACAAACGCCTCTAATAATTCCATTGCCGAGCGTGAAGTTTCAATTGAAATAACATCAGCGTCCATATCAGCGATTGATGCGATAATATCGTTAAACTCGCTGTAACACATATGAGTATGGATTTGCGTTTCATCTTTTACGCCGCTTGCTGAGATGCGGAAACACTCAACCGCCCAAGCGAGATATGATTTCCAGTCTGCTTGACGAAGTGGCAATCCCTCACGAATTGCTGGTTCATCAATTTGAATGATATTAATCCCTGCACGCTCCAAATCCAACACTTCATCACGAATGGCGAACCCGATTTGGCGACAAGTATCAGCGCGCGCCTGATCATTACGCACAAAACTCCATTGTAAAATTGTCACAGGCCCTGTCAACATTCCCTTCACATGACGCTTGGTTAGGCTTTGCGCAAATGCGCTCCAACGCACCGTCATGGCTTGCTTGCGGGAAACATCACCGAAGATAATTGGCGGCTTCACGCAACGTGAACCATAGCTTTGCACCCAACCATTTTTGGTGAAGGCAAACCCTTCCAGCTGCTCACCAAAATATTCCACCATGTCATTGCGTTCAAACTCACCATGCACCGGCACATCAATATCAATTTCTTCCTGCCAACGAATTGCTTGCTCCGTTATTTTCGCTAAAAACTCATCATATTGAACTTGGTTAATCACGCCACTTTTGAATTGCGCTCGCATCTGACGGACTTCTTCAGTTTGCGGAAACGAACCAATCGTTGTTGTTGGAAGTAACGGCAGTTTCAAAGCAATGCGCTGCTTAACAATTCGCTCATCAAACGCACTAATTCTATTGGAATCCGCCGAACTTAGCGATGCCATGCGCTCCGTCACCGCCTTTGAATGAATACGCAAAGATGTTTGCTTTGATGCAATTGCGATTTCATTATCCACAAAAATATGCTCATTTTTTTTGCCGTTCACAGCGTCCGCAAGCAACTTAATTTCAACTAATTTTTGCGTTGCAAATGCAAGCCAACATTTGATTTCTGCGTCTAACTCAGTTTCCGCTGATAAATCAATCGGGCTGTGCAATAACGAACAACTTGGGGCAATTTGCAACTGTGAAACGCCATGTTTTTGCGCTGCGATTTGCAACACGTCAAGAGTTTCGCTTAAATCCGCCTTCCAAATATTGCGCCCATCAATCACACCAAGCGACAAAGTTTTGCCCTTACACGCCTTCAAAACATTTTCTAATTGCTCTGGCGCACGCACCAAATCCACATGCAACCCTCCCACTGGCAAGCCCGCCGCCAACTCCAAATTGTCACCTAATGCACCAAAATATGTGGTAAGCATTATCTCCAATCCACAATCTGCAAGCTCAGCGTAACATGCCTTATAAGCCGCCTTTGCTTTGTCGCTTAAATCCAACACCAAACAAGGCTCATCAATCTGCACACAAGTTGCGCCTGCTGCTTTTAAGTCTGCTAATATTTGTTTATAAACTGGCAATAATGCGGGCAATAATTCCACTGTTTCTGCTCGCGTATCACCATACATTTTGCCAAGCAACAAGAATGAAACCGCACCAAGCAACACAGGGCGGGCATTTATTCCAGCGGCTTTTGCTTCCGTAAAATCAGCAACTGGCTTATCACTGCAAAGTGAAAACTTCTGCCCCGCCTTGAACTCTGGCACGATGTAATGATAATTAGTATCAAACCATTTGGTCATCTCCATCGCCACTACGTCACGACCATCTTTTTGGCTACCGCGCGCCATCGCAAAATATGTATCAAGCGAAACATTTCCTTCAATTTTGCCGTAACGCTCTGGCACTGCACCAAACAAACAAATGCTATCTAATACATGGTCATAAAGAGTGAAATCATTGCATGGAATAATTTCAATACCTGAATCAGCTTGCAACTTCCAATGGCGAGCTTTCAGCATTTTTGCCGTATCCATCAGCTCAGCAACGCTTGCTTTACCTTTCCAATAAGCCTCAATAGTTTTTTTTAATTCCCTATTTAATCCAACCCGAGGAAACCCAAGATTTGCTGCAACTGCCATATATTCACTCCAATATTATTTTTTTACAAAAATATTATTAGCTCATTTTATGATTATAGGCAAGCGAAAATAACTATTAACTATAACCTAATAAACCCACCACCCTACCCTCTCCCGCAAGGATAAAGGAGATATATCACGACTAGCCTCCCATAAACTTTGAAAAATCACAATCTATCAGTCACATCAACGGTGCTGACAAGCTCTTTTACATCAATTTCACCACGCAAAACTTTGTTAATCCCATCTTCCACCATCGGAATAAAGCCATGTGCCATTAAATGCTCCAACATTTGCTTGCGGGTGGCTTTGGTGGAAATTAGTTCGTCCATATCCTTATCCACCGCCATAATCTCAATCAACGCCGTTCGCCCTTTATAACCCTTGCCCTTGCAATGCGGGCAACCAACTGCTTCATGCACCGTGGGGGGGGAATCAGATGATGCACCAAGCACCTTGCATTCTTCCTCTGTGGCAAGCCGTGGACGCTTACATTCACCGCATAATTTGCGTGCCAAACGTTGCGCCACTCCACATATGAGCGACCCTGCCAACATATGTGATGGCACACCAATATCATTCAGACGTGGGATAATTCCAAGCGTATCATTAGTGTGGAGCGTGGAGAACACCTGATGCCCCGTTAAAGCCGCCCGCACCGCATTCAGTGCTGTTTCTTCATCACGCACCTCCCCGATGAAGATGATATCTGGATCTTGCCGCATTAATGATTTTATGCCGCTAGAAAAGCTAATCACCCCTTCTTTAATGTTAGTTTGACGAATTAGTGGCAATTCATATTCCACTGGGTCTTCCAGCGTCATGATGTTGACATCAATAGAATTAATATAATTTAACAGCGAATATAAAGTCGTAGTTTTACCACTCCCCGTTGGGCCAGTCATGATGATGATGCCTTCAGGGCGTTTAAGCAATTTTTTAATCAAGTTCAAGTTATGTTCAGTGAAGCCTAAATATTCCAGTGGCAAAATTGATTTAGATTTATCCAACAAACGCATCACAATATTTTCACCAAATACCGTTGGTTGCGTTGCCACACGAAAATCTACCTCTCGCCCAATGGCGTTGAAAGTGATACGTCCATCTTGCGGCACTCTCGTTTCTGCAATATTCATACCTGACATAATTTTGATACGCACCGCAATCGCCGACCAATAATCACGGTGGAAGGTGCGGATTTGCACTAATTGCCCATCAATACGGTAACGCAGGCGCAGGAAAGTTCCCTCTGGTTCAAAATGTAAATCAGATGCACCTTGCTTCACCGCATCAATCAACAACGCATTCACCAAACGCACCGTTGGGCTGATATAACCTTCCTGATTACCATCAAGCACATTGGTTTTTTCACGAATCCCCGTTTCAATTTCATTCAGAATCCCTGTGATGGAAATCTCATAATCATAATAACGATTAATCAATTCTTGAATCTCTGTTTCCGTGCAGTAAAGCGGATTAATCGTCATGCCTTTGGGGATATTACGGCGCACCGCATCAATTGCAATCACATCATAAATATCCGTCATCACCACTTGAACTTGCGAATATTGCAACCCAACTGGCACAACTTTATGTCTGGTTGCAACATCTTTAGGGATCATTTTAATAACATTTGGGTCAACCATGGTAGTTTTGCTATCAAATCTATCAGCCCCCGATGCTTCCGCCAACACCTCCGCCAGCGCGCTTTCAGTGATGAAGCCAAACTCTGTTAAAATCGCTCCAAGCATAACTTTAGTTTGTTTTTGCTCCTGTAATGCAACATCTAATTGATCCAGTGAAATCAACCCGAGTGATATTAACTTGTCACCAATACGGAGTTTTTGCGGTTGATTATCAGTCGCAATATTATGTTGAGTGGGCTTTAATTGTTCATGCTCCCGCATCAACAAACCAGAATGGGCAGATATATTTATCTCCGATTGATTTTGTTGTAAGCCATCTTGTTGTATATTATCTATATAAATATTATGTGTGGAATTGTTATTTATAGGATTGCTGTTTATAGGATTAATATTTGTGGGGCTATCATATGCAGAATTACCATTCGTAGAATTACTATGTGGAACGTTACCATGTGCAACATTATTATTGCCAAAATCAGGATTGCTAGATACAACATTTAAGCCCTCAAACAATGTGCTTGATGCTTCATGATAAACATTAGCACCCACGGTTTCCGCCTTAGCCTCAACTTCTCGTTGCTTGATAAAACTTTCATAATCATTCATCATATAGCTGCATTCATCGTATATTTTATATTTATAATATGTTTAATTTATAGTGATTTATTTGTTCCAAGATATTTTATTATAGCACTTTCACTTTTTATTATTCCTAACTTATAGGATTAATAAAAAAATGAAAAAACACTATATTTTATCCAAAATCACATAAATTAATTAATTATAAGCTAATATATCAAGAAAACAGTCTGTTTGTAGATTAAAGTTGTATTGTTATTTCGCTAGCGCATCAGCGAAATCAAGATATAACATATAAAAAAACCTACAAACAGACTAAAAAATCATTACATTATCATTATTTTTTAACCCGCAACAACCAAGCCCGCCTCATCTTCCTTGATGGCGTCCATTGCGGCGACTCCCGCTAAGTTAATGATATCTGAAACTGATGCACTCATATTAACAATCTGCACTGGTTTATCCAACCCAACCAACACGGGGCCAATCATTGAACCATTGCCCAGTTCCTGCATCATACCAGCCGTAATGTTTGCCGAGTGCAAGGCAGGCATCACCAACACATTTGCTGCACCACTCAAGCGAGCAAATGGATAAAGTTTCATTAATTCAGGATTAAGCGCAACTTCAACAGTCATCTCGCCATCATATTCAAAATCAACATCTCCCCTGCCCTGCATCAAAGCTACTGCCTTGCGAATACGCTCCGTTTTCTCCCGCATTGGGTTACCAAAATTGGAAAATGAGAGGAAAGCTGCCCGAGGATCATGCCCAAATCGTCGTGCCAAAGCTGCCGTTTGCACTGCAATATCCGTTAATTCTTGCGCACTTGGTAACTCATTCACCATGGAATCCGCAATAAATATTGTCCGCCCCTTAGCAACACAAACAGAAACTGCCATCGGCAACTGCCCCGCTTGAATATCAATCACTCTTGTTATGTTATCTAACGTTCGGTTATAGCTGCGCGTTAAACCAGTTATCAACGCATCACCATAACCCAGCTCCAACATACAAGCCGCATAAGTGTTGCGATCATTTTTCACCATGCGCACAATATCACGATATAAAAAACCATCACGTTGCAATTTTTCATAAAGCATTGCGCAATAACTATCTATGTTGGGGTCAATCGCTGCATTGCTAATTTCAATTCCTGTGTTGTTAGTAATTCCCATACGCACCATAGCAGATTTAATACGGTCAACTCGCCCCACCAAAATCGGCGTTCCATAACCATAATCACGCCAATTTGCTGCTGCTCTAATGACTTTTTCTTCCTCACCTTCAGCAAAAATAATACGCTGCGGTTGCGAGCGAACCTTCTCAAAAATACGGTTCATCGTGTTTGCTGTTGGGTCTAAGCGAGCTTTTAGCTGATGCTCATAAGCCACAAAATCCTCAATTGGCTTGCGAGCAACCCCCGTTTCCATAGCAGCCCTTGCCACTGCCACTGGAATGCGATATATCAAGCGAGGATCAAACGGCGTTGGAATGATGTAATCCGCACCAAACGCCATTGCCCGCCCCGCATATGCGCTTTGCACCTCTTCTGGAACTTCCTCACGGGCAAGATCTGCCAAGGCTTTTGCCGCAGCTAACTTCATTTCTTCATTCACTTGCCTTGCACGCACATCAAGCGCACCACGGAATATATAAGGAAAACCCATCACATTATTCACTTGATTAGGAAAATCCGAACGTCCCGTTGCCACAATCGCATCAGGGCGAACTTTTTTCACCTCATCTGGCATGATTTCAGGAACAGGGTTCGCCATGGCAAATATGATAGGCTTATTTGCCATTAACTTTACCAAATCTGGCGTTACAGCTCCCGCCACTGAAAGCCCAATAAACACATCAGCACCCGTCATAGCCTCTGCTAAAGTGCGCTTGTCAGTGTTGACGGCGTGGGCGGATTTCCACTGGTTCATATCGCCATCAGTGCGCCCCTCATAAACCACGCCAGTGCGATCACATAACAAAATATTATCATGTGGAACACCAGAACGCTTGATTAACTCAATACAAGCAATCCCCGCAGCCCCTGCGCCGTTGACGACAATTTTCAACTCTTCAAACTTGCGCCCCGTTATTTGCGCCGCATTTATCAAACCCGCCACCGCAATAATTGCCGTTCCATGCTGATCATCATGAAATACTGGAATATCCATCAATTCACGCAAGCGTTGCTCAATGATAAAACAATCAGGCGATGCGATATCCTCAAGGTTGATTCCGCCCCAACTTGGCCCTAAATATTTAACTGCATTAATGAACTCTTCTGCATCTTCAGTATCCACTTCAATATCAATAGAATCAATATCAGCGAATCGCTTGAACAAAATAGCCTTACCCTCCATCACAGGTTTGGAGGCGAGCGCACCCAAATTACCCAACCCTAAAACTGCCGTCCCGTTGGAGATTACGGCAACAAAATTGCCACGAGCGGTATAATCATATGAGGCATCAGGGTTTTCAGCAATAATTTTGCATGGCACAGCAACCCCAGGGGAATATCCGAGAGATAAATCACGTTGCGTTATCAAAGGCTTGGTTGCATGAATAGCGATTTTGCCCGCCTGCCCCCGTGAGTGAAAATCCAACGCTTCTGCATCAGTTATCGGCTCATTATTATCCACTGTGCTTGCAAAGTTATTTTGAAATGGCGCATTAGGGTTTTTTGCTTTCATAATTTCCTCTTAATAATTTAATTTGTATTTTTGCGGTGCGATATATTAGTTTGTATATTTTGTTGCGATGCAACGTAATGTTTTTTATTTTTGTTGCAATGCAACATATTGATTTACAAAGATTTTCTCAAATGAAATTATAGAACAGCACAATAAAAAGCAAGCAAAAAGCAACTGCACAAAATTATTATTCTGATGAGATAATATATGTTATTTTAGTAATATGTTACCGTCATTTCAACATGCTCCCGTCACTTTCCTGTTACTTGGCATAGGATAAAATCCATAATTGCGCAACTCAAACAAAATGGATACCAGCCTCCGCTGGTATGACAAACATAAAATATATATTAAAAATATATTAAAATTACTAAAAAACAATATTATGGTTATTTGCTAAAAAAAACCTCCGCTAAATGCAGAGGGTAAAGACCTATTGGGGTTCTTTATATTAACCGAAGTTTTGCTTCCCGTCGTTTTTGTTGCTTGGCTTGCTTGCGCCACCGTTTTTCACGATTTTGCAAGCGTTTTTCCTCTGCTTTTTGCTTCTCCTCACGTTCCCGAAGAAACATGCCGTGGTAACTATCTCCTTTCTGTGCAACTTGGCGCACAGGGTAGAGAGTGTAACCATCATTATCGGCTGACCCTTCAGCTTCATAGATGGCTTCGTTTGTTACAATTATTCCTTTTAAGGAAGACGTAACTGAGCCCAACTCAAATACCCATGATTCAAATTTCCATAGGTCTTCACCTTCTGGAAATTTGACCAGATTGTATTCGGTCTTTCCATTCCACCAGCAAGTGGTCTGGAATTCGTGACGATAGAAAGTCATTTGTTTTTTGCGCAATGCGACTTTTGTTTTTTGCAAATCCCAAAACCTACGGCTTTTTAGACATGATTGTCTGATAAATAAGCTTTTACTTTTGAAAAAGTGTAAATAATTTGATTAATCTTAGTTTAACATCTCTCTCTCTCTCTTTTGCAACTAAAAAGTGCATAATTTTGAAATTGAAATTATTGAAAAAACTAAAAATATATATAAAATATTGCTTTTTTGTGTAGTTTAAGGCAAATTAACGATTATGCAATCAACATCAATTCTTGACCCACAAAAAACCCCCGATGATGCTTATGATAAAGCATTGCGTCCCAAACGATTTGCTGATTTCACGGGGCAGAAATCTCTATGCAACAATTTGAAAATATTCGTGCAAGCAGCGTCACAACGGGGTGATGCACTTGACCATACTATATTATACGGCCCTCCCGGGCTTGGCAAAACCACATTAGCACATATTATAGCGGGCGAATTGGGAGTGGGATTGCGCTCCACCTCGGGACCATTACTAACCAAAGCGGGGGATTTAGCAGCAATTCTAACCTCGCTTGAACCTCGTGATGTGTTGTTTATTGATGAAATCCACCGCCTGAATGCAACGGTTGAAGAAATATTATATCCCGCAATGGAAGATGGCAAACTAGATTTAATCATCGGCGAGGGAGTAGCAGCACGCACTGTGCAAATTGAGTTACGTCCATTCACATTGGTTGGAGCAACAACTCGCATGGGGTTACTTTCCAACCCATTACGGGATCGTTTCGGCATACCACTGCGCTTGCAATTTTATGATGTGGACGAACTAGCAGAGGTTATCAAGCGGGCAGCTGGGTTGCTGAATATGCAAGTTGCTGATGACGGAATATATGAAATTGCCGCCCGCTCCCGTGGAACTCCCCGCATAGCAGTGCGATTATTGCGACGAGTGCGTGACTTTGCGCAAATAGAGGGAGTTTCACAAGTTAATCGCTCGCTCGCTGACAAAGCATTGCGGTTGCTGGAAGTTGATGCAATGGGGCTTGACTCCGCCGATAGACGATATTTGCGATTTATTGCTGAGCATTATGATGGTGGGCCCGTGGGGGTGGAAACAATTGCAGCAGGGCTATCAGAGCAACGGGACACATTGGAAGAGACGATTGAGCCATATTTGCTGCAATGTGGGTTGCTGCAACGCACCTCACGTGGGCGCATAATTTCACCAAACGCTTATGCGCATCTGGGCTTAATTGCGCCAGTTCGCAATGTGATTAATGAGATAATTTCGGGGCAGTTTTCGGAGCAGTTGGATATGCTTAATGAGAATGATTGAAAATATATGGTTGGGGGACTATTTTTAGAGTTTGTCATACCATCACCCCGACCTAGGGAGAGAAAAATAAAGGCTGGTATCCATCGCTAAAACTTTATGACATTGTTCTTTTTATTATGGACTCCAGCCTGCGCTGGAGTGACAGGAGAATATTGGTTAAACTTTATCATGCCATAATCTCTTATGAAGGGAATAATATCTATGTTAGAGTTCGTCATACCAGCACCCAAAGGCAGGCGCAAGCCAGCCGAAAGACAACGTAGTAAAATGCTGGTATCTATATAACCAAAAAAACCCACAAAGTTTTATGTTTGTGGGGAGCTATTTTTTAGGTTCTCTAAAACTTGTGTATCTTACATAACAAAAGTTGATGAAAATAAGCAAAGCAATAGAGACATAAAACGTGGCGCATCTTTGGAAAAATGCTCTAGTCGGAGCATCATAGCTAGCAGAAGTTGCTCCCCAAGCGTTAAGAAAAGCTAACGCAAAACAAACAAAGAATGCAGTTATTCTACATTTCCTTGTGTTTTGAAAAAAGTTTTTCATGAGAAAAAACCAATTTTTGCACTCCTATTATATCCCCATACTCCACCTAAATGTCAATAAAAAAATATTTTCACTTGTGTTTTGTTTGTTCCAACATTAGGTTGCATTATGATTTACGGCAAGCAACAATAGAAAATCACAACATAACCTACATCACATCATGCAGCATCAACACAATATTAGAGTTTATTATGAAGATACTGATGCAGGTGGCGTGGTTTATTATGCTAATTATCTGCGTTTTGCCGAGCGTGCTAGAACGGAATGGTTGCGCTCCAAAGGTTATGACCAATGCGAATTATGGCGCAATCATAACACAGGTTTTGTGGTGCGCAATTGTGTTATAGAATATCATAAACCAGCATTTCTTGATGATATGCTACAAATTGCAACGATGGTTATTGCAAAAACCGCAACCAGCATCACGATGGAACAAATTATAAGCAGAGATAAACAACTCATCAGCACCATAAAAATATTGCTTGTGTGCGTCAATGCTGAGTTTCGTCCGCAAAAAATGTTGCTTAATATTGATTAATTGAGTAACATGTTGCTGTGTTGGGAAATAATTAATTGAATAAAAAACAAAAAAATGCTTTTGAGGCTGCAAAAAATCGCAAATTATTTGTGTTACGAATGCGAGCATTGCAACAGCGACAAGCCAATGCGGACGTAATCGCCGCTGATTATGAACTAATTGAAGAACAACGGGAGAAAACTCGGCGTGAACGTGAAGAAAAGGGTGAAGACCAACCATGGACGGCAAAAACGCAAATGATTCGCAACCGCCTCACCAACCAAAAACGTCAATCAATGGATAGATGGAACAGATTCGCTGGCACAGATGCTGCAGGTGCAATGGGGCGTTGATGGTGGTTTTATATGGATACCAGCCTGCGCTGGTATAGCACTTTACCTTTATAATTTTACACATGTAATAATTATAAAGGTAAAGCACTATATGACAAATGCTTGTATAGGACATGCTAACTTCTGATAATATAACAAAGCCAACCACTAACTCCCGTCACTCCAGCGGAGGCTGGAGTCCATGGGACAATAAACAATACAACCTCAATCATTTATAATGAACATATTTGCATATGCTCCAACAAATATATAATCTTTAGCGATATTATCCTGATATTGCTGCATAAACCCGTTCACTTCAATCAATTTATCACCATCATGAAATAATGAAATATCATCACCAGTTGGTTCGGGGTGGATATTCGCAATAGCTAAATATGTTGGTTTAGCATTCGCTAAATATGTTGGCTTAGCCCCTGCCCCACTTTTAATATTATCCCCACCAACAAATGGTAAACAAGCAAATATTTTCAAATATGCGGGCATTAATTGCCATAATGGATTATCCAACTGATATGGCAAAATAAAAATACTATGCTGGTTTGCACTCTCGCAATTCCAAAAATTAGCCATATTTGTTGCATATTGTGGCACCATATCACTGAAATATTGCGCAGCAGCAAATGCTCCATGCACATCATCGCTCAAATGCACCACATTTAATGGGGATTCATGCCCAGTTGATGCACCAATAATCAACCGCCACAAACCAGCCACCAACGATTGCGGAACTCCAATTTGTTTTGCATCATCAAGCAATTTTCGCAACATCAAAGCCTCACGGGCTGGACGAATATAACTACCTCGCAAATCATGCTTCGCTTTAAGCGCACCAACTTGCGCTACCACTTCAAATCGCTTGGCGAGATTATGCAAAATATCCGCATCAATCGCATCTATTTCCGCCCTATATTGTTCTAACTGTTCTAAAAACTCAATGTTTTGCATTTTTTATATTGTATGATTAGGTTGATATAATGTATGAGGTTCATATATGACTGAATTATCTCACATTCGCAACTTTTCTATTATCGCCCATATTGACCATGGCAAATCAACCCTCGCTGATAGGCTAATTCAATTTTGTGGAGCAGTTGAATTGCGTGATATGCAGGCGCAAATGCTTGATAGTATGGATATTGAACGAGAGCGAGGAATTACCATCAAATCACAAACGGTGCGCCTGAATTATACCGCAAAAAATGGTGAAACTTATGTGCTTAACCTGATGGATACCCCCGGACATGTTGATTTTAGCTATGAAGTGAGCCGTTGTTTAGCGGCGTGCGAGGGATCGCTATTGGTTGTAGACGCATCACAGGGAGTGGAGGCGCAGACTTTGGCGAATGTATATCAAGCGATTGATTGTAACCACGAGATTATCCCTGTATTGAATAAAATTGATTTACCCGCAGCTGATATTGAGCGGGTGAAACAACAAATTGAAGATGTTATAGGGTTGGATACTTCCGATGCAGTAATGATTTCCGCCAAAACAGGAATTGGAATTGAAGATGTGCTGGAGGCAATAGTTCACCGCTTACCATCACCAAGGGTTTTGTGAGTGGTTAGTATTTTATAAAATCAAAATTATAGATTTATATCAAATAAATTACAATAATCACAATATAAACTTTAGCAACCCCAAACCCGATGCAATCAGCATAAATGGCAGTGTTTGCTTGAATGGAACGTGTAAAATACCCGCAACTAGCAACAAAATATTACCAAATGGCACAAATGATAATAGCAATATCACCCTGCCCCGCCCTGAAAATATACGCTTAGCTTTGGCAATTAAGTTTTTAGTTTTGGTATCAAAATATTTTTCTATGATGCAAAAAGCCCGCCCAGAATAATAATTCACAATAAATGCTAATAATATAGCTATATAAGCGACGCATAATTCAGTTTGAATATTCTGCCCAAAACTATGTTTAGCCTCTAATGTTATGCTTGAAAATGGTGACAAAATCATTCTGCTTAAAAAGTTTTCTATAAATATTTGCAAAAAATCATTCATTTTTATCCCACTTTTCAACGCAATTATATCAAATCTAAAATAGTAAATCTTGCACGAGTAAATGCCGAATTATACAACGCTATTTGTTGCATGTTTTCTGCAAAACCCATTTGTGTGAAATTAATTTCTCCACCAATTTTTTGCAAATAGTTAGCTAACTCATTGGCAGTTAAAATATTGCATTTTTGTAACTCCGCTTGTATTTTTGCCACATCAACATCAACATTAATATTCGCCAATTTTATCTCATGCTCTGCTCGCCATTGCTGCAATAATTCGCAATCAAAATGTTGCGCCAAAGCGCTATCAGCATCAAACTTATCTGTGTTAAACTTATTTTTCAGTTCCGCAAAATTATAATTACGCTGCAACTGCAACATCATAATGCTTGCTGCCCCCACCAACTGCCCATGATGGAACAATTCTGCCACATCTGGCTCTAGCATCTCCAACAAATGCACCAACATATGCTCACTTTGGCTCGCTGGCGCAGAACTGCCATATTGCTGCATCGCCACCCCGCCATAAATCAGGCAATCCATCAATGCTTGCACATAATCCTCGCCCGCATCAATTTTTTGCAATAAAATCTGTTCCAGTGCAAGCATTTGTGCGAATATTTCGCTTGGATAATCTGACGCCGTGATATAATGAGCAAACAACATATCATATTGCACGCTGCTACGACACAACACATCACCAACACCCGCTGCAATTAGTGGTTTAGGAGCATTTTGTAACACGCCTAAATCCGCAAATAACGCCCGAGGTGGAAGAGCTGCATAAGATTGTTTAATTCCACCATCATAAAGTGACGCATTACCAGATAAATATCCGTTCATTGAGGGCGCACTTGCAATAATCACATATGGCACACCCGCATAAAAAGCTGCATATTTAGCGAGGTCGTTAATGCTACCACTGCCAACAGCTAAAATCGCATCATAATTGCGGGCGATATTACCCAAATCTTTTGCTGCCTTCAAGGTTACCTTTGGCACTGCGAACAAACAAACATGACGTTTCACCAACACTGGCAAATCATAAAGATGATATGCGGCGGAAGTGTTTGCATCACTTAGCAACAACAAATTATCCACATTAATGTGCTTGCCTAATAGCTCCGCTAGATTTGCAAATAAATCATCTTGAATATATATGTTGTTAAATTGCATTATTATTGCATTATCGTTGCATTGTTATTAATCTTTATTATATTATGAACTGATTAAACAATTATTTCATTTCTAACAAGTAAAATCAAGCAAACAAACAAAATTAAAGCAAATATGGCAAAAAAAACGATATTATCAGGGATTCAACCAACGGGTCAGATGCACCTTGGCAATTATCTTGGGGCGATACGCAACTGGGTTGCACTGCAACATGAATATGAGTGCTTGTTTATGTTGGCAGATATGCACGCAATCACAGTTGCGCAAAATCCTGATGAGTTAAGGCAAAATGTTCGCCAAACCGCTGCAACTTATGTTGCATGTGGGATTGATCCTGATAAGGCAGGGATTTTTGTGCAATCACATATTCCACAACATGCCGAACTTGCTTGGGTTTTTAATTGCATCACCCCACTTGGTTGGTTGAACCGTATGACGCAATTTAAGGAAAAAGCGGGCAAAAATCGTGATAACGCCTCGCTTGGTTTATATGGTTATCCTGTGTTGATGGCGGCGGATATTTTGCTTTATAAAGCGGATATTGTCCCCGTTGGTGATGACCAAAAGCAACATTTGGAGCTTGCTCGTGATATTGCAGGGGCATTTAATCGTGGTTATAATTGTGAATATTTCACCCAACCTGAGCCGTTAATTATGGGCGAGGCAACAAGGGTGATGAGTCTGCGTGATGGCAAAAGCAAAATGAGCAAATCTGATATATCTGATGCTTCCCGCATTAATTTAGGCGATGATGCAGATGCTATTCGGGCAAAATTGCGCAAAGCTAAATCTGATATGATTGAAGGAATTAGCTATGATGTTGCAACTCGCCCTGAAGTTGCAAACTTGCTTGCCATATATGCGGCAATTAGTGCGCAAACTGTTGCATCAGCGGCGGTGGAATGCGCATCACTCAATTTTGCAAGTTTCAAGGAACGAATAGCCGACGCACTAATTACGCATCTCGCTCCCATTGGTGAAAAATATCGGGTATTAATGCAAAACCCCGCCTATCTTGATGGCATTTTGCATGATGGTAATGAAAAAGCAAGCATCATTGCCAGCAAAAATATGGCAGAAATCAAGAAAATAATTGGGTTTTGATGTTATGTTTGGTAATGTAGTTTAGATGGTTTTGAGGAGATTTTTTATAAATGATTGATTTATCACAAATAGATGACAAGTTAAAAGTTAGCTTTTTAGAAAAAGGATTGCCAAATTACTCTCAAACTGTGAGTGTTGCAAGCGGATTCATAAGAGATTATTTTTCTGGACAAGAAATGACCTCCGAATATTATAGAAATAATATTAACCCAGAAGAACAAGTTGTTTATGCACTTAACGCATTAAATCCAACATTTGACAGAAATTATATCATCATACTAACCCCACCATATAAAAAAGATGGTAAGTTCATTGACGGCGTTTTATCTTGCGTTGCTTGCGTTATAGAGAAAACAGATATATCAACCAATGAGCAAGGAATGTCTAGTGCAAAAATAGATTTTAAGAATATAGAGAATTTTCCAATTCCAAAAGATGCAATTAATCCCAATTGGCTTGAGTTGCATAAGGAGGTGATGGTACCATCTTCAATAGGAAAAAATGAAGATAAAAGTATGGGCAGATGAAAAATGCTATCAACGCCTGTCACTTTCTATATGCCACACAAACTCCCGTCACTACCTGTTATATACCACACAAACTCCCGTCACTCCAGCGAAGGCTGGAGTCCATAATAAACATAAAACCAAGCCAAACACTATGGATACCAGACTTTTTCTTGCTTCCTTCTGGTGCTGGTATGACACAAGCATAAATCTAGTCATTCCACATTAAATCAGACTTCCAACAATCAAAACTTCCAAAATAGTGGAATGGAAAGCCCAGTCACAATGAAGGTGAGCAAGTTCATTGGTGTGCCAATACGCAAGAAATCCTTAAACGTATAATTCCCCGCATTATAAACATAAGTGTTGGTTTGGTAACCAATTGGCGTGGCAAAACTCGCTGATGCACCAAACATCACCGCCACAATAAACGGGCGTGGGTCAATACCCCTTGATTCCGCCAGCCCAATCACAACGGGGGTTAGCAGCATCGCCGTTGCGTTATTACTCATAACTTCGGTGATGGCGGAGGTGATGAAATACACAATCAGCAATATCGCCATTGGCCCCAAATCCTCCACCAGCGTCGCAATTCCTTCAACTACAATTTTTATAACTCCAGTTTCTTCCATAGCGATGGAAACAGCGAGCATACCAAAAATCATCATTAAAATGCTCCATTCAATGGATTCATAGGCTTTTTCTAAAGTGATGCACTTGGTGAGAATAACTATCACCGCTCCGATAATGGAAAGCCCCTCAATTGGCATCACATCAAACGATGCAAGCAAAACTACCGCCATTAATGCTACCACCGCCATGGGAGCTTTTTTATGGTTAAAATCTTCATGTTTTAATTGTGTTAAGCTCTGCAATTCTTCACCAGCAAACAACCTTGCTAGTTCGTCTTTGCTCCCTTCCAACAACAACACATCTCCCGAGCGGAGTTCTAGAGATTCCAAGTTCCCCGTGATATTTTGTTTATCACGATGAATGGCAATAATGTAGCAACCATAGCGGCGACGCAAGCGAAGTTGTGATGGTTTGCGCCCAATCAGGCGAGAGTTTGGCGCAACCATACCCTCCACCACCATTGTTTCTTTGGTGGAAATTGGGGTAGAAATCGGCGCAGCTACCGTCACATCATCAGTTTGAAAAGTTATGCCCACAAAACGACGTAACTCCATCAACTCATTTTTATGCGTCTTAAAGATCAATCTATCACCCGCTTGCAATGGAATATCTCGCAAGGTTGAACCTTTTTTGCTTGGTTTTTTATCCGCAATTTTGAAATCCTTATTTTTAGCATCATTTTTCTCAATATCTTGCTTCTCAAAAGCCACGGCTAAACGCTCAATCAGCTTGGTTTTGCCTCGGTTGCTTTCCTCGTTGCGGATTAAATCCACAATTTCATAATCCTCTGATTCGGTGAATTGAACCTCATTTAATGTGCGCCCAATCAGGTTGGAATCATGGGTTATCAAAGCCTCCGCACTGAAACGTTTGCGGGTTGATTCATCAATTAATTCATTTTCCAACAACATACGCTCAGGCAATAATCTCTGCCCAAATGTTAGCAAAAAAGCCATGCCAGATATTGCGGTAATTGCCCCAAGCCCCGTGATTTCAAACATGGTGAAAGGCGGTTGACCATGTGCTTGCGCCACTCCATCAACCAAAATATTGGTGGAAGTTCCAATCAGCGAACAAGTTCCACCCAAAATTGCCGCATAAGAAAGTGGTATCAAATATTTTGATGGATAATCCTGCAATTGCCGTGCAACGGAAATCACTACGGGAGCCATAATAATAACCAATGGCGTGTTGTTCATGAATGTTGAAACTACCGCAACCCCAATTAGCAAATATCCCATTGCAAGTTTGCGATTTTTTTCAGCGGCTTTTAATATTTTTTTACCCATTAAATCAATCACGCCAGTGCGCTCAAGTGCGCTGCTCAACACAAACATACAAGCAATGGTGATGCAAGCGGAATTACTAAATACGCTCAATGCTTGTTTGCTGCTAATCACGCCAGTTGCAAGCAAGACTGCCATCGCCGTCATGGCAGTGAGGTGAGTTGGAATCTTCTCTTTCACAAACAGCACCAACACACTCATCAACACAATCACTGTTATTGCCATGTGAATATGCGGCAATGTTATTGCATCAAATGTTGCAGAATAAAGCGTTGCAAACTGAAGTGTTGTTATGTTCAAATTAATCATATTAAACTCATATCAAAATACTAAAATCTAAATATCTTATAAAACCTAAATATCTTATAAAACATTTACGATTTAGTTACTAGTTTTTTGTTATTAGTTATGATAAATGATTAAATACGTTAAGTAAAAACATGAAAATATTAGTTATATGTTTGTTGATGATAATTATTGCAAACCCTTCTCATGCAAGGATTGGGTCTGTGCCTAATGCGGTGGTGAATGAAGGACAATTGCGCTTAACATGGCGCAATGCTTATAATTTAGATAAGGAAAAAAAGTCATTAGATAATCGCTTGCGCAGCCGTGTTGGCTTGGATTATGGCATTACTGATAATTACGCATGGTTAGTGATGTTGCAAGGGCAGGATTTGCAGGGGCAATCTCCCGATTTCAGCAACATATTTTTTGACCAACGTTTGGAGCTTACCAACAGCAAAGATGATGCTTTTTATAGCGGATTGCGGTTACGTTATGAAGCCCGTATTTTAGCTAATCAACCGGATATAACTCATATTCGCTTTATTATTGGTAAAGAGCTTGATGGCTGGGATTTTCGCTTTAATCAGATTTTAGGCATGGAAGTTGGTGGATATCGCAAGGGCGGTATGATTATTGATACTCGTTTTCATGTTGCTTACAAATATAATGAAAAACATAGTATGGGTATGGAAAGTTTCAGCAATTTTGGTAATGTTGCAACTGTGCATGGTTATGGCAATCAATCACATACGATTGGACCAACATTTTTTGGTGCATTAACTGATGAAATAAATTATGAAACGGGTTATATGGCAGGAGTTTCTAAAGCTGCTCCCGCCCATTCATTTTATTTTGGCTTTGCGAAAGATTTTTAATTTCAAGGTAATTTTGCGGTGGATAATGTTTCAATAGATAATGTTTTAACGATTATAAGTAACGATGTGACGATTTTAACACATGATTTTTTGCAACAATTTGGAGCAACAAAAATTGAATGGCTAAAAAATAATGTTGCGGTTGATTTGTTTAATGTGCAAAATATTGAGGCAATTCCTGCATTAATTGCTCAATTGCCACTGGATTATTGCTTGCAACATTTAATAGGGCAAAATGTTGAAGAGCAGAATGTTAAAGAGCGGCGCAAAAAATTGCTAGTTTCGGATATGGATTCAACTATTATTGCGCAAGAATGTATTGATGAAATCGCTGATATTGCGGGCGTGGGGGAACAAGTTGCCAACATAACCAAGCGAGCTATGGCAGGTGAGATAGATTTCTCACAATCATTGATCGCAAGGGTTGCATTGCTTAAAGGAGTGAAAATCTCTGTGTTGGAGCAGGTCTGGCAGGAACGCATCACCATGCAATCAGGAGCGGCGGAGCTGGTGCATCACATGAATGAAGCGGGCGCATTCACTATGTTGGTTTCGGGCGGGTTCACATATTTCACAGAGAAAGTTGCAACAAAACTTGGATTTCAGGCGCATTTTGCTAATGAATTATTGATTGAAAATGATTGCCTAACAGGTGAGGTGCGGTTGCCAATTTTGCATCAAGGCTCAAAAAAAGAGATTTTATTGCAATATGTCGCACAGTTAAGGCTGGATATTTCGCAGATAATCGCCGTGGGAGACGGTGCAAATGACGCTGATATGATTATGGCAGCGGGGCTTGGAGTTGCTTATCACGCTAAACCATATTTGCAAGGGCTTGCGAATTGCTCCATTAATCATACAGATTTGCGCAGCTTGCTTTATTTTCAGGGTATGAAATTGTGAATATTTAGTGAGATATAAATATTTAGTGGGATTTGAATTGATTTAGGTTGTTACGTTACTTTAATAAATATTAAAATCCATAAGCCATAGATACCAGCCTTCGCTGGTATGACATATATATCATATATTTTTTGCATTTTTTTGCTGATTTTTATAAAAAACTTGCTATATTGCAAATAATTAATAAACTAACACATCACACACAAACATAATCAGACACAAACATCAAAGTGAGATTTTATGCAAAATCATGACGTTACTCATACATATTCAAAAAATGCACACTCAAAAAGCGCAGATTTAAGGGAGGCAGATTTAGGCGGAAAATATGTTTTTTTGCGGGTAGATATTAATGTTCCAATCAAAGATGGGGTGGTAACTGATGCAACTCGCATTGAACGCATCGTTCCAACCATCAATTTGCTGGTCGCAAAAGGAGCAAAAATAATCCTCGCATCGCATTTTTCACGCCCTGAAGGTGTTCGCAATGAGGCAATGTCACTGGTGCAAGTTTTGCCATGTTTGCGTCAAGCATTGCCTGATGTGACGATTCATTTCGTTGATGATTGCGTGGGTGAAAAAGTCAAATCAGCAGCGAATAATCTAAAAAATGGTGAGATATTATTGCTGGAAAATCTGCGCTTTCATCAAGGTGAAGAAAATATTGGTCAAGGAAATGGCGACGCATCATTTGCAGCGCAACTTGCCTCACTCGCACAATATTATGTTAATGATGCTTTTTCATGTTCGCATCGCCCGCACGCCTCCATATCTGGGATAGCCAAATTACTACCATCTTATTATGGCTTGGCAATGCAGGAAGAATTATCCGCCTTAAAACAAGTATTTGATGCACCGCAAAAACCTGTTGCCGCACTGGTTGGTGGTTCAAAAGTTTCAACCAAAATGCAATTGTTGGAAAATCTGGTGGAAACAATGGATGTCATCATGATCGGTGGGGGAATGGCTAATACGTTCTTATATGCACAAGGGCATGATGTGGGCAAATCGTTATGTGAACCACAATTGCAGAGTTTGGCACTGAGCATTTTGCAAAAAGCACAACAAAATAATTGCCGTATCATGTTACCAATTGACTTGGTGGTTGCAACAAAGTTTGAGCAAAGCCCCGCTTGCCGAGTGGTTGCCATAGATGAAATATCCTCTGATGAAATGGCTCTAGATGTTGGTACAAAAACAGTTCAAGCATGGGGCGAGGCGATTGCAGAAGCTCGCACGCTCGTTTGGAATGGTCCCGTTGGTGCGTTTGAAACTGCCCCGTTTGATTGCGCAACAGTGAGCCTCGCTCGCATTATCGCAAGCCAAGTGGCAGGTGGTGAACTTGCTTGTGTTGCTGGCGGGGGTGATACTGTTGCAGCGTTAAACCATGCTGGTTTATCCGCACAAGTGACATATCTCTCAACTGCTGGCGGAGCATTTTTGGAATGGCTGGAGGGTAAGCCACTCGCTGGGGTTGAAGCGATTGAACAACAAAATATCAAAATTGCTAGTTAATATTATATAAATATGCAATATTTTGTTTCAACTTTTTATCGTCTGATTGAACTGGACGCACAGCAATTGCAAAAAATTAAAGCGCAATTATTGGTGATATTGTTTGAGCAAAATATCAAAGGCACAATATTAATTGCAACGGAAGGGATTAATGCAACTATTTGTGGTGATGAAACCGCATTACAAACGTGCATAAAAGCGATTGAAATATTATTGCAATGTGAGTTTTCACAAACAATTAGTTATTCACAAATTGCACCATTCAAAAAAGCCAAGGTACGAATTAAACCCGCATTGATAAAAATGCTAGGTGAAATGCGTAATTTATCAGGATTATCACAACATGAAATTGGAGAATATGTAGCACCAAAAGATTGGAATGAACTAATTTCTGCAAATGATGTTATCATAATTGATGCGAGAAACTCATATGAAACGCATTTAGGCAAGTTCCAAGGAGCGATTGACCCAAAAACCCGCAAGTTCAACCAGCTTTCAGATTTCACAGCTAGCAATATTTCCAAAAACACAAAAATTGCGACTTACTGCACGGGCGGAATTAGGTGCGAACGCTATAGCGCATGGTTGAAGGCTGAAGGTTTTGCGAATGTGTATCATTTGCAAGGTGGAATATTGCGCTATTTGCAAGAAATACCCGCCGAACAAACTATGTGGGAGGGTTCATGTTATGTTTTTGATGATAGAGTTTCAGTCAAACATGGATTAGAAGTTGATGAAACCACCACCTCATGCCTCGCTTGTGGACACTCACTTATTGCACGGGAGCTACAGTCCGAGAAATATGTGTATGGAAAATCATGTGGTTATTGCGAAAATCATCCACATTCCAATTTTGATCTGCTAAAACAATCATCAATTCAGGATTTATAGATGACCAACTTTTCGCTAAAAATTGATGTTCCAGCAACTGCTCCCCACCCACTGCTTGGCAAGGCGCAGGCGGATTTACGGAAATTATACGATGATGGCTTGCCGTTGCTAAAATTAGCTGAGGCGAATGATGATTTAAGCGAAATTATGCGCATAGCTGATGGGTTCAAAGCGGTGGCGGATACTCTGATATTGGTAGGGATTGGTGGTTCATCGCTTGGGGCGGAGGCGGTTTGTGCAATTGCTAAAACGCCAAATAATATGCGGTTCATGGTGATGGATAACCCCGACCCCGCAACTTTTGCAGCGATGAAACATGAGATAAATCCAAAACGAACGGCGTGGTTGATGGTTAGTAAATCAGGCGGAACGCTAGAAACTATCGCTCAAATATTATTAATTATTAAATGGTTAGAAGCAGAAATCACTGATAATAAGAGTGAATATTATGCTAATCATTGCCATATTATAACTGAGGCAAAAGATTCCCCTTTAACTAAAATAGCCAAATATTTTCATATTCCAACAAGTGCGCATGATGCAGAACTTGGCGGAAGATGGTCATGCTTATCCAATGTTGGTTTAATTCCAGCAGCAACAATTGGGGTGGATATTGCAGCATTTCGGCAAGGCACAAAATCCGCTTTGCATAATGCTTTATATGGTGTGGCTCTATATGGCGGTGATTCTTTACGTGGCGAGAAAAATTATGCTCTAGAATCTGCTAATTTTGCTGTAATGCAAATGTCACAGGGGCGTGCCATTCACGCCATCATGCCATATGCGGATTCGCTCGCTTTCACCTCATCATGGTGTCGGCAATTAATCAGTGAAAGTTTGGGCAAAGATGGAGTAGGAATAACGCCACTCGCTGCTTTAGGAACGGTTGACCAACATAGCATGTTGCAATTATTGCTCGGCGGGGGTGATGATAAGTTTTATACGATAATCACCGCACAACAGGCGGGTTTGGGTGAAACATTTGATGCACAGTTGGCGGAAATGTTTGGTTTCGGTTATCTGGGAGGTAAAACTCTGGGTGATGTGCTTGACGCGTTTCAACACGGAACTGTGGAATCTTTGCGGGCAGCGGGGCGAATAGTTCGCACCATTCATCTGCCTGAAATAAATGCTTATTGTTTGGGTGAATTGCTGATGTTAATTATGCTGGAGACGATTTACGCTTCATCATTGATGAATGTAAATCCGTTTGATCAGCCATCTGTTGAGGATAGCAAAATATATGCTAAAAATGCACTAGGCGCATCATAAGAATATATTATCATTAGCTTATGGAATATTCTGATGTGGCTTAGAAAAACGACACAAATAATGTAGGATAAAAACAAAAATATTCATTCAAAATCGGTGTTCAATCAAATTAAAAAATGAAATTGAATAAGAACAATATTGAGTTAGGGAGTTAAACTTTTAAGTTTTATCTCCTCCCACCCTTAAGCCTTTTTACCCTTCTCCTCATTTGTTTTTGCCGCCGCTCTATGATCATAAGGTTCTTGAATTGGTAAAGGTATTTTTGGCATTAATCTCTTAGTGAAAAATGGATCTTTGTAATAAAAAATCTTTTTGCAACGAATCGGGCAGAATGATTCCACCAATATAATTTGATCATCACGAGGGAGATTAATAACTTCCTGTGGCAACAACAAAGCCCGTTGACCTTCAGAAACTGATTGCGAACGTCCACCTTTTTTCGTATCAAACATGCTTGGTGAGCTTTTTGAAACTTGCTTCACCGTTTTATTACCAATCACTTGCGAAATCATATTCGCTGTATCAATATTATTCGCCGAAAATGTGATGCGATAATATGAGTTGGAGAGAAACGAGTTCATTCCCGCATCTTCATAAATCCCCTTCAGCTGTTGAGTATCCTGCACAATTAGGAATAATTTTACCTTAAATCCACGGAAATAGGCGATACCAATCTTAAATTGTGGCATCTCCCCAAGCGATGGAAACTCATCTAGCAAAAACATTACCCCGTGTTTTTCCTCAGGACCTGGCATTGCACGAGTTAAGAAATCGGTTGATTGCTGATAAAAAATCTTCAAAAGTGGTTCTAATCGCTGTAAGTTATCAGGGGTTACACCAACATAAACTGTCATTTTTTTCTTTTTCAATTGCTGAATATCAAAATCGCTAGTTGCCGTTGCCGTATCAATCAATGGGTTTGACCATAATTCCAGCCCCGAATTGAGCGTTGAAATACAGCCCGAGCGTTCCTTATCCGCTTTTTGCAAAAACGAGGCAAGGTTCATATATGAAACAGGGTGAATGCGCCCGCCGACCGTATCAAGCACTACTGCCAAATTATAAACCACATCATCGGAGCGCATTGTTCGCACAATTTCACCAAATGATGTAACTTTTTCAGGCACTGCGCACAAATATAGCATCACTCCAAGCATTAGTGAGCGAGCTTCATTCTGCCAAAACTCCTGCTCTGGCAAAATCAAGTTGCATATTTTTTGGCAATCATCAACCATCTGCCCTGGTTTTTCTGAAATCCAATCTAGCGGATTATAGCAATGAGTGACCCCGTTAGGATCTGCGGGGTTCCATGTATAGCAAGCCTGCCCCATCACATTTTGACGATACCCGCTGGTAAGTTCATAATTCTCCATTTTAATATCATGGCACACCACTGAGTGATCCCAATAAAGCAAATTGGGAATAACAAAACCAACCCCTTTACCCGCACCAGTTGGCGCAAATAGCAAAACGTGTTGATAATCATCGGCGACTAGATAATTGGTTTTCCCAGTTCGCCCCAGCAACATACCACGCTTGGCGCGCAATTGTGCTTTTTTAATATCCGCTTCGCTAGCCCATCTTGCATCACCATGGATACTTTCTTTGCCTTTGATTGGGCGAAAATCCATTAATGGCGCACGAATTATGAACATAATAATGAAACCGATAAATGCACCAGCAGCTGGTGGCGCAAGGATTTTCATTTTCCACGCAACATCAGGATGGCTCAATGCCCACGGCACAAGCGCAGTCATCACTTTGATTATTTTTGTAGGCGAGGCAACCATCATCACTTTTGCGGGGCCATATGTTAAGGCGAAAGATCCAAGCATTCCAGCATAAATTGGCACAATAAAACATAGTGCTATTAACACTACTACCAGCAAAAAATTGCCAAAATCTCCGCTACCTGAACCTCCAGCCATATTATTTCACCTCAATCCCGTTCTTTGAAAAACACTTCCGAAACATATCTTCTGCCTTTATCACCCCGTTTTAGTTGCACAATAACATCAATAATTGTTTCAACATAATCCTTGATTTGATCTCTCGCCAAGCCAAGCCCTGCTTGCATCACCATCATAATCAATTGTTCAATCGCCAAAGCGGGAGAATCAGCGTGCAAAGTGGTGATTGAACCGGGGTGACCAGTATTTATTGCTCGCAAATATGCAAATGCTTCCGCTCCACGAATCTCCCCCACCATGATGCGATCTGGACGCAAACGCAAACATGCTTCAATCAAGTTTTGAATAGTCACATTCGCCCTACCCTGCCCACCTTTTGAGGCTAACAAATGCACTTTGTTTGGTAAATGAGTAATATCAATTTCACGAGCATCTTCACAAGTTATCACCCGTTCATTATCAGGTATTTTCTTTAATATTGCGTTAAAGAATGTAGTTTTCCCTGTTGAGGTTCCCCCACTGACGATGATATTTTTTTTATAAAGCACGGCTTTGGTCAAAAACTCACGCACTGCACCACTATCTAGCAATTCACGCAATTCTTTATCATGTTTATCAATTGATTTTTTCACCTTAGTGTTTTGAAATGCACCAAGTGCTTCATATGCCTCCAAATCTAGGCTCATCACCGTTTGTTTGCGAATTGAAAATGCCACATTACCCGTCTCCGCTGCGGGGGGAAACACAACCTGCACACGATAACCAGCAGGCAAAGTTGCGGAAAGAAGTGGTTTTTCCTCACTAATTGTTTGCTCGGTTGATTGCGCAATTAATCGCCCCAGTGACATTAAATGGTTTAGATTAAACTCTGGTAACGAGTGAAACTCCATATCACCATAACGCTCAACCCAGGCTTCACCAGGGCGATTGATGGATATTTCACTAATTCCTTGCTGCTCAAATAATTCTTCCAGCGGGCGCAAAAATGTGTTGAGTGCGGTTAAACTCATATCTCATATACCCCACAAAATGACTGGCATGTAACTAAAACATGACACTCACGGGATAATTTGAGCCCCCCACGAAATATTTGACATTTAAGGAATAACATGAGAACCACCTGCAATATCATCAGGAAATACTAAATCATTATTCACAAAAATGTTAATCGGAGTTCCTTGGTCAATCGTAATCCTTGGGCGCATATCAAGCAATTGTTGTGCAACATTGCCACCAACTGCTCCAATCCTTGATGCACTTTGAGCCGCTGCTTGTTGCGGAGTTGTTGCTTGAGTGGAGGTGAACATTCCTGAACCGTTAGTTCCTTGTGTTACTTGTTGTTGCTGTTGCTCGTCACCACCAGATATTTGTTCTGCTGCTAATGCAACTCCAACCCCTAACAGACTACTAAGTGTTACCGCTGATAGCATCTCGCCAAATCTTGTATCAACAAAGCCATTAACTCCAGCCCGCCCAAGGTTATCAACTGCGGGGGATTTTATCATCACGTCAACTCCGTCGGGGCGAATAACACGATTCCACATGATGAAAACCCTGTTTTGCCCCTGCATTACTGCAGTATTATACGCCCCAATAATTCTAGATCCTTTTGGAATTAGGATATTCCTACCATGTTCAGCGTAAGCATCTCGGCTGACTATCGCCCGCACATTCCCGGGGAGTTGAGTATTAATCGCCGTTTCCAACACTGCATTAATAATTTTCCCTTGCGCAATCGTTGTTTGCATATTTTTTATGCGCTGAGAAACAACGGTTGCAGCGGTTGATTCTTCCATATTTTTCTTAGCAAATGCAACATTACCATCAGTTCCAGCCAAAAATCCGCTTGAATTACTGTCTTGCGCACCAGTTGGCGCAGCGGATTTGGAGCTTCCGCCAAGCACGATTATTGGTGATTTCAAACGTTCCGCTAGGCTTGTATTAACTGCCTCGTCAACGGGTTCTTCTGTTTCAAAATCAATCTCTGGTGGTGGAGGTGAACTGCTAGTATCAAACGGCATTGGTGGCGGGGTTGATTCATCAGGCAAATCTGGTGGTGGTGCAATATTTTTGGAAGGCGCAGGACCTTTTTGCAACACTAATTCATCGGATTTTTGAACTTCGTCCCCACCAAATAACACATATACCACGAATATAATCGCAATAATTGCACCACCGACAATTTTGAATATTTTCCCTTGCGATGCGGCGATACCAATTTTACCCTGCGATAATTTTGGGGCAGCAGCGGCAACGGGAGCGTCAGTTGTTGGTGGCTGATCTATGATTGGCGGTGGAGGAGGCGGGGGGGGAGGTGGTGGTGGCGGAGGGGGTGGCGGAGGTGGAACAGCGTTCATATCGCACCTCCACCATTTATAGTTTTCTCAGCAAGCATTTTTTCATTAAACACTTCAATATTTTTGCCTGAATCATATTTCACCATGAAACGTTGATTCAACACATCAATCTTCATGAAGCCGTCACTAGTTGGGGTGATTTTTGCCTGCAATTCTTGGTTTGAACCATTCACCACAAAAATCTTAGCGGGGGATTTTAGCTTGAAATAAGTAGCTGCTCCATCATCAAAAACTTTCTCAGGCGCATCTGCTGCCTCCCCTGAAAATGTATAATCAAAGTTCAAAGCGGGCATATTTGTTTGAGTTGCTGCACCACCAGCAACCGCCATGATTTGATCAGGATAAATAGGAGGCAAGTCAGTTGCGGTTGCCATGCGAGCGAGATATTCATCGGGATAATAAAATCTAACCATATAAACCAAATCTTCACGGTTTGGAACATCACCTTTAACTGATTGAATATCAAATAAATAACTGCGCAAACTAGTTATTACCGTCATGTTGGTGCGTGCGCCACCAACTAATGGTCTGATAAATAAACGCCTACCACTGGCGATTATCTGCCATGCAGTTTTGTCACCAAGTGAAATTGTTTGGATAGATTCTTTGGGGCTGAACTCAATATGAGCTTGATAGCCGTGATGCGTCAAAACCGAATATACATCATTTGGGTTGTAAACCAAAGTTTTAACCCGACTATCCGTTACAACTGGTTGCTGTGCCTGAGATTGAGCGCATAACAGCACAACACATAATGTTATAATATATATTTTTATCTTCATTTCGCAACCTCATCATCAAGGCGATAATTTGTAACTTGAAAACCAAGCGGATTCAACAATCTTTGCTCTCGTGATAGCTCTAAATCAAAAAAGTCATATTCTATTGTGGCAATTTTTGGATAACGAGTTTTAGATTGCCTAAAATTTTCCTCCACCACAAAGCGAACCTGCACAACATTTCGCTCTGGATCGTCAAGATAGACAAAAGTTGGGTCACTAATCGCCCTTGTCCCCAAGCTGCCCAGCACTGACCTTGCGCTTTTAGCATTACTTGGGCTTGTGTCCTCCAAAAATAATTCAAACACTTCAGCACTACTCATAACCCTTGTAATCTCCCAGTTACGGCGTTGATCCGAGGGGTGATAAGTCTCCCTTGCCCGCACATAATACCATAAAAAATAATTATCCAATGCTTCTTTGCCACCAATTTTTTCACGATCAACAGGCTCAACCATCTGCGTTATGCCTGAACGCTCCTCAATTTGAATGATGAATGGCTCAACCGTTTTTAATGGCGTTAGCTTCAACACTGAATAGCCCGCCACAACCGACCCTAAAAGTGATACTATAGTAACTATTGCCAAGAAGTTTCGCTGCACCAAAACAAACTGATATTTATCCTGAAACCAGCTTTTCGGCTGCTGATGCAACTTGATTTGCTTGCGCATTTTCCGCTTTTGCGCATAAGTCATCTTCACGCCATATTGCGCATACGGATTACTCACCACATTTGGATCATTTAATATTTGGTTGGGCGAGTTCTGGTTGGAGTTCTGCTTATTCTGGTTCATATTTGAAACTATATTTCCTAAAGACTAATATTATGTAAAAAATAAAAAATATTCAACAAAACTATTCATATTTACAGTAAAATAATCAACTATATTTGAAAACCCGCTATCTTTGTAATTTATCGGCGGGAATTAAACCACCTAAATTATCCCCAGCGAGCAAATGCACATGAAAATGCAGCACTAATTGGTTAGCATCACGCCCGCAATTGCTCACAATACGGTAACCACGCTCAGCAGATTTACCAATTTTGCGCACCGCTTGGAAAAAACTCAATACTTCCTGCGCACTAGCCCGATAAATAAAATCGTCATAATCAATATATTTACCCTTAGGAATAATTAATATATGCAAGGGGGCGACTGGCGCAATATCCTTAAATGCGATGTTATTTTCATCTTCATAAACATATTCACAGGCTAATTCTTTACGAATTATTTTAGCAAAAACATTATTTTCATCATATAAACTTTTTTCTAGTTGTTGCATTATTATCCTTAATATCTGTTTCTTATTACCAATATCTTAAGAGTATAATCACAATTCAAACTGCAAATTAAGTAAAATCGCTTAAAAACACTGTAAATCAATATATTACATAGTTAGTTGTGCCCATTATGTAATCAATGATTGTGCCATCGCTTGAAAGGGGGACAAATAAAGTGCGATATTTCACCATCTGACCATCATAATAAAACTTACCAGAATCCATGGTTGGTTCACGTTTTTCAATCGCTCTATGATACGAACCGATGGTGTTATTGAGTATCACATCATTTAATGCTTCACTGATTTTTTCACCCGTTAAATCCTGATTAAATATTGAAGTTAGCTCGGGGCCAAAATATAAAAACTCATGCTCATCATGAACTTGGTTTGTCACATTAATGGTAAAGCTAAAATGCCAAATCTCCAATAATTCACCGATATTAATATCAGATAATGCAGGAAAATTGCGCCCTGCCCTCACCCTATCCCAATAGGATAACAAACGAAAAGCCAAGCGTTGCTCCTTAATATTTGCGGTAGCATTTGCCGTGATGCTTACTATAGCTTTATCATTTGTCATTATTTTTCGCTATTTTTTCAATATGATTGAACAATATAATTACCAAGAATTAATAATATCATGACAACATTTATTTTTTGTTAAAGCGACTTTCTGTGCCATTTAATAAGCGAATAATGTTAGATTTATGTCTAAAAATAACTAGACCACTCAAAACAGATGAATATAATATTTCATTAAAAATCAAATAGTTAGCAATAAATATCGCAATAAATACCGCAATGGAAGCAAGTGATACCATACGGCTTATGCGAAAAATCACAATCCAAACGGAAGTAATCAGCAACAATACCCACCATAATTGTGGCGCAAGCATCATTTGCGTATAAACTACTATTCCAAGCGCAGTTGAAACCCCTTTTCCACCCTTGAACTTCAACCACAATGGGAAACAATGCCCAACAATCGCTGCAATTCCCACCATATAGTAATGTTGAAAGTTAGCTGTTGCACCCGCCATCATTTGCCCTGATAAGCCCATCAAATCTGTTGCCAAATTACCACATATTAACAATGCGATGATTCCCTTCGCGCTATCCAACAAAAATGTTACATATCCAGCTTTTTTGCCTAATACTCGCATAACGTTGGTTGCTCCAATATTACCCGAACCAGATGAGCGTATATCCCCTGCCCCCATAATTTTGGTGAGAATAAAGCCAAATGGAATTGAGCCAATTAAATATGCAATTAATAATATCACAATCATGTTTATTCCTCAAATGATTCCCCAGCTAAAATACCCCATAAATATTGCTTACGCACCCAACCTTTATAAGTTTTTTGCTGATACGGAACATTAACATCGCACCATGTGGCACGGCATGATTGCGGAACTACTATCACATTTTTCTGCAACTTCACCACCACATCAGAGTTATTATCAGGGTTGTGATGCAACAACACATTATCATACATCACCATTCCAGTGCGAGCAGAGCTGAGCAACCTTGCATAAATCCAGCCAGTTTCGCCGTCCACATCTTTCACCTGCAACCATTCATTATTATGCTGCCCAACCACTTGCATTGGCAACCCACGAACCTGATATTGCCATATGGCAGGATATATTTTCCCAGGGCCAACTCGCATCAGAACTTCATTGGATTTAAGCGACATGAACACTGGTTGCTTAGCTTTTTCTGAAACGTCTGAAATATTGGAGGAGTTTTTAGCCGCTAAATCATCTGCGGCAGGAAAAAATGTTTGCTCTGCCAAAGCATTTGATGCCAATAAAAATCCGTGTGCAGCAAATATTATTATTGCCAACATGATGATATGCTTAACTGTGATATATTGATAGATATTCATAATTAATGTAGCATTAATATCACAATAACGGAGGAGCTTGCACCAAGCACCCATGCTGACAAAGCGAAATTATTACAAAGTTTTTTGCACGCCACAAATCCACAAGAAAAAACAAATGTGCCGATAATAAACATTATCAAATCGTCCATGCCAACGCAAATTGCTCCAAGTGCCAAGATAGTTGCATAATCAGGATATGGTAATTTTTTCTTGGATATAAAACATTCCAGTTGCCAAATTACCACAGCAAGCATCATCGCCCAATAAGCTGCATAAACAAAGCCATAAATTGTGCCATCAAGCAATGTGCGATAAACACCAGCGCAACCGACTAGCGCAACAAATAACATTGGAAAAAACCGTTGATGCAAAAAATAAGTCGCTGCAATCGTGATTAAGATGGAATTAATTGCCAAAACCAGCAATAATTTTTCACCCATATCGTGCATTATCCAACTAGCCACAAATAATGCTCCGCACAAAAACTCTACGACCGTATAAGTTGCGGGGACTTTCACATCATCACAATAGCGACATTTTCCACGGCTCAGCAACCATGAAAATAACGGAAACAAATCACTCGGTTTAAGATAAACCCGTTTATCACATTCACAATATGGGTTGTCATTAGAGATTTTTAACCCCCGAGGCAAGCGAAACACAAATGAAGTTGCGTAATTACCAACGCTGATGCCAAGCATAAACATGATTATTGATCCGCTCAAATAAAATGCGAACGGGTTGTTGATTGCGTATAATTCAATAAATGATAACTCGTTCATAATTAGTTCACCGTTTGAGACATTGGATCAATTAATTCATCAAGATAACGCCCTTGAAATAGCGATATTCCTAGGCTCTGCCCATAATCAACCGCTTGACGATTATCACAACGAGTGAGAATAATACGGTTTGAACCGCAACGCTTCACCGCTGCAAGCAACATTGCGCTTTCACTGCCTTGCGCATCACCTTTTACGCTCGCATTCCATTGCAATTTCAGCAAATCTGCCCCCAGCAATTCACGGTCAATCATACAAAAACTTTTATTATTCAACCCGTCCAAACAAATGCGATATCCCAATTTCTGCACATAATCACGGGCGGAAATAAACGCATATATATCCTCAAACACATCTGATGCTTGAATCTCTAGCACCACAGAAACTTTGGCAGCCGGCTTGATGCTTGCATCAAATGCGGCAAATGTTTCAGACATTAACGTCCGCACATTTAGGTTTAAGCTAATAGGTGAACCCAAATATTTATCCGCCTTTTGCTTGAGCAACAACAACACCCGATTATCCATTTCTAGCGTCAAATGTTTGAATAACCAGCGATTGCTTAACACATCAATATCTGTATTGATTATCTTGGTTAAGTGATTGATATTTAGATATAATTCATCAAATACACGGCGCACAGACATGTTGGGTATGGTTGCGCATACGGGTTGTTTGCGAATGGCTGGCAACAAATCCGCCTCAATAATTGCCCGCTCTAATTGCGCCAAATTGCTTGCATTGAAAAATTGTGCTTTTTTCACTGGCTCTGGCTTCACAAGATCTGAGGCGGGTGATTTTGATATGTTTGCACCAATATTTGAACTTGTGTAAGCATTTTCAGTTGCTCCACCACCAGTTGAAATTGAACTATCATTCAAAAAATCAGCTGGAGTTGCCCCCGCATTATCATTTGTTCTTCTGCCATCAAGCATGCGTTTGCGTGCCGATGCTGCTACGTCATTATAACTATTGGATAATTTATATTCAGCACAAAAGTTAGGATTTTCTTGCCCATCAGATTTATAAGCCAGCGGGTCGTCCATGAACAAATAGCGCAATTGAAATATTGCTTTTTCCAGCAACGCCACCCCAATATTCAAGCCAACCACCATGACGCTTGCATCTTTGAAAAAGAAAATACCTCCCTCTTGATTTTTCAACAAATCAGTAAGAAGATTTGTTGCAATCTTAATTTGATAATCGCTACGATAATGCTCTAGCAAATGCGCAAAATTAAAATAAACTGCAACACCATCTTGCAATAATTCGTCCTTGTTGGTTGTTAAATATTCAACTAACCTCGCTTCCGCCCCTGATGTTATTAACTTCATACCAAAACCTTTCCCATCATACTAAATCTTTATCCTCAAACTAACTCAATTATACTCAACATAATAATAAATAGATAATTTTTTCTTATATAAACATATGTTTTTGTTGTTTTTTTATCTACCAATCTTTCTTTTTGCCATGAAAGATTCTAAATCACGAGAATCAACCATGACTAGGGGATTATCCATAGATTCCTTGAAAAATAGCGTTATTTCCGCCACTTCCATGGTTGAAAGCGTTGGTAATTTGAATGATAATCCATAATTCATATCCCACGAAACAAGGTTGGATTGCCCTTTAATTGTGCCAATTGCATGTTTTGAACGCAGCTTAATTCCATGTGATTTCAGCACCCCTCTATCAAAATAAAATGCTCCTTCCATCGTTGAAAAGCTGGTTTTGCCACGAATTAGCGAAACCCTAACCGTGTTTGCCACATCATTAATATTGCGAACCGATGGCAATGTTTGCAACATTCCCGCAATATCAAACCCAATGATTGAAACATCTCGCCCTGATAAAATCACCTGCCCCTTCAAACTATCTACCAAGTTTGATACTGAAATACCACCCGTATTAACATTGCCATAAATATTAGCCTTGCCTTGCATCGGGCGAATATCCAATGTTGATTGCAGTAAATCCTCAACCATTATGCCCTTAAATAGGAAATCTATATCCGCAGAAAATATTGATGAAACGTCAATTTCCCCCTTAGCATTTAGTTCACCACCCCAAATTGCCCCTGATATTTCGCCAATATTCCAAACTCCATCTTCAATCACTGTTTGCAATGCAACATCACGCATGGTGAAAGAATCATGGCTTACCACACCAATATTAACATTCAAATTGCCGTCATAGCCCCGCATGAAATCTATATCAAACGGTTTATCGTCCCAGATTGAAATCACATTGCCACGTTCAACAGGGTGACGGCGAAAACCACCTTCAATTAAATCATTAATATTCACTTCGGATACAAATAAATTACAGTCAATCGTTGGTGATTGGTTGGATTGCGTGATATTCAAATCACCCGTCACTTTCATTTCTTGCCAGTTAAAATCCACCCCAGAAAATCTGATTTGGTTGCGCAAAATATCCATATTAAACTTAGCTGAATTACCGTTTCTATCCATCAGACTAAAATCTTGCAATGCTACTTCCAAATGATAATTTGCGCCTAAACTCTCTAACCATGGGATATAAAACTTTGGTATATCATAGCCATTTTCAATACCATCTTGGTTGGCAACAGGGTTGATATAATCAGCGAAAGCATCAAGTGTTGCATTTTTTGCGTTCAAAGTTATGTTATAATTCACATCTTTTTCAGGGCGATTTTCAACATTTCCTTCCACAAATAAATTACCAACTTGGAACTTGATATTTGAAAAGAGATTCAAGTTTTGTGAAATAAATATGTTAGATTTGCCCCGAAAAACCCCTTCATTGCCATTGGTGAACTCTTTATGCACAATATTCAAACCAGCAATGAACTTTTGAAAATCCTTGCCCAAAATTTCCATACTTCCATCAATATTAACCAAATCGCCAGAATCTTTGCGGGCAATCCCAAATAATAATATATCAGTATCACCAGCCATTTTCACGATTGAATTATTCAACACCAATTCTTGCCCAACGAGAGCCGCTTCCAACATGATTTTATCAAACTTTGTGTCATTATACTGCACTTCACCAATATTTATGGTTAAATCGCCATTAATTTTTTTGAATAATAATTTATTCAATATCTGATATAATTTCTCCGAATTAAAGGATTTTTTATCATCTTTAATATTGATTTTTGCCAAATCAACTTTTAATGCAAATTGCCAGCCATCATTGATTTTTGCTTCATAATCAACATCAAGGACGTTTTGATTGAGCTTGGCTTGCTTGGTTTGCAAATGTAAATTATCATTTTGATAAGCAATATCAACTTTGCCACTCAATTTGAAATCATGCAAAACATTATATATTTTTTGTTGCGCCCCTTCTAAATCAAGGAAATGTATCCATTCATTAACATTGCTTAAGTTAAAATCAGCTTCGCCATTCAACATTAATTCACCATTATTAATTTCAACCTCACCATTATAAATGATTTTTTCCTCAGAATTATCACTTTTCACCAATGACAATATTGATTTATAAGTTTTTTGTGAAGCAGCTCCTTTTACGCCAGCTCCTTTTACGCCAGATATTTTTGCGTCAGATAATTTTGCATCAGACGCCCTCAAATCAGAAGCCCTCAAATCAGAAGCCGTTAAATCTGAACCCTTCAAATCTGAACCCTTCAAATCCGCAGAAAAGTTATAATTATGACCATTAACTTCAAAATCACTTATTATATCAATATTTTTGCCAAAGTTCACATCAGCATTAATTGAACGCATTTCATGAGTGGAATCACTACCAAACGGCGTGTAATTAATTCGCCCCCGTTGCAAATTAATATTTTTTAACGAAAATAAATTAGTTGCTCCGCTTTTATTTTTTGGCGCATGAATATTATATTTACCATCTGCCAATTCCTGAATATCTAGAGTGAAACCTTCAATCGTTAAATTACTAATCTTTGGCATCTCATCAAATATTGTCATTACGTCAATATCAATTTCAGCCACCAATGCAGACATCACCCTTGGGGATATTTGTGATTTTGAATTGCGCACCACCACGTCATAAAACACAATTTTTGGGCTTAACCAAAAACTGCTACCCGCTCGTTTAATTACCGCTTTATAACCAGTTGTATCATAAATATGGCTTTCAATTTTTAGTCGCACTTGTTCAGGGTCAATCGTCACCTTAAAAGCGACAATCAACCCAACCCAAGCGATAATTGCAAGCGCAACAACTCCGCCAGCATATTTCAACAATTTATTATTCATAACAACAATTAATATGACAAAATAATTTATATTTGATGAATATGAACTTCAATCATTGGACGTTTTCCAAGCTCATCTTGCAATCTTTTGCGCAAGCGATTACGGATTTTATCTCGCATATCTTTGCCTCGCACCTTGCCCGCAAAATGTTCACATACATCAGTTACGTCAGCGATTAATTCATTACGCAACGCCATATCTTCGTGCATATCCATACAACCCGGTGCGCTAATTTCTGTTGTGCCAACAATTCCACCATCTTTGTTCAACGCCACTGAAACAAACATATTGCCACTTTCTTTCAATTGCCTACGAGCCTTGATTATTGGGCTTTCCAACGGAATTAATGTTGTGCCGTCCAAGCCATAATATCCCGAATGCACTTGACCAACAATTTTTGCCTGCCCGCCTCCAAGCTCAATTACTGCACCATTATATGGCTCAATCGCATCAGCTACGCCCAACGACCTAGCATAATTTGCATGTTCACGAATATGCTGCGCTTCGCCATGCACAGGAACGGCGATTTGTGGACGCACCAACTCATACATACGGCGCAATTCTTCACGAGCAGGGTGACCAGAAACGTGAATATCGGAATCATTATCCGTCACCGTTTTCACGCCCAATCGCACTAATTGGTTATAAACCCAGCGCATTTTTGTTTCGTTACCCGGAATAACCCGAGATGAGAAAAACACCGTATCCTTTGATGCAATCCTAATACTTGGGTGCGAACCTGCTACAATTTTTGGCAAAGCCGCACGAGGCTCACCTTGGCAACCAGTGCATAACACCAGAACTTGCGAACGTGGGAGCGTGGTTATATCTTTTTCCGCAATCAATTCTGGTGCATCTTGCAAATATCCGCTTTCCTTTGCCGCTTCCACCATTCGCCATATTGATGTTCCAGCCAGAACCACATGACGACCAGCCGATTTTGCTGCATAAAGCACAGTTTCCAACCGAGCAATATTAGAGGCAAAACATGTTACAAAAACCATACCTTGTTGCTTGGCAATTTGTTTGGTGAGGTTCTCCCGCACCGTCGCTTCCGAGCCAGATTCACCTTCCACAAACACATTAGTGGAATCACAAACCATGGCAAGCACGCCTTCATCACCATATTGTTTGAGCGTGATTTCATCAGAAACTAACCCAACCAACGGATTGGAATCCAATTTCCAATCACCCGTGTGCATGATTGTGCCAAGGCGTGTTTTGATAGCAATCGCCTGCATTTCAGGAATTGAGTGCGTCAATGGAATTAAATCCAACTCAAAGCCACCAATCTTGATTTTGCTACCAATTTCCACTTCTTTAACGGGTATTTTATCAGGGAAAATACTATTAGATCGCAATTTAATTTTCAATACTGCTGCCGTAAATGGTGTTGCATAAATCGGGCATTGCAATTCCTCCCACAAATATGGAACTGCACCGAGATGGTCTTCATGTGCGTGAGTTACAACCAGCCCCAAAATATCATCTTTGCGTTCAATTAAAAAGTCAATATCTGGAACCATAATTTCAATCCCAGGGTAATGATCATCAACAAAACCAATCCCCAAATCCACCAGCAACCATTTACCATCAAGATGATAAGCATTTAAGTTCATACCAATTTCATTTGCCCCACCAAGTGGAACAAAAAACAATTTATCCTTATGTGCGCTAAAATTAAATGTCATATATTTTCAATCCTCATGTTGTTATTTTTGTTGTTGTAACTTATAAATACTAATCAACCCATCAATGGTTAAATCAGTCGCGATTTCATCAATTTGTGTCGTGCTTTTGGCGTAAAGTGGGGCGAGTCCACCTGTTGCAATCACCTTGGTTATTCCTACGCATTCAGCTTTTATCCGTGCAATTAATCCCTCTATCAACCCAATATAGCCGTAATATATACCAGATTCCATCGCAGCGATAGTGTTTTTACCAATTACTTTCTCTGGCGCACGAATCCTGATGCTTGGCAATTTCGCTGCTGCATTTTGCAGTGCTGCAAGCGAAAGATTAACCCCCGGCGCAATCACTCCACCAATATAAGTCCCGCTTTCATCAACCACATCAAAAGTTGTTGCTGTGCCAAAATCTATAATAATCATACCACATTTATATTTTAGCCAACCTTCCAGCGCATTCACAAGCCTATCCGCTCCCAATTCAGATGGATTATCAACCTCAATTTTCAGTGGAATAACCGTATGCGCTCCCACTAAAATCGGTTCAATTTTGAAATAACGACGCACACATTGCATCAGCTCAAATTGTGTTTGCGGCACAACTGTTGCCAAAATTGCTCCCGTCAGAGGCAAACAATTTGGTGCATCGCTTTGCATTAAATGGCGCAACCAAAAACCATATTCATCACTCGTGCGGTTTGGGTTAGTCGCTAACCGCCATTCCGCAATAATTTTTTCGCCATCGCTCACCGCAAAAACTGTATTCGTATTTCCAACATCAATCGCTAGCAACATTTATATTTGCTCCTCATTTGATGATAGGCTATTTGATGACGGGCTATTTGATAATGGATTTTTCATATGAACATCGCCCGCTGCGAATGTTTTGATTGCACCATCAACCCGCAACATCAAATTGCCATGTTCATCAATGGAGGTGAACTCGCCCGTGATTTTCTCATCACCATATTGCAAACTTATATTATCATGCAAATATGCTGAATGCGTCAACCATTGTTGCCTAATATTTTTGAATCCATGCTCCACCCATTCATCATATAAACATTCAAACATGTTCAAAAAACGTGAAAGCACAATTTTTGCACTAATAATTTCCAATCCCGCCGCTTTCAAGCTAGTTGTTGGGTAACCCGCAATTTCTGGGTGACGTTCCACATTCAGCCCCACCCCGATAATCACCCACGGGTCGCCCTTACCATCGTGACATGTTTCAAGTAAAATGCCCGCCAATTTCGCCCCCGCTAGCAACAAATCATTTGGCCATTTTATCGCAATTTCAGTATCATTTTCAACCAATGTTTTCACCGTGCGAAACAAAGCAAGGCTTGTGACAAATGAGAGTTCGGGCAGCGATTCAACGGACAAATGCGGGCGCAATAATAGTGAAAAATGCAAATTGCCTGCCATAGATTGCCATTGCCTGCCATCTCGCCCCTTGCCATTTGTTTGCTCATTCGCCCATATCACTGCACCATGTTGACCTCCCGCAGCCGCCAAACGCTTGGCTTCCTCATTAGTGCTATCAAGGGAATCATAGCTAAGCAAATGATAATCATCAATGAAATGTGGCGTCCTTGCATTCATTATGGAAATAAAGCCCTCGCAGCTAATTTTGCGGGATCTAAAATTATTGCAGGAGCAAACACCACCATATTCACAGCAAGTGACGCTAACAACACCCCACCCGCTAAAAGTTTATGCGGCGTTATTTGCAATATATCCTCAGCTTCATCAAAATATATCAACTTAACGATACGGATATAATAAAAACAAGAAACAACGGAACATATTAACGCTATCACCACCAACGGCGTAAATCCAGCTTTCACCACACTCATCAGCAATAATGATTTTGCAAAAAATCCTGCAAATGGTGGAATGCCCGCCATGGAAAACATGATAATGGCAAAAGCCAATGCTAATTTTGGGTGTTTATGCGAAAGTCCCGCCAAATCGCTAATTTTTTCAACTGGTTGATTATTTTTTTGTAGCAACAAAATCAAGGCAAATAATCCAAGATTTAACATCACATAGCTTGAGATATAAACCAATAAATGCGCCGTTGCTTCTTCCGTCGCTGCCACCACTCCAAGCAAAATATAACCCACATGGCTAATTGAACTATAAGCTATTAACCGCTTGATATTTTTCTGCACAATCCCCGCAAGCGACCCTATTACCATTGAAGCGATACTTGCAAAAATAATCACCTGTTGCCAATATTGTGTGATTTCCGCAAAAGTTCCAGTAAGTAACCGCATCAACAAAGCAAGCACCGCAATTTTTGGGGCAACCGCAAAAAATGCCACCACCACAGTTGGCGCACCTTGATAAACATCGGGTGACCACATATGAAATGGTGCGGCCGATAACTTAAAGCATAATGCAATCAGCACCAACACCAACCCTGTTATCATTCCCATGGAGATGTTAGCTTGAGCTAATTCTGCAAAATTAATTGTCCCCGTAAAACCATATATTAGCGAGATACCAAATAATAATATGCACGATGCAAGCGAACCGAGAATAAAATATTTCAAGCCCGCCTCCGATGAATTACCGCTATCACGCTCATATGCTGCCATAACATACATGCACAAACTCGCCATCTCAATTGCCACATAAAAAGCGAGAAAATTATTTGCTGAAATCACCAAAGATAACCCAATCGTCGCAAATATTATCATGATTGGATATTCAAATGCACCATGTTCTTGCCGAACCGCCCAATGATAAGCGAGCAACAAACTCATTAATGCTGCCACAAACAAAGTTATCTTGGCAAATGCTGTGAAATCATTGATAATTGCCATATCTTGATAAAGTTGCGCACCCAACTCAGATTGCCCTTTGACTAAAACACAAGCAAACACAAACGAGAATGTCGCAACCAATGCAACCATTGAGGGAGTGTTCTCGCGTTTCCAATATGAACCCAAAATAATTAATATAATCGCAGCAAGCAACAATATTAACTCTGGAGCAAAAAAATTAAGTTCAATCATAACCCTACAATAGCCCCTCTAAATTGCTAGAAATATTTCCATCATATTGCAATTTAATATGCTCCAACAATGATGCAACCGACGGATCAACCACATCAAAAATGATTGATGGATAAATACCAACCAACATCACCAATGCTGCAAGCACCGCCAGCATCAACATTTCATGAGGATTGATATCTTTCATTTTCTTCAAATCGCCTTTAGTTAATGCACCAAACACCACTCGCTTATACACCCATAGCGAGTATCCAGCACCAAGCACCATACCAGTTGCTGCCAACAAAGACGTGACGTTGCTTGCCTTAAACGAACCCATAATCACCAAAAACTCACCCACAAATCCGCTGGTTGCGGGCAACCCGCTGGAAGCCATGATGAATAGCAAGAAAAACGCCGCATAACGGGGCATAACTTCAACTAATCCACCATATCTAGCAATTTCGCGGGTGTGCAATCTGTCATAAATCACGCCAACACATATGAATAACGCCGCTGAAATCAAGCCATGGCTCAACATTTGTATCACCGCCCCGCTTACGCCTTGTTGATTGAATGTGAATAAACCAATCGTCACAAAACCCATATGCGCCACCGAGGAATAAGCTATTAATTTCTTAATATCCTTCTGCACCAACGCCACCAACGAAGTATATATAATCGCAATCACACTTAATACAAAAACTAGTGGTGCAAAATAATGTGATGCTTCTGGCAGCATTGGCAATGAAAAGCGCAAAAATCCATATCCACCTATTTTTAACAACACTCCAGCCAAAATAACTGAACCTGCCGTTGGTGCTTGAACATGCGCGTCTGGCAACCAAGTATGCACAGGCCACATTGGCATTTTGACTGCGAATGAAGCAAACATCGCCAACCACAAATATTGCTGAATATCTAGCGGTAGACTTCCAGCTTGCTGCGCCAAAACTGGTATTTCCATCGTGCCAAATTGAAAATATAGGTATAATATCGCCACCAAAAACATCACCGAACCGAGCAATGTGAATAGGAAAAACTTAAACGCTGCATAAACCCTATTCGCTCCGCCCCATATCCCAATAATTAGATACATCGGAATTAAAACTGCTTCAAAAAATACATAAAATAACATTGCATCAAGGGCGCAAAACGTTCCAATCACCAATGATTCCAGCACTAAAAAAGCTACCATATAATCACGCGCACGAGTTTTTATGCTATCCCACCCCGCCAAAATACAAATTGGCATAAGCAGAGTTGTGAGCATAACAAGATAGAAAGAAATACCATCAACTCCAACATAATAATTGATACCAAAGCCCTTAAACCATTGATATTTCTCTATAAATTGATAGCCAGCATTGCCCGCATCAAACTGTTCAAACAATAATAATGACAGCACAAAATTGACAGTTGTTGCCATCAAAGCAGTGCTGCGAGCATTTTTTGCAACATGTTCTTCATCGCCACCAACAAATAACGCTATGAACAATGCTGCGATTAATGGAACGGCAATTAAAATTGAGATTATTGACTCATGAATCATAATGAAAACCCTATATTTGTCAGCCAAAACAACAAAATTACCAGCGAGAAGATCATCACTACTGCGTAATGATTAACCATTCCATTTTGAAAACGTGAAAGCCCCTGCGCTGATATATTAGCCATTTTAGCGCAACCATCAGCTCCGAAACGGTTGATTGTCGCTTCATCACCTCTATGCCACAAAAATGCTCCAAGCCATAATGCAGGCTTGATAAATATTGCATTATATAATTGATCAATATACCATTTATTCAACAAAAATTGATATAATGGGTTGAAAATATGCGCAATCTTGCCCGCTATTTGTGGCTTTTTCACATATATTAACCATGATAATGCAAACCCAGAAAGCGCAACTACTAGCGGTAATTTTCCCACCCAAGCGGGAATGTGATGGATTTGCTCTAAAATATCAGTTATCACAATTGAACCTTGCCAAAAATTATCATTTGCATCAGCAATTCCAAAAGCGTGATAACCAATTATTCCTGAAAATATTGCCCCCAAAACCAAAACTACCAGCGGCAATAGCATTATTTTTGGTGACTCATGCACATGTGAAAAAACCTTATTACTGCAACGAGTTTTGCCGTGAAAAGTCATAAACAACAATCTTCCAGAGTAAAACGCCGTCATGAAGGCAGCAATAATTCCTGCCCAGAATGCAAATCCGCTAAACGCTCCACCTGAAACATAAGCCGCCTCAATAATCAAATCTTTGGAATAATAGCCAGCCAGCGGAGGAATACCCGCCAATGCAAGCGAGCCAATCCACATCATGGCGTAAGTATATGGAACTTTGCGCCAGATTCCACCCATATTGCGCATGTCTTGTTCGCCGTCAATCGCATGAATAACTGAACCAGCCCCTAAAAATAGCAATGCTTTGAAAAATGCGTGCGTCATCAAATGGAATATCGCAATTGAATATGCACCAACACCGCAAGCAAAAAACATATAGCCCAGTTGTGAGCAGGTTGAATAGGCGATTACTCGCTTAATATCATTTTGCACCAGCCCGACACTTGCAGCAAATAATGCCGTGAATGCACCAAAAAACGTGATTGTTGCAAGTGCAATTGGTGCATATTCAAAAATTGGCGAGCAACGAGCCAGCAAAAACACGCCAGCAGTTACCATGGTTGCGGCGTGAATCAAAGCCGAAACGGGCGTTGGTCCTTCCATTGCATCAGGCAACCATGTATGCAACAAAAATTGCGCTGATTTACCCATGCACCCAACAAATAATAGCAACCCAATCACATCATATAACTTTGCTTGGATACCTAAGAAATTATATGAAATATCTTGATACATTTCTAGTTTGGCAAATATTTCAGCAAAATTAACCGAATTAAAATGCAAAAAAATCAAAGCAATTCCAATTGCCAAGCCAACATCACCAACACGATTGACGATAAATGCTTTCATCGCTGCATTATTGGCGGAATCTTTGTGAAACCAAAAGCCAATCAACAAATATGAACTCAGTCCCACTCCTTCCCAACCAAAAAATAGTTGGACGAAATTATCCGCCGTCACCAGCATCAACATACAAAATGTGAATAATGAAAGATACGCCATAAAGCGAGGTTTGCTCTCATCATGACTCATATAACCAACAGAATAAATATGCACAATCGTTGAAACTGATGTCACCACCACTAGCATTACGGCAGATAACATATCAACTTTCAAGCTCCAATTTGCAACAAAATCACCTGAATTGATCCAACGAAATAACACAACATTAAACGCAGGGGCGGCTTGCAACATTTGTGCAAAAATACCAGCGGACATCACAGCGCAAGCAAAGATTGCCACACATGAAATGGCTTGAGCGGTTTTATCAGAGATGCTACGGCTGCATAACCCAATCAACATAGCAGAAAATAATGGCAATATAACTATTAATTTTATCATTATTTCCATAATCAACCCTTCAACTCAACTATATCATCAACCGATATTGACCCACGGTTACGAGCAAATACCACTAATATGGCAAGCCCTATTGCTGCCTCTGCTGCTGCAACTGTCAACACAAACACCGCAAAAATCTGCCCAGTTAAATTACCCCAGGCAACTGAGAATGCGACAAAATTAATATTCACTGCAAGCAACATTAACTCTATTGACATTAATATAGTGATTACGTTTTTTTGGTTCAAAATAATTCCACATACCCCAATAACGAACATAGCGGAGGATAGCACCAAAAAATGCAACATAGTTATTTCAGCGAATAATATCTGGTTCATAACTCAACTCCTTTGCCAGATTGCGCTTGCACCAACGCCACTCCCTCTGCACGGGTTCGCCCTAATTGCTTGGCAATATTTTGCTTTTTCACCCCTTCCGTATGGCGCAAAGTTAAAATAATCGCCCCCATCATTGCCACCAACAGCACCAATCCAGCCAATATAAACACATATGAATATTGCGTATAAAGCACCATGCCTATGGCTTCTGTGTTAGTCGTGGTTTGCATAATTTTTGCGCCCGCCTCACTGCTCCCCGCTTGATTGCTCATCTCACTAACTGATGACGCATAAAATATCAATAATAACTGAACCGCCAAAGCTAATGCCAACGATATACCAAACGGCAAGCGTTTGGAAAATCCCTCACGCCAAGTGGCAAAATCCACGTCCATCATCATCACTACAAACAAAAATAATACTGCAACCGCACCGACATAAACAATTACTAATGTCATCGCTATATATTCCGCACCGAGCAACAGCAACAGCCCCGCTGCATTGAAAAATGTGAATATCAAAAACAATACAGAATGCACAGGGTTGCGAGATATTATCACCATTAATGCGGAAAATAGCACCAGCAATGAAAAGCCATAAAATAACAATGTTGTGATAGATAAATCCATATTTTTCCTTATATATGAATATTAAAATTGTTGAAGCGGTTAAAGTTTTTATATGAAAAAACTTCTAGGGGGTTAAAGTTTTTATATAAAAAAACTGTTATTAGGTTAAAGTTTTTGCATAAAAAAACTTCTAGCACGCTAAAACTTTGATAACAAGCACTTAAAACTATACTCATCTATATTTTGCATCAAGCTGAAGCATTAAAGCGAGTTGAGGCTCCCATTTATCACCATTTCCGAGCAATTTATCTTTATCATAAAATAATTCTTCCCGGGTTTCAGTCGCAAACTCAAAGTTTGGCCCTTCCACAATTGCATCAACAGGGCAAGCCTCTTGGCAAAATCCGCAATAAATGCACTTTGTCATGTCAATATCATATCTAGTGGTGCGTCGTGAACCATCAGCTCGCTCTTCCGCCTCAATTGTTATTGCTTGAGCAGGGCAGATTGCCTCACATAATTTGCAGGCAATGCAACGCTCTTCACCGCTTGGGTATCTACGCAAAGCATGTTCACCACGAAATCTTGGGCTAATTGCGCCTTTCTCATATGGATAATTAATCGTCACAGGTTTTTTGAACGAATATTTTAGCGTCAACCAAAACCCTGAAATTATCTCTCGCAAAATCAATGAAGTTGCATTTCTTGTTATAATATTCATTTAATTCCTCTACATTGGCAACATATTATTATATTTCAAATATCCAGCCGTTAGCACCACCCAAAATAGCGACATTGGCAAGAATATTTTCCACCCAAGCCGCATTAATTGGTCATAACGATAACGTGGCAGAGTTGCCCTCGCCCAGATAAACACATAAAGCACAGCAATTATTTTCAGCACAAACCAGATAACACTTGGCACATAATCAAAATATTGCCATTCAAATGGTGGCAACCACCCGCCCAAAAACAAAATGCTCGCCATTGCACTCATCAAAATCATATTGGCATATTCACCTAGGAAAAATAGCGCAAATGTCATTGATGAATATTCTACGTTATAGCCTGAAACTAGTTCCGCTTCTGCCTCGGGCAAATCAAACGGGTGACGATTTGTTTCCGCCAAAGCAGAGATGAAAAACACGATAAACATCGGAAAAAGGGGCGTGAAGGCAAACCAATGATCACGTTGCGCCATCACTATTTCACTCAAGTTTAATGACCCAACAGGTAGCAATACGGTAATAATCACCAGTCCAATTGAAACCTCATATGAAACCATTTGCGCCGCCGAACGGATCGCTCCAAGGAACGCATATTTTGAGTTACTCGCCCAACCCGCCATAATAATTCCATAAACACCAAGCGATGATATAGCGAATAAATAAAGCACACCAACATTAATATTTGCCAGCACAAATGTGCTGCTCACTGGAATCACCGCCCAGCCAAGCATCGCCAACATAAACGTCAACATCGGCGCAAGAATAAACACCGCTTTGCTAGAACGAGTTGGGATAATCACCTCTTTCAGAAACAATTTCAACCCATCAGCGAGTGGTTGCAGCAACCCAAAAGGCCCCACAACATTAGGCCCTTTGCGCAATTGCATACTAGCAATCACTTTGCGCTCCATCAATGTCAGATATGCAACGCCAATCAGGAGTGGCACGATAATCATCACAATGCGCAATAATTGCTCAAGCATTGGCATTATATAATTGAGAAATTGCATCATAATTTAAGCTGCCTCCAACTCAGTGCGAGCAAGCAATTCACGAGCGCACGCCGCCATGGTAATTGAATTGCGACTAATTGGGCAAGTCATATAAAAATTATCAATAGACTCAGCAAAATATTGCACATTAATCGGCAATAATCCCCCTTGATTTGGCTCAAATGCGGACGGCTCAATCATCTCGTAATTACCCAAATGTGGGCGTTGCAACTCAATATATTCACGCAATTGATGCAAATTATTATACGGCAATGATCGCTCCAGCACATCTGATAATGCTTTAATAATCGTCCAATCTTCCTTCGCTTCATTTGGTGGAAAAGCTGCCTTTGCGGTGCATTGCACCCTACCCTCCATATTCACATATATCGCATCTTTTTCAGTATATGCGGCACTTGGCAAAATCACATCAGCCACCGCTGCTCCAGCGTCACCATGATGCCCTTGATATATAACGAATGCACCTTTTGTGCGAGTCATATCAATTTCATCAGCCCCAAGCAAATATAACATTTTGATTTTTTGCGCCTCACATGCTTGCAATATTTCCGCTGCATTCAAACCACCATTTTGTGGCACAAATCCAACGTCCAACCCACCAACACGGCTTGCCGCATTATGCAACACATTGAACCCGTTCCACTCAGCTCCATTCAAATCATGGCGTTGCATGTTGGAGGCAATTTCTTTAGCTGCAACATAAATCGCCTCACCATCATTCCCGCTCAAACCAGCCATTCCCAGAATCAGCATAGGGTTTTTAGCACTAGCAATTGCTGCACAAATATCATGCTTGCCGTTTGCAATATCGCTCAATAATTGTGGAGCATCCCCGAGTTCCTGCACAGGGTAAGTCAAATCATGCGCATTACCAATATTTGCCACAACCAGCCCACGCTGCAAATGACGTTTGCGAATGCGTGCATTAACTATAGCTGCTTCAATGCGAGGATTTGCACCAATAATCAATATAAAATCCGCTTTATCAATGCCTGAAATCGTAGCGTTAAATAAATAATCACTACGAGCGTAATTTGGCAAAAAAGCAAAATCTTGGCGACAATCTATGTTGTCACTCCCCAGCGAGTGCATCAAATCACGCAAGGCAACCATGCTCTCCACACAAGCCTGATTGCCTGCCAATGCTGCAATTTCACCACCAACCAAACCAGCTGATGTTGATTTAATCGCTGCAAATGCTTGATCCCAACTTGCTTTTTGCAATTTTCCATTACGCCTAACATATGGAACATCAAGCCGCTGACGGCTCAAACCATCGCAAGCAAAGCGTGCTTTGTCTGAAATCCATTCCTCATTGACCGCCTCATTCAAACGAGGCAAAACCCGCAACACTGCGTTTCCCCGCACATCAATGCGAATATTGCTACCAACTGCGTCCATCACATCAATTGATTCAACATGCTTCAATTCCCAAGGGCGGGCTGCAAATGCGTATGGCTTGCTAGTCAACGCTCCAACGGGGCATAAATCAATGATGTTACCTGACATTTCCGAGTGTAGCCCTTGCTCAATATAAGTAGTCACCTCCATGGTTTCACCCCGTCCAGTTGCCCCAAGCTCTGGCACTCCCGCCACATCTTCCATAAAGCGCACACAACGAGTGCAATGAATGCAACGTGTCATTTGTGTTTTAATCAAGGGGCCCATATATTTATCTTCAACAGCTCGCTTGCCTGCATCACTATAACGGCTTTCACCCGCCCCATAATACATCGCTTGATCCTGCAAATCGCACTCGCCTGCTTGGTCACATATCGGGCAATCTAGCGGGTGATTAATCAGCAAAAACTCCATCACGCCTTCACGGGCTTTTTTCACCAAAGCGGAATCAGTACGGATTTTTGGCGGAGTTCCATCTGGGGCGGCACGCAAATCATTCACCCCAATAGCGCATGATGCAATCGGTTTGGGTGCGCCAACCTGCTCCACCAAACACATACGACAATTTCCAGCGATTTCAAGCCGTTCATGATAGCAAAATCTTGGTATCTCAACGCCCGCCAATTCGCACGCTTGAATTAGCGTTAAGCCATTTTCAAACTCAAAATCCGTTCCATTAATATTAATTATCGGCATAAGCGCAATTTTCCCATTGATAAACCGTTGATGTTTGATAAATCACTTAGAACCTGTATTCACAGTTTTTGAAAACTGCCGAAACGTTTGTATTTTTGAGAACCGCAGCGCAGTGTATATAGAAATACATGAGCAGCGGAAGCGCAGAAAATCAAATGTTGCAGGCATTTTGAAA
>JAYUJH010000004.1:0-52542 GCA_043765375.1 Alphaproteobacteria bacterium
GGTCCCAAGGGTATGGCTGTTCGCCATTTAAAGAGGTACGTGAGCTGGGTTTAGAACGTCGTGAGACAGTTCGGTCCCTATCTGCCGTGGGTGTAGGAAAATTGAGAGGATCTGACCTTAGTACGAGAGGACCGGGTTGGACATACCTCTGGTGTACCTGTTGTTTCGCCAGAAGCAGCGCAGGGTAGCTAAGTATGGACGGGATAACCGCTGAAAGCATCTAAGCGGGAAACCCACCTCAAAACTAGTTTTCCCTATGAGAGTCGTAATAGACCATTACGTTGATAGGTCAGATGTGTAAGCATGGTAACGTGTTAAGCTAACTGATACTAATTACTCCATTGATTTATTTCCTTGAGTTCTTGAATGCGCAGTGCAAAATTGTTTGTGTTGCTTTGGAAAAAATTACATCACACAAATCGTGGGTAATGACTATGTCAGGAAAACTTATTCTTAAAATATAAAAGTGAAAAACCAGTTTACATAGCTTGGTGACTATGGCGAAGATGGAACCACCCGTTCCCATTCCGAACACGAACGTGAAACTCTTCCGCGCCAATGATACTATGTCTTAAGGCATGGGAAAGTAGGTCGTTGCCAAGCTTTGTAAGCTGGTTTTTTGCTTTTGTACAATTTTCAATATTTATATCTATGTTTAGATTAATTTTAATTCAATTACCATTACTCTTGAGGTTAATAAAGTAAACGATATTTTTGATGTTGCTTGAAGTAAAATATATTATATAATTCCTTGATAAATGCAAACCATATAGTTGATTTACAATGAATAATAAATATGAATTGATAAGTTTTTTTCAGTTATTCAAATTAATATTGCGTCCTGAAAGAAAGTTTTGCGTTATAGTATTGATTTATGGTTTGGTGATTAGTTTATTCACCATTGCAATTCCAGTATCAGTCCAAGCATTAGTTGGCACAGTAACAAATACATTATTATTACGTCCTGTTTTAATATTATCATCAATATTATTTTTATTGTTATTTTTTGCAGTCACTTTGAATGCAACACAAATATATATAATGGAGATGATGGAACGGCATATTTACTCTCGCATTACCAAAGAAATGGCATTGCGTTTGCTTTATGCTGAAGCGGGAATGATGGGTAATATTAATCGCACTCAGTTGGCGAGCAAATATTTTGAAATAATGAATCTGCAAAAAACACTGCCAAGTATTTTAGTGCGTGGCTTTGCGCTGGTGTTGCAAACTTCAGTTGGGCTTATTCTAGTTTCATTTTATCATCAGTTATTATTCGTGCTCAATATTGTTATATTTGCAATCTTATATTTAATATGGCGATTATGGAAAAATAAATCATTTCACACTGCATTAAAAGTTTCATCAGCAAAATATGATACCGCCCGCATACTTTCTGAAATAGCACGCTCTAGCATAATATTTCGCTCCAACCGTTTGATGAACTTTGCTTGTGCGCAAGTCAATTTTGCCACATTAAATTACATCAAATCTAAAAAACAATATTTTCGTAGTTATTTTGCCCAACATTTGGGTTTTTTAATTATATATGCGTTTGGCAGCACTGCTTTGCTTGGAGTTGGTGGGTGGCTAGTGATTAAAGAACAATTAACCATTGGGCAATTAGTGGCGGCAGAATTAATCATGTCATCAATATTTTATGGCGTAACCAAGTTTGCCTATCATTTTTCGGATTTGCATGAACTTTATACTGCATGTGCTAAAATCGCCGAGTTTTATGATTTGCCAATTCAAACTAATATGGGCGCATTAACTCTTGGAAATGCTCAGTCCGCATCACTAAATATGGAAAAAATTGTCACAACGCAACGTAATGAACATATTTTATTTGATATGCACATTCAAGCGGGTGAAAAAATCATGGCTCACGTGGCGGAGCAACCAATTGAGAATGCGTTTTTATGTCTCATTCGCAAGCAACAAACAGATTATCGGGGGAAAATTTATTTTAACAATATTAATTTGCTAGATTTAGATGGTCAATATCTACAAGATGATATAATGATTATTGATAATCATTATATTGTGGAGTGCAGTATCAAGCAATGGTTGCTAATTGCCAAGCCGAATGCAACCCATAATGAAATGATGGAAGTGCTTGAGTTTGTTGAACTTTATGAGGTTATAGGCAATTTGCCCGAGGGAATTAACACCGCTATGAAGCCATATGGTCACCCACTTTATTTTAGCGAAATGATGAAGTTGAAACTCGCCGCTGCTATTTTGGCACGCCCAGCTATGTTGGTGATTAACGGCGTATTTGATGCGCTCAACCATGCTGAACGTGAGAGAATTATGCGAAATATTTTGGATTTGCCATTCACATTTATTTATTTCACCAATGGTAGGGTGATTAATGGGTTTGATAAATATTTTCTCATGAATAAAACAAAACATAAATCATTTGATAATCCGTATGATTATGAGATGAGTTTTGAGTGATGGATATAGATAAATATTATGGATAATAATAATCATACGGAGCAGGGGGTTTTTAAGCAACAACATGTTGACATGTTTAATGTGATTGCGACGCAAAAATTGGCGAACTTGAACAAAAGTAACTTGCTTGCTAAATGGTTGTTTTTTGCGCTAATTATGATTATTATTGCGTTGATGTTCACGCCGTGGCGGCAGACTTCATCTGGATATGGTAAAGTTTCAACTCTTGTGCCAGATGATAGGCCGCAACATCTCAACGCATTAGTTGACGGGCGCATTAAACATTGGCATGTGCGAGATGGACAGTTTGTCAAGCAAGGTGATTTAATTGCACAAATTATTGATAATGATCCACAATTATTGGAGCGGTTGCAGGCGGAGCGTAATGCGATTAAGCAGAAATTGGAGTTTGTAGAAATTGCTAGTGAAACGGCTCGCCTTGATTATGATAGGCAAAAAACTTTGTTAAATCAAGGGCTTGCATCACAACGTGAATATGAACAGGCGAAAATTAAACTCAAAGAAATGCTCTCAAAAGTTAATGATGCGCAGGCGGGTTTGAACCAAGCGGAAACAAGGCTTTCACGGCTTTCAACTCAAGATGTGGTTGCGCCTCATTCAGGTATGGTTACTAATTTAAGTTCAATCGGGGCGGCGAGCTTTGTGAAAAGTGGCGAGCGTCTGGCAGATATTTTGCCAGCAAACAAAACTCCCGTGGTTGAATTATTCGTTAGTGGTTTAGATGCGCCATTAGTGCATAAAAATCGTGAAGTTAGCTTGATTTTTGAGGGTTATCCTGCGGTTCAAATTAGTGGGCTAACCGACGTTGCGGCGATTGGAACTTTTCGGGGGCGGGTTCTCTCGGTTGACCCTGCCTCAGATGTGAATGGTAAGTTTCGGGTGTTAGTTGTGCCAGAAACCGAGGCGCAACAACCAGATGCAAAAAAACGCCGATGGCCAAAAGCAAGATTTTTGCGTTATGGTTCAAAAGTGAGAGGCTGGGTTTTGTTGGAAGAAGTTGCACTTGGTTATGAATTATGGCGGCAGTTAAACGGCTTTCCGCCCAATCAAAACCATAATCATGATTATGACGAAGGCAAAGATGAAGGCAAGCATGGCAAGCAAAAATAACGCAATCATCATGCTGGTCGTATTTGTGTTGGCAACAGCAATCCAAGCACAATTCTCGCAAGTTCGGGCAGCACAAAAATTATATGCTAAAGATTTGCTTGCAAGTTCAGCCAAACATTTACCAATCATCATGAAAGCAAATCAAGCAATCGCCAAACAACAAGGTGATTTGCTCAGTGCGCAAGGAGCATTTGACAGACGCATTGATGGCAATACAGATTCTCGCTTAAGTGGATTTTATGACGGTAATGCAGCTGCTTTGAATGTTACGCAACCATTCAAGCAATATAATAGCCGTATTTATGGAGGATATAGCTTGTCTGATGGAGCATATCCTTCATATGATGGCAAGTTGCGCACCCAAACAGGCGGAGAAGTTGCCGTTGGTGCGATATTTTCATTGTTGCGCAATCGTGATATTGACCCAAGGAGAGCTGCGTTAAATAATGAGGAATTGAAATTACAGGAATCAAAGTTTGCCCTAAAAATTGATCAATTAAACGCACAATTAAACGCATTAAATGCGTATTTTGAGTGGCAATCTCGTGGGCTGGAATATGATATTCGCAAAGATATATGGAAAATAGCCAATGCAAGGCAATCTGCTTTGGGACGTGAAGTTGCTGCGGGCAACAAGGCACGCATTTTTTTGGTGGAAAATAAGCAAAATATGCTTAAACGAAAATCTATGTTGCGTGATGTGGAGCGAACGCTAAATAATGCCGCGCAAGCCGTTTCGTTTTATTATCGTAACATAGATGGCACGCCGATTGTTCCAGATATTTCACAATTACCCAAAGATTTTTCGTTTGATTTGGGTGAGGTTGATATTTTTAAAGATGTGATGGAAGTAGCCAATGCAGCGGAGAAATTATTGCATCATCGCCCTGATATTAAGATGTTGGAATTAGCGATGTTGCGCTCCAAACAAGATGAAAACTTGGCACGCAATAATCTGTTGCCAATGCTTGATGTGCAAGCGGAATTATCAAAGGATTTGGGGCAACCAGAATTGGTGCGTGACCCGACAGAAACCAAGCTGAAACTTAATTTGAGCATTCCATTGCAGCAACGTGAATCTCAGGGGAAAATTGCTTCAAGTAAAGCGATGCAAAGAATGTTGGAGCATGAGCGTAGCATTTTGCAGCAGCAACTCACCATTGAATTACAGCGCATTTTTAATGATATAAAAATTGGTAAGGAGATGATGCAAATCACCACCGAGGAAATGGAGATTGCCAAGCAATTGCTGAAAGCTGAGAGAAGCCGCTTTGCTGATGGTGCTAGTGATTTCTTTTTGTTGAATATTCGTGAGGAAACTTTGGCAGAATCTCGCATTCGTCATGTGCTTGCCATGCAGCGTTATTATGTGGCAATTAGCCGCTTGCTCGCCACCACCATGCAAACCGAATTGCTGATGTTGTGATGTTATCATCTAACATTATTCATCTAACATTATTCATCAAGTAATCGTTTTGTTAGTGTCAACACATAAACTTCATTAGCATTTTTCGCCTTCAAAGTGGCAGCGCAAGCATTGAGTGTTGCGCCCGTGGTTATGACATCATCAATCAACAAAATATTTTTCCCCGCTAAAGATTTCGCATATTTAGGATTAACCCTGAATACGCCATCAACATTTTGTTGTCGTTTGGTGAATGGTAATTCCGTTTGTGGTGTGGTGTATCTCGTCCGTATCAACAAATCTTGTATCAATTTATGCTTATTATCCGTGTTAAATATAGTGTTTTTGGCGATATGATTGCATAATAACCCCGCTTGATTATATCTGCGCTCACGCAACCGTTTGAAATGTAACGGCACGGGGGCGATGATATCGGCTTTGGCAATTAAATCAGCTCCACGAACTGCCAATAACTGCCCCAAATGCGGGGCGAGCGATGTTTTGTCACTAAACTTGAAGCCTTTGACGATTTTTCCACTTAAATCATCGTAAGCCCATAGTGATTTTGCGCAATCATAAATTGGTGGGTTAGTTGCACAATTATCACATAAAGCATCGTTCTCAACTTCAAATGCAAATGGTTCACCGCATTTATGACATTCGGGTGCTTGCATAATGCGCATTCGCACAAAACAATCATTGCAAATTGTTCCCATTTTGGCAACCGCAGCATTGCACGCCATGCAGTTTGCGGGAAAAAATAATTGTGCGGCGAACTCACTCAAATATTTTGCGTTAAAAACCAAATTACGCCATATATTAACGATAATAATATTTTTTATGATGATATTTTTCATGTTAAATGTTATAGCAATTTGATGCAGCAAAGCCAAAAACTTTATGATAAATCTCAGATATTTGATAAACTACTATATCATAAGCGCAAGCAAAGCCATGATGCGCAAACAGATTTTTTGCATCAATTGGTGGAAGAGCGCATTTGTGAACGGTTAGATTTAATTAACAGAGATTTCGCTAATATTTTGGTTTATGGCGGGGCGGGGAAGATAATTTCGGCGCATCACAAAATTGGTAAAACTTGGGTGGCTAACTCGCACCCGAGCAATAATTCAAACCTCGCTTATGATGATGAGCATTTGCCGTTTGAGCATAATGTTTTTGACGCAATATTCTCGCTGTTGCATTTGCATCATGCTAATGATTTAGCGGGGGCGTTAATCCAAATGACTAACGCATTAAAGCCAGATGGTTTGTTGCTAGTTGCCGTTGCAGGAGTGCATAGTTTGCAGGAATTGCGCCATTGTTTGAGCTTTGCGGAAATGCAAGGTGGCGGAATCTCTCCTCGCATTGCTCCATTTATGGATATTCGTGATGCGGGGGCGTTGATGCAGCGAGCGCATTTGCAACTGCCAGTGGTTGATGATGAAATTATTCGCCTAAGTTACGAAAATATGTTTGCATTAATGCAGGAATTGCGTATGGCTGGAGAGGCTAATATTTTGCGGGATAGGTGCAAAAACTTCACCGCAAGAGGGTTGTTTATGAATGCGGCGGAAGAATATCGCAACAAGTTTTCTGATGATGATGGGCGGGTGAAGGCAACCGCACATTTGCTTTATCTGACGGGTTGGAAGGCGGGAGAAAATCAGCAACAACCATTGCAACGTGGAAGTGGTAAATTGAGCATGAAAGATATTTTTTAGGTGTTATAGTGATTCCTATTTTTAATTACCGATTTTATCGGTCATTAAAAATTAGGATAAATCACTATAAACATATGAGATATAGTGCTTTCTAATTTTATTCACTTGAAAATAACAAGTAAATAAAATTAGAAAGCACTATATTTAAGCATTCGCCAGCCAACTATATCTTTGTGATTTTATCTACAAGTTATGGGCATTCGCCAACTACCTGCTTGTGATTGGCATTCGCCAACTATTTACGTGTGATTGGCATTCGCCAATCGCGCCCAAATGACATTGAGGATATTTTCACGCCGATAGCAGCTTGTGAGCGTTTATATTCCGATATTTTCAGCAAATGCAAAACTTGATGCACAGTTTCACTAGCAAAACCAAGTTCAATAATTTCAACCGCACCTTTGCGCCCCTCTATTGCTAAATGCAAAATCTTATCCAGCAAATCATAAGGTGGAAGGGAATCGTCATCACGTTGATTTTCCCGCAATTCTGCCGATGGTGGGCGGGTGATGATGCGTTGTGGAATTACATTACGACAATCATTTTGCACATCTTCCATGGTATCTATGTTCATAGCATTTGTTTCCATAGTATCTATTTTCATAGCATTCACATAATTTGCCAATTCATAAATAGTGGTTTTATACACATCTTTTAACACATTGAAAGCCCCGCACATATCACCATATAATGTGCAATATCCTGTAGCAATCTCGGATTTATTGCCCGTGGTTAGCAATAACTCACCGCTTGAATTGCTGATGGTCATTAATAGCAATCCCCGCAGACGTGATTGCATATTTTCAAGCGCAAGTTCGCTGGTTTGATAGCTGCCAAGCATTGCCTCAACCGCTTCCATACCTAGATTAATTGGTAGAACATCATGACGCACCCCTAGATTTTTCACCAATGCGAGCGCATCTTCCATGCTGATTTCGGCATTATAAGGCGAGGGGAGCATCACACAACGCACATTTTCCGCCCCCAAAGCATCGGCAGCAATCACTGCAACGAGGGCAGAATCAATCCCACCAGATAAACCAAGCAAAACTCGCTCAAAACCATTTTTGCGCACATAAGCCTGCAAGCCAAGTTTCAATGCTGCATATATAGCAGGTATGCGCTCAATTGGTTGCACAATTTCAGGTTTGCTCAATTGAATGATGCGTATATCTTCGCTAAAGCATTTTAATTGATGCGTCACTTCACCCGCTTGATTGAGGCAAAAAGAACCACCATCAAACACAATTTCATCTTGTCCGCCCACCATATTAACATAAACCAACGGGTGCGGATATATGCGTGAAAGCGTTTGTGCAACTTGGTGACGGCGTGCAAGTTTTCCATCTTCAAATGGTGATGCGTTGATGACAATGCACAAATCTGTGTTATTTAACACTTGATAGGACATACGCCTTGGGTGCCACATATCTTCACAAATAATCACTGAAATGCGGTGTTCCCGCCATTCCATCACTTCTGATGAGATGCTTGCGGCGAATACTCGGCGTTCATCAAACACTCCTTCATTGGGGAGGGATATTTTGCGAAAAATGCGCTGTATCGCACCATCTTCAAGCCAAAATGCAACATTATAAAGTTGGTCATCTTCACGCCAAACCCCACCCACAATCATGGGGCATTGATGTTTTGAGGTGATGGTGGCTAAATCCTCAATTGCTTGCATGGCTGTTTGTTGAAAATATGGCAATAATAGCAAATCTTCGGCAGGGTAGCCTGTGATGGCGCATTCGGGAAATACGATGATGGCTGCACCATTTTTCACTTGCGCATTATAAACCTGTTCAATTTTAGCTTTGTTGCCCCGCACATCGCCCACCATGAAATCACACTGAGCAATAGCGATAGGCAAATTATCAATATTATTTGAATTATAACTATTATTAGGGTTATTATTGTGATTATTATTGGAGTTATTATTTGGATTGCGAGCAGATATATTTATCATAGCCATATAAAATACTATTATTTTTTGCACTGCGCAATGATTTTTTACAATTTATGATGATTTTAAGGTTGAGATGAATTGCATTTTTGCTTAAGTTAAACTGCATGGAAGCAATTCAAAATAGCCGTAAAATCATCATAAAAATTGGCTCAAGCCTCGTTAGCAACCCTGAAACGGGGCAGATGAAACATTATTGGTTGGCGGGCTTGGCAAAAGATATTGCTGAATTGCGCCGTGCGGGCAAGCAGATATGCGTGGTTTCCTCTGGTTCGGTTGCGCTTGGGCGAGCATCATTGAAACTGCCTAGCGGGACAATATCGCAACCACTCAAGCAAGCCGCCGCCGCTTGTGGGCAAATTATGCAAATGCGGATATGGCAGGAGGTATTTGCGGAGGATTTAATTAAGGTAGCGCAAGTGTTGCTCACCATTGATGATAGCGAAGTGAGGCGACGATTTTTGAATGCACGCACCACATTGCATACATTGCTGGAGCTTGGAGTTGTGCCAATTATCAATGAAAATGATACAGTCGCAACGGGTGATTTGCGTGTGGGTGATAATGACCGTTTGGCGGCTCGTGTGGCACAAATGATTGATGCGGATTTGTTGATTTTATTCTCCGATGTAGCGGGAATATATACCGCAAACCCAAGTTTGAACCCTGATGCGGTGTTGTTGGAGCGTATTTTGCATATTAACGATGAAGTGCGAGGATATGCTGCCCCGTCAGTTAGCAATGTTGGAACAGGTGGAATGATAACCAAAGTGGAGGCAGCAAATATTGCGACAAGTAGCGGTTGTCACACGGTGATTGCAAGTGGGTTGGTGCATCGCCCCATTGCCTCGTTGATGGCGGGGGCAAAACATAGCATTTTTGTGGCGGGCAAAACTCCGCTTAGCGCACGCAAGGAATGGATAGCGGGTTCGCTTTCACCAACAGGCAAAATTATGGTGGATAAAGGTGCAGCAAATGCACTTTGCTCGGGCAATAGTTTGCTACCCGTGGGAGTGGTTGCAGTTGAGGGGCGGTTCAACAGGGGGGATTCCGTCAGTGTGATTGATTGCGGGGTAGTTATCGCCAAGGGGTTGGTTGCTTATGATTTTGAGGAATTACAAAAAATTATTGGCACGCAAAGCAAATATATTACCGAAAAGCTCGGTTATGAACGTGGCGACGCTATCATTCACCGTGATGACATGGTGATTTTGTGAGGTGTTGTTTATTGTCTATGAGGTGATTTGTTCTCTCCTTTTCTCTCATTTATAATGGCACTGTTTGGTGAAATAATATTTGCTGGAACATTTCCAAGTTGTTTATTGACATTAATTTCTTCTCCAAACCCCGCACCAAACGTCTCTTGCCTAACTTTTATATGGTCTTTCAATGCTTTTACTGGGTCAATATCATGCTTTTTTAACCAACCTGCATAATAAATCATTCGTCCTAAAGATGCTGGTCGGCAAGGTGTTGAACAAAACTGTTCAATCGCAACGCGAGCTTCGTCTAAAATACCGCTATATTCTTCTTGAAAAAGTTCTTTAGTTGGGTGAAACGTGTCTATATTTATGCCGTTGACGCCAGTTACTTGATAATTTCCCATTTTTATAGGAGGCATTTTTGCAATTAATAAATGAGTGGCGTCATGAAGATTTATCGGTTTTTGTTCTATTGGGTCTAAAACATCTGTCATTATTTCATTTTTATCTGCAACAATTATTTTCATTAATCTTATAACTTCTCTTAATATTATACTATTATCTTTTTGAGAATTACTAGTTGGAAGTGGTTTCATTGTTTCTCATTTAATGTATTCTTAATTATAGTTAAAATAAATAATATTATCATATTATTTCAATTTTGTGAAGTGTTGCAATTTTTTTTGTGTTTTTTGCAGTTAAATATGGTTATTATTTAATTGATGAAAAATAATAAGCATATTAATATTAATGAGGAGGATTTGCAGCTTTGGCGCAATGAAGTGCAAGATGTGGAGCGACTGCGTGATAATGCTAATCAAAAAAGCCGTGATAACGCCACTAAAAAAAACCGTGACAACGCTATTAAAAAAACTAGTGATGGTGTGCTAGTCAAACAAGGGATTGCAGAAAAGCGGAGTTTGGCAATTCAGGTTGATATGGGGCTGTATGTGCAGTTTTCTCCAGATACCGCCCCAAATATGAATGAAGATGTTGATAGAGATATTGACTTGAGGCAAAATGCGATTAATGAATATAACATAAATCAAGATGTCACAAACAAAAATCTCATCAGAAATAATATTACTAAACAAATATTAATCACGCAACAACCCGTTCGTTACCCGATTTATGACCGTGAAACACCAACAATTCGCCTGAATAAAATAGATGTATCATTAATGCGGCAATTGCGGTTGGAGCGTATGATTATCACTCATAAAATAGATTTGCATGATATGTCGCTAGCGGTGGCTTATGAGGCTTTATATGGGTTTTTGCGTGGTGCATGGCATGATGGTGCAAAAATTGCGTTGGTTATCACGGGCAAGGGTAGCCGCCAAAATAGCAGGCAACAATTGGGAATGGGAGAGCTGAGGCGGAACTTGCCAAGATGGTGCATTGAGCCAAGTTTTCAACCAATGGTGGTGGCGTTGCAACAATCACTGGCGCATCATGGCGGGGAGGGGGCTTTTTATGTGCAAATTAGGAGGCAAGGAATATGAACATCGCCACAATTGCGCATATATTGGTGGTTGATGATGACTTACGGTTGCGCAAATTAATCGCTCGCTATTTGGGTGAGCATGGTTTGATGGTAACATGTGCCTGTGACGCTGATGATGCTAGAGCGAAGCTAAGGTTTTTCAAATATGATGCTATTGTGCTTGATGTGATGATGCCGCGTGAAACTGGATTGCAGTTTTTGCAGAGCTTGTTTAATATGGGTAATGATACAAAACAATTGCCACCAGTTTTAATGTTGACGGCAATGGGGGAAGCGCATGACCGCATCACAGGGCTGGAGGCTGGAGCTGATGATTATCTGCCCAAGCCGTTTGAACCGAAGGAATTAGTGCTGCGTTTGCAAAAACTGATTAAACGCACGCAAATTACGGTGCATAAAAATATGGTGATAATGTTTGGTGATTATCATTTGAATTGTGAGAAAAAACTGTTGAATTATGCGGGCAAAGCGGTGCATTTAACGGAAGGTGAGATGATTTTGTTGCTATTACTCGCTAAAAACTTAAATCAGCCAATGGCAAGGGAGGATATTTTGCAACATATTTCAGGTGATATTGACGATGGTAATTCACGCATGGTTGATGTGTTAATCACTCGGTTGCGCAAGAAAATTGAGCCAGACCCCGCCCGCCCGTTGCATTTGATAACTATTCGTGGTGAGGGATATATGTTGCGAAGTTGAGGGAAGTGGACATATATATTAACATTCATGCAAAAACCTTGCCATATTATCAAATTAATGCAATATTATTATTGTTATGGTGCAGCAATCTTTAGAAATACGACAAGGGCAATCATTGGTGATGACGCAACAATTGCGCCAATCAATTGAATTATTGCAACTCTCCAGCCATGAATTGCAGGTTTTGGTGGAAAATGAACTGGAGAAAAACCCAGTCCTGACTGTGAATGAGGAAAGTTTTAATGCAGAAAGTTTCAATGCAGAAAGTGGTGATGAAAAGCTGGGCAATGAAAAAAACTTTAATGAAAAAATGAGAAATGAAGAAATATCAGGTGCAACTCAAGCCGCAAATGCAGATAGTCTTTCATTCTCAGATAGTCCTTCATTATCAATTGATAAAATAGATATGAATGAGGGAGAATTATGGGGCGGTGAAGAAGTTTCCACATTGCGCTATGAAGGGGTATATGATGGCGGTGCAATTGGTGGTGCATTAGGAAGTGACTTCATGCAAACCATGGCGGAGCGTATGGTGCAGAAAAAGACGCTACATCAGGAATTAATGACGCAATTGCAAAATAAAATGCTTGGCGGGTTGCAGCTCAAAATGGCGGAAGTAATTATTGATATGATTGACGCATCAGGATATTTTCCGCTGGATTATCAAGAACGTGCATCAATAATGGGAATTAATGAGGCGGATTTAGAAAATATTATACAGTTAATTCATGAATGCGAACCAACGGGGGTTGGCGCGCGCAATTTGCAGGAATGCTTGCAATTGCAGTTGCAGGAGCGAGAATTGCTTGATGATGTGATGCAAATTATATTGGATAACCTGCCGTTGATTATTGAAACAAATGGTAAAAAACTATGCCGTTTATGTCGCTTGAAGCCAGAGGAATTATTGCCTTATATCGCAAAAATCAGGGAGTGCAACCCCAAACCTGCCAGTGATTATGAAGTTGTCGCCCCGCAAACTATGATCCCCGATGTGATGGTGCGTCGGGGTGCAAATGGTGAATGGGAGGTTGAACTAAATGATGAAGTTTTGCCCAAAATTGCCATTGATGCAAAATATTCCAAGCAATTTGTAGCGAAATTGCGAGATAAATTAGATTGCAAAGTGGTGAATGAGCATATGAGCAATGCAAATTGGTTGTTGAAATCATTGCAACAACGTAATGCAACTTTGCTGAATGTGGCGGGAGCTATTATTGCGCAACAAAAAGATTTTTTTGATTTTGGCATTGCCTATTTGCACCCAATGACCCTGCGAGATGTGGCAGTTGCTGCCAATTGTCATGAAAGCACGGTGAGCCGCATCACCACGCAAAAATATATGGCAACGGAGCGTGGAACGTTTGAAATGAAATATTTCTTCACTGCTAATTTGGCAAATGCAAATGGTGGAAATAATTATTCCAGCCGTAGCGTGATGCACTTGATTGAGCAAATCATCAAGCGAGAAGCGGAGGGCAAAGCGTTTTCTGATGAGGCGATTGCCGCAGAATTGCAAAGCCAAGGGATTGAAGTGGCACGGCGAACCGTGGTGAAATATCGTAAGCAACTGGGGATTGCTCCTTCAAATGAGCGCAAAAAACAGCGAAAATAGGGCAAGCAATGCGTTTTTAGTTCATTGTGCAGTGCGAAATGTTACGGTTTGATGATAATCTATGCAAAAAACGCATATTGCTCTTGCGCATATCGCAATTCCTGTTCAAAATATGATTATTAAGTAACCATATTATTTGGATATAAAAAATATGAGATATGTTAAAATGTTTTTTGCTTTAGGTTGTTTGCTTTCAGTTTCAGCATGTGGTTCTTCAGCGGACACAACCCAGCTTGCATCATGGGATAATATGTATTATTATGATGTGGATATGCCGAAATAAATTAGGCTAAAAAGCTCTAGTCACTTAGATATTCTTTGCGTATATCTAGCGTTGATTTCACCCCGATATTCACAAAATTATGTTTCAACCATTCTTTAGTTGTTGCAATTCCAGCATCACGCAAATTGCATAAAAATCCCCAATCCACACTAAACTTGTTTGCAACATCATATTTGCGCATAACATCATCAGCCCGAATGGCGTGCATGAAAAACTGACTATGCGTGATTTGCGGCAAAAACTCATCTTTAATCCAACCTTCATCAATCATTTTCTGCACAAACGCAATCGCTCTAAACTCACGCAATAATGATGAATTGAAACTCAACTCGTTGATGCGGTTAGCAATTTCATGCGGTTTGGTTGGCAAGTCATTACGCTCAATCGGGTTGATATGCACTACCATCATATCATCTGTTTTGGTTTGATAAAATAATGGATAAAGGGCGGGGTTACCAACATATCCACCGTCCCAATAAAACTCGCCCTTAATTTCCACCGCTTGAAACAGCATCGGCAAGCAAGCTGACGCCATGATAGCGTCCACGGTGATATCGTCATTATCTTTATGATTGGAGAAAATCTTAATTTTGTTATTCTTCACGTTAGTTGCGCAGATAAATAAACGCACCAGTTCACAAGTTTTTAGGCTGTCAAAATCCACATGTTTCAACAATACATCTTTAAGTGGATTAATATTCATCGGGTTGAACTGATAGGGCGAGAACATCTCGGTGAAGTTGTTCAACATGTTGAAGTTCATTTGTGCAAGCAACTCGCTCGCCCCGCCAAACATCGCAAATATTGGGTTGTTAGTAAAAGGCGCAATTGCTTTGGTGAATGATGCAGTTTTTGAGATTTGTGAAACATCTTGCCAAAAATCATGCAAGGCTTGGCGCGCGCCATCATTACCGCCACACATCATGCCATAAGCATAAACGGAGGCGTTCATTGCCCCTGCGCTAGTGGCGGAAATGCCGTCAATATCAATGCGTCCATCTTCTAGCAGCGCATCAAGAACCCCCCAAGTGAACGCGCCATGCGCCCCTCCACCTTGTAGTGCAATGTTGATTGGTTTAATATTATCTTTCATAATCACCACCATTTGATTATTCCAAAGAATATGTCAAATTATATTACTTTTATATTTATGTTATTTTCATTAATTATGTTTTTTCTTTCTTTATTTTTGGCTCTATTTTCTGCATTAGGTAACAAAGGCAAACGAGGTAAAAATACTGGAGAATTATATTTATAACGTTCCCCATACAAGTTACCATAATCTTCGGCATATTTTTTTATAATAAATTCTGATGCCTTTGTTATTATGTTTTGCGTATCACCTGGATTTTCCATAATTATATTTAACATACCGATATATGCTTCTTTACAATTAAATAATCTAAGTGCAGCAGTTTTTGCATCTTGTCTTATATCATGACCTTTACACCAGTATTTAAACTTTTTTTCTGCTTCTTCACCAAATTTATTTTTTAATACACGACAAGCTAGGAAACTTGTTATTGTTTGAGTTAATGTATTGTTTTTTGTTTGCACATCTAAAATGATATTCATTGGGCTTTCATTCATTGTTTTGCACCAACACCCAACCCATAAGCATCATGTAACGCACGCAGGGCTAGTTCAATATATTTTTCCTCAATTAGCACACTGATTTTGATTTCAGAAGTGGTGATAACAATGATATTTATGCCCTTTTCGGCTAATGTTTTGAACATTTGCTGCGCCACCCCCGCATGTGATTTCATACCCACCCCCACGGCGGAAAGTTTCGCCACATTTGCATCATGATGAATTGATTTATAACCAATTTTGCCTTGTGAAGCCTCCAAACATTTCAGTGCAGTTGCCAGCTCCCCACGGCTAACAGTGAAGGTCACATCAGTAGTTTGCCCATCAGGAGTGACGTTTTGCACTATCATATCCACATTGACATTGCTATCCGCTAGTGGGCCAAAAATCGCTGCCGAAATACCTGGTTTATCTGCCACATTTGAAAGCGTGATGCGGGCATCATCACGGCTATAAGCAAGCCCTGTAACTCGTTGTTTTTCTAGCATTTCTTCTTCTCTCACTAAAGTTGTTCCGCTCAATTCCGAAAAGCTGGTGCGCACTTGCAACCGCACATTATGATTCATCGCCATTTCAACCGAGCGTGTTTGCAAAACTTTTGCTCCCGCTGAGGCAAGCTCCAACATCTCTTCATATGAAACCATTTCCAGCTTGCGGGCATCTTTCACAATGCGCGGATCGGTGGTATAAACCCCGTCTACGTCCGTATAAATATCGCACCTTCCCGCCCCGAAGGCTGCGGCAATTGCCACTGCGGAAGTATCCGACCCGCCACGCCCTAATGTGGTGATGCGCCCTGATGCAGTTACGCCCTGAAAGCCCGTAATCACCGCAACCCTGCCGTTATTAAGACTTTGCTGAACAGCGTATGTATCAATATGTTCAATGCGGGCTTTGCCATAAGCCTCGCTGGTGCGGATAGGCACTTGCCAACCCGCCCATGCTCGTGCTGGAATCCCCACTGAACGCAGGCGCAACGCAAGCAAACCAGCCGTCACTTGCTCCCCCGATGATACCACTAAATCATGGTCAGCATAGGCTTCCACCTCACCTAAATCAGAGACATCACGCACATAACCAACCAGTTGATCTGTTGCACCAGACATCGCTGAAACCACCACAATCACCTGATTTCCTAACTTTATTTCTCGCAAAACATGGTTCGCCACAGCAGCGATACGCTCTGTTGTTGCAACCGATGTTCCACCAAATTTCTGCACAATTAACATATGATTATGTTTATGATAAAGTTGTGCAAAATGCAATTTCTTTGTGCAAATATTTTTGTGCAAATATTATTTATGCTATTAATATGTGACAATCTTATATGTTGCTGAAACAACACTTGAGTATATAAATCTGTTGGTTTGATTGCAAGCATTGCGATGTGCGATTGTGTTTTGGCGCAATTATTGCTATGTTTTTTAGTGAATATTAAACTACGGATATATATAAATTATGAAAAATAAAATATTAACGACATGCGCAATCGCTACATTTTCATTGGCGACATTTGCAGCAAACGCTTGCGATTACCCACATCACCGCATTATGGGGCATGAACATGAAGATGCAGGATTGCATGATTCGGTTCGTAGTTCATCAAACGCTGCTTTTTCTGGTGGGGCTTTTTCGGGCGATGTCATTAAAAATACGTGGAATAATTGCGTTGTCACGAAGTGGGTTAGCAACTTGGGGGTTAGTGATTCAACAATGAGTGGCTCTGGTGTGCAAAAACCAAATGGTTGTGATGAGCAAATCAAGCAAGTGATAAACATGGAATTATTGCATGTTTATTTTGATTTTGATAGCGCATTGCTAACGCCCGTTGCTAAGGATAAATTGGATCAAGTGGTGGATTTATTGCGTTCATCTCAACATATTAATAGCATTGATTTGGTTGGATATACTGATAGTTTCGGCAGCAACGATTATAATTATGCACTTTCGCAACGCCGAGCCGAGGCGGTTCGTCAATATATTGCAGCGCAGGGATATTTGAAAACTGAGAAAGTGAGTGTGCAAGCACTCGGCGCAGAGAATCCTGTGAGTGATTGCAAGGGTGGAATGACTAGTGAGCTAAAATCATGTTTATGGCGTGACCGTAGGGTTGAGCTACAACTTAATTTTATAGATTAACAAAGATCAGTTAAATACCCTAATTGAGAAATATTTAACTGGTTGTTCTTTGCTAACTTAAGCATGCCCTATACTTGATTAGAAAGTATAGGGTTTTTTAATGCTCCAAGAAACTGCGCATTTTGCGGGAACGGCTTGGGTGCTTGAGTTTGCGTAAGGCTTTTGCCTCAATCTGACGAATACGCTCCCTTGTCACAGAAAATTGCTGCCCAACTTCTTCCAAAGTGTGGTCGGTATTCATTCCAATTCCAAACCTCATTCTCAGCACACGCTCTTCACGGGGAGTGAGCGATGACAAAATACGGGTTGTGACTTCACGCAAATTGGATTGCATAGCGGCATCAACTGGCAGAATTGCGTTTTTATCCTCAATGAAATCACCTAGTTGCGAATCTTCCTCATCACCAATTGGGGTCTCCAAACTGACGGGTTCTTTGGCAATTTTCATCACTTTGCGCACTTTTTCCAGCGGCATAACTAACCGTTCGGATAATTCTTCGGGGGTTGGCTCACGCCCCATCTCAATTTGCATTTGCCGTGATGTGCGCACAATTTTGTTGATTGTCTCAATCATATGCACAGGAATGCGGATAGTTCGGGCTTGATCCGCAATGGAACGTGTGATTGCTTGACGAATCCACCAAGTTGCATAAGTTGAAAACTTATACCCACGGCGATATTCAAACTTATCAACTGCCTTCATCAAGCCAATATTCCCCTCTTGAATTAAATCAAGAAATTGCAATCCACGGTTGGTATATTTTTTGGCAATTGAAATCACAAGGCGCAAATTGGCCTCAATCATATCTTTTTTGGCACGGTTAGTAACACGTTCGCCTTTTTGCACATCGGCAACCATGCGCTTAAACTCGGTGACATCAATCCCCACTTCATGACCGACAGCAAAAACTTTGCCACGAATATTTTCCACTTCCGCACGATGATTGGTGACGAAATCCTTCCAGCCTTTGGTGCGTAATTTCACGACTTCATCAAGCCATTTTTGGTTCATTTCGTTGCTTGCATAATATTTAACGAAATCTTTGCGTCCAACTCCAGCGTCTTCTGCAAGGCGCATCACTTGTGCTTCAGTTTCAAACAACCGCTTGTTAATCTCATAAATACGGCTAGTTAGCTCTTCCACGCAAGCATTATTCAGCTTGAACTCCATCACTACGGCAGAAAGTTCTTTGCGATTTTTCTCATAATTTTCTATATCTTTTGGCGTTATTTTGCCCTCACCATAAGCACAATCAAGCCGTTTTTGATGATGATTACGCATTTTTTTGCTGATTGCAGCGAACTTATCCAACGCTTCAATCATTTGTGGCAATAAAGTATTCTCCAGCGCAATGAGTGACATCGGAGCTTCTTCATCTTCCAATTCTTCTTCATCTTCTGACAATATAATATCAGGCAAATCAGATTCGCTCTCATCATCATTTGCTGTTAACAATTTTGGCTCTGCAATTTTGATTGGTGACGTTACTATATTGTCAGATATTTCCTCGGTTCCTTCAATTTCTGCCACTGCGGCGATATCATCAACAGCGGTTGCGCCAAAACTTGCATCTAGCTCAATAATTTCACGCAGCAAAATTGTGCCAGCTCCAAGCTCATCTCGCCATTGTAGCATTTGTTTCATCACAACGGGGTTTTCACAAAGCGAGCTGATTAAAACTTCACGCCCATGCTCAATTCGTTTGGCGATGGCAATTTCATCTTCACGCGAAAGCAAATCTACATTGCCCATTTCCCGCAAATACATGCGAACAGGGTCATCAGATCTTCCAGTATTTTCAACAACTAGCCCTTCTTCCTCAGGCTCTTCTTGCAAATCCACTTCTTCGCTATCATCTTCTAAAATATCATCTTCTTGCAAATGAATGCTCTTTTTGCGCCCAGATTCCACTTCATTTTCTTCTAGAACACGGATTTTCACCGCACCTAGCGCACGAATAACTCCGTCCATTCTATCAGGTGGAAAATCATTGGCGGGCAGTATATCATTTAATTCGGTATAAGTAACGTAGCCACGCTTTTTACCCATCTCCATCAGTTTTTTAACAATTTCCATTTCTTGTTTTTCACTGATTGCTTTTGCAGGCTGCTTTTTTGGCTTGGGCGAGGGGTTATCCGCATTATCATGCAAAATATTCTCACTTACGGAGTTCTCACCTAGAGAGTTCTCACCTAACATATTTTCACCATTATTGCCTTCTTTTTTTGTTTTTGCCATGTTAGAATAAATCCTGTAGTTTTGATGTATTGCGGGGGAGTGTTATTATTGAAATTGCTTAAGCTATCGCTTTTTAACTTTACTTTTATATCTTTATTATGTTAATTTTATATTACATATAATCATATAATGCAATCAACTGAGCAAATCAATGTTTCTGTGATATTTTTTGCTTACGCAGCCTATATATAAGGCTCTTCATTGTCATTTAATTGCTGGGCGAGCTTCATTTGTTGCATTTTTATCATCTCAACCAATTTATTTTCATTGTCAGGATTATTGGACATCGCTTGCATTTCTTGCATCGTTATTTGTTGCTCAATTTTGTTTTGCAACTTCAAAAATAGTGATTTTGCCTCAAATGTTCCCTCTATTGCGTCCATATCATATAGGCGTGATGAAATTATCCCCGCATCATATTTTTTTTGCATATAATTGGCAATCTCTGGCGTGTTGGTTTGCAAAAACTCCCGCATAATTTGGCGAGATTCACTTAATTGTTGATTGGAACTGATTATGTTGATGATGGCGGGATAAATCACGCTATTTTGCCAATTCCAATTATAAAGCGCATGTTCAATTTCTGCCTCCAACAATAATGCAGGAAAGTGAATTATAAGTGCAAAAACCTGCTCCAATGCGGTGGCGAGCGGAGTAACTTTGTTATTGACAATTGCGCTATTAATCGCTGCTAGATTATTATTGAAATTGCCATTATTTGAGTTACTATTATTTGAGTTACTATTATTCAAGTTTTGGGGCTTATTATTTTTCATATATTGCTGCTTATTAATATGCCATAATCGGCTTTTATACGCATTAATGATACGTTTTTTCAAATTATCATCAGTGATTTTGTTGATATTAGCGAGTAATTGTGATTCCGCTTGAGCGAGTGCTTCGGGCGTGGAAAAATGTTTAATGCCAATAAAGCAATTCCACAGCAATTCTGACATACTCAAAGAACCGTCCAACAATGTTTGCATCGCTTGCAACCCGCTTGAACGAATAAATGAATCTGGATCTTCACCATTTGGCAACCCACAAAAACGAATATTATTATTGCTATTAATCAACGGCAAGGCAATCTCTGCTGCCCGCAACATGGCTTTCTGCCCTGCTTTGTCACCATCAAAACACATGATTGGGTTTGGATTATATCGCCATAATAATTGCAAATGTTCCTCACTAAACGCCGTTCCGAGCGGTGCAACTGAGTGTTTCAAACCGTTAATATGCAATGAAACCACGTCCATATAGCCTTCCACCACCACTAAGTTTGGCAAATCACGCATTTGCTTGATTTTATCAAGATTAAACAAAGTTTGACGCTTATTAAATAACGGTGTTTCAGGTGAATTGAGATATTTCGGTGAGTTTTCCTGCGCCTCCAGCAATCTTCCACCAAAGGCAATCACCTTGCCATTTGCTGCTCTGATTGGAAATATCACCCGACCACGAAACCTATCATAAGTCGGCTTGCCCTCAACTTTAATCAACAAACCCGCATCAACCAATGTTGCTTCACTATGCCCCATTTGCAGTAATGCAGTTTTTAGACCTTCACGGTTAATTGGTGCATAACCAATTTGAAACTCATTCATTGCTGCCTCATTTATGCCCCGTTTATGCAAATATTGCCGAGCATTATGGGCGACTGATTGCCCTAATTGACCAACAAAATATTGGGTTGCGGCTTGGCAGGCGGCGAATAATTTCTCCTCACGCGAATAACGTTGTGATGTGGCAACATCTGGTTTGGGTAGAGCTATTCCCGCATCATTAGCGAGTTTTTCCAACGCCTGCGGGTATGTTAGCCGTTCATGCTCCATCACAAAGGTGATTGCATCGCCCTTTGCTCCGCAGCCGAAACAATAATAAAAGTTTTTCTCGTCATTGATGGTGAATGATGGCGTAGTTTCATTATGAAACGGACATAATGCTTGAAACTCCCGCCCGTGACGACGCACCGCAATTCGCTTGCCAATCACCTCTGACAAACGAAAATGGGTTTTCACCCTTTCAACAAATGCGGTGGGATATTGCATATTTAAGAGGGAGCATATTTAAGAGTTGGCAGATTTAAGAGGGATTTTTAGCATAATATTCGCACAAAGTTTGTTCAACATTTTTTGGCACAAATTGGCTGATGTCACCGCCTAATTTGCAAATCTGTTTAACAAAGCGGGAGGCGACAAAATGGGTTGATTCTGATGCTGGCAGGAATAATGTTTCAAGTTCGGGGGCGAGTTTTGAGTTCATGCACGCCATTTGAAACTCATATTCATAATCAGCAACTGCACGCAAGCCACGAAACAGCAAACTCGCTTGATGCGCCCGAGCAAAGTTCACCAACAATCCCGAAAATCCATACACTTTTAGGCGAGTTGGGTCATCGCTCAAATGTCCGATTTCATGCTGCACTAGTTCGGTTCGCTCCTCTACCGTGAAAATTGGGTTTTTGCCCGTATCCAGCGCAACCCCGATTATCAACTCATCAACCACGCTCAAGCAACGGCGGATAATATCAATATGTCCGTGAGTTATTGGATCAAATGTTCCAGCATAAACCCCTATTCGCCTATTCACCTGTTATATCCTCAGTAATTATTGGTTCAACGCCAATTTCTATTTCAAGCTCAACTCCAACTCCAACTTCATCGTCACCAAGCATGGAAGCATTGATGCGCACTGCGGATACGACTTTTTCATCAGTTGCGATTTTGAAAATGGTAACTCCTTGCGTGTTGCGCCCTGCAATTCGTATATCAACAACGCCACAACGAATTAATTTAGCAGCGTCTGTCATCAACATTAATTGATCATCATGGTTGATTGGAAAACTGCCAACAACTTTGCCATTGCGTGCGCTGGTGACGATGTTAACAATTCCGCTACCGCCTCGCCCCGTTACCCTATATTCATAGGCGGAAGTGCGCTTGCCATAACCATTTTCAGTGACGGTGAAAATAAATTGTTCACGGCTAGCAAGTTCGTTAAATCGCGCGTCAGATAAATCAATATTCACTGCAACTTCATCTTCATCATGCTCTGTGGTGATTTCCACTTCTTCATCGCCCGCCCGCCTTAATTGGTTGGCACGTTTGAGATAACCGCTTCGTTCCTCAGAGGAAACGCCCGCCCCACCAATCAAGATGGACATGCTCACCACAATATCGCCCTCGCTTAATCTGATTGCTCTAACACCAACAGATGCACGGCTTTTGAACACTCTAATCAGATGCACAGGGAAGCGAATGCACTTACCTGATGCGCTAGCGATTAACACATCATCATTTTGGCTACATGGTGCAACCCCAATCAACTGTTCACCATCATCAAGTTTCATGGCGATTTTACCATTAGATTGAATATTTTGAAAATCCGACAAATCATTACGACGAATTGTCCCCATTGAAGTGGCGAACATCACATGCAATGCGTCCCAAGTGGTTTCATCTTCGGGCAGTGGCATAAATGTGTTGATGCGCTCCCCTTCACTTAGTGGAAAAATATTGACCAATGCTTTGCCTTTAGTGGTAGCACCGCCCAGAGGCAAGCCATAAACTTTGAGTTTATATACCCTGCCATAATTGGAGAAAAACAATACTGGTGTGTGAGTATTAGCGATGAATAATTGCTCAATTTCATCTTCATCTTTCATACCCATTCCTGAACGTCCTTTGCCTCCACGGCGTTGTGAACGGAAAGTATCTAGCGGCACACGTTTAATATATCCACCACTTGTTACGGTGACAATCATATCTTCTTTTTGAATTAGCGATTCCATATCCGCTTCAAACTCGGATTCATCTATCTGAGTGCGCCTTGGAACGGCGTAAGCTGCCCGAACTTCCAGCAACTCCTCTTTCATAATGGCGAGGCGACGAGGACGTGATGCAAGAATGCTCAAATATTCACGAATATCAATCCCTAATTCAGCAAGCTCAGCATTAATTTTTTCCTGCTCTAACCCAGTTAATCGTTGCAAACGTAACTCTAATATTCCCTTTGCTTGCTCATCAGTGAACTTGATCCTTGTGCCTTCCAGCGAATTGCGCCGATCATCAACCAACTCTAGCAACGGCAAAACATCTGCTGCTTCCCAGTTGCGGCTCATTAATTCCTGCTTAGCAATCACAGGGTTTGGTGCATTCCTAATCACCTTAATCACTTCATCAATATTGGCAACAGCAATCGCTAATCCAATTAAATTATGGGCTTTATCGCGCGATTTGTTCAATAAATATGCAGTCCGCCTCGTTATAACTTCTTCACGGAACTTAACAAATGCTTCCAGAACTTGCCTCAGGTTCAACTGTTCTGGTCTGCCATCAAGCAAAGCTAGCGCATTAACGCCAAATGAAGTTTGCAGCGGTGTTAAGCTATATAATTGATTTAGAATAACCTCTGGCACAACATCACGCCGTAGCTCAATCACCACTCGCACGCCTTGTTTGGCAGATTCATCACGCAAATCTGTTATGCCGTCAATGCGTTTATCCCGCACTAATTCAGCTATTTTCTCCATCAAACGTGATTTATTCACCTGATATGGTATTTCAGTAACGATAATTGCGGTGCGTTTTTGCGAGAGTTCCTCAAAATGCGTTTTCGCTCGCATAATAACTGACCCACGCCCCGTATGCGCTGCTGAACGGCTGCCCGAACGCCCCAATATGATTGCACCAGTTGGAAAATCTGGCGCAGGAATTACTCGCATTAACTCATCAATTTCAACATTTGGATTGTCAATCAACATGCAAGTTGCATCAATCACTTCACCAAGATTATGCGGAGGCATGTTCGTTGCCATACCCACCGCAATCCCGCCCGCACCATTCACCAAAATATTGGGAAATCTCGCTGGCAAAACTTTTGGTTCTCGCTCCGACCCATCATAATTATCTTGAAAATCAACCGTGCCTTTATCAATATCTTCAAGCAAGGCTTGTTGCGATATTTTGTCCAAGCGTGATTCCGTATAACGCATTGCTGCTGGCGGATCTCCGTCCATTGAACCAAAGTTTCCTTGCCCATCAATCAACATTTTTGACATAGAAAAAGGTTGCGCCATGCGCACCAACGCATCATAAATGGCGGAATCACCGTGCGGGTGATATTTACCCATCACCTCACCGACAATTCTCGCTGATTTTTTATATGGCTTGTTGAAATCGCACCCTGATTCATACATAGCATATAAAATGCGGCGATGAACTGGCTTCAAACCATCTCGCACATCGGGAATTGCCCGTGAAACAATTACGCTCATCGCATAATCAAGATAAGACCGTTTCATCTCCCGTTCAATTGAAATTGTTTGAACTGGATTGTGAGGTGGAGTTTGCGAGGGGGCCGTGAGCGAACTTGAATTATTAGCAGAATTGTTCAAGGCGTTTTCTCCGAATTATGTATAATTAAATCAATATTTAACGTTGAAATTAATTAATATAACTAGCAGAGAAAACGTCTATTGGCAACTGTTTAATAACGATGACTACATGCCCAATCCAGCGTTTCCACCAATAGTTTTAAGATTTTGCATCTCATTTGGTAGCATTCCTACAGTTTGAACGTCTTGCAATCCACCAGATAAGGTTGGGGATAGCCCTTTCACTGCTGCAAGTGCTGCCGTCATATTATTGCTTTGCGGAGTTGTTGATAAGTTGGTTGCCAAGGCTTGAGTTGGAGCTGCTGGAGCTGCTTTTATCATTTTTTCCAATTCACCAAATACCCTAGCTGCTTCCCCCATATCACCTTTTATTACTTTATCAATTGAACCGGGGAACTTATCCTCAACTAATTTCAATAATCCTTGCGCCTCTTCATTATTTTTGACCGCAATCCCTGCTTTTTCTATCTGCTTTATCAATGCTTGTTTTTGATCTGCTGGTAGCGCATTAATCATTTCCTTTGCTTTTTCTATGATTGTTTCCCTAGTCAATCCACCAGCTGCGGGGGTGGGCGTTACAACTGGAGGCACTGCCGCTGGCGGAGTTACAGGTTTAGCTTCTACTGGCGCAGGCTTCGCTGGTTCCACCTTAGCTGCTGGTGGAGGGGTAGGTGTTACCACCGCTGGAGCTTTTGGCTCTGTTGGTGCAACAACTGGCGCAGTTTTAACTGGAGCTGGAGCGGTTTTCAATGCCTCTATCGCAACATCATTTTCTTTTTCAGCTTTATTGCGAGCTAATGCTGCGGTATTATCTGCCGTTTGTGTAGCAATTGTTTGAGCAACTCTAGCTTGATTTTCTGGAGTATTTAGAAGATTTTTGTGTGCTTCCTTAAAACTTGTATTATTGGGCGTGTTGCGTGCTTCCGTCCCAACATCATCAAACAACCTGCCTATGGTTGCTTCTTTTGATTCTGCTGCCATTAATGCTGCCCAACGTGCATTTTCTTTTGGAGTTAAGTTTGCTCGCATTGCAACATTATAAGTTGTTGGTTCAGCAACCCCTGCCGTTGGTGTAACTATTACTTGTGCAACTGGTGCTGGTGCGCCACCATCTTTTGCTAGAGTTGATGAAGTTGTTGTTGGCACTGTTACTGATTGTTGAGCAACCACTTGCGCACCATTCGTCACTGGCTTGAGGATTTGCACATCGTTAGATTTGCTCGCACCGTTTGGATTGGTCTCAAAGTTTTTTTCCAATGTTTGGAATGTATCAGAGAAACTAAAAGGCGCACCATCTTTTATTGCTTTAATAGTTTTTTGGTCTAGATTTTTATTCGCCAATCCTGATAACTCGGTTAAAAACCTTGAATCTATCTCATCATTTCTATTGTTAAACTTATTATCTCCTTCCAAGTTTAGCATTCTATTTAACCCGCCTTTCATACGTGAAACACGGTCTGTGGTTTCATGCCCGCTCAGTAACATAGCTTTGTTAAGATCTTGCGGAGTTAATTGCAGTAATTCTGGTGGAGCTGGGCAAGCAGCTGCCGCTGGAGCATCGGGGGTTTTGATGATACGCAAACGCCTATGATGGGTTGCCTCTGATTCCAACTCACCTGTTGCTTGACGCAATGCCGCAGCTGCATCAGCAAGGTTACCGCTACGCATTCTCTCAGCCAGTAGCGGTTTTTTATCGGTAATCCAACCTGAGAGTTCCTCAATTGGTGAGCCTTCAACTTTGATACCTAACTCTTTTAATGCGGCTGTTGCCATTTCTGCCATTTTTTTGCGTTTTTCTAGTGATTCATTTTGCAATAATTCGGCGATGCGTCCTTCAACTTTTTCATCACGAGGATAGGTGATGGTTGGTTGAGGTTGTGCTGGTGCAACGCTTGGCGCAGATTGTGAAGAACCAACTTGTTGCCCACCAGCGTCAACATCAAGTGCTGCATCTAATGCTTGCCACGCTTGAGCATCGCCTCTTTCTAGTGCAGAAAAATCAATCGGTTTGGTTTTTGCATATGTGTTTAATGCGGCGGCGAGCTTATCCATTGAAAGCATTGTTTTGCCATCTGCGGTAACATAAGTCACGGGGCAGCCAGTCACTTTTGCAACGTCTGCTGCAAAATCTGCCAATGCGGTTGGGTTGTTTAATATCCCCGAATTAGCCAAGCCTCTTTTGGTTTCACCCCCGTCTAAAAAACCATTGATAGGGTTTGGTTGTGGAACTGGTGGAGCATATACTACTGGTTGTGAATATATTGGTTGTGGGTTTTGTGGATAGTTCTGTCCATAATCATAATTATCAAAGCGGGAAGAATATCTTGGTCGTTGCTCATAATGTCCCCCTTCATAACCTCTTCTTCTTCCTCTAGGCAATAATGATTCAGGAGTAGTTGCGTCTAGATTTCCGTTTAGTGCCAACGTCCCGTCTTGATCACGCCTATCTATCATGTCGTATGCAGCTTCATCTTTTCGGGCGCTTTTGTTAGCACTAGCTGTATCTCTTCTGTACCCAGCCATTGTTGCCCCGTGCCTTCCAGAGTTCTGTTGATGGTCAAAGCCCCCAAAGCCAGACCCTCCAAATGTATTTTGGATTTGCGTTCCAAGCCCGCTTACTTGCCCTAATTGCCCAGTTATGTCGCTAATTCCATTAATTACAACCATATTAATTACCTTCAAATATTTTTTTGTTATTATTCTATAAATTACATCATACAAACATTATATGTCATTTTTATGAATTAGAATTAAATATTTCAATAAAAATGTAAAAATAAGTTGTTTGTAATGTTTCTACTTTGAATCATGCAAATAAAGCATAAGTAATGGGGGTTATATATAAGATTTTTTCAGTTGTTATAGCACTACATAGTTATTATTTACATGGCTATGTTATACCAGCGCAGGCTGGTATCCAATGATATAACACGATATCTAATATAAGCCACCATCGCATAATTACATAAAATTAATAATAATTATTAATTTATTATTTACAGCTTATTGCTATCATCAAATTAAGGAGAAATATTAATGTCTTTAACCTATGATGATGTCCACCAATTAATCAAAGAACCATCAGCAAAAGTGCGCTCAAATATTGCCCAAAAAGTTGCGTCCAGTTATGGTAACACATCATTCACACCAAAATCCAACAAAATTGCATTAGACATTTTGCGCTTGCTCCTGAAAGATACTGAGAAACAAGTGCGGTTGGTGCTAGCAAATGAGTTGAAGCATAATGATGTTGCCCCGCATGATATTATTATATCCCTCGCTTATGATGATGTGGATATTTCCGAGCAGGTGTTGCAACATTCCAAGGTGTTAAGTGAAGTGGATTTGTTGGAATTAATGGAACTTGAAAATGATGTGCGCAAAATGGTTGCAATCGCCAAGCGTGATATGGTGACCACAAATATTAGCACTAAACTGGTTGAATTGCAACGCTCACAGGTGATTGAATCGTTGCTTGCGAATGATGGGGCGCAAATTAGTGAAGCAAGTTATAATGTGATTATTGACGAGTTCGCTCATGATGTTTCAATCGTTGAATTGTTGGTATGTCGGGGAGGGCTTTCATTTGTTTTGGCAGAGAAATTATATTATTTAGTGTCAGATAAGTTTAAGAAAAACATAACCAAACGGCAATTATTGCCAACAAAAACCGCAGAGAAAATCACCGCTGATATTCGTGAAAGCATGATATTAAAGTTTTTAAGCCCATGGATGACAGATAAAGATTTAAGCGAATTGGTGGATCAGATGTATGTCAGGCGACGCTTGACTGATGGCTTGATATTACGGGCATTATGCAATGGTGAAATCGGTTTTTTTGAGGTGGCGATTGCTAAGAGGGTAGATATTCCAGTAGTTAATGCACGCAAATTATTGCGGGATAATGATGTTGGATTTGGTGCAATTTATCGCTCCAGCAAGTTGCCACCAGAATATAAAGATGCAGTGAAAGCAATGATAAAATTGGTGCAAGATCAAGTGAAAAATGGTTCAAATCGTTCACCTGATTTCAGCAAGCGTTTGGTTCAGCAAATCCGCAACCGCAAATATGATGTTCATGTGCAGGGTATGGACGTGATGCTTGGCATGGTTAATTGTTGAGCTAGAGCGAATTATTTGTTGAATTGTGCGATTAATTCATTAAGCTGGGCATGAATCTCTGGCATTTCTTGCGGCATAGATGATTTGGTTTTGCTTTTGATGCTAAGCGATTTGGTTTTCTCATCAAAATTAATGGTGAATAATTCTAGCATGACGGAACTTCCACCACTTAAGCTATAGGCAATATTAGCAATTTTGCCGATAATATAAGCAAAGTTACGCATTTGGTCGTTTAGCAATGCAAGTGCAGGGTGTTTCAACCGCAATTTGCTGCGATAACGATAATAAGCCGCAAGCGCAAGCATCACTTGCTGTTGGTGAGTTAGCCCAAAACCTTGAATGGCAATGATACGCTCAAACGCATATTCACCACGATAATCAGGGTGCATATTGGCGGCAATTTCGCTGATGTAACAAAAAGCAAGCAAAATGCGGGATTCATCGGGCTTGATTGGAATAATATCCATAATTAGCGAACATAAATGATGCACATAAGCATCGTCAATCAGGATTGAGTGAATGGAGCGCATCATCGCAATTAGTGGGTCTGGCGGTGAAAGATGCAGGTTCATGGCAACAGCAAGCGCACCTTCTCGGATTCCCGCCGAGGAAAAAACGCACTCATTTGCGCCCGTCATTTCGCCAATTTTTTGCAAACATAATATGGCAGGGGCGATGGCATTCTGCCGACGTTTTGGCACATCAATCAACGGGTTATTAGCGACAAAATCTGCTTCAACATTATTGCGCAATTCTCTTATTTGGTTAGTATTCAAGCAATAATCATGAATAATATGCAAAGGATATTCCACTCTCGCCATATGATGCGTGGCAACTGCCCTGAAACTTCCACCAACAGGGTATATTGCATCGCAGGGAAATTGCTTGAGAGGGGCGAGCAATTTATGCAAATATTCGCTCAACTTTTTGCTGCCATGTTTTTGCAAATATTGCCCAAAATAAAATGCTCCGTGGGGAATGCTGGTGATTGGCGTGACGCAATTAGCTTGATTAATATATGAAATATCAGTGCTGCCCCCGCCCATATCTACCACAATTCCGCATGGTTGCCAACTAGTTGCAAGCACCCCATAAGCTGCATAAAGCGATTCTTCTTCGCCTGATAATATTTGTATGTTGCAATTAATTATGGCGGATAATTCATCAGCAAAATCTTCGCCATCACTTGCTTCACGAATAGCTGCGGTTGCCAAAACTTCCACTAATTCTGGCTTTTTTGCCTCAATTAAGGCAGCAAATCGCATAGTTGCTTGGCGCACATTTTGCTTGGCTTTTTCATCAAGTTTGTTGCCAGCCTCCAAACCATGCCCTAGATTGCAGGTGATTTTTTCATTGAAAATTGCTTGCGGATAAGCTCTCGCATAATCATAAAAAACTAAGCGCACACTGTTTGAACCAATATCAATAATTGCAACTAACATTTCAATTTGACTTTATTTCGGTTAAATCTAAATATGAACGGCTCAGATTTTGTTGTTGAAACTGCCCCAATTGATATAACCAATTTTTTGTTATTTCATTAATGTTTGCCGCTTCCGTTTCAACTTCTGGCAGTGTTTTCAAATGATTTTTGGCGAAATTATTTCTCGTATCCATATCAATATTTGCTGTGATTTTCACCCATGGCATAAACTCAATTTCATAAAACTCCAACTCAATTTGCAAGCCATCAAATGTTGTCATGGTGGTTATATCACCTTTAATATTCGCATTTTTTGCGGTGGTCACACCAGTGAAAGCAAGTCGTTCAAAATAAGTTGTAGGGTCAATTGAAGTTGGTTTTTGCGACAATAATTTTGCATCAGGGGCGGGGAGCAATTGCATCATTTTATTGGGATTTTGCCTGACATATTGATATGATTTTTTGCCATTAAACTTATAATCAATTTTTTGCACCAGATTTTTATCAATTGAAATGAAGTTAAAATCCAACCAATTATCAGGCGCAGCATGAAATTGCAATTCTCCACTCGCTTTATAAGTCTGGTTATCGCCTTTTATTCGCACATAAGTTGCGCTTAAATCACTGCTCATTGAACCAAGAATCACATCATAAAGCAATTTTTCACCCGCAAAAATACGGATATTTTTACCAATTAATTCATCTAAACCAAGGCGGTTAAAGCGAGTTGGGTCACTAGTTTTTTTATCCCGCAACTCACTTTGTGACAAATATAGCAACATTTTGCGCAATTCCTGCATATTAACGGCATAATTATTTTGCTCCACCACCACCCATTTACCATTTTCCTGTTTGCTCAAGGTTACAATATCATCACGATTTTGTAGCGTAATTTTGCTTATCTCGTTAAATTGATTACGCAAATCGGGCATTAATAGCTTGAATTGTTGTGGTACAACTTCTTGTTTTGCTAAATCTTGCCGCTGATAAATCACCGCAATTATGCTTACAACACCCAAAATCAATATAATATTACGCAATTTATTTTTCATGATTTTTCTATGTTATTATTTTTACGGTTTAGAGATTTATGTTGCAAAGTTTTTTTCAAACGAAAATTGCGCAAAAACGGGGGGAAAATAACCGCCATCAACATCATAATCAACGGTGCAATCAAAATATTCGCAAACGCAATTTTGTTGCCAAGCGTGGTTATTTCATTGTTCAGATTATGCTGCACCGCCCGTAATTCCTTGCGTGCATTCAAAAATAATTGCTTGAAGCTGGCAATCTCTTTCACCTGATCTTCATTAAACAACTCACCATTATTTTGCCGTTGCGATTGTAGTTTCATCAAACGCTGCTCCATCTGTTTGAGCCTTTCCTTAAGAATATTTTCTTCCGCCTGAAATTGTTCCTTAGCCTTTTTTTGCAACTCATCTAGCAGAACAAAACGTCGCACCTCATTGCCACGGGAACGCAGATTTATTAACAAATTATCGCCCGAAAGTAACTCCAAACTATTTAGCACAAATGCACTATTATCCGCCTCTGGAACAATAACTTGCTGCCCAAATAATTGCTGGATTCTCGCCCAAAACTCATTACGCAACATATCCGTATCACCAACTAAAATCACATTAATTGGTTGCTTGGATTTGGCGATATGACGTTGTTTGAGGAGCTGTTTAATCTCATCATTTTTGAAATCTAGCTCATTCCAATCAATCAAAGCCTCAATTTCACCTGAGAGTTGTGCCGCTAGATGCAGTTTTTTACCCTGTGGTAAAAAATCATTAAATAATTTAACAGATTCTACCGCATTATCTTTCGCATTAATATCAACTTTAATCGCTGCTGCCTCTTCACCTGTGGAAATAAGCGGACGGAACTGCAATTTCATCGTTTTCGTTGGCGCAAAAAACCCTGATTCAATCATTCTAACCCGTTGTAATGGCTCAGTTATCACGGAATCTTTCGCCATATTTTGCGCACCCAATTCAAGCCAAGTTATTTTCGGATATGATTCCAACCGAGATGACGCACTCAAGCTCTGCACGTTCATTGCAGTTGCCTTTTCCGCTGCTACCATATTGCCAGAAAACTTTACCCCCCAGTGATTTAACAGCCGTTCAAAATCGCTGGTGATGAACTCTTGCGCTGATAAATTAACGCTAGAATCCATAAAAATCAATGCTTTACCACCTCGCAACAGAAATTGCTCAACCGCATAATATGTTTTTGTGGAGAAATGATGCGGGTGAATTAGCAACAAAATATCAATATCATCTTCAATAAACTCCGCTTCTTTGGGGATATTTCGCACAGTGAATTGCTCTTCAATTTGGGTGATGATAGCCCATTTTGGCGTTGGCGCATTTAATGATGCGGTCATTTTGAAATCCGCACCACCACTCACGGGCAAATTGCTAATAATACCGATTTTTTTGCGCTGATTTTTGGCAATATCAGTCAATGTTTTGGTCAAATCATATTCCAAAAATTGTGCTTTCTCAGGGTCAAAAAATGGGATTACTTTGCGCTCATCAGTGGAGTTTTCCACGCTTGCGCCAAAATAAAACTTTAATCCCGCTTCATCAATTGCCACGCCCTCAATTCCATGTGCAACCGCTAAATCTTCCTGTTCGCTAAATGGTTCAGGCTCAATCAATTCCAGCGTAATTTTCCCTGCGGATAATGCTTCATAATGCCTTAAAATATTAACAACTCTATCATGATAACTACCAAAAACAGGCAATCCTTGCGCCAATTTGCTGGTGAAAAACAGCCTTATATGCAGCGGTTCTTTCAGTTGCTTCAGCAATTTTGTGGTTTCTGGTGAGATGGTGAAAAGCCGTTCTTGAGTGAAATCATATCTCTGATGCAGCTTTGATTTTGCCAGCATATTCACGCCAATAAACAATGCTAGAGCAACGATAATCACCAAACTCAAACGTAATGATTTTATCATCTCAAGCTCCGCCACTCATTTTATATTGTAATATTATGTTGGTAATAAATAGCCAAAAAACGATTATACTAATGAAAAATACGACGTTGCTTAATTCCAATACGCCCGTAGAAATCGCCTCAAAATTGCTCAAAAAACTCAAATTGGCGATTGTAGAGATGACGATTTCGGGCAACCAGCCTTTAAGGAAGTTTAGCACCAAAGGGTAACCTGACATCACGAATATTAAGCAAATTATACAAGTTAAAATGAATGAAATAATTTGGTTTTTCGTCATTGATGAAGCCGCACAGCCAATTGCTAGGTAACCGCCCGACATCAAAATGCTTGCAATAAAACTGGTGAAAATCACACCATTATCAGGGTTGCCGAGATAATTTACGGTTATCCAAATCGGGATAGTGCATAATATGGCTAAGCTCAAAAATAACCAGCTTGCGAAAAACTTACCCAGCACCAATTGCCACCAGCTAACGGGCATGGAGGTCAAAAACTCAATCGTTCCAGTGCGCTGTTCTTCCGCCCATAAGCGCATTGAAATTGCTGGAACAAGAAATAAAAATAGCCACGGGTGCCACATGAAAAATGGTTGCAAATCGGCGATCCCACGGGCAAAATAATTGCTCAAATAAAATGTTAATGCGCCGCTGATTAGCAAAAAAACCACCACAAAAACATATGCGACTGGGGTTTGAAAATAGCTGATTAATTCACGCTTGCTGATATCAATTATTCTGCACATAATTATTACCCCGCATGGTTGCTTTGGGTTGCATATTTAGTTTGGTTTGCGATCACCATTTGGCAAAATATCGCCTCCATATTTTCCTTGCCATATTGCGCCCGCAATTGTTTGGTTGTGCCTTCATAAATAATTTTCCCACCATCAATAATTGCACATTTGCTGCATACTGCATCAACTTCTTCCAAAATATGGGTTGAAATAATTATCGCTTTTTCGGCTGATATTTTCTTAATCAACCCCCGCACTTCCTGTTTTTGTAGCGGGTCTAATCCATCAGTTGGCTCGTCCAAAATCAATATTTTAGGGTCATGTAAAATTGCAAGCGCAATCCCCACTCGGCGTTTGAAACCTTTGGATAATGTTTCAATTGGTTGCGCTAAAACCGCCTCAATATTCAAATTATATATTACATAATCAATGCGATTGGCTAATTCATTATTACTCATTTTGCGCAACTTTCCAGAAAACCGCAATAATTGCAACGGAGTCATTTCAGGATATAACGGCGCACCTTCGGGCAGATAACCGATATTTTGTTTGGCAATAATTGGGTCTTTGCGCATTTCTATACCACTTATTTTCACCATACCGCTATTTGGTTGCAAATAACCCGATATCATTCGCATGGTTGTGGTTTTGCCTGCGCCATTTGCCCCCAAAAATCCTAATACTTCGCCACGATTTAGGGAGATGGAAACGTCATTCACTGCTAATTTTTTGCCAAAATATTTGGTTATATTATTCGCTTCAATCAATGTTTCCACTATATAATCCTCTGTTAAAAACACGATATTACTAGCTGGGCGTTAAAGCTAAAAATATCCCCCCAAAGTATCTTTTTCAATCAATTTGGGGGGAGTATCTCAACTTCCTGTCATCATTTTTTCAACATTAACATCTAGTTTTTTGTCTTCTTTAATTCCACCAATAGCAACATCTTGTTGTAATGCGATTTTCTTATATTTGCGCATTACAGCCCCAGTTCCTGCTGGAATTAAGCGTCCAACAATTACGTTTTCCTTCAATCCAACGAGCTTATCTTTTTTGCCAGCAACCGCTGCTTCAGTCAAAACTCTTGTGGTTTCTTGGAATGATGCGGCTGAGATAAATGAGCGAGTTTGCAATGATGCTTTCGTAATACCCTGCAAAACGTGAGAACCTCTAGCTGGTTCTCTGCCATCGGCGATTAATGCTTGGTTCGCCTCATCAAAATCTTCCCTATCCACCAATTCTTCAACAAGGTAAGTTGAATCGCCAGTATCAGTAATTTCAATTTTTTGCAACATTTGATGAACAATTACCTCAATATGCTTGTCATTAATCGTCACCCCCTGCAAGCGATAAACCTGTTGCACTTCATTAATCATGTAATTAGCTAATGCTTCCACGCCCATTACCTTCAAAATATCATGCGGAACGGGGTTTCCGTCCATTAACAAGTCACCTTTTTGCACAAAATCGCCTTCTTGCACCGTCACCATTTTGCCTTTTGGAATGATATATTCAACAGGCGTTATTGTTTCATCGTTTGAGCGAATAATCAAGCGACGCTTACCTTTATAATCCGTTCCAAACTCAACTCCACCTTCAACTTCACTGATGATAGCGTGATCTTTCGGTTTGCGTGCCTCAAATAACTCAGCCACCCGAGGTAATCCACCCGTAATATCGCGAGTTTTGGTTGACTCCCTTGGAATACGAGCTAGCACATCGCCTGCATGGACTTTCTGCCCATCTTCCACATTCAAAATTGCATCAACCGCTAGGAAATAACGAGCCTCCAATCCATTCGCCAAAGTGATAATTTCGTCATTATCATCTCGCAAAGCGATGCGTGGTTTCAAATCAGTTCCACGTTTTTGTTGACGCCAATCCACCACCACACGGCTAGAAATACCCGTTGCTTCATCAGTTACTTCACGCATTGAAACGCCATTAACCAAATCACGGTAGCGTGCAGTTCCAGTTTTTTCCGTAATGATTGGGATTGTATATGGATCCCATTCCGCTAGCCTATCGCCACGAGTAACCGCTGATTTCTCTTCATATAACGCTTTTGCACCATATGGCAATTTATAGCGGGCTTTTTCACGACCATCTTCATCACGCAAAATCATTTCGCAAGTTCTGCTCATAATAACACGTCTGCCGTTGGAATCAATCACCACATTATTATTGCTTAGCTCAATTATACCATCATGAGTTGCTTCAACGCTATTTTGTTCAGCCCCACGTTGTGCCGCTCCACCAATGTGGAATGTTCGCATCGTTAATTGTGTTCCTGGTTCGCCAATTGATTGTGCCGCAATAACGCCAACAGTTTCACCAATATTCACCAATGTTCCACGAGCCAAATCTCGCCCATAACATTTTGCGCATATTCCGCCAGTGCTATCACAAGTCAAAGCCGAGCGAACCATCATTGATTCCACTCCTGCGTCATCAATTTTTGCAACACCACGTTCATCAATTAATTGACCAGCAGCAACGACTAATTCACCAGTTTTTGGGTGAAATATATCCTTGGAGCTAGTTCGCCCGAGGATTTTATCAGCCAGTTCAACAATTACTTCACCGCCATCAATCAATGCCTTCATGATTAATCCGTTGGAGGTTCCGCAATCCTGCTCAACAATGATACAATCTTGTGCAACATCAACTAATCTGCGGGTTAGGTAACCTGAGTTAGCAGTTTTAAGTGCCGTATCAGCCAAACCTTTGCGTGCGCCATGTGACGAGTTGAAATATTCTAAAACGTTCAGCCCTTCCTTAAAGTTGGAAATGATTGGCGTTTCAATAATTTCGCCCGATGGTTTCGCCATCAATCCACGCATACCAGCAAGTTGCTTGATTTGTGCAGCCGAACCACGTGCGCCCGAATGTGCCATCATATAAATTGCATTAATATTAATCGCACTTCTTTCGCCAGCCTTGGTGCCAATACTTGAAATGCCTCGCATCATATCATCAGCAACACGTTCAGTGCAATGCGACCAAGCATCAATCACCTTATTATATTTCTCGCCCGATGTAATTAATCCGTCCGCATATTGCTGTTCAAATTGTTTGACTTCACCAAGTGTGCTTGAGATATGTCCCCCTTTAGTTTGTGGAATAATCATATCATCTTTACCAAATGAAATCCCCGATTTGCAAGCATTTTCAAAGCCTAAGCGCATGATTTTATCACAGAAAATGACAGTATCTTTTTGCCCACAATGGCGATAAACCGTATCAATAATCGTCCCAATTGATTTTTTAGTAATCAACTGATTAACTAATTCATAATTAATATGTTTATTTTTTGGCAGCAAATCAGCAATCATCAAACGTCCAGCTGTGCATTCAATCACTTTTGTCACCAATTGCGATTGCTCATTCATTTGTGTAAATCTTGCTTTAATACGAGAATGTAGCGTAATTAATTTCTCGTTCAAGGCGTGACGAACTTCATTCATATTAGCGAAAATCATGCCTTCGCCTTTTTCATTATCCGCCTCAATTGAGATATAATATAGCCCCAAAACAATATCTTGAGTTGGCACAATCACTGGCTTACCGTTAGCAGGCGAGAGAATATTATTGGTTGACATAATCAAAACGCGAGCTTCAATTTGCGCCTCAATGGAAAGTGGAACGTGAACCGCCATCTGATCTCCGTCAAAATCCGCATTAAATGCGCTACACACAAGTGGGTGTAATTGAATTGCTTTTCCTTCAATTAATACTGGTTCAAACGCTTGAATACCAAGCCTATGCAGGGTTGGCGCACGGTTTAGCAACACTGGGTGTTCACGAATTACCTGCTCCAAGAAATCCCAAACTTCAGGACGCTCAGTTTCAACCATACGTTTTGCAGCTTTCAAAGTTGCCGCAATTCCATACATTTCAAGTTTCGCATAAATAAACGGCTTGAACAATTCCAACGCCATTTTCTTTGGCAATCCACATTGATGCAGCTTCAGCTCAGGGCCAACCACAATCACCGAACGACCAGAATAATCCACACGTTTTCCGAGCAAGTTCTGGCGGAAACGCCCTTGCTTACCTTTTAACATATCAGATAGCGATTTAAGAGGACGCTTATTATTACCCGCAATAATTTTGCCACGGCGACCATTATCAAACAACGCGTCAACTGATTCTTGCAGCATTCTTTTTTCGTTACGCACAATAATGTCAGGGGCTTTCAAATCAAGCAAACGCTTCAAACGATTATTGCGATTAATCACCCTACGATATAAATCATTCAAATCTGAGGTAGCAAAACGCCCACCATCAAGTGGCACAAGTGGACGCAATTCTGGTGGAATTACAGGGATAACCGTCATTATCATCCATTCAGGCTTATTACCAGAATCAACAAATGAATCTACAATTTTTAGGCGTTTAATATATTTTTTATGTTTCGCATCAGAGAGTTTTTCCGATAATTGCGCCCGTAATTCGCTTTGTTCCTTCAGCAAATCCAACGCACCCAGCATGTCACGAATTGCTTCCGCACCAATGCTTGCGGTGAAAGCCGTCTCGCCATATTCGTCCATCGCATCATAATATTGATCTTCGCTCAACATATCGCCTTTTTTGAATGGCGTTAATCCGCCATCAAGCACCACGTAGCTCTCAAAATATAGCACTTTTTCCAGATCTTTAAGCATCATATCTAGCAACAAACCAATGCGTGACGGCAATGATTTCAAAAACCAAATATGCGCAACGGGCGTAGCTAGATCAATGTGCCCCATGCGTTCACGGCGAACTTTAGTTGTGGTGACCTCAACTCCGCATTTTTCGCAAATAATTCCTTTATATTTCATGCGCTTATACTTACCGCACAAGCATTCATAATCCTTAATTGGGCCAAAGATACGAGCGCAAAATAGTCCGTCTCGCTCAGGCTTGAAAGTGCGATAATTGATGGTTTCTGGTTTTTTCACTTCACCATAAGACCATGAATGGATTTTTTCAGGGCTGGCGATGGAGATTTTTATGCCGTCAAATTGCTTGGCTGGCTCTGCGCCACCAAAAAGTTGCATTACTGCGTTATTCATAATGATAAATCCTCAAATAATTCTTATGCTTCTTCAACTAATTCAACGTTCAAACCAAGCGAACGCAACTCTTTTATCATTACATTAAATGACTCTGGAATACCAGATTCAAATGAATGATCTCCTTTAACGATTGATTCATAAACCTTGCTACGTCCTGCGACATCATCAGATTTAACCGTCAACATTTCTTGCAATGTATATGCCGCACCATAGGCTTGCAATGCCCAGCATTCCATTTCTCCAAAACGTTGTCCACCAAATTGTGATTTCCCGCCTAAAGGTTGCTGCGTCACCAAGCTATATGGTCCAATTGAACGAGCATGTATTTTATCATCAACCAAGTGATGTAATTTTAACATATAAATATAACCAACCGTTACTTTTCGGTCAAACTTATCACCAGTCCTGCCATCATAAAGTTCAACTTGCCCTGAAGTTAACTGCCCCGCACGCTCCAACCAATATGAAATATCCGCCTCGCTTGCCCCATCAAAAACGGGAGTTGCAAATGGAACACCTTTGCGAACATTATGCGCCAATTCCAATAATTCTGGTTGCGACATATTATTAATTTCAATCACATTTTCAGGCTCATCATATATTTTCAGCACCACATTACGCAATTCATCAAGTTTATGATTATGTTGATATTCTTCAATCGCTGCTCTTATTTGCTTACCAATTCCTGCCGAAGCCCAGCCTAAATGCGTTTCCAAAATCTGCCCAACATTCATGCGGGAAGGCACGCCAAGCGGGTTCAACACAATATCAACTGTCGTTCCATCAGCTAAATGTGGTAAATCTTCCACGGGAGTTATGCGAGATATCACCCCTTTATTTCCATGACGACCAGCCATTTTATCACCGGGTTGTAATTTCCGCTTGATTGCTACAAAAACTTTTACCATTTTCAGCACACCAGGCATTAAATCATCACCAGCTTGTAATTTATCAACCTTGTTTTCAAACCAGCTATTCAGACGTTTCACCGTCATGTCATATTGATTTTTCAACGCATCAATTTCAGCCATAATTTGTTCGTCATCAACAACAATATCCCACCATGCACTTTTTGGCTGTTCATCAAGCAATTCAGCGCTTAACAATGATTTTGCTTTGAAACTTTTTGAGGTTTTTGTTACTTCTTTATCAAGCAATATCTCTCTCATTCTCCCAAACACAAAACGCTCAATAATTAATTGCTCATCTTTTCTATCTTTTTTCAAAGCGTCAATATCAGTTTTTTCAATGGATAAATGACGCTCGTCTTTCTCTAATCCACGACGGTTAAATATCTTCACCCCAACTACTGTTCCAGCAACTCCGGGTGGCAAACGCAGTGATGAATCTCTCACGTCAGAGGCCTTCTCTCCAAAGATTGCCCGTAATAATTTTTCTTCAGGCGTTACAGGGGATTCACTTTTTGGGGTAACTTTACCCACTAAAATGTCACCAGGGCGAACCTCCGCACCAATATGCACTACGCCAATTTCATCTAATGAACGCAGGGATTCTTCACCAACATTTGGAATGTCACGAGTGATTTCCTCGGGTCCTAATTTCGTATCACGTGCCATTACCTCAAATTCTTCAATATGGATTGATGTAAATACGTCCTCAGAAACTAACTTCTCCGAAATTAAAATAGAATCCTCAAAATTATAACCATTCCACGGCATGAACGCCACCAAAACGTTGCGCCCTAAAGCTAATTCGCCCAAATGCGTGCTTGGACCATCAGCTATTATATCGCCTTTTTTGATGTAATCACCAGTTTTCACAACTGGACGTTGATTGATGCAAGTGTCTTGGTTGGAGCGTTGGAACTTCATTAAATTATAAATATCAACACCAGGCGACAAATTATCTCCCTCTTGCTCACAACGAATCACGATGCGCATTGAATCAACCTGGTCAACAATTCCTGAACGTTTGGCAACCGTGGTTGCACCAGAATCAGCGGCAACAACCGCTTCCATTCCCGTCCCAACTAGTGGAGCTTCCGCCCGAACCAAAGGCACGGCTTGACGCTGCATGTTTGAACCCATTAACGCCCGATTTGCATCATCATTTTCTAAAAACGGAATGAGTGATGCCGCAACTGAAACTAATTGCTTAGGCGAAACATCAATAAAATCAATTTGTTTTGGCGGAATCATTACAAAATCACCATCTTTACGGCAGCTTATCAAATCATCAACAAAATCGCCCTTCGCATCAAATGGTGTACTAGATTGCGCAATTGTATATTTTCCCTCTTCAATCGCTGATAAATACACAACTTCGCTGGTTACAACACCGTCTTTCACTTTACGATATGGGCTTTCAATAAAACCATATTTGTTAATGCGAGCGTAAGTCGCCATGGAATTAATCAACCCAATATTTGGCCCCTCGGGAGTTTCAATCGGGCAGATTCGTCCGTAATGTGTATGGTGAACGTCACGAACTTCAAATCCAGCTCGTTCACGTGTAAGTCCGCCGGGTCCCAAAGCGGATAGCCTTCTTTTATGGGTCACTTCTGATAGAGGATTTGTCTGATCCATAAATTGGCTTAATTGCGACGAACCAAAAAACTCACGCACCGCCGCAACCAACGGCTTATTATTAACCAAGTCATGCGGCATAACAGTGTCAATATCAACCGAACTCATGCGCTCAATAATGCTACGTTCCATGCGCACCAAACCAATACGGAATTGATTTTCTAGCAATTCTCCAACTGAACGCACCCTACGATTACCCAAATGATCAATATCATCAATTTCACCGATGCCATCTTTGAGGTTAACCAAAGTTTTAATCGTATTAATTATATCTTCATTTTTTAATGTGCCGACATTTTCTTCAATATTCAAATCAAGCCGTGCATTAAGTTTTACCCGCCCAACTTCTGACAAATCATAGCGATCTGGCTCAAAAAATAGCGAGTTAAACATAGCTTGCGCTGCCTCTGGCGTTGTTGGCTCACCAGGACGCATCACACGATATATATCAATTAGTGCGTCATCTTTGCCGTGATTTTTATCCGCCATTAAGGTATTTCGGATATAAGCACCTATATTTTTTTCCTCAATCACTAAGCTGGTAAATGATTTTATTTTCATTTCCTCCAGTGATTCCAAAGCTGCCGCTGAAACAGAATCTCCCGCCTCAGCAATAATTTCACCCGTTGCCATATTGACAATATCTTCTGCAAAAAACTTAGTTTCTAATATTTCTGCATTGAGTAATATCTCTTTAACACCATCTTCTTGCAATTTTTTAATCAAGCGAGGTGTTAATTTTTTATCTGCTTCTAATATTTCCTGCCCTGTCTTAGCATCAACCAACGGAAATGGAAACTTCGCTCCCTTAAATAATTCCGCATCTAATGTTTGCGCCCAACCTTTGCTAGTTTTGTTGATATTGGTTTTTTCATAAAAATTAGATAATATTGCGTCATTATCCATGCCAATCGCTCGCAATATGCTAGTGACAGGCAATTTACGCTTGCGATCAATGCGGGCGAAAACTTGATCTTTTGCGTCAAACTCAAAATCCAACCACGAGCCGCGATAGGGAATAACTCTTGCATTAAACAATATTTTCCCAGAACTATGTGATTTTCCCGAATCATGATCAAAAAATACTCCTGGCGAACGGTGCATTTGGCTAACAATAACTCGCTCAGTTCCATTGATAATGAACGTTCCATTATCAGTCATTAACGGGATATCACCCAAATATACTTCTTGCTCTTTAATATCTTTAATTTCTTTTGCCCCAGTATCTTCATCAACTAACCAAACAATTAGCCTTAAAGTTGCACGCAATGGGATAGAATAATTAATGTCTCGTTGACGGCACTCATCAACATCATATTTTGGCTCATCAAAACTGAAAGATACATATTCTAAGGTTGCATTGCCGGAAAAATCATTTATCGGGAATACTGACTTAAATACAGAATTAAGACCTTTATTTTCTCTTTTATCTTTTTGAATATTAAGTTGTAAAAATTGTTCATAAGAAGTTTTTTGAACTTCTATTAGGTTTGGCAAACTCGCTGCAGCCTTAATTTTTCCAAATGTTTTTCTAATTCTCTTTCTAGAAGTATATGTATGAGAAAAATTATCTTGAGCTGTTGCTTGATTTGCCATTGGCATCCACCATTAAATTAATAATTCATAAACTAGGTTAGGCGCACTAGAATAAACCTAGCGCGCCTAACGTTTTAACCAGTAAAAGATAAACTATTTAAGTTCAACTTTAGCACCAGCCTCTTCCAATATTTTCTTAATTTTCTCAGCTTCATCTTTTGAAATCGCTTCTTTCACTGCTTTCGGAGCTGCTTCCACTAGGTCTTTTGCTTCTTTCAAGCCCAACCCAGTTATTGCTCTAACTTCTTTAATAACGTTAATTTTTTTCTCACCAGCCTCAACTAGCATAACATTAAATTCTGTTTGCTCTTCTACTGCCGCTGCCGCAACTCCAGCTACTGCTGCCGCTGCTACTGGTGCTGCTGCGGAAACACCCCATTTTTCTTCCAACATTTTTGAAAGTTCAGCTGCTTCAAGCACTGTTAAAGCCGATAATTGCTCAACTATTTGATCTAAATTTGCCATTTGATATTACCCCTTAAAAAATAAAATTGATAGTTTTGCTTACTCGCTGGCAGTTCCATAAGCGTTGAATATTCTTGCTAATTGCGCAGCGGGCTCTTTGGTTAAAACCGCAAGTTTCGTTGCTGGAGCAAGTAACAGAGATATAATTTTTGATCTAAGTTCATCAAGCGAAGGCAGCATTGCCAATTCTTTAACCTGAGCTGAACTTAATATTGTATTATTAAATATTGCAGACACCAAAACCAATTTATCATTTTCCTTAGAAAACTCAGCCATAACTTTTGCTGCCGCCACTGGATCGCTAGAATGCGCTATAGCTGTTGGCCCCACAAATAATGGAGTGATTTTTGAGAAATCCCCCTCTTTAATAGCTAATTTTGCCAAAGAGTTTTTAGTTACCTTGAACTTTGCACCACAACTACGAACTTTCGCTCGCAACTTAGTCATATCTTTAACATTTAGCCCCTTATAATGAACAATTATCATTATTGATGAGTTACCGCATGAACTCCTGAAATCTTCAATCCATTGGTGTTTTTGTTGCCTATTCATTTATTTTTATCCTAATAATTATGTGGTAACTGATATTGGCTCAACTTTAACACCAATTCCCATCGTTGAGGAAACACTAACGTTTCTGATAAACACACCTTTTGATGTTTCAGGCTTAGCTTTTTCAACTGATTTTATCAAATATTTGATGTTTTCAACAATTGCTGATACTGCAAAGCTAACCTTACCAACCCCAGCGTGAACTATCCCAGCTTTATCAATTCTAAAATGTATTTCGCCAGATTTAGCTGCCTTCACGGCATCACCAACATTCATTGTAACTGTTCCAAGTTTTGGATTTGGCATTAAACCTTTTGGCCCTAAAACTTTTGCAACTCTACCAACTAACGCCATCATATCTGGCGTTGCAACGCAACGGTCAAAATCAATATTTCCACCTAAAATTGATTCAACCAAGTCTTCCGCACCAACTATGTCCGCACCATTTTCTTGCGCTTCTTTAGCTTTTGCGTCACGAGCAAAAACGGCAACACGAATTGTTTTCCCCGTTCCATGAGGCAAAGCAGAAACACCACGAACCACTTGGTCAGATTTTTTTGCATCAACACCTAGGGTTATCGCCACTTCAAAGGTTTCATCAAACTTAGCATTTGCTGAAGTTTTCACTAAATTGACAGCCTCTTCAATTTTGTATATATTATTTGAATCATATGATGAGTTCAATATTTTGCTTCTTTTTCCAATCTTTGCCATTACTAATTATCCTTCAACCACTTGCAAACCGATGGACACAGCAGAACCGCTGATCATACGCATTGCCGCTTCTACATCATTTGCATTCATATCAACCATTTTCTTCTCAGCTATTTCTCTAATTTGAGAAGTTGTAACCTTACCTTTAATCTCTTTACCCGTGTTGTTTGCGCCTTTTGCTATTCCAGCGGCTTTCTTCAAAAAATAAGAAACTGGAGGAACTTTTGTCACAAAAGTAAAGCTCTTATCAGCATAATATGTTATCACTACTGGAATTGGCGTTCCAACTTCAATATTTTGTGTTGCCGCATTAAACCCTTTGCAAAACTCCATGATGTTCAATCCACGTTGACCCAATGCAGGACCAATTGGCGGAGATGGGTTAGCCTTACCAGCAGGAATCTGCAATTTAATATAACCTGATATCTGCTTCATAAAAAATAATACTCTAATATTTAAGAAAATGATTTATAAAACTAATTTGATGACAATGTCAACCAATTATTTTGTAAAACCGCAATTAAACTTTTTCTACCTGTGAAAACTGCAAATCTACTGGGGTTGGACGGCCAAAAATTGAGATAGATAGCTTCAAACGCTCCTTCTCCAACTCAACTTCTTCAATAATACCAACGAATGATTCAAATGGTCCATCAATAACCTTGACATTGTCACCCACCTCAAAGATACTTTTCTCTTTAACGGGCGCACCACCAACATTTAATTGAGCAAAAATCCTATCCGCCTCTATTTGCGTAATTGGCTTGGGGCGATTTCCGCTTCCACCAAGAAAACCATTCACCTTTGGCACTGACTTCACCAATTGCCAAGTTGCCTCAGTCATCACCATTCGCACCAGCACATATCCAGGGAAAAATTTGCGCTCCGCTGTGACTTTTTTGCCACGCTTCATCTCTACCGTCTCTTCTGTTGGTATCACCACCTCCAAAAAATGCCCTTCAATCCCCTGCTTGAGCGCATCTTCCTTAATCGCCTGTGCAACTTTTTTCTCAAACCCAGAATATGCCTGCACAATATACCATTTCGCTTTGTCGGCTAGCGGATTATGCGGCTCTGCATTTGCTTCCTGTTCTTCTTCCAAAACATTATTTTCTAACATGTTCATTACCTTTCAATTCCCAAAATCAACTGCCAATTCCCAATATTAATCCAATGAGTAGCGCAATTATGCTATCAACGCTCACAAAAAATATTGATGCAAATGTGGTTATTCCCAGCACAATTGCCGTTGAGGTAATAGTTTCGCGGCGGCTTGGCCATGATACTCTCATCGCTTCTTGTTTCACTTCACGAGCAAACTTGGCGGGATTAAACTTTTTTGCACTCAATGTTTTTCTCACTCAATCAAAAATTATATCAATTTGTAATTACGTCAATTTATAAATTATTTTAATATTTATCAAACCATATTGAATATATATAAAACTTCATTCAAGCAACAATTTAATTGCAACATTCATAGTTTTTCCATCAAAATGCGCATATTAGTAATTCCCATCGCCATGAAATCCACATTAATCAGCTCCGCCCCAATGCTTAGGTAAAAGTTTTTTGCCCTCGCATTGCGTTTATCAACCGTCAATGAAAGCCATTCCCCGCCATTTTCCACCGTATATTCACTGATTTTTTGCATTAATTTGCGTCCAATTTTCTGCCCCCGTATATCTTCATGCACAATAATATCACTAATATGCGTGCCATAACTCGCTGAAAGCACATCAAACCCACGGTAAAACAAGGCGCAACCAAACACTTGACCATCATCTTTAGCAACTAACGCCTCCAATTTCGGATTATCGCACTGCAACGCCCCTGCCAACTGCGCCACATTAAGCATACAACTCATTTCTTCACCTTTCGCTAATATGTTCAGCAGGCGAATAATATGCGGATAATCAAGCATTTGCGCATGATTAATCTTCATTTGCGGGCAATCATCAATCATAATATCACCATAATATTAAATATTACAAACATAAGTCAACCATCTTTACTGTTTTTTAACCGTTTAAGGGTGATAATGTTGGTATATATTAAAAATGATATTAATTACACAACTTTCATTAATTACATAATTTCAATTTCACAAGGATTTTTTATGAAAAACAATAATAAACAACAAGGTTTCACGCTGGTGGAACTCTCAATCGTGCTGGTGATTATTGGCTTGATTGTTAGTGGTATTTTAGTTGGGCAGGATATGATTCGTGCCGCCGAGATTCGCTCAACTGTTAGCCAAATTGAAAGTTACAACACCGCAGTGAATACTTTCCGTGATAAATATCGCAATATTCCGGGTGATATGTTAAGCACTGATGCAACTAATTTTGGTTTTCTGGGTGGTAGAGTTGGCGGTGTAGGTGACGGAGATGGCAATAGATTAGTTCAAGCTGGTTCCACGCCTGCAGATCAAATGAAGCTAGGTTTTGAAACTGGATTATTTTGGAGAGATTTATCAAAGGCTTCATTAATAGGTAATGATTTTGTAACCGCCGCAAACTCTTTGTCTCCTGCAGTGAATGCTGCTCAAGTTAAGGCATGGTTACCAGAGGCATCAATTGGACGAGGACATTATTTTACAATTCATTCGGAAAGTGGCAGAAACTTTTTTTCAATATCTCAAGTTAATGGCGCAGCTGCTGGTGGTATTTATACCTTAGCAACGGCAATGACTCCGCAAACCGCATTTAATATTGATGATAAAATAGACGATGGAAATCCTTTGAGCGGAATAGTTAACGCAACTTGGAGTGTAACGGCACTTGGAACTGTTATCGTTCCACCAATTTCTGGTACTGGAACATTGGAGACTGCAACTTTAGATATGGGGTCGTGCGCTTATAGAGTTGCGGCAGCCCCATCTCCAGCTATTTACACCACGGCGAGTGATGCACAAGCCAACCGTCCAGCTTGTCAGTTGCGGATTAGGGCATCGTTTTAATAATCAACAGTGCCATATATATGTAACGTGAATGCAAACACATATATATAATCAAGATTAAGATAAAAAGGGGTGGGTGACTGCCCCCTTTTTTTGTTACCTGTGTTGTTGTATAGCACTCTTTTTTCATTGAGGGTTTTCTTTGTGGTTTTTTCTTTGAGGGGTTTCTATTATATAAATCCGTGTTATAATGCTTTCTATTTTCATTTACGCATTATTCTGCGTTTTTGAAAATAGAAAAAAGCACTATACCTATTAAAAAATATAGCAGTGCATCTAATTTTAATCACCGATAAAATCGGTAAATAAAATTAGAAACTGCTATAAAATCTCGTCAATCCAGCGGAGGCTGGAGTCCATCACAGCAATAGTCTTTAATTCTATTGCAGAACTTTTTATTTGCATTTATCTAATTGCATTTCTCTGTTATGAAACTTTTTATTATAGAACTCTTATTATAGAGTTTTTTCGTTGTGGCTTTTTTTATCCTCCCCACCCCCATACATTTTCATCAAATGTTCACATTCAATCAAACAAATATTTGTTATAATAATTATAAGTAAATTATAAATATAAGGTAATTTTTATTATGGCTAAACAAGCAACAGTTGAAGATGTAAAAAAAATGTTAGATGGCAAGCTAGGTGGCAAAACCGTTGATGACTTCATAGAAAATATTCCTGTAATTGATTTGATTATTAAAAAAATTGATCCTAGACCAGATGTTAGAAGTAAATTGAATGAGGTTATGGAGCAGGCAGCAAAAATAATAAATAGTGATTCAAGTAAGAATTCAGAAAATATTATAACTGCGCTTGAAAACGACCCAAAGATAAAAAGTAATCTTGCAGAATTAAATAAAAATAAAGAAGCGGTTGGGTTAAAGGAAAACGTGACGGTTCAAATCATAAAAGAAGATTTAGATAAGTTTTTGAAGGAGCAAGATAAAACTAAATCAGCAGCAAAAACTGATGATAAAGCCGCTGCACCAGAGAACGCAAGATCTGCGACTAAGCCAGCAGAGCCAGAGAAGCCAGCGGGGAAACTCGTATCAAATGAAGGCAAAACTGCGCCAGTCGCCGCAAAGACTGATACAAAAACTGTTGAGCCAAAAACAGCCGTATTGCCAGCAACTACCCCACCATCACCAACGGCAGTGAAGCCAGTGGGTGCAGGTGCAGCAGCTCCAGCGGTTGACCCGTCAAAAACATCTGAAGATAATGCTGATAAGGAAAAAAAAGATAAAGAAAAGAAAAAAAGCGAAGAAAAGCCGAAGAACTTTATTGAAATGATAATAAAAGCTGTAATGGATTTTGTGACAGGAATACTTGGCGGTGGTAACAAACCAGCAGAAACTCCTACGCCACCAACGGTTGTTGCCTCTAATACTCCGCTAGCGTCTACTATGGACGTTGAGATTAAGCCAGCAACCCCTGCGAAATCACAAGCCCAAACAAAAGAGCAATCTAAAACGGGGCAAGCAAAGAGTGACGAGGTTTTGCCACCACCCACAACTCCTGCGCAACCGAAAACAGCGGGTGAAAAAACTCGTTAGTCTGTATCCACTCGCCGTAATAATCCAAATACTTGAATGGATACCAGCCTGCGCTGGTATGACGAATGCGAAAATTAATCATAAACTCATATAGCTTTATCGTAAGAACCAAAAACCCCCGTCACTCCAGCGGAAGCTGGAGTCCATAAGGGTTTTTACTGATACTAGATTCGCTGGTATGACAAACCACTTGACGCTCACTTAATCTATAAAAATTAATAATATATCCCACAACCAACCAAAATCATTCCACTGTGACAGATTTTGCCAAATTGCGAGGTTGGTCAATATCTGCCCCTTTGTGCAGTGCGACATAATAAGCGAGAAGTTGCAACGGCACGGCGTATAATATCGGTGCATAAAACGGGTTGCATGAAGGCATGGCAGCACAGTGAGTCATATTGCCCTTGAAGCTAGCAATTTTCTCCGCCGAACTTATCAGAACGATATTTCCCTTGCGGGCTGCCGTTTCCTCCAAATTAGAGGCGGATTTTTCAAATAATTCATCATCTGGTGCAATCACGATGATTGGCACGCCATCATCAACTAGTGCGATTGGCCCATGTTTGAGTTCGCCCGCTGCATAGCCTTCCGCATGAATATATGAGATTTCTTTCATTTTTAGCGCACCCTCATTGGCGAGGGGGTAACTTGTTCCACGCCCCAAAAATAACATGTCCCGAGCATACATTAATGCAAGTGCGAGCGTATCATAATGTTTTGCATCTTCAAGCACAGTTTCAATTTTGTCGGCCACTTCCGCCATGCCATGCACTAATTGCAAATATGCGCCATGTTCAATTTCACCACGCTCTAGGGCGATTTTCAGAGTGAAACAAGCAAGTGTTGTGAGTTGCGCCGTGAATGCTTTGGTGCTTGCCACCCCAATTTCTGCCCCTGCGAGTGTTTGAATAACGCTATCAGCCTCGCGCGCCATGGAGCTGGTTGGCACATTAACCATCGCAATTACATGCTGCCCCGCTGCCTTGGCATAACGCAATGCGGCTAAGGTATCGGCTGTTTCACCTGATTGCGAGATGAAAATCGCTGCCCCACCTTTGGGTAATACAGGTTTGCGATAACGAAACTCGGACGCAATATCAATACGCACGGGAATCTTCGCCATTTGTTCCAACCAATAGCTAGCAACTTGCGCCGCATAATATGATGTTCCACAAGCAACAATAGTGAAGCTGGTGATTGCGGTGAAATCAGCTTTTAATTGCGGAAAGTTAAATTGCTCTGATTCACCGTTAAAATAATCCACAATAGTGCGGCGAATAATGGCTGGTTGTTCGTATATTTCTTTGAGCATATAATGTGCGTATCCAGCTTTGTCATGGGCTTGATGCACCGCATTAAAACATGTTTTTGGGCGAGTGACTAATGCTCCTGCGCTATCAAAAACTTCAATTTCTCCTGCCTGCACAATTGCTGCATCGCCTTCTTGCAAGTAAATCCCCTCACTGACGCAACCAGCTAATGCAAGGCTATCAGAGGCAATCCAACCTTCATTTGTGTTTGTCGCAACCACCATAGGCGAGCCATGACGAGTTGCGTATAATATCGTTGGTTCATCGGCGTGGATTGCCACAATTGCATATGCTCCTTGCAAAACTGTTCGCATTGCTAAAAAAGCATCTTTGAAACTTTTGCCTTGGCTAGTTTGATGCGCAAGCCAATGGCATATTACTTCGCTATCCGTATCGCTTATGAAAACTTTGCCTTGGCTTTGCAATTCCAACTTTAATTCGTGATAATTCTCAATAATACCATTATGTACGATTGCGACTTCATCTGATTGATGCGGGTGAGAATTGCGTTGCTCTGGTTGCCCGTGGGTTGCCCATCTTGTGTGAGCAATCCCGATTTTGCCATCAGCAGGGTTGGTTTGCAAAGTTGTTTCCAGATTAATGACTTTGCCTTTTTCTTTGCGTATTTGCAATTTGTTGCTTTCATTAATTGTTGCTATACCAGCGGAATCATAACCACGATATTCCAAGCGTTTCAACCCTTCAACTAGCAAAGGACTTGCTTGTTTGCTGCCAATATATCCAATAATTCCGCACATATCTTTTTATCCTATATATTAAATAATGTTATTATTAATCCGTCTTTTTTGACCAATCATTTTTATTTAGTTGTCGTGAGCGAGCAATTCCTAGCGCATTTGCTGGAATATCCTCCGTGATGACGCTTCCTGCTGCAATTGTTGCATTGTCACCAATATTTACAGGTGCAACTAATGCCGTATCCGAGCCAACAAATACATTCGCTCCGATGGTAGTTTTATGTTTATTTTTGCCATCATAATTGCAAGTGATTGTGCCAGCTCCAATATTGCTATTTGCTCCAATTTCTGCATCACCAATATAACTCAAATGACCAGCTTTTGCACCTTCATGCAATATTGCGTTTTTAACTTCCACAAAATTGCCGATTGCACAATTTTCACCAATTTTTGTGCCAGCAC
>JAYUJH010000005.1:0-1231 GCA_043765375.1 Alphaproteobacteria bacterium
AATTGCGTTCGCTGTAAAATATCCTAGGGGATCAATTAATTTATCTACTGATACATATAGTAAAAATGTTATTCCACCAATTGCCATGAATATTTGTGTGGTGATTGCAGTAGAGTCAATATAAGACAATGCAAACTCAGATTCATCAGAGTCTGAAGCAAATCTCAAACTATGCGATGTTAAGTATATTCGCCATTTATTGGATATATATGATAAAAAATCATTTTTCACGACGTAATAATTTCTGAAACTAGCGTTTTTTGATCAAAAGCTGCGTTACCTAATACGTTTCTATGTTCGAGTTCATATACTGTAGTTTTTCCGATACCTTTCATATTATGTTCGCCAACATGTAGCATGTCGAATTTCGGTTTTAATCTCCAGAAAGTTGACTCTGACACATAAATTTTGCTCGCTGATGCGAAGGCCTCAAGCCGACTTGCAATATTGACCGTATCACCCCAGCAATCAAAACGCGGGCGCTGCTGCCCAATCACACCGGCGACGATTGGCCCAACATGAATGCCAATGCCAAAGCGGAGATCAACGTCGAGTACGCTGTTCCATTTCTGAATGATGGAGCGGATTGCAATTGCAAAATTAGCAGCATTTTCGGCATGATCATTGTCAGTCGGCTTAACTGAAAGCCCTGCGATTGCCATGTAACAGCCACCAATGGTCTTGATTTTTTCGATGCCATAACGCTCACTTTCAGCATCAAAAATAGAAAAAAGTCGGTTAAGTCCGCGAACCCTTTTTACAGGCTCAATGTTGTTATCAGGATCCTTCATGCCAGTGATTCGAGCAAAAATTACGGTCACCTCACCGTGCGAGTCTGCAATTGTCGTTTCGCCTGCCTGAATCCGCTCAGCAATTGAGCCGGGCAGAAGCGATTGAAGCAACTCGTCAACCTGCGCTTGAGACTCAACAATCGCTCGATCTGTCAAAAACCGACGACGAGCGGCCCGCTCACGCATGTGGGCAGAGATGCTGCTGAATATAATTGCGGTTATTGTATAGTTACGATTAACATCTAGCCAGCCTTCTGATGCATTTTCAGCATATATTTGACTTAAATATGTGGTTATCGCTCCAAATAGAGATATTATTATAGTGTATTTTAGACGAACTGTAAATGTTAAATTAGTACCCATCAATAAAATTATAAATGATAATGCAGAGTATTCAAATCCTTTATTGAGATTAATAAATATATAGCACAGTGATATTT
>JAYUJH010000006.1:0-128020 GCA_043765375.1 Alphaproteobacteria bacterium
GCAATGGCAGAGAGATTGCTTGGCATCACCATTATTAAATATAACCAAGTGACTGGCACAGGCAAAGCGAAAAAATGTTTTAGCGAGGTGGGTCTGGAGGAAGCATGTAATTATGCGGCTGAAGATGCGGATATCACCTTGCAACTATATCAACAATTGCGCCCGCAGTTGCTAGCAGCGCAGGCTTGCGCATTATATGAGCGCATAGAACGTCCATTGCCCGCTGTGGTTGCCCGCATGGAAGCGCATGGCGTGAGGATTAATGCGCTTTACCTAAATGAGCTTTCACGCATCTTTGAAGCGGAAATGCAAATACTCGCCCAACAGATTTATGCTGATGCGGGGCTTGAGTTTAACATCGCCTCACCGAAGCAATTAGGGGAAATATTATTTGATAAATTGCAACTCTCAGGTGGGAAAAAATCATCAAAAACAGGGGCTTATGTCACTGATGCGGAAACATTAGAAGAACTAGCATCACAACACCCTTTGCCTGCCAAAATCGTGGAATGGCGACAACTTGCTAAGTTGAAAAGCACTTATTCTGATTCACTGCCGAAGCAAATCAACCCACGCACGCAGCGGGTGCATACCAGCTATTCACTCGCTAGCACCACCACGGGGCGGCTCAGCTCCACTGATCCTAACTTGCAAAATATTCCAATTCGCACTAGCCAAGGGCGGTTAATTCGTCAGGCTTTCATTGCCGATGATGGGTTTTCGTTGCTATGCGCTGATTATTCACAAATTGAATTGCGTTTGCTAGCACATATTGCCGATATCACCCCGCTAAAAGATGCGTTTGCACAGAAAATTGATGTTCATGCGGTGACAGCATCACAGATGTTTGGTGTGCCAATTGACGAAGTGGATTTTGAATTGAGGCGCAAAGCTAAAACCATCAATTTTGGCATAATATATGGTATCAGTGCGCATGGATTATCAGCTCGCCTTGGTATTCCACGGGGAGTTGCAGCGGAATATATCGCCCAATATTTCAAGCAATATGCTGGAATTGCCGAATATATGGCGAAATGCAAGGAGCAAGCCAAAGAGCAAGGTTATGTCAGCACATTATGGGGGCGGCGTTGCCATCTGCCGATGATTAACGATAAAAATGGAGCGAGGCGTGCATTTGCAGAACGGGCAGCAATTAATGCACCACTTCAGGGCAGTGCGGCGGATATCATCAAACTCGCCATGATTGCCGTTGATGAATTGCTAACAAAGGCTGGTTCACGCACCCGTATGTTATTGCAAGTGCATGATGAATTAATGTTTGAATTGGCGCATGATGAACATGAATTAATCCCACAGATTAGGAGAACCATGGAGCAAGTAGCACATTTAAGCGTGCCGTTATTGGTGGAAGTTGGAACAGGAAAAAGCTGGGGTGATGCACATTAAAATGCAATGAAAAAGTTTGTTATATAACATTAGTTTTGCGCATTTGTCATACCAGCACCCGAAGGGAGGCGTAGCCAAAAGCTGGTATCCATAATAAAATTTTCATAAAACACAAAATAGATACCAGCCTGCGCTGGTATGACGAATTAAAATAGTTTCGCCACATCACAAAATTATCATACTCGCCTTTATTTCTTATAAGCCGCATTATTTTTCACATCACCATCTTTTTTCATTTCATCATGAGAATTAACATCGGGGAATATTTCAAAAATATTGCGTAACAATCCCGGAGTTATCATGGATAGCGGGTTCACCATCACATCTGGCTCGCTAAGTGTGCCATCAACCGAAAAACGAGTTGCAAATACTCCCTCCCCCTCATCACCAATCAACAAACCAAGCAGTGGAACTTTGCTCGGCAATGAGTTTAGTGCGTAAGATGGAATTACCGTGCCTTTCAATTGCTGTTTTTGCCAACCAAATGGCTGCAACATTCCTTCAAACATAATTCCGAGAGAATCACCCTTGGCTGCACCTTTAGCAAATATAATGCGCTCATTATCATAATTAATATCAGCGGATATTTTGTCAAACCCAATACCAACCCCCATCAACGCATCAGCAATTCCCGTGAATGAAGCAAGTGTAAGTAAGCGTGTTAATATTGGCGCACCAACTATTTTCACATTTTGCAAAATCATGCGCCCAATTAATGGCTTATTTGGCTTGGCATCGTCAAATGCCCCATGCACTGAAAAAACACCCCCACGGAAGTTATTATTGCCTGAAATTGCCTTCATCACGCTCCCGAAATTATCAGCTTGCAAGGTAAAACCACGCTTACCATTCGCAAGATATGATATATTCGCCATTATTTTGTTATCTTTATCATAATTCGCAGACATGTCAGCAGATTCGCAATAATCAACAGCGCAATTAGTTTTCAAAGCGAAATCACGCAGGGTTTTGTCCACCGTAATTAATTGCTTCAACTCAATATTAATGATTTTATTCATTAAATGATTCAAATGATTTTGATAATAAATTGGTTTATTAGTGGGTTTATTCATAGCTAAATTGGCAGTTTTTGCTTTCGCCTCTCCCTCATCATCAACTTTTGGTTGCAACCATGAAATATCTAGTTTGTCACCCTTCAGAGTTAGCTCAGGGCGAGTAGCATTAACATATTTCATCGCCAAATCAGCGTGATGCGTTCGCACCAATGGTAATTCAATATTAGCGATTTCACCATTTTCATTCATCATTAATGAACCTTTCACCTCCTCATCACCCGCTTGCAAATGCAATATTTCCACATTTTTTACCTTACCATTATAATTTTCCTTAATCTTCAATATGGCAGGCTTGCCCCGTTTTTTGCTCCACCCATATTGCGATAAATCAATCTTTGCATCGCCCATATCAATCATCGCTTCTATATTTTTGATTGCATTATTCTGCTGCATCACGCCATTAATCACCACATTACCCTGCACCAATTTTGCGGGTAACCGAATATCAAAATCAGTAAATTGCTTGTCATTCAAATGCAAATCAAACTGATAATTGGTAGATTTTTTGGCGAATATATGCTTAATTTTCAGTTTCGCTAGGGCATGATTTAGCACACCTTTTGCATCGGTCGTGACTTGATTATTATCCATATCCAGCACTCCGCTAAAATCTTCTAAATCCCAATTGCCAAATAAATTATTCTGTGAAAGTCCTGTTATTTTTGCTTTGATGGTAAAAAATAAATTATCAAAACTGCTTTTGCCAAGTCCTGCCCGCTCAGGATATAACGGAAAATCAAGAGTCAATATTCCATCAATTTTGCCTTGAATAGCATCTTTTTGCAACAATAATTCCACCGCCTTGTTCAAATGCGGTTTAGAGAGAAATATCGCCACATCTTTTGCATCAGCCATAATTGGCAACTTAAATCGCATCGGCACGGCAGCATCAGTGAAACTTGGTATTTCGGCAAAACCATCTTTTATATTAATGCTACCTAGGCTTTTGGCAGAATGCACATTAATTGCAAGCGAGTTTTCGGTGATTTTTATCTCACCATTCGCCGCAAATGCCTTGGGCAGATGCTTAGCATATTCAATTTCAGCATCACTTACATGCAACAAAATATTTGCTTTTGTCGTCGCATCATGATTGATTAATATCGTTGCATCATCAATCACCCCCGCCAAAATATGTTCATCAACCCATGTTCTCGCTTCATTAGCCACTTTTTTTGGCCATAAACCCACCAAATCCCGCACCTGCATATGTGCAACCTTGGCGTGTAATTCTGCTTGGCTAAAATCAGGGAGTATTTTGCCCTGCAAATCAAGTGTTATATCATCAGATTTTGCCTGCAAATCATGCAACAATAAGAATTGCTTATCTCGCTCCCATTCAATATCCGCCTTGATATTTTGCAACTTAAGTGGAGTTTTTTTATCAGGATAAAAATCCGCATGATTAAGCTGTAATTTCTCAATATCCAATTTTCCATGAGCGAAAATCATTTGCAAATTGCGCTTAAAAACCGCTTCAATCGTTGCATTCATATCAGCATTAATTTCACCAATATCAGGGGTTACAATTTGCAATAATGACGCTGGAACGTTATCAACACTAGCATTCACCACAATAGTTTTGGGGTTAAAAGTTATATCAGCGATAATTTTTCCCGCATATTTGGTGATAGATTGTTCAGAAGAACTTATCACCCCATCGCTTACAAGCTTGGAACTTATCACCCCATCACTTGAAGGCTTGGGAGTTTTTTCAACAGAACTTAATGTGATTTCCAGATGGTTTTTATGATGATTTTCTGCATTTGGCCTCAAGCTAACTTCAGGAATATGCAATGTTTTTTTTGCCTCGGAATTAGTATCATTTGGTAATATCAGATTAAAAGACCTAATTTCCAAGTCACTATAAGCTGGTTGCAATTTCAACAAACTAACAATATTAACCGCAATTTTGGTGGTTTTCGCTTGTATAATTGCACCTTTCGCTCTCACATTAGCACTCGCTAAAGTTGCATCAAATCCGCTTATTTCCAATTCAACCGTATGATTTTGTAAGTTAATAAATAAAGTCGGATTCTCCATCTCAACTTTACTCGCCCCAACACGATTCGCAATATGACTACTTAAAATATTTTTAAGCGGTGCAATTTCACGCGGCGCACTGCTCAACCAACCAACCATTCCAGCGATTGCAATCAAGCCTAATATCAACAAAATAATGATGATTTTCTTGCACAAACGCAATATTTTGCTAGATGAAGTTGCCGTAACTGATGATTTTTGAGTTGATAATTTCTTTGTTTTAATCATCTAAATCGCATAATTAAAATCAGAGTTGTTCAGCCCGTCAGATAATTTTTGCTTCAACAAATTATCCAGTTTTTTGACTATTATCTGTTGATATAAATCCTGCAATGACAAATCAGCGAGCGAGGCATTATAAGCATTTTCTGCCTGTTGAAAAACGGGAATTATGATATTTTGTCGTATCAATGATTGCTCAAATTCTAACTTTTCCTCTCTCAATTTGTCCTCGCACCCAACCGCATCGCTACATATTTGTGCAACAGTCAACTCACCTGCAGCAATCAGCAAACTATACCCCCCCCTCGCCCCCTTGGAACTATGCAACACCATGTTTTTCACCAGATTTTGCAATAATGGTTCAAGGTAACGTGGGTTCAACTGCATTATTTCTGCCAGTTTTTTGCCCCCAAGCGGTTGCACAGCATCACCACGCATATCATTATAATGAATATATAACATCGCCTCAATAATGGCGGGAAGTTTGTTGCTGCTAAAGTTCATTCGCTGATTTTAATTATTTCTTTTTAACAATTGCTTAATTGCGTCCTCGCTTGCATCGCCAATTGCAACACCCGTTGAACCAAAACCACCTTCTGCCCGTTCAGTTTCACTCAAATATTCGCATTCCTGCCAATTCGCCTGCACACAAGGAGCGATAATCATTTGCGCAATACGCATATCAGGTTCAATTACAAAATCATGCTCCCCTAGATTGATTAACAACACGCATATTTCGCCACGATAATCTGCATCAATCGTCCCCGGAGAATTGAGGCAAGTAATGCCATGTTTCAGTGCAAGCCCCGAGCGAGGGCGTATTTGTGCTTCATAATGCTGTGGCAAAGCGATGGCAATTCCTGTTGGAATTAGCTTGCGTTGCATGGAAATCAAAGTGATTGGCGCAGCAATAGCTGCCATTAAATCTACCCCAGCACTACCCATAGTTGCATAAGATGGCAACGGCAAATGCGTCCCATGCTCCAATTTTTTGATTTGAATATTGATGGTTTGCGCATTTGTGATTTTAGCAATATTGTTTTGAATGTTATTATTTTGATTACTATTTTTTTGATTATGGGGCATCAGCAAAAAACTCCGCTATTTTAATGGTTAATTGTGAGGCAAAATCTCGCTTAGTCATTGCACCCATAGGTTGAATATTTTCATTGGTGATTAAGGTTATTTCAGTTTCATCTGCACCAAAAATCGCCCCATCTGCAACATTATTAGCAAGCAACCAATCGCAACCCTTGCGCTTCAACTTTTGCGTTGCATTTTCCAACATATTTTCAGTCTCAGCGGCGAACCCAATCACCAATTTTGGACGGAGTTTATGGCGGGAAATATGCGCTAAAATATCTATGGTTGGCACAAGCTCTAGCTGCAATTTTTGTGCGCCATTTTTTTTGAGTTTTTGCTGATTAATATTCGGCAATTGCCAATCTGCAATAGCTGCGGCACAAATTATTGCGTCAGCAGGGAGAGATTTTTCAATGCAAGCAAACATTTCATCAGCATTCATCGCTTGAATTGCGGACAAATATTTTGGCGGGGGGGCGGTTGTTGCGCCATAAATCAAAGTGACTATTGCGCCCGCATCGTGCAATGATTGTGCAATAGCAAAGCCTTGTTTTCCCGAGGAATAATTTCCTATAAACCGAACGGGATCAATTTTTTCTTGAGTTCCACCTGCCGTAACGATAAAATGTTTGCCACTTAATTTACCACTTAAAATATTATGAGGTGGATTATTTTTTGTAGGAATATCGCTTGAATATTCACTTTGTGAACTCTCACCCTCCGTTAATCCTTCATATACCCCATCATTCAACTGACAAAATGTGAGGATTTTTTCCAATGATGCTAGTCTACCAAAACCCGTTTCACCGCAAGCTGCCTCGCCATTTTCTGGTTGAATGATTTTTGCACCATTATTTTGCAATATTGCAATGTTTGTTTGAACGGCGGGATTTAACCACATTTGTGGATTCATCGCTGGCGCAAATATTATCGCTTGTTTCTGCCAATTTGCTGCCAACATCACTGTGCTTGCTAAATCATCAGCAAATCCATGTGCTACTTTAGCGGTAAAATCAGCAGAGGCTGGCACAATTAAAATCATTTCAGCATTACGAGCTAAAGCAATATGACCCATTTCTATTTCATCATTCAAACAAAATAATTCGTCGTAAGTTTTTTTAGCGGTTAGCGCAGAAACGCTCAGGGGAGTGATGAACTGTTTTGCTGCTTGCGTTATTATCACATCAATCTCACAACCGTCTTTACGCAAGCAACGTATTAGTTCTAACGATTTATAAGCCGCAATACTACCACAAATTATTAGCAATATGCGCTTATGATACATGACATTTAATACACTATATTTTATGCAGCAATGCGAATGACTGCCTTTTTGATTTGACGCTTCAATGCAGCAGCCTCTGGAGTCAATTTCAAACTAGATGTATTAATCAAATAATTATCCAACCCGCCATTATGCTCAATTGTGCGCAAAGTTGAAACAGGCATTTTGATTTTAACTGTTTGCCCAAGTGCTTCGCTAATAACTGATATTTCTTGCATATTCGGGTTAAAACGCCTACGTGTTTTGCGTTGCGAATGAGAAACATTATTACCAAATTGAATTGTTTTGCCAGTTAAAGGACAACGTTTTGACATGAGAAAAGCACCTTATTACTAAAAAGTAGATTTATTATTAAAAGATATAATTATCTCATTTTTTGCCATCAGTCAATCATTTTTAACGCCCAAAACATAACAAATTAATCAGCTTCACCTTTTAGCAATCTGCCACGTTCACGCACCCAATCTTTCTGTTTCTCCGATTCACGTTTATCATGTGCTTTTTTGCCTTTACCCACCCCCATCAAAATCTTCACCTTGCCTTTATCATTAAAATATAACTTAAGCGGCACAAGGGTGATGCCTTGAGTTTGCAACAGACCAATTAATTTGTTGATTTCCTTCTTATGCAATAGCAATTTTCGTGGGCGTTTTGGCTCATGATTAAAACGATTTGCCCCCGCATATTCTGAAATATTCATGTTTTGCAACCATATTTCGCTAGATTTTGGCACGGCAAAAGCGTCTTGCAAATTGAGTTTTCCCGCTCTGATTGATTTAACTTCCGAGCCACAAAGAATTATACCCGCTTCATATTCATGCAAAATCTCATATTCAAATCTAGCACGTTTATTGAGAATCTCTGTTGGCGGACGGGAGGGCTTTTTTGCTGCCATAAATTAGCCCGTCACAGCCTGTGAAACCAAGGATTGCGACATCATCGCTTGCGCAATCACATTATTGAGGAAATTAATCAGCAAAATCAGCACTAACGGTGAAAAATCCATATTTGCAATGAGTGGCACAAACCGTTGAATTGGGCGAAGCATAGGATTAACCAATTGCTCCAACACCTTGAAAACCTTAGATACCAATGGATTATAACGATTAACCACATCAAACTGAATAAGCAAGCCAAGCACCACCCACACCAGCAAAGCTGTTGAAATAAGTGAAAGCACAGATGAAATAAGCATAAGCAATGGATATATAATGATCATAATCAAACTCATAGCATTGAATTATAATTTATTCAATTATGTTTTTGTGTTATTAGCTAGAGGTTATTAAAATATATGTGGATAATATAATTATATGATTGATAAAATTACGGCCAAGTTGATTAGGGCTAAGTTGATTAGGGTGCGAGCAGGCAGATTGGAGGGTTATGCTTTCAACCCCGCCAAACCTTATGAACGCTGCGAATTAACCGTGATGGTAAATGGTGAAAATATTGCAACCGCCATTTGCACGCATCAATATGATGGAATTGGTGATGATTATCACGGATTTGTGATTGCTCTGCCTGAATGTTATTATAATGGTGGCAAGCACATTGTAGATTTAATCATAGATGGTTATTCAATCACTGGTTACCCGATTACTGCAACTTTTTGCGCCCCTGCACCAATTATGATTGCTGCACCATCACCACCATTGCGGTTGCATGGGGCGATTGATGGCTTGCATTTTGGGGTGTTGAGTGGCTGGTGCTTCAACCCAAATTGTCATGATGATTTGTTAAATATAGAATTGCATATTGATGATAATTTAATTGCAAATGCGTGTAATGATATATATCGGGCGGATTTATTGCATTTAGGCAGTGGAAATTATGGCTTCCGCATAACTATCCCCGAAGAATTACTTGATGATGGCACGCATCATGTGAAAATAATCGCCACATCATCACGGCTAAACGATAATTCTCACGATAATCCAAATAATAGTGCCAATCCAAATAATAGTGATTATGCTAGCTTAGAGATAGCGCAAACCATTATCTTCCCGCAATTAACAGATTGTTATGATGGCAGGGTGGATTTGGCGCAGCACCCACGAGTTCAAGGCTGGGCTTGGAATATGCGCTCGCCAGATGAGATATTAGAGTTACAAGTTTTTCTAGCGGGTGAATTGCTGGGTAACGTTCAAGCGTGTGAAATGCGGCAAGATTTGGCTCGGGCGGGAGTTGGCAAAGGTGACAAAGCATTTAATTATATGTTACCAACCTCGCTTGACCCTTCCAAAGAATATGAAATTGAAGTGCGATTTGCAGCCAATGGCAAATCACTTCGTCGCAGCCCGTTACCGCTAGTTTTTTCCAACGCCGCTACTAATTTCAATCAATATATTTTGCATAATGAGGCAATAAACGATGCAGACACAACAGAAAAATGGCAAAATTGCCCGCAAATTAATGTGGAAAGGGCTATGTGGCAATTGCACGCTTTGGAACATGCCCGCCCAATATGCGTCATTATCCCGATTTATAACGCCTATGATGAAGTGCAACAATGTGTGACAAGTTTGTTAGCAAATTGCAAATTGGCGGATAAAATTATCCTGATTAACGATGCAAGCACTGATGAACGGATATTTGAGTTTTTGCATGAGTTGGATTTAGCGGGAGGGCTGGATAATCCCCTACACCCTTGCGAAACTGAGATTTTGCAACGCAATGATCCCCTCCACCCTTGCGGGGGAGGGTTAGGGTGGGGGGTTAAACCAATGCGAGAGGTTAAATCAGCAAATGAAATTGCATCAGAAGCAAAAATCAAAACCAAATTACAAATTATCCATAATCCAAAAAATCTTGGCTATACCGCAACCGTCAACAAAGCAATGGCAGAATGTGCCAATCACGATGTTGCGCTGTTAAATAGCGATACTCGGGTCACCCCAAACTGGTTGGAACAATTGCAATTAACCGCTTATATGTCAGCAAATATTGGCACAGTTACCGCTATTTCAAACAATGCGGGCGCATTTTCTGTGCCAGAACTTGGTGACGTGGGCAACCAAACGCCAAGCAATTTCAATGATGCTGAAATAGGGCGATTAATCAGGCAAAACTCACTGCGTTTATACCCCAACACCCCCACCGCTAATGGATTTTGCTTGTTCATCAAGCGAGAATTACTCAACCAAATTGGTGATTTTAATGCGGATTTATTTCCCAGAGGATATGGTGAAGAAAACGAGTTTTCCATGCGCTCCCGCAATGCAGGGTGGCAACATAAAGTTGATGATGCTTGCTTTATATTCCACCAGCGCAGTGCATCATTTGGTGATGAAAAAGCTATATTAATTGAAAATGCCAATAATGTTTTGCGTAAGCGATACCCTGAATATTCAAAATTAGCGGCTGATTTTTGCGTATCTCCCGCAATGCAACAAGTGCGCCGTCATGTCCGCTTATTATATCAAAACGCCAGAACCCCAAAACCTAGCATACTCCCAAAACCTCGTATAATATATGTGCTGCACGGCAATGCAACAGGAGGAACACCATATACTACCCGTGATTTAATGAATAATTTAGCAAGTAAATGGGATATTTTCTTAGCGGAATGTGACCGCTCCACCATCACTTTGAAAAGAATGATTAATGGAGAATTGCAACTAATGGGAGAATGGAAATTACAAACACCGCTCTCAATCGCTGATCAATTCCGCCCTGATTATGCTGCAATCATGTTATATTTATTGCAAACATATGCAATTGAGTTGGTGCATATTCGTCATTTGCATAAGCATTCGCTTGATTTGCCCCGCATCGCTAATGCGCTGCATATCCCCGTGATTTTATCATTCCATGATTTTTATTTCGTTTGTCCAACTATTAATTTGCTTGATGAAAAACAAAAGTTTTGTGGGGGCGTTTGCACCAAAACCAAAATAACTCAAAATAATGGCAAAGCCAATGAGGCAGATACTCAAGCAACATCAGATTGCGCCCTACCCTATCCACTAGAGGAATCCATACCACCGCTGAAACATCGTTTCATTCACCGTTGGCAGGAGGAAATATCACGCATTTTTCCATATATTAGTGGGTTTGTTACCACTAGTCATTTCGCCCGTGATATTATGGTTAAGACATACCCAACCCTTGCCAATGAAGATTTTCGTGTGATTGAGCATGGTAGAGATTTTGCGCAACAGCAATATTTAGCGGTTGCACCATCGCTAAATGCTCCCCTCAAAATTATAATCGCAGGGCAGATGACCAAGCATAAAGGGGCAGATTTCATTGAAAAATTGCTAAAATTGGACACTGACAACGGCGCAATAGAGTTTCACTTTCTTGGCAATCTCCCTGAAAAATATTCGCATTTGGGTGTGTTTCATGGCAGTTATAGCCGTGATGAATTGCCCGCCAAAGTTGCAGAAATTGGTGGCAATGTGATGGGAATATTTTCCATTTGGGCAGAAACATATTGCCATGTTCTCTCAGAAGCATGGGCGTGTGGAATGCCCGTTATCGCAAGCAATTTAGGCGCATTAAAAGAGCGCATTAATATCCATGGTGGGGGGTGGGTAATTGACATTGCTAAGCCAAAATCCGCATATACAAAAATATGCGCAATCCGTGCGAATGAGAATGATTATCAGCGTAAAGTTGCCGCCGCCTCATTGCAAGCACTTCGCAATATTAATGAAATGTCAGATGATTATGCTGATTTTTATGCTGATGTGATGCGATGATGTTGTTATGTGATTGTGTTAAATAGTGTTTTTCGGGGTAATTTTTTTAGGGTGACTTTTTGGAATGGATACCAGCCTCCGCTGGTATGACAAACGCTAACAACCAATTGCTATTCCCGCCCACACATTCCCGTCACTAATTCTATATACAACTCACAACTCCCGTCACTCCGTCGCAGGACGGAGTCCATAAAAACACACAAAGCAATTATGGGGTTAATAGATACCAGCCTCCGCTGGTATGACAACATAAAAATATGTCCCAATATTAAAGAGGCTCACAATAACTCGCCATGCTTGGCAATCAAAGCCTCGGCAATAAGCACATCTTGCGGGCTATCAACGCCAGACATTGCCGCACGATTGCCATAATCCACCGCAACGCACCTGATTTTGCAATCATTTTCCAGCAAGCGTAATTGCTCCAAACCCTCTAACTTCTCATAATTACTCTCTGCCATAGTGGAATAGCGGGCAAGCATTACGGCAGAGTAACCATAAATCCCAATATGTCGCCACACAGGACTTATCATTGCTGAAGATTGCGCTCGCAATTCCTCCTCCCCCCTGATTGCAGGAATAATTTGTTTGCTAAACCATAATGCTTGACCGTCAGATTTGCGCAACGCAACTATTGTTCCACTAAATGGCGTTTTGATTTTTTGTTGACGCATTAAATCCAACTCCGTCCATGAAAGCTGGGTAACAAGCGTCACAACATCAGCAGGGTTGCTCCAATATGAATTAATCATATCCACAATAAAATCTGGCGGGGTGAGCGGTGCATCGCCTTGCAAATTAATGATAAACTCTGGTGCGTATGATAATTTAGCCACTGCCTGAGCGCATCTATCCGATCCACTTTGGCAATTCTCATCAGTTAGCACATAATCAACGCCAAGTTCCACACAATGATTGGCTATCATCTCATGATCGGTTGCAACCAGCACTTTGCAATCACCCGCCAGCTTGGCAGCCTCATTGGCGATTGCCACCACCCGTGCAAGCATAGTCTGCCCCGCAATAATGGCGAGTGGTTTGGCAGGCAACCTTGTTGAAGCATAACGTGCGGGAATTATTATTATATTTTTAGTCATTTTTGCTATTGCATATATATGTGCTTTAATATTCATGATATATCAGTTATATTGTAGCAATGGAATATAATTTTAATCTTATCCCAAATAATTCAAGCAACAGCGTGACTAACGTTGCATCAGCAAGGTTGATGCTAGAAAATGCAAACCCTGCTATTATTTCTGTGTTAGCCAAAAATGGTGCAACTTTGAGCGGTATAGTTCAAAGCCGCAGCAATAACGGCGTGGTAAGTTTGCAAACAGACTTTGGCAATCTCAACCTCAAAAGTGATTTATTCCTCAAAAAAGGGGCGGAACTTGTCATTAAAATTGAGCAAAAACAATCAGATTTAATTGCAAAAATAATTAGCGTTAATGGTTTATCACCAAATAAATATCAAGAAATTATGGCTGCTGAAAAAGCGTTAATCATACAAGATAAAGTGACGACTAGCTCCAATGTGATTGAAAATAAGATTGATAGCAAAATTGAGAATAAGGCGGTAATAACTCCACCCCAAACAATAACTAATTCCTCCCCAAACTTGAGTGCGCCACAATTGCGGGGAGTATTTTTGCAACAACCAAAAATTAGCCCTGAATTATTGCAACAAATCGCCCCGACTATGAATTATGGCACAAGTTTGAGTGCAGGAACGGCGTTACAATTAAAAATCATTAATATTTTAATTCCTGATGATAATATTAATGATACTTTTACTAACTTAAATAATATAGCGACTAATAATTCAGCAACTAATAGTTCAGCGAAAAATAATGTAACACAAAATAATTTAACGCAAAGCCTTGCAGCAACAAATACAATTCAACCGCCGCCCCAGCCACAAACAAAATCTTCACAACTAACATCGCCACAATTATCTGCATCACATGCAATTAACGCAACTAACACGCCAAATATCGCCAATAATTCCGCTTTGCCTCCCACAACCCCCGCCATAACCAGCACTTTAGTATCTGCCGGCAATGACAAAACCAAACTTACCCCGCTGGAATATTTGCGAAATATTTTGCCTAATAATTCAAGCATCACTCAAGCGGCTAATCCAACCACCACCGCACCAAATATTTTTAATGGAGTGGTGTTGCATCAAGCTAATATGCGGGAGCTAACCATGCAAACTGATATGGGACTGGTGAAGTTATTTTTAAGCACGCCATTACCCAAAGGTTCAATCATTCAATTTGAATTGTTACAGCTGGAAAATGTAAGGGGGGTGATGAATGGAACGAGGGGGGCTTTGTTGCAAGATTTATCCACGGAAGAATTGTTCAAAACCACGCCAACAAACTTGCCCACTTTGGAAGAAATGGTGGAGTTAAAACATTTAAGCCAAATCCCCACCCCTGCATATTTGCAACCGCATATTGTGCCAAGGATTGGTGCAACTTTGGCGAATGAAATGTTATTTTTTCTAAATGCTTTAACTAATTTTAATCCATCTACTTTGAAACAAAATAATCTGCAAAAAACTGATGCACAAAAATTGCTCGGAGATGTTTTGCATCAACAATTGCAATCACTTGAGGGCGGGGATTCAAAACTTAACAACTTAAATAATGAGATTGGCTCGCTTAAAAAAACCTTTGAGCAATCATTACAAAACTTAAAAAATGATGATCCTAAAAAAGAAAATTGGCAAAGCATGTTAATTCCAATTTATGATGGAACTCAATTGCGCCCCATTCAATTATTTATGAAAAAAAAACAAGTAAGCAACAAAGATGTGACGCAAATAACCAACCATTTTATGCTGGAATTGGAGTTGGATAATATAGGTTTGATGCAGCTTGATGGCTTGGTTCAACAACAAAAAGTGAATGCTAATAACGCATCATCACCTAAAACCGCTAATATTAATTTTAACATGATAATTCGCACCCAGCAACCATGGGAAGATGCAATCAAAGCAGATATAATTAATATTTTCACCAGTGCGCAACAAATCACGGGGACAAAAGGAACATTGCAATTTCAGCATGGTAAAGCGGCGATAATCCCTCACCCTGATGTGACTTCTTCGCCCAAAACACAAGAGCGTAGCATCATTGTGTGATGTGTGAGATTGTGATGTGCGAAATGTTGATTTTGGCTGATTTTTGATTGCAATAAATCACCTTAAATGATATATTGATTTTAGTTATATATGACCATGAAACAATAGAAATGAATATACACACAGAAACCTTTAATGCGTTCAAACAAGCGGGAGTGCCAGAAGAATATGCGCAACGAGCCGCAACAGCAGTGGCGGGTGACCAAAACGCAATCATAGAAAAATTGACTAAAATGGAAAATGATATTGCTAATAGGTTTATCAGGTTTGAAAATGATATAACTAACAAGCTAATTAGATTTGATAATGAAATTAACACGAAATTAGTTAAGATGGAAAATGATATCAACAACAAGTTCGTTAAAATGGAAGGTGATATTGAAAAACGCTTTACAAAATTAGAACATGATATTCGTGAAGATACGCATTCTTTAGATAAAAAGTTTCTCATAATAACTACTATAGTAAGCAGCACGTTGCCCATAATTGGCGGTATGTTGTTTTTTGTACTAAAAGCACTTAATTAAACATCAAAACCATCATAATATAATTTCACGTTACGCATTTTTATGCTATAAACCCGTATTATATGAGTTTTGAAAATTATCCACCATCATTGCAGCAATTAACTGAGCTAACCGCATCTGATATTTTGCTTGTTAATAAGGTGATATTGGCAAATGTTGAGCAGTCCGTCCCGCTCATAACTGATATTGCGCACCATATTGTGCAATCAGGAGGAAAGCGTTTGCGCCCCTGCTTAACCATTGCTTGTGCTAAATTGCTAGCATATGAAGGGGTTCGTCATATCAACTTAGCAGCGAGTGTGGAGCTAATTCATACCGCAACATTATTGCATGATGATGTGGTTGATGAAAGCACAATGCGCCGAGGGTTAGAGACTGCAAATAATATATGGAGCAATCAAGCAAGCGTGTTGGTGGGAGATTTTTTGCTTTCACGGGCGTTTCAATTGATGGTTGCTGACGAGGCGATTCCAGTGCTGAAATTGCTATCTGACGCTTCAGCGACCATTTCACAAGGTGAAGTTAAGCAGCTTGTTGCCGCTGGTGATGTGAACACAACGAGCGAAACTTACTTTGAGATAATCCATGCCAAAACTGCTGTATTGTTTGCAGCAGCTTGTGAAATTGCCCCAATCATTGCTGGAAAACCCGAATTACGCCCGCATTTTGCTCAATTTGGCAATCACCTTGGGATTGCCTTTCAATTGATTGATGATGCGCTTGATTATTCCACCAACCTTGAAGATTTAGGAAAAAATATTGGTGATGATTTGCGTGAAGGCAAAATGACCCTACCAGTGATTATCTCATATGCTGCTGGAAATGAGAGCGAGCGAGCATTTTGGCAACAAGTTATTGCAGAAAATGTTGCAACCGAGTCGGATTTATCTCACGCAATCGCCCTAATTGGCAAGCATAATGCAATTAAATATATTATGGAACAAGCAAAACAACATTTGCAACAAGCATCAAATGCTTTGAATGAAATTGGCGGCGAGCAAAATGCAACAAATGCACTTAAATCAACGCTTGCTTTTTGTTTGGCGAGAAAAAACTGAAATATATTAAAGAGTTGAGATATGATTAAACCAATCACAATTGCCATTCCCAAAGGGCGGATATATGAAGAATTGCAACCATTATTGCAGGCTTGTGGAATTGTTCCAGAGCCAGCATTTTTTAATGATAATGCACGGCAATTGATTTTTGCAACTAATCAACCACATATCAGGTTCATTCGGGTGCGATCATTTGATGCGGCAACATTTGTGGCGTTTGGTGCAGCAGAAATTGGTATGGTTGGCAGCGATGTTTTGGAAGAGTTTAATTATGACGAAATATACGCCCCGCTAGATTTGGGCATCGGCAAATGCAGGTTGAGTGTAGCAGAATTGGCAAAAAATATTTATAATGGTGACATAAGAAATGATATCCTAAATAACGACAGCCTAAATAACGCAACTCACATACGGATTGCGACTAAATATCCTAACCTCACCAAGAAATATTTCGCTAACCAAGGGGTGCAAGCGGAGTGCATCAAACTCAATGGTGCAATGGAATTAGCTCCTATACTCGGATTATCAGAACGTATTGTGGATTTAGTTTCCACTGGTAGCACGCTCAAGGCTAACGGACTGGTTGAAATTGCAACCATAATGCAAATATCAACCCGTTTGATAATCAACCGCTTATTTTATAAAACAGAGGCGAATCTTGCACAGGATTTGATTAGTGGATTTAGGAATGCGATGGTGAAATAGGATATATTATTGTTTGCTAACAAAGTTAATTTATGGATACCAGCTTTTGGCTACGCCTCTCTTCGGGTGCTGGTATGACAAAACTCGCAAGACTTTACTTAAAATATAGATACCAGCCTGCGCTGGTATGACAAACGCTAACATAGGCGCAAGCCTCGCCTCCAATTAATCCACTACATCGCTTGTTTATCTTGCACCCCGCCTTCACCAAAACCTTCATCACGGAAGCGGCGAACATTAAATAATCCTGCATAATTTGAAGTGATTTTATCATGAAAATTGAGGATTGATTCATCTGTGGAAGGCTTGCCGATATAATATCCCTGTCCATATTGCACTCCAGATTCAAACAAAAACTCCGCCTCTTTTTGTGTTTCCACCATTTCACCAATCATCATCATATCCAGATTGCGACATAGACTAGCCATCGCTTTTAGCAATTTGCGCCCCCGTTCTGTTTGCATGGAATCACGGACATAACTGCCATCAATCTTAACAAAATCCACCTGCAAATGACGCAAATAATTAAATGATGATTCCCCCACTCCAAAATCATCAAGGCATACGAGATTGCCCTCTTTGCGCAATGTTTGAATGAAATCATTCGCCATTTGCATGTTATCAATCTTGAATGATTCCGTCACTTCAATCATCAAATGTGAGCGAACATCATTATATTTACGCAACAAATTGAGGAATGTATCAATAAATAAATTGGAGCTAAGCGAACGCCCCGAAAGATTGACTGCCAAAGAAACATGCTGCCCCATCTTTTTACGCTCTTGAATGATGCACAAAACCTTTTCTGTTATTGCAAGGTCGCAATCATTAATCAAACCAGCTTGTTCACCAAATGTGATAAACTCAAATGGATTTTTGAACTTGCCCATATCATGCAACCGCACCAAACATTCGTGATGATGCACAATTCCCGTGCGCAAATTGACAATTGGCTGAAATGCTAGCGAGAAAGCGTCCGCACTCAAAGTTTTTTTGAATGTGCCGATATGGTCAAGCGTGATATCTAACATTTCTTCATAGCTTTCATTCAAGCTGGTGATGCTAAACTTTTCACCTTTATTTTCCGCAAACTTATTAATCGTATAAAGCACAGCATTTGCCAAATCATGCTCGGATAGCGGATATTCATCAGATGAAGTTTTTATATTAGTTGCCTCAACTTTTAGATCCAACCCTTTAATTTGCAATTTAGCAATATTTTTAATGCCGTCCACTAGCTCTTGATTATTAGTATTACCCGGGGTGATGATGGAATATGAACCACGCTCAATGATTTTTGCTGCCTCATTATTAACGGATTTTGTTTTGATATAATCACCAATAGATTTAAGCAATTTAACCGCATTATCAGTGCTTAAACTATCCAGCAATATTTGCAATTCTGGAATATCAACAATGGTGATGTTGAGTTCTTCTCCACGCGCATTGGCTTCAACAATTTGTTTGCAAGCATGAAGGGTGAATATTTCTTTCTCAACTATTCCTTCAATTTGCTCAATTTCCGCCAATTCTTCATAATGTTGAATTAATGACTCACAGCGCAGTGAAAAATAAAATCTCTCGCATTTGTTTTTGGAATTATCATTTGGAGAATTAATATGTTGAATATTATCATGTTCAATATAAATACCCGACAAACGAAAAGCCATTTCCTCACCATTGGCAGCAATAAAATCAAGCGGGACTGAATCTATACGGTTTTTTTGCTTAATGGTTTCCATGATGTTTTTCAACCGACCATGGTGATTATGCGCAATTATCTGTTTGAAATTAAGCCCGATAATATCCGCACTTTTGCGCCCAAGCAAGCCCTGCATTGCACCATCAGCAAATACTATAACTCCATCTTGTTCAACTTCAACCAAAATATCTGCACTGGAGAAGGCGAAAGCTGCGAAATTATCACTTGGAATGTTTGGATTTTTAGTCATAATTATTACCAATTTATTTATATTATTACTATGCCAAATAATGATTAATATATTATTAAGTTACATTGTTTTTGTGCATTGCGAGAGGATTTTTTATGATGCAAATCAAGCATTACCTTCAACTAAATATATAATTAACCATTAATAAATACTTGTTTCAGCAATCAACAATACTTATCAATATTTAATATTAACTTGAATTACTTGCATTTTTATTATACCAAATATTCATATAAAAAATATTAATATAAAACGCTTGAGTTTTTTGCATCATTTGTTATGTTGTTGTGGATTAAAATAATATTATAATTTTGAGCAAATATGAACATATCAACATCAATAGTCACCAAAGATGCTATTCCTCAAAATGGTGATGATATTTCACCAGCAACCATTGCGCAACATGGCTTGAGTGCTGATGAATATCAAAAAATTGTTGAAATCATGCAGCGTGCGCCAAACTTAACCGAGCTTGGCATATTTTCAGTGATGTGGAGCGAGCATTGTTCTTACAAAACCACTCGCAAGTGGCTGTCACAACTGCCAACAACTGGCGAGCGGGTGATTTGTGGCCCTGGGGAAAATGCAGGCGTGATTGATATTAATGACGGGCAGGCAGTGATTTTCAAAATGGAAAGTCATAATCACCCTTCATTCATTGAGCCATATCAAGGGGCAGCAACGGGTGTTGGTGGTATTTTGCGTGATGTGTTCACTATGGGAGCGCGCCCGATTGCTGTGTTAAATGCGTTGCGTTTTGGCGCACCAGAAAATCAACGCACAAAGCACCTTGTTTCAGGAGTTGTTGCTGGAATTGGTGGCTATGGTAATTGTGTTGGCGTGCCAAATGTTGGAGGTGAGTGCAATTTTGATGAGGCTTATAACGGGAATATTTTAGTCAATGCAATGGCAGTTGGTTTGGCAGATGCGGACAAAATATTTTATTCTGCCGCAGCTGGAATTGGCAACCCCGTGTTATATGTGGGGGCAAAGACTGGTAGAGACGGTATTCATGGCGCAACAATGGCATCTGCTGAGTTTGATGCAAATAGCGAAGAAAAACGTCCAACTGTGCAAGTTGGTGACCCGTTCATTGAAAAATTATTGATTGAAGCATGTTTAGAGCTGATGCAAACTGATGCAATCATCGCCATTCAGGATATGGGAGCAGCGGGATTGACTTGTTCATCGCTTGAGATGGCAGGAAAAGGCGAGCTTGGAATTGAGATAGAGCTTAGCAAAGTGCCGCAACGTGAACCGCACATGACCCCATATGAGATTATGCTATCCGAGAGCCAAGAGCGCATGTTGATGGTGATAAAACCTGAGAGGGAGCAACTAGCGCATGATATTTTTCGCAAATGGGAACTGGATATCGCAACAATTGGTGTGCTAACTGATACGGGGCGTATGGTGCTGAAAGAACATGGTGCAGTGGTGGCGGATATGCCAATTGCTCCGATTTCAACTAATTCTCCCGTGCTGGAACGTGAATATAACATTGTCAATGCAGCAAATGTGGCGATTGCAAATGCAGATTTGAGCGTGACAGAGGCGGGGGCGGCTTTGAAACAATTGCTTGCAACTCCAAATCTATGCTCCAAACGATGGATTTATGAACAATATGATAGCCAAGTGATGAATGATACGGTGGCAACAAGGGGCGCAGATGCCGCAATCGTCAGAGTTCATGGAACAAAAAAAGGGTTGGCAATAACCACTGATTGCACCCCACGCTATTGTTTGGCAAACCCGCATGAAGGTGGCAAACAAGCAGTAGCAGAGGCTTGGCGCAACATTAGTGCAACTGGCGCAACCCCAATTGCGATAACGAACTGCCTCAATTTTGGTAACCCTGAAAAACCCGAAGTGATGGGACAAATTGTTGGTTGCTTGCAAGGAATGGGTGAAGCTTGCACGGCCTTGGATTTTCCTATTGTGTCGGGCAATGTATCATTATATAACGAAACCTCGGGCAAAACAATCCTTCCAACTCCCGCAATTGGTGGGGTTGGATTGTTTGACGATGTCACAAAACACGCAACCATCAAGTTCAAACAGTCAGGTAATGCTATCATATTAATTGGTGGAGTTGGAACGCATTTGGGTGCATCAATCTATATGCGCAATGTGAAGGGAAGCAAACTCGGTGGTGCGCCAATTGTGGATTTAGCGAAGGAAAAATTACATGGTGATGTGGTGCGAAATATGATTATTGCAGGCAAAATTGTCGCCAGTCATGATTTATCTGATGGCGGGTTGCTGATTGCAATCGCTGAAATGTGTATGAGTGGTGGGTGCGGTGCAAGCGTTGAACTGCCATTAAATGAAGCAGCATTATTTGGTGAAGATCAAGCGAGATATTTGCTAGAAATGAGCGATGATAATTGGCAGGAGCTTAGCAAAACCAGCATTGATGCACAAAAAATTGGCGTAGTCGGTGGCGATGAGTTAAATATTAATGGTACAATAATCGCTAAAACATCAGAATTATGCGAGATTAATGAATCATGGTTGCCAGAATATATGGGGCAATAATAATATTGTTTTATTAACTAATTTGAATTATAATAGGAACTTAAAATGCCATTATCTGCTGAAATAATTAAACAACGAATAACAAATGCACTGCCAGATGCAATCATTGAACTGGTGGATTTAGCGGGGGACAACGATCATTGGCAAGTGAGCGTGACCTCGGCCGCATTCGCTGGATTGCCAAAAATAAAACAGCATAAGATGGTGTATGATGCGTTTGGTGATGATATGGGGACAACATTGCACGCATTAAGTGTTAAAACTATCTCACTCTAAACGACTATCTTAATTTAAGCTAAATAATATATTTTTATGGAGAATAATATGTGCAAAACATTAGATAACATCGTCAGCAAAATCAAAGCAAAATTATGCGATAAAAAAACAACCGCTCCAGAGCAAAAACCATCAGATAAATCATGATGAGCGCATTATTCAAGTTAAATGTTTGATTTCTAAATACTTAATTTTTAGATGTTTGATTTTTCATTTGCCGAATTATTGGTGGTTGCAGTAGTTGGATTAATTGTGCTTGGTCCTGAAGAATTGCCAAAAGTCGCTCGCTATGTGCGAAATATTATTAGGCAAATTAAATCAGCTAGTGCAAATATTCAACAACAAGTAACGGAATTGCTTGATGATGAGGATATAAAAACCGCAACAAACTTCATCAAAGGCGATGATGGCAAGTTTTATGCAACTTATGATGTGCCGAATATCATAAGAGATGGCGGTGGTGATATGCCAAACATCATAAAAAACAAAAGTGACGATATGTTAGACACAGCAAAACATGATTTGTGAAAAATAACTTGCAAAATTATAACTTACAAAATTGTGGCGTGTCAAAAAAAATCTATAAAAAATTATATATTATAAGTGATTGATAAAACATGATATACATATATAATAATTATACAAAACATCAAAACTTGAATGAATAAATTATCCACAGAACTGGCGCAACAATCGCTTTATACCCATCTTGCCGAGTTGCGCACTCGCCTGATTTATAGCATTTTGGCGTGGTTGATGACGAGTGTGCTGAGCTATCTCATGATATCTCACATCATGCAATTTTTGACCGTTCCACTCGCTGCGGCCTATGCTAGCCCAGAATCTAAACGGTTAATATTCACCAGCCTGCCCGAGGCGTTCGTAACATATATAAAACTGGCAATGATTTCAGGGGTTTTTTTCGCCTTCCCAATAATAGTGTGGCAATTATATCGTTTCATTGCCCCCGCACTTTATGCTCGTGAAAAACGTGCAACCATACCATTTTTGGTGGCAGCACCTTTGTTGTTTTATGCTGGTGCAGCACTTGCCTATTTTTATATTTTTCCTGCGGCATGGAAGTTTTTTGTCAGTTTTGAGATGCTCGCAAACCCCGTTCAGGGTGGTTTGGCTGTGGAACTTGAGGCAAAATTAAGCGAATATCTGAGCTTAATTAGTGGAATAATTATCGCATTTGGCATTTCTTTTCAACTGCCATTAGTGTTGCTGTTAATGATTAAAGCGGGAGTTCTTGATGTCGCCAGCTTGAAAAAAGCAAGGCGTTATGCAATTATTGGCTTGCTGATTATAGCGGCGATACTCACTCCGCCAGATATATTTTCACAAATTGGATTGTTTGTGCCGCTTTATGGCTTATATGAAATCGCAATTTTCATCGGGGGTTTTATGCAAAAATCCCGCAATGACGAACCAAATGATGATGAAATCGTGGTTTGAAAAACACTAAGTTAAGATGAAATCGTAACTTGAAAGACATAATCCCGCACAGAAATATTTCATACATCACTGATATTTCAGTTTATTGTTGCGTTAATGATGATTGTCTTTATGTTGACATGTTAATGTTGAAATATATCTTAAAATTACGAATAATTTATTTTGTCAAGCTATGCTTGATTGCATCATTATGCTTGATTGCATTTTTACCGTGGCAAAACGCATTTGCAGCGCAATCTCGCTATATTGCTCGTTATGAAAACGTTAATTCAGCAAAACATGTTAATGTTGTAAGAAATATTAATGTTGGCAGAGAAGGCAGAATTACAACACGGAGCAATTCCAGTTATGGTTCAAATCGTTATAATCTTCGCCGTAGACCTAATATTACAGCATATAATGCAACTGATAATTCAAGGATAATTGCACCAGAGCTTCAACAAATTGGCCTTGAGCAAAATAAACTTCAAATACGCAACATTAATGATGCCCTGCGACCAAATATTTTACAACCAAATATTGCACAATCAAATATTGAGCGAAATAATGTTACCGCAAAAACTGAATTAGTGATAAAACCATTTGAATATTATAATGACGCACCAATTTCAATTGCCCCCCCTCCCGTTCCTATAATTTCTTCTAAAAATAATATTAATGCGCCTAAAATTGATGAAATAAAAACTATTCAAACAAAACCCACTCAAGCAATAATAGAGCTTCCAGCGCAACAAATAGCCAAAACAGGTGATGTAATAGATTTTGGCGTGCAACCATTGCAAATGCAGCAAATAAAAACAATTCCGCCAGAAATTATCTCGCCAAAAGTTGAAGTTCCAGCTCAGGAGCAAGTTCAAAAAGTGGAAGTGCAAGAAATAGAGGTGCAAGAAATAGAAATTAGAGAGGTGACATATAATAATGCACCAAAAATTGTGCCAAACACCACATCGCCAAACATAGCCAAAACACAAAATATAACTGCCTCACCAGATAACTCCGAACCAAATATACCCACTCCAAAAGTCACTGAAATTGAAGTTCCAACCATTAACGCCCCGCCCAGTGTGAAATTAACTGAGCCGCAACCTGATGAAATATCAGCGCAGACAAAAAATATTTTGCAGAAATTGCCAAATGATATATTTCCAACAGAGCGAATGGAGCGTGGTAATTTTGATGTGAACCGCACAAAGATGCAACAAACCACACCAGATTATGGCGGAATAGCCCAAGAAATTGGGGCAAGTGTTGCGGTGCGTCGCCAATCATTTGATGTGAATTATGAGTTGGATAAAGCATATAATGCGCTAATTCGTGGTAATACTGAAATAGCGGTGCAGATTTATCGTGATGTGTTGAATGCTGAGCCAAATAATAAATATGCGCTTTTTGGGTTAGCCACGACTTATCATAAACTTGGTATGACCAAGCAAGCTCGTCCAATTTATGGCAGATTGCTTGAGCTTGACCCTTATAATAAAGAAGCATTGAACAATTTTCTTGCCTTGGTTGGTGAGGAAGCTCCCGAATCTGCTATATTATATCTTGAGCAATTAAAAGGGCAGAACTCAGATTTCAGCCCAATTTATGCGCAATTAGCATCGCTTTATTCCAAGCAAAATAATAACCAGCTTGCGATTGAAAATATGCAAGAGGCGATATTAATTTCTCCCGAAAACTTGGTATATCAATATAATTTAGCGGTGATGTATGATAAAGCAAAACAAGGCGATAGGGCAGCTATGCTTTATCGCCAATTGGTCAAATCAGGGCTTGATGGCAAAGAATTACCCGCAAGTTTGAGTGATATTCAGAAAAGATTAACTTATTTATTGTCTAATTAGGCTATAAAAATATTTTAATCGGAATTATATTATATGGATATTACGGACTTGCTTGCTGTATCGCACCAAAATCGTGCATCAGATTTACATTTATCATCAGGAAGCCCACCTATAATCAGGGTAAATGGTGATATAATGCCAATTAAAACCTCGCCCCCGCTCTCGCCCGAGGCAATCAAAGAAATGCTTTATTCGGTGATGACAGATCAACAACGAAGCGAATATGAAGGGCAGTGGGAGTTGGATTTTTCCATTTCATTTGGGCAAGCATCTCGTTTTCGGGTGAATGCTTTCAACACGATGAAAGGCCCCGCCGCAGTTTTCAGGACTATTCCAACCAAAATATTATCGCTTGATGAACTTGGTGCGCCAGATATATTCAAAAAATTATGCGGGCTGCATAAAGGTTTAGTGCTGGTGACTGGTCCTACGGGTAGCGGAAAATCCACCACACTTGCCGCAATAATTGATCATATCAACCGCACTCAGCAAAAACATATCATCACGATTGAAGATCCAATAGAGTTTGTGCATCAGTCGCAGAGATGTTTAATCAATCAACGTGAAGTTGGAGCAAGCACTCGTTCATTCGCTCGCGCACTCAAAAGTTGCTTGCGTGAAGATCCTGATATCATCTTGGTGGGTGAGTTGCGGGATATTGAAACAATCCATTTGGCGATGACAGCGGCAGAAACAGGGCATTTGGTGATGGGAACATTGCACACCAACACCGCACCAAAAACGATTGACCGCATCATTGATGTGTTCCCAAGTGCGGATAAAGAAATGGCACGGGCGATGTTATCAGTTTCATTGGAGGCGGTGATTTCTCAAGCATTGCTCAAAACCAAAGATGGCACGGGGCGGGTGGCAGCGCATGAGATTATGCTTGGAACATCAGCGGTTCGCAATTTAATTCGTGAGGCGAAAATCCCCCAACTTTATTCGGTGATTCAAACAGGCTCCAAAATGGGTATGAAAACGATGAAGGAAAGCCTTAATGAACTGGTGGTTGCAGGCAAAATTGATGAGTCTGAAATGCACCGTATTTTAGCAACCAGCAGTGAGATGGATACATTACCCAAGCCAACACAGAATAATAATGCTTTTTGAATGTTTTATTTAGTTTTGCGAGTTTTGTTTAGTAATTATTCAGCATTTATAGTATATGTTGAAATTAATATATATTTTAGGCGAATTAAATGGAAAATATTGGATTATATCAGTTTTACGAAATGCAACGAGCGACGATTGCACCAGTAAATATTATGGCAAAACTTGGCAAAGATTGGTTCGCCAACCCACGCAATCCTTTTGCATCACGCTATCTTGGAGCGAGCTTTGAGTTGCTAGAGCGCATGACACGGCAATATGGCAAGCCAAGATTTGCCATTCATGAGGTGCAAATTGATGGAAAACCAGCGAAAGTTCATAACCATATCGTCATGAATAAACCATTTTGTCATTTGCGAGAATTGTCAGTTCCAGAACTAAAGCGTGATGTGCCAAAAATATTGGTAGTTGCGCCAATGTCAGGGCATTATGCAACCTTATTGCGGGGAACTGTGGAGGCATTAATTCCATATGCTGATGTTTTTATCACTGATTGGGTTGATGCGAAAGAAGTTTCAATCCTGCAAGGTGAGTTTGGGCTTGACGATTATATTGATTATGTCAGAGATTGTGTTCGCCATATTGGGGCAGATGTGCATGTGATTGCAGTCTGTCAACCTGCCGTTCCCGTGCTTGCTGCGGTTGCATTAATGGCGGAAGATGGCGAAGAATATACGCCAAAAAGCATGACTTTAATGGGTGGGCCAATTGATACCAGAATTGGCATAACAAAGGTTAATGAGTTTGCCCAGAAAAAACCGCTAGAATGGTTTCGCCGCAACGTGATAACACTAGTTCCATGCAGCCATAGCGGTTTTATGCGCCGTGTCTATCCGGGGTTTTTGCAACTTAGCGGATTCATAACCATGAATAAAAAACGCCATATTGAAGCACACGTAAATATGTTTGAACATCTTGTTGAGGGCGATGATGAAAAAGCCAATGCGCATATAGCGTTTTATGATGAATATTTGTCAGTGTGTGACTTAACCGCCGAGTTCTATCTAATGACGATTGATAAAGTATTTCAGCGACATTTGCTGCCAAAAGGTGAGTTTGATTATCGTGGTAGAATTGTTAATCCCAGTGCAATCACCAAAACCGCATTGCTATGTGTGGAAGGTGAAAAAGATGATATTTCTGGGGTGGGGCAAACAAGAGCTGCACTTGATTTATGCTTCAATATTCCAGCGGATAAACAACGTTATCATTTGCAAAAAGATACGGGACATTATGGCATTTTTAATGGTCGTAAATATAGGGAGCAGGTTTTACCCGTGATTATGGAGCATATTAAAACTGCGTAATGTTTTTTACTATGTATTTGTATTATGATATGAGAATTGATGATGTTGATTAGTTCTGGGGAATTGTAACATTTTAACGTCACAGCAATTTACAGTTCCATTGTTTTATGTAATTCAAGTAAATAATCGCTATAATCATCGCATTTGTTGCAAAGCTCTAACAGCTCGCTTATCACCATTTCGTGCAAGTTTTTCCAAAATTAATCGCAATTGTTTGATTTTTTGCGGATTTTTCTGCAACTTCGCATAAGTCACTGCTGCCATATAATTACCACGAGTCACACTCAAACGCAATAAATCATCAGCTTTTTCAGGTTGCTCACTCGCAATCAACATCGCCAATTGCTCAGGTGCTTTGTCATGACCCAACTTGCTTGCGGAATCCAACAATTTGCGCTTATATTCACCATCGGCGAGTTGTTCAGCCGTGATAAATTGCGCACTTGCCACCATTAATGCTTGCTCTCGGTTTTGTGGCTCAAGATGGCTTGCCACCTCCAAACATTGTTGCAACATTGCCGTGCGAGCCTTAGATTCTGGAAGCTGTTGCAACATTGCCGTGCGAGATTTCATAATTAATTCAGGTGATTTGCTAGCGATTATTTCGGCAAAATCTGCATTGATTTTGGTTGCATCGCCCACTTGCAAATCTCGCTTAAACTCCCGTAGATTAATCGCAAAAGTGGGAGAGGCAAAAATTGGTGATACAGCACCGCACAATAGCATTATTATGAATATTTTTTTCATTATTAATTTAACTCCATAAAACAGGCAGAATTTCCACCAGCAAACTCATCTATCCACGGCTTTGCAGCACGGCTCAATTTTGCAACCATTTGTTGCAATCTCACATTTGCAAAAATATTTGATACACTCATATTATCATTCCAATATGCAACAAAACTCATGTAATTCCTTAAATTAGGGCGGTTGTCAAACATACCCATATCCGTTTGAAAAATATTGCCATTCTCCCCCGCAGTAAAATTATTCGCAGCTTGTGGCAAAATTAATAACGGATTATAACTCATACTAACAAAATCATGCAGCAAATATTGCAATTTTTGCGTTGCCTCTGCCGTAATTTCATCGCCCTGAAGTTGCATCATTCTCACCATTAATGTAAGAGTAGCGATTGATTGACGATTATACCAAACCGCCCTCGCCCCCCGTTTCGCCTCTAGTTGCAGCGTTCCAGCAGGCAACGCCCCCGCAGGAAATGTTCCATTCATATTAATTTGTGCTATCGCCCGATAAAAACCTAATCTGCCCTCATGATATAATTTTGGATCTTTCGCAATAATTCCATATGCAAGCAGCACCGCATCTGCCATGTAGCGATGATTATTGAAATCCACTTCACCATCAAACTTCATATTAGCTATCTCAACCAATGGTTGCAACCAGTCATGCAAAATCTCCAGCTCGCTCGCATCAAAATCATCATATACCACACTTATTGCAGCCATGACGGGAATAAGTGTTCGCTTTAATGCGTAAATTGCATTATGATGCTTTTCACTGCGCCCAAACGCCTCCGCCCTCGCCCATTTCAGCAATAATTGTTTCAGCTCCGCCCTCGCTATCGCATCTCCCGCTTTAGCACGACTTGTTTGCAACATCACCACCCACGCAAAATCTTCTGCGGAATGGTCAGTTCCATAACTATCATCAGCTTTCAAAGCATTAATTGGCTCACCCAACTGTGGCAAAGTGAAATTATCATTACAAACATTTAATCCAATGCTCGTATTTGATAATAATTTTTGTGGATAAAGTTTTTTGAAAGGCTCAAAAGTAACCATGTTTGGTTGCTCAATATTCACATGTTGAACTGAGTTTTTCAGGCGTTCAATCACTGCTTGCGCCGCTTGTTCTTGAGCTTTCAGACCATGTTGACGATATCCATCACGCAGATAATAATGCGCTTTGAGGTTAGCTTTTGGCGTGGCGATGTTCTCCGCAACTAGCTGTGCTTGCTCCATTTCTCCAGCTTCTGCCAGCCATTTGACATGTTGCAATATAGCTTTTTCTTGCGGAGAATCTTTCATCATCAACCACAGAGAATGCAACATTAAATTATCATTTTTTTGAGTATCGTGCTTTTTGGTGGATTGTTCTTCATTATCATTTTTAGTGCGTTTTTCTTTAGCATTATTTTTTTGAATCAAATCTGCATTATATATTTTTTGTAATAATTCATTGCGCTGCTCCAATCGTTGATGAAGTGGCGCAATCGCAACCAAATGTAGGGCATCATTTAATTTATTTGCATTAATCGCTGCATTAATCGCCATCAAATCAAGCGGTTGCTGTTTGCCATCACGCAAATGCAAACGGTGCAACCCATAGGCTCTATGGCGGGCGGTTTTTTGACGTTTCAACAACAAATTGGGAGTTTCATAATCACCACTATCAAGCAATGCGGTTGTAACTGCATTCAAAAAATCATCATGTGATGGATAGTTTTTCTTTGAGAAATCTTGTAATAATTCAAGCATTTGCTTGGTTTTTGGTTGACCATCATGCAAGGATTGCGCTCGCAAAATCGCTATTTTATGGTATGATTTGACTATATCATCGCTCAAACCATCACTCATTTCTAGCGCAATTTCATAGCGATGTTCTCGCAAACTAATTGCCACTAAGTTACTGATTACTATATCTTTTGTGAGATAAGGAGTGTTCTCATCAGCAACAAAATCTGCATATAAATCACTCCATGTAGTGAAAGCATTTGATGAACCAAAATCAGCCTCCGCTTGCAACCATTTTTCTGCTAAAGTTGGCGTTGACGTAGTTGCAGCAACTGCGCCCGTCATGCTTTGAGTTTGATTATCATTCGCAATTACGCTTGCGCTTTCATTTGCATCTGCATTCGCATTCGCATTCGCATTAGCATTCGCATTCGCATTTGCATTTGCACAAAAAATATTCCCAAATAGCACCATCACCAACAATAAACGTAGCATAATTCCAACAACCTTATATCTTAACGTGTATCAATTTTCACAGTAACTGGCAGGCGAATCCATTCAGTTGGTATAGGGTTTTGTGGCACAATATAAACCTTCGCCTTTGAATCTTCTGCACCAGTATCATTCATCATAATTTCCGTAACTTTGCCTGTTTGCATGATATCATGGGCTGGAATGGAAATTACAACCTCCATATCTTTGGCAAGTTTCACCGCATTATCATATGAGAATGTCGCTTCAACCATAGCACCACCATCGGCAGAATCTAAGTTTGGCACAATCGCTGCAAAACTTGCTTTCACAACATATATGCGCTCATATATTCCCATAAAACAATAGGCCGCAAGCGCAATCCCAATCAAAGCGAAGGCTACGAAATTAACCATTTTGCGTGCGGTTTTTTTTGTGACGGTTGATGCGGGTAATTTGCGGGCAGTGGTGAAGTTTTTGCGTGAAACCACATCAAGCACATCACCAACATGAACCATATCACCCGCAACATAAGCTGAGACTAAATATTGCAATAATGATGCACTGCGTTCGTCTAAATCATTGAAGCGACAACCAGCCTTGCTGCCGTCACTGCTCAAATGGCGAACCTCGCATTTAATTGGCATGACCAGTGAAAATCCATTAAAATCATAATGCAGCTTCAGGTTCAAAATCGTCCCCTGTTTTAGCTCTATATTATGTGATATCAACGGCTTAACATAAATAGCAATTCCTTGATGCGACCAATCTGCAACTTCATAAATATTGCTATTAAGCTCAATTTTAATTGGCAATTGCACCCGCATGTGCTGCCGTTGAACTTCCGCTTCATGCACTATGTTTGAACTTTGAGTTTTATTTGGGCTTTGAGTTTTCGCCTGCATATCATTAGCCTTCAATATCCGTCCCCCCGATGGTTATTTTATCAATCAATAATGAAGGCTGACCAACTCCCACTGGAACGGATTGTCCATCTTTACCACATGTTCCAACGCCATCGTCAAATGCGAGATCGTTCCCAATCGCTTTGATGCGTTGCATTACTTCGGGGCCATTGCCGATTAATGTTGCCCCTTTAATTGGATATGTGACAACTCCATTTTCAATCATATAGGCTTCAGATGCAGAAAACACAAACTTGCCCGATGTTATATCAACCTGTCCACCACCAAAATGAACAGCATAAACCCCACGTTTCACTGATTTTATCATATCTTCAGGAGCAGCGTCGCCCGCCAACATATATGTGTTAGTCATGCGGGGCAATGGCAAATGCGCATATGATTCCCGCCGACCATTGCCAGTGAGTGGCATATTCATCAGGCGAGCATTCATACGATCTTGGAGATATCCTTTCAAAATACCATCTTCAATTAATATATTATGTCCGCTAGGAGTTCCTTCATCATCTATGGTTAAAGAACCACGCTTGCCCATAATTGTGCCATCATCAACTACGGTGACACCTTTGCTTGCAACTTGTTCACCAATTCGCCCTGAAAATGTTGAAGTTCCTTTGCGGTTGAAATCGCCTTCCAACCCATGACCAACGGCTTCATGCAGCAACACTCCACACCAGCCATTACCAAGCACCACGGGCAATTCACCTGCTGGAGCGGGGCGAGCAGCGAGATTAACCAATGCTTGCCTTAATGCTTCATCTGCTTGCGCTTTCCAATTGGCGGTGATGATATATTCAGCGTAACCAGAGCGTGCGCCCCTGCCCGCAGAACCACTTTCCATGCGTCCATTTTCTTCCACTACAACGGAGATATTTAAGCGCACCAAGGGGCGGATATCACGGGCGGAATCAAAATTGGGGCGCAATACCTCAATCACTTGAAAATTACCAATCAACGAGGCGGAAACTTGCTTAATGCGTGCATCTTTCGCCCGCAAATACGCATCAATTTCAGTTAATATCTCCACTTTTGCGCTAAACTCAACCCCAGAGATTGGGTTAATGGCAGGATAAAGCGGCGTGTGCGCCCTATTAACTGACATATTTATATTATTGCTTTTGCCTGATTTTTCAATGGCAACCACAGTTTCTGCTGCCCGCTTGATTGCTTCTTCCGAGAGTTCATTTGCATGAGCAAACCCGCATGTTTCACCAAAAACTGAGCGCAACCCAAAACCTTTAGAGATGTTGAATGAGGCGTTGCGAATGCTACCATCATCAAAACTAACTGATTCTGTTTGATCATATTCAAGGAATAATTCGCCATCGTCCATGCCCTGCAAAGCATTTTCAACAATGGAAATTGTGCGGTTCTTATCTAGTTCTGCGCTAAAAAAATCATAATTATCTGTCATATAACAATTATTATTAGCTTGTTTTGTCATAATATGCTAGTGATTTATTCACAACACAATATTGATTTATTATTGACATTGCACAAATTAAAACTTATTCACAAATATGAACATATGTTGCATGTAAAATCAATGTGTGATACATAATATATAATATATTTCTTATATAATTTGATGATTATTCAAGGTGATTATGAAAGTGACTATCGCAGACAAAATAACCCATTGCAACAATGTTGCCATTAAAGTGAAGTCAACAAACGCAAACATTATGCAAGTGATGATAATTAGCTTAATATTGCTTTTTGTGATGACTTCACCAAGTTTGGCAGTTGACGAAGTTATTGTGAACGAGGTTGCTAAGGAAGTTTCAACTGATGCAACGCCTGAAAAAACGGTTGCAAAGAAAGCGGTTGCAAATGATGCGATAGCTGACGAAGAAATCGTCAAAGGAATTGCAAAACCATGGCAATCATATTATCAAGGGGCAGCAACTCCAGTAATGGAGCGGGTGCAATCGCTACATAATTACATATTCGTAATTATTTCTGTGATAACTGTATTTGTGACGGCGTTGCTGATTTATGTGTGTATTCGGTTTCATCATAAGCGCAACCCAAATGCGAGCAAAACAACGCATAATACCTTGTTGGAGATTGCTTGGATAACGATTCCAGCATTGATTTTGGTGACGATATTTATACCGTCACTTAAACTCCATTATTATATGGATAAAACTCACAACCCAGATTTAACTTTGAAAATTACTGGTTATCAATGGTATTGGGGTTATTCTTACCCTGATCAAGAGGTTGAGGAATATTTAAGCAATATCAAAACAGATAAAGAACGCAGCGCAACTGAGCCACGTTTGCTTTCAGTTGACAACCCGTTGGTTGTTCCAGTCGGTGCAACTGTTAGGGTGTTATTGACTGGAGCTGACGTTATTCACAGTTTTGCTATGCCATCTTTTGGGGTTAAAACCGATTGTATCCCCGGGAGATTGAATGAAACATGGTTTCAAGCAACTAAAACTGGTATATATTATGGGCAATGTTCAGAATTATGCGGTCAAAAGCACGGATTTATGCCAATAGAAGTGCGAGTTGTTGAAAAAGATGTGTTCAAGCAATGGGTTGAACGAGCCAAAAAAGGTGATTTTGCGCTGAATGGAATAAATATTCCAACTGATAATAAAGTTGCTGCAATTAAGAAATAGCCTCAAGAGAAATAGATTTAAGAAAAACAGCCCCAAAAAAAATGGATTTTAAGTAATTAGGTGATAAATATGGAACATACAGATAATCATTCACATCATGCAACTAGTCATCATAATCCAACAGGTTTGCGCCGTTGGCTATTTTCCACCAACCATAAAGATATTGGAACATTATATCTGATTTTGGCGGTGATTTCTGGTTTGATTGGTGCAGCTTTTTCTATTTACATGCGTATGGAATTGCAAGAACCGGGGGATCAATATTTCGGTGGTAATTATCAATTATATAATGTCTTTGTAACAGCTCATGCCATATTAATGGTGTTCTTCCTGATTATTCCCGCATTGTTCGGTGGGTTTGGTAATTGGTTTGTGCCAATCATGATAGGTGCGCCAGATATGGCTTTCCCGCGCATGAATAATATCAGTTTTTGGTTGCTTGTGCCTTCAATATTATTGCTGATTGCCTCATCATTAATTGGTGAAGGAGCAGGAACTGGTTGGACATTATATCCACCACTTTCAAGCATTGTTTCACACCCCGGCGCATCAGTTGATTTGGCAATTTTCTCACTACATTTGGCTGGTATTTCATCAATATTAGGAGCGATTAATATCATCGTTACCATTGTTAATATGCGTGCGCCCGGAATGACATGGTTTAAGATGCCATTATTTTGTTGGGCAATATTTTTCACCTCAATTTTGTTGTTAGTATCGCTGCCAGTGCTTGGTGGAGCAATAACCATGGTGCTAACAGATCGTAATTTAGGCACACAATTTTTTGATCCCGCAGGTGGAGGAGATCCAGTTTTATATCAACATTTATTTTGGTTTTTCGGTCATCCTGAAGTTTATGTATTGATTTTACCTGCATTTGGTATCATCAGCGAAGTAATTGTGACATTCTCCAACAAACCAATTTTTGGTTATAAAGGAATGGTATTTGCAATGGGAATTATTGGAATACTAGGCTTTGTTGTCTGGGCGCATCATATGTTCACTATTGGAATGAGCGCAAATACTAGGGCTTATTATATGGCAGCAACAATGCTAATCGCTGTTCCAACTGGTATTAAAATATTTACATGGATTGCGACAATGTGGGGCGGGTCAATTCGTTTCACCACTCCAATGCTGTTTGCTATCGGGTTCATATTTTTGTTCACAGTTGGTGGAGTAACGGGTATTGTTCTCGCTAATAGCTCCATAGACATCACCATGCATGATACTTATTATGTGGTTGCGCATTTCCATTATGCCATGTCACTTGGTGCATTATTTGGAGTATTCACCGGATTTTATTATTGGATAGGCAAAATGTCTGGTTATCAATATAAAGAATGGCTGGGTAAAACTCACTTTTGGATATTTTTCATCGGCACAAACTTGACATTTTTTCCGCAACATTTCCTTGGAATGGCTGGAATGCCTCGCCGTATTCCTGATTATCCTGATGCTTACGCAGGTTGGAATTATGTATCGTCAATTGGGTCATACATAGCGGGATTTGGGGCAATATTTTTCCTATATGTGGTATATCGCATTTTCGCTGATAAAGTTCCAGCGGGTGATAATCCATGGGGAGAAGGAGCAAAAACTATTGAGTGGGGAGTTTCATCACCTCCAGCTTTCCATACTTTTGAGAATTATCCAATCGTTCCAAATTATGGTCACTAGAATATGATAGCGATTGCGCAATCAAACGAAGCATCATTGCGTGATTATTGGCAATTGCTTAAACCAGGGGTAATGTTGCTAGTGGTTTTTACTGCAGCAATAGGCTTGGCAGTTGCACCAATTCATTTGCAAAAACTGGAGTCTTTGGTGGTTGTGATAGCCATTGCCATGGGCTCTGGTGCGGGCGCAGCGTTTAATATGTGGTATGATGCAGATATTGACGCAATCATGCAACGCACTCGCAAACGTCCAATTCCTGCGGGGAAAATTGCCCCACAAGATGCGCTAATGCTCTCGCTGGTGCTTGCTGTGATATCAGTTGCGCTGCTTGGGTTAGCGAGCAATTGGGCAGCAGCTGGGTTGCTTGCATTTGCAATATGGTTTTATGCTTGTTTTTATACAATGTTGCTTAAACGTTACACTGCACAAAATATTGTTATAGGTGGTGCAGCAGGCGCATTCCCGCCAATTATTGGTTGGTTAGCAGCTTCTCCGCAATTATCGTTTGAACCAATATGTTATTTTTTGATAATATTCCTCTGGACTCCACCGCATTTTTGGGCGTTGGCGTTATATCGTCATGAGGATTATCGGGCAGTAAATGTGCCGATGTTGCCTGTTGTGGCTGGTGAAAAATCTACTTTGCGCCATATCACATTTTATTCAATTTTGCTTGTTGCCTCAGCGATGTTGCCATATTTAATGGGTTATCGTGGTGTAATTTACGCTATGATTGCTGGAACATTAAGTGCATATTTTTTGTTAAAAGCGTTGCAATTGCAGATGAAACCAAATCCACAAAAAGCAATCAAATTGTTTTTATTCTCTATTTTATATTTATTTGCAATTTTCACCGCCATTTTGTTTGATTATGTTGTTACGACTTTTTATTAACATTTAATGTTTGTCAATTTCCGTAGCAATAAATAATATATTAACATAACAAGGATATTTTCAAGCCATGCCAAAAAATGAAATCCATAATAAAAAGAAAAAAAGCAATTATATATTGCTTATGATATTAGTAGCCGTCATTATTTTGTTATATCAGCTAACACTTGCTCGTTTTGGGTTTGCAAATAAATAATATTCATTTGCATAAATAATCACGCCTACAAATTATTATGCTCGCAGATTATTATATAGTTAAACAATAATGCTCAAAAATCATCACGCTCAATCATACTAAAAAATCATCACGCACTTAAATCGTCAAAAAACTAAATCATCAAGAACTAAATCACCGAGGACATAATTACTTAATAGTTTTTTGCAATCTCTCCATTTCATCACGCAATTTTGCAGCTAGTTCAAAATCCAAATTGCTCGCTGCCCTTAACATATCGTCACGCAATTTAAGCATTAAATCTTTCGCGCTGATGTTTTGTCCCGTGCTATAATCAATAATTTTGCCAGTAGATGTTGCACCAAAACTTGCACCCACTTTTTGCTTATTGGCTTTGGCGGCTTTTTCATCTTTAGCTGATTCATTTTCAATGGAAGAGGCGATGTTGCGCACAGTTGAACGTGGTATAATCCCATGTTTTTCATTATGCGCTGATTGAATTGCTCGCCTTCTCGCCGTTTCACTAAGTGCTATATTCATAGAATTGGTAATGCGATCTGCATATAAAATCACTCGCCCATCAACATTTCGTGCTGCTCGCCCGATTGTTTGAATAAGCGAGGTGGCAGAACGCAAAAATCCTTCCTTATCCGCATCTAAAATTGCCATCAACCCGCATTCAGGAATATCCAAACCTTCACGCAACAAATTAACACCAATTAGCACATCAAACACGCCAATACGCAAATCCCGAATAATATCAATGCGCTCCAAAGTTTCAACATCAGAATGTAAATATCGCACTTTTATGCCATGTTCATCTAAATATTCAGTTAGCTGCTCCGCCATTTTTTTGGTCAAAGTTGTCACCAACGTGCGATATCCCTTTGCAAGAGTGAGTTTAATTTCCGCAAATAAATCATCAACTTGAGTTGCTACGGGGCGAATAATTGGTTCAGGATCAATCAAACCCGTTGGGCGGATAATTTGCTCAACAAACTCCCCGTCCGTCCAGCCAAGCTCAATTTGCGAAGGAGTTGCTGAAACATGCACGCTATTGGGGCGGCGAGCGTCCCACTCATCAAACTTCATCGGGCGATTATCCAGCGCACTTGGCAAGCGAAAACCATATTCCACCAGTGTGGTTTTGCGGGCGCGATCCCCATTATACATACCCCTAATTTGCGGCAAAGAAACGTGGCTTTCATCAACGAATAACAACGCATTTTTAGGCAAATATTGAAACAAAGTTGGAGGAGGCTCACCCGCATTTGTGCCTGCGAGGTAGCGAGAATAATTCTCAATGCCACGGCAACTGCCCGTTTCAACCAGCATCTCAAGGTCAAATGTGGTGCGTTGCTCCAGCCGTTGCGCCTCTATCAATTTATTATTCGCCCGCAAATCCTCCAACCGCTCCAGCAATTCCGCCTTAATTTGTTTGATTGCCCGTTCAATCGTTGGGCGTGGCGTGACATAATGGCTGTTCGCATAAATCGTGATACGCTGCATTGCGCCTTGATTCTCACCTGTCAAAGGGTCAAACGCATATATTTCATCAATTTCATCACCAAAAAAACTAATCCGCCATGCCTGATCATCAAGATGCGAGGGAAACAAATCAATCGTATCCCCCCGCACACGAAAAGTTCCCCGCTTGAACCCAATATCGTTGCGGTCATATTGCAAATCAATCAAACGGCGCAGTAGTGTATCTTGCGCAACCATATCCCCCTTGGCAAGTTGGATAATCATCTCGCTATAAGTCGCAGCAGATCCAATACCATAAATGCAAGAAACTGACGCAATCACAATCACATCTTCACGTTCCAACAATGAGCGAGTGGCGGAGTGACGCATACGATCAATTTGTTCATTAATGCTTGCATCTTTTTCAATGAATGTGTCACTACGGGGGACATACGCTTCAGGCTGATAATAATCATAATATGAAACGAAATATTCCACCGCATTATTCGGAAAAAACGATTTGAATTCATGATAAAGCTGCCCCGCTAATGTTTTATTATGCGCCATAATCATGGCGGGGCGATTGGTGCGAGCGATGATATTCGCCATGGTGAATGTTTTGCCTGAACCAGTCACCCCGAGCAGAACTTGATCTTTTTTGTTTTCACTTAAACCAGCGAGCAATGCTTCAATCGCTTGTGGTTGATCACCCGCTGGAGCATAATCTGATGTAAGTTGGAAGGGTATTTGCATCGCACCAACATATAATATTTACATAATAGTTACAAGTTGCAATATATATCATTATGTGATTATGTGAGGGAAACAATTAAATAATTTTCATGAGAATATATTATGTTGTTAGAAATATCAAAAACAGAAAAACAATTTGTTAAAATTGAAGCATCTAAAAATGATGATTTAAGCGAGCTATCACTTGAAAAAATGATTGCAGGATACAGAACTGATCAATCAGAAGAATTTATTCTTTCAGAAAATATTTTTGGTGAAGAGCTATTTATGCTTGGAAATCAAGTATATACTAAAAATAAAAAAATAGCTGATATAATTGCAATAGACAAAAGAGGAAATGGAGTTATTATTGAGTTAAAAAAAGATAAGGGGAAACTTGGAATAGAAACGCAGGCTTTGCAATATTTAGTTGAACTTTCAGCGTTCTCGGGCAAGGAATTTATAGAGAAAGCAACTAAGAAAAATTTTACCCATAAAGATAGAAATATTGATCAAATATTAGAAGATATTAAAAATTTTGTTGATGATGACGTAACATTGGAAAGCTACAATCAGAAAAGTCGCATTATTTTATTAGCACAAAGTTTTGATTCTTCAATATTTTCAATAGGAGAGTGGTTAGATTTACAGAACATATCATTTCGTTGTATTGAATATTCATGCTATAAGATAAAAGCTAACGATTTTATTGACTTTAGCATAAAATTTGACCGTTCTAAAGATACTTTATACAGGATTGCAAATAACAAAAGAACTTTTGCTACAGTTAGAAAAGACACTAAAATATATTGGCATAATATTTCCACAACGCAAGAACAGTGGAATTTTTTACAAGAAAAAGGGATAATATATTGTGGATTTGAAGGGATAGAATGGGATAGAGGAACTGTTATTCTAAAAAAATACATCAAGGGTGATACCGTAATTGCGTATGCAAGTCGCAATGTAGGAATTATTGGCTATGGCATGGTTGAGGGAAATTATAGATTAGTAAGCAAAGAAGAAGCTAATCCAATTAATGGCTGCAGACACTGGCTTGATGTAAAGTGGAAATATACTCTTCCAATTAATCATTCAATAAAAAGAGCGGAGTTTGAAAAAACAGACAAATATCCTAAGATATATCACCCAGTGCAAACCTCATCTATTTTAGGCGACCAAGAGCAAGCCAAATTATTGCTGGAAGATATTGCTGAAAAAGCTGCAAAATATGGTAAAGTTTGGTGATTTTTTAAGCCCCATCACCCGACTGATATTTCGCCCGCACGGTTGCATAAGCATAATCAAGCCATGGTAGCACTGATTGCATATCTGTAAGTTCCACCGTTGCCCCGCCCCACAAACGCAAGCCCGCTGGTGCGTCACGATAACCATTCACATCATAAGCAACATTTTCTTTCTCAAGCATTCCCGCCATTTGCTTGGTTATTTCACGTTGTGCATTATCATTTAAGCCCGCAAACCACTCATCTTTAATCGCCAAACAAATTGAAGTGCTGGAGCGAATGGATTTATCCTGCGCCAAGAAATCAGCCCAATCACTAGTTGCAACCCATGATTCCACCGCTGCTAAATTGGCTTTGCTGCGGTTGATTAGCACTTCTAGCCCGCCAATATTCTCCGCCCAGCGCAAGCCATCTAGTGCATCTTCCACACATAACATTGAGGGCGTATTGATAGTTTCACCCGCAAATATTCCTTCAATCAACTTGCCTTTGCTGGTTAAACGCATTATTTTTGGTAGCGGCCATGCTGGAGCATAACTCTCTAGCCTTGCAACTGCCCGAGGTGAAAGGACAATCATGCCGTGCGCCCCCTCCCCGCCCATTACTTTTTGCCATGACCATGTTACCACGTCCAATTTACTAAAATCCATATCCATTGCAAAAACTGATGATGTTGCGTCGCAAATGCTAAGCCCTTGGCGTGTTGCATAAATCCAATTGGCATTAGGCACACATACGCCAGAAGTTGTTCCATTCCAGGTGAAACATACGTCATTCTCCCAATTAACGGCGTTCAAATCACAAATCTCACCATATTTTGCAATCTCGCTGCGACAATTTGGCAGTTTTAATTGTTTAACAGCGTCAGTCACCCAACCTTCGCCGAAACTCTCCCATGCGAGCATTTCCACACCACGCGCGCCGAGCATTGTCCACATTGCCATTTCATATGCTCCAGAGTCAGATGCGGGAACAATTCCAATGCGATAATCTGATGGAATATTTAGCAATTTACGGCTGCGATCAATCACTTCTTTCAACTTGGATTTGCCGATTGAGGAACGATGCGAACGACCAATTGGTGCATCACTCAACGCATCTAAACTCCAACCAGCCCTTTTGGCACATGGCCCTGATGAAAAACATGGATTATTTGGGCGAGCAATTGGCTTGATATGCGTTTGAGCGGTTTGTTTGGCTTGTGCTTGTTGCTGCATGATTATTTCTTAAATGGAGGTTTTCTTAAATAGAGGTTTCTTAGGTGAAGTATTTCACATGATATAATATCACATCATATCTGATATAAAATAGTCAATAATGCAAGTTATTTTATGTTTAATCCAAGTTATTTTGTGTTATATACAGGTTGATATAATACATAAATTAGATTATTTAAGTTGGTATGAAAAGCCTTGTAATGAAAAATATTAGCCATGCGATTGCAGAAAAAATCAATGCAAATATTGCTAAACTAAACAATTTACAAGCGCAAATCACCTCGCTGCAATATGAGATGGAACAATTTTTAGCGCAATATTTTGCTAATATATCCAAACATTTGCCTCAATATTTGTTGAGTAATCATTTGTTGAATAATCCATCAAGTCAATCATGTTCAGTCCGCCCAAGTTCAAAAGATTATGCAATTAATTTTGACCAATTATTAAAGCAATTATATCGCACTCTCGCCAAGCATTTTCACCCAGATTATAGCAATAACAATGTTGCATTTATTGGAGAAAAACCTCGCCAGCAAAACAATGCCAATATGCAACATCTGAATGCGGCCTATGCGCAAAAGCAATTAGGCAGCTTGTTGTTGATTGGTGCGGAGCTTGATTTGCGTGACAACATAACAACTCACAGCCTTGATGATTTGCTACATTATCATCAATTATTGCAAACAACAATCATTCAAGCCGAGCAGGAATTGGCGCAAATCCAACAATCTGATGTGTTGAAGTTAAAGCGAAATATCTTGCTTGCACGCTTGCATGGATATGATATGATGACGGCGATTGCGGTGACGATGAAATATAAATATCAGCAAAAAGAATATATTGGGTGAAATGTGAGGCAAAGTGAGTGGATTTGAGAACTTAAAACAACGGATAAAATCAGCTTTTAGTGCAACAAAAAGGCTACCCGCCCCACAATATAACGGCTTTGAACATCATAATTTGCTTGGGATTGAGCAGCTTAATGTTGCGGATATTCAAGCAGTGCTGGATTGCGCTGAACAATATCTCCATATCAACAAAGGCGAAGATAAAAAACACCCAATTCTCAAAGGGCGAACCTTGATTAATCTGTTTTTTGAGAACTCCACCCGCACCCGCACCTCATTTGAGATTGCTGGCAAACGTCTCGGTATGGACGTGATTAATATTTCATCTGCGGTTTCTTCTGCCTCCAAGGGAGAATCATTGCTGGACACAGTCAAAACTCTAAATGCCATGTCAAGCGATGTAATCGTGATGCGTCACCCTGATAGCGGTGCATTGGATTTGCTGCAACCACACGTTAATGCGCATTTGGTGAATGGGGGGGACGGTTCGCATGAACACCCAACTCAAGCATTGCTTGATGCACTCACCATACGCCATCATAAAAAGCGGTTTGATGGGTTGATTGTGGCAATATGTGGTGATGTGTTGCATAGTAGGGTTGCTCGCTCTAACATTATTTTGCTCAAGCGAATGGGGGCGAATGTGCGCCTCGTTGCACCATCAACTTTAATGCCAGCTGCACCAAAATCATTCGGAGTGGAATTGCATAATAATATGGAAGATGGGTTGCAAGGAGCTGATGTGGTGGTGATGCTGCGCCTTCAACATGAACGTATGAATGGTCGTTTTATTCCATCGGGTCGGGAATATGCGGAACGCTTTGGCTTGACTAAACAACGTTTGCAACTTGCCAAACATGATGCGTTGGTGCTGCACCCCGGCCCCATCAACCGTGGAATAGAAATTATGAGTGATGTGGCTGATGATTTGGCACATAGTGGTATTTTGGAGCAGGTGGAAGCGGGCGTTGCCGTGCGCCAAGCGGTGCTACAATTATTGATTGGATAAGATTTATCACTTGTAAATAATAATATTTGGGTATATTAATATTGTCATTATGGGCGGTTAGCTCAGTTGGTTAGAGCGCGTCGTTGACATCGACGAGGTCGGAGGTTCGAGTCCTCTATCGCCCACCATATTAGGATTTAATTAGAAGTTAATTAGTTGCTAGTTTGTAATATTTGACTTTTGCAATATTAAACTTTGTAATATTTGACTTTTGCAACATTTGTGACAAAAATAATTGATGCAATAATCAAAAAATCATGTTAAATTAATATTTAGGATATATTTTTTTGTCCCGCATAACACACATTAAATAAAACCACATTAATTTGAGAGCTAAAATATTTTTTTATGGTCAAAGACTTCCTAAGCGATATTAACTTCAACCATAACTTTAATGATTGTCACGATGGCTATTATGAAGGGCAAATGTTGATTGCAACGCCTTATGTGCGGGGTGAAGTTTTCTCTGGTGCGGTGATTTATATATTTTCGCATAATGCGGGCGGAGCTACGGGGATTATTGTTAATAAACCACTGGAAATGGTGCATTACGCTTCATTATTTCAACAATTATCCATTGATATTAGCAAACATACCGAAGATTTAAGCATTCACCATGGTGGGCCTGCGGAAGAAAACCGAGGATTTGTGCTGCATAGTGCTGAATATGAACTTGAAGATACATTATGCAATGATTGTGGAATTAGCGTCACGGCTAGCATCAAAATATTGCGTGATATTGCGGCGAATAAAGGCCCTGAAAAATCATTACTAGCAATTGGTTATGCTGGTTGGTCAGCGGGGCAGTTGGAAGCAGAAATTGAAGCAAATCTATGGCTCACTGTTCCCGCAACGCCTGAAATTATTTTTAACTCGGCTAATAATACCAAATATAATATGGCAGAAAAATTGCTCGGAATTGATATGTTTCGGGTTGCACCAATGGCGGGACACGCTTAAAAAAACCTGTATTCACAGATTCTGTAAAATATTAGTTAGTTATCATCGTTCCTGCGCCATGGTCAGTGAAAGTTTCCAACAGCAAAACATGCGCTATTTTGCCATTTAGAATATGGGCGGAAGCAGTATTTTGTTGCACCGCATTAATGCAAGTCTCTATTTTTGGAATCATTCCACCGCTAATAACCCCTCGTTTGATTAAATCAAGGGATTCCTCAATATTAATCTCGCTTATCATCTCACCATCGGAATCTAGCACTCCATCAACATCTGTCAAAATCATTAATTTGCGTGCGCCAAGTGCAGAGGCGATTGCACCCGCTGCCGTATCCGCATTAATATTATAAGTCTCACCATTTGCACCAACTCCAATTGGGGCGATAACGGGAATCATACCCGCATTTGTGATGCCTTTTAGCACATCTGCATTGATTTTTGTCGGCTCTCCAACAAAACCTAAATCTAACACCCGTTCAATATTGGAATCAGGATCACGAATAGTGCGGGTTAATTTTTGCGCCTCAATCAGCTTGCCATCTTTGCCTGAAATACCCACAGCAACTGCGCCCGCTTGGTTAATTGAAGTTACTATTTCCTTATTTATTGTTCCAGCCAACACCATTTCAACAATTTCAACTGCAGCTTTGTCGGTGATGCGCAAACCATCAACAAACTCGCTATGTATTTTGAGGCGTTCCAACATTTTGCCAATCTGCGGCCCTCCGCCATGCACCACGACTGGCTTGATGCCAACAGTTTTCAACAATACAATGTCACGGGCGAAAGTTTCAAACAAACTTGCATCACCCATTGCATGACCACCATATTTAATTACAAATACCTCACCCGCAAATCGCTGCATATAGGGCAATGCCTCAGTTATAGTGTAGGCTGCTCGCAAAAATGATTTAGTATTTATGGGTGAATTTTTCTTCATATTACATGGTTTTACAATAAATATAAATGCTATGCAACAAAATATGAATATTACATGTTGGTGGGTGGTTACGCAAAAAATGCTTTCACCACCAGCGCAATGATACCCGCACTCATCACGCCCATCATCCATTTCAGCACCGCAATTTCAGCTTTAATGTTTGAGAAATCATCTTTGATTTTAGAGAACTCGTCTTTAATCCGCATCTCTAATGATTGAATATCATGCTTTAATTCTGATTTGAACAACATTAATTCCTGTTTAGTGGCAACACTATCCTTAAACGCATCGTCCAGAGCATTGTCGTGCGCCCTTGCTTGAGCCTCTGATACGCCAGAGTTTTTTAATGTTTCAACGTGGTTTAATCTATCAAAGTTTATTGCAACCATAATATACACAATAACATTTGCGCATAATAATCACAAGTGAAAAATCAGGAAAAAAAACATGATTGCGCAAGGCACAAAAATTGGTTATATATCATAATATTAATATCTCAAGGAATGTCATGCCAGCCCTAAGAATGCTAAAATCTCAAACGTCATTTCAATTTATGCGTCATAGCAAAATAGCATTACTCGGCTCATTATTAATGAGTGCATTGACGATTGCGCTGGTTATGACCAAAGGGTTAAACCTTGGAATTGATTTTGCGGGTGGAATTATTTTGGAGGTAAAAACCGTTCAAGTTCAAGATTTGGGAGCAATGCGCAAAACATTAAACCTGCCCGAATATGGCTCAATTAGCTTGCAATATTTTGGTGACGAACATGAGGTTTTAATTCGTGCATCAGGTGATGGTGTGCTGCCACAAGCAAAAGTTGCAGAAGCAATCAAACAACAATTATCAACCAATATTGGCGTTGAAAATATTGATTTTCGTCGCATAGATTATGTTGGTGCAACAATTGGTGGAGAAATGCTAATTGATGGTTTAATTGCATTAGGGATTGCATTCGTTGCAATGTTATTTTATATATGGTTGCGTTTTGAATGGCAATTTGGCATTGGTGGGTTGCTTGCTTTGCTGCATGATGTAATTTTAACCATTGGTTTTTATTCGCTAACAGGTTTTGAGTTTGGCTTAACGGCGATTGCATCATTACTAACTGTGATTGGCTATTCCATCAATGATTCCGTGGTAATTTTTGACCGTATTCGTGATATTATGCGAAAAACTAACTATAAAACTTTAAGCGAGGTGATTGATTTAAGTCTCAATCAAACGCTTTCACGCACATTGCTCACGGGGGTGACAACATTGCTTGCCGCTGGCGCACTTGGTGCTTTAGGTGGTGAAGCGATTAGTTCATTTGCATATTCTCTATGTTTTGGCGTGCTAATTGGGACTTATTCCTCAATATATATTAGTGCGCCATCGCTAATATATTTCAATTTATCGCTTAAAGCATTTGATAAAACGGAAGAATTGCATGAAAACACACAATTCTTGCGTAATAAATATATGAGTGAAAATAACTCAAGCTCAAAGCCTCCAAGTTCAAAAACGCCAAGCCCAACGCCCCTAAAGCCATAAGTTAATATGCGAATGAAAATAAATCAAAAAGCGCAATCACTAAAAATATGGGCATTAACTGATTATCGTGCAGGAACAACCAACCAAGTGCTGGGAGTTGCCGAAAATATTGCCCGTGAAGATGAACATTTTGAAGTGATTGAAAAAAAATTGCTCTATAATCGTTTAGGGAAGCTGCCAAACGGTTTGCAACAATTTGTTGGCTTGGCCTCGCTCCACAAAGTCAGTGCGGCTCATTTGAGTGCGCCATATCCTGATATCGTAATTTCAGCGGGTAGGCGGGCAGCTGTAATTGCTCGCTATATTCAAGAGCGCAACAAAGCGGTGAAGTTAGTTCATATAATGTCACCCGAATTGCCGTTTAAGTTTTTTGATATGATAATCATGCCCCAACATGATTTTCCACCAAATGCCAAAAATATTGTTACCACCCTTGGTGCGCCGCATCGCCTTAATAATGATATTTTAAGCCAAGCAGCAAACCAAAATCCACTCGGACATTTTTCCCTACCCAAACCATGGACGATGCTTTGCCTTGGTGGCAATACATCTTTTGGTAGATTTATGTTAAATGATAATCTGGCTTTAGCTGAACAATTAGCACCACTTGCATCTGAGGGTGGCAGCTTGTTGATAACCTCCAGCAGGAGAACGCCAGCGGCGATCATGCAAATGGCAATAGAATCAATTCAAACTAAATATCCTAACATTACCATAAAATCATATTCACCAGATGGTTCAAGTGATTATAATCCTTATCATTCATGGGTTGCGCAAGCGGAGCGTTTTGTCATCACTGCGGACTCCGTTTCTATGATTTCAGAAGCCGCATTCACCACCAAACCAATTTACATTTTTACCCCAAATGAATCGGCAGGCAAAAAACATTTGCATTTTGTGCAAGCGATGATTGCGGCGGGACATGTTAAACATTTGCGCGATTATGATGCAAATTGGCAGCGTTTGGTCAATTTGAATGAGGCAAAACGCTTGAGCTATAAAATACGAGAATTATTTGACAATCAAGGGGGGTTGGGAGTTCAATATCAACTTGAAAAGGGGAGCGTATGAGCGACATAGTAAAAATTAATATTCAACAATTGCATAAAAGTTTTGGCAAAAAACAAGTGCTATGCGGGGTGGATTTGCAGGTGAAAACTGGGCAATCATTAGTGGTGATTGGCGGGTCTGGCAGTGGAAAATCTGTGTTGCTAAAATCTATACTTGGTTTAGTGCGCCCTGATTCTGGCAACATAACCATTGATGGTTCGCCACTCAACCATCGCACTAGCGAGGCTAATATGCGCCGTTTTGGTATGTTATTTCAAGGGGGTGCGTTATTTGATAGCTTCACTGTGTGGGAAAATATCACCTTCGCTTTAGCAAGACGGGATAAATTAAGCAAGGCGCAAGCGCAAGAAATAGCAGTGGAAAAATTGCGTCAAGTGGGGCTTGCATCAGAAGTGGCAATGCAAAAACCGTCCGAACTATCAGGTGGAATGCAAAAACGAGTCGCATTAGCACGGGCAATTTGTGGCAACCCCGAAATTATTTTCTTTGATGAACCAACAACAGGGCTAGACCCAATCATGGCGGAAATTATCAATGAATTAATCGTGAGATGTTGCAAAGAAATAGGCGCAACCGCAATCACCATAACCCATGATATGCACAGCGCAAGAGCTATCGCTGATGAAATTGCGATGATTTATCAAGGCAAAATCATATGGCGTGGCGCAGCTGAGGAAGTTATGGATAGCGGCAATGACTATGTTGAGCAATTTGTGAATGGCAGATGCGAAGGGCCTATTCGCTATTGATATGAGTAATATTCGTCTTTATGAAACGATGTTAAGTTAATAACGAAAAACCACAGTCCGTAAAATCGCATTCCATGAAATAGACAAGCAAAAAATTAACATAATTTGCAATTTTCTATATTAATCAAACGCATTAGCGAATTATTTCAAAAATGGCTGGGGTACCAGGATTCGAACCTAGGATGTCGGTATCAAAAACCGATGCCTTACCGCTTGGCTATACCCCAACAATTTATATAGTATTTAACTGATTTTTTTAGCAATTTCAACATTAATCATGCAATTGCATAATTTTTTTTCAAATGGCGTTATTTTCCATTTTTCCTTACTAAATTAAAGCGGAATTAATGATTTGTGGCAGTTTTTAATTTTATAAACGCAAAAACGCGTAAACGAAAATAGAAAGCCCTATAATATTCTCAAAGCCCCATAACATTCTTAAAGCACTATAATATTCTTAAAGCACTATAATATTCTTATTTTGCCTTAACGTAAGAACCAGGGGCTGGCTCTATTGCAGGATATTTATCTGAACCAATTTTTGGTTTAACAGTTTTTTGGGATTTAGTTTTTATCTCTTCCATTTTCGTTGCATCAATATTCACCAATGGCTTTGATTGCGATTTCAACCACTCGCTCCAATGACCCCACCATGAACCTTTATGCTCAGTTGCACTTTTCAACCATGCTTGCGCATCTTTATCTTTGGGCGAGCTACCGACATAATAATTATATTTATTTTTTTCTGGTGGGTTAATAACGCCCGCAATGTGACCCGAACCAGAAAGCACAAACTCAATTTCTCCGCCATAAATCTTGGTTGAAACATAAGTTGATTGCCACGGAGCGATGTGATCTTCCTTAGCTGACAAAATAAATGATGGTGTTTTAATATTGCGCAAATCAAGTGGAACACCGCATAATTGCACCGCATTTGGTTGAGCTAGCTTGTTCTTTTGATACATATTGCGCAAATAATAGCTGTGCATGGCGGCTGGCATTCTGGTGCAATCTTCATTCCAATAAAGCAAATCAAACGGGAACGGCTCAATTCCTAGTAAATAATTATTCACAACAAACGACCATATCATACTATTGGAGCGCAACATACTAAAAGTGGCCGACATTTCTGTGCCTTCAAGAAAACCTTTTTTCTCCATTTTAGCTTCAATCGCTTGAATCTGCTCCTCATCTATGAACACGCCCAACTCCCCCGGTTCAGAGAAATCTATCATCGTAGTGAGGTAAGTCGCACTAGCGATTTTATCTTGCTCACCTTGTGCGTACAAATAACCAAGAGTTGAGGCGAGCAATGTTCCGCCCAAACAATAACCCACGCAATGCACATTTTTGCTTTGAGTTACCTCCAGCACCACATTTAATGCAGCGAGCAACCCTTCTTGCATGTAATTCTCAAAACTTTTGTCACGATGCGATGCGTCTGGATTGACCCATGAAATCACGAATATATTATATCCCTGCCCCAATAACCACGCAATCATTGAGTTTTTCTGCTGCATATCAAAAATATAAAACTTATTTATCCATGCAGGAGTTAGCAAAATTGGAGTTGCAAAACAGCTTTCCACAGTTGGCGCATATTGAATTAATTGCATCAAATCATTTTGATAAATAACCGACCCAACACTTGTTGCCAAATTACCACCGACGCTAAATGCTTTATTATCCGTGGTGCTAATCGCCAATTTTCCTCCACCTCGCTTGAAATCTTCACGCAAAAGTTGCAATCCACGCAAAATAGTTTCGCCATTACTCTCCAAAGCTGCTTGCATCACATCTGGGTTGGTTATCATATAATTGCTGGGAGATACCGCATCTAGCCATTGCTTGGTATAGAAATTGAGTTTTTCTTGATCATGCTCGCCTAAATCACCATCTATTTTAGTCACGGCATTTTGCGCCCAACTTGCCGTCATCAGATATTGCTTTTTGATATAATCAAAAAATATGTTATTTTGCCAAGCGGCTGAGGAGAATCTCTTATCCTCTATTTGGCTTTTATCTTCTATTTGGCTTTTATCATCAGCTTGATTATTCTCGCTAGATTGAGTCAAATCTGATTGTGACGCATTCAACATATTATTTAGCGTTTGCTGCCATAAATTAGTCGCATCATTTATCCATTCATAACCAAGCTGCATCACTTTGGTTGGATCTCGCATAATTTTGCTAACTAAACTAACGTAATCACCTGCGATATTCCAGTTTTTTGGTTCAATATCATGCAATTTTGCAAGCCCTTCTTCTTGCGCAATAATCTTCAAAATATCTTGCCAAATATTCACCGCCTCGTTCATATTATAAGCGAACATTAACGGGTTAAATTGCGTTTTTTTCACGGGCGCGGGCGAAGGAGTAACAGAAATTGGTGGAATATTATTCATGATTATATGTTACTCATATTTTAGGGTAGATTATTTAGGGTATATTAAATTGGCAATTATTAGGTTATGCCGTGTTTTCTCTATTACATCAGTTAAATCACAACACAACCCTACATTGGCAATTGTGGTGACCAAGCTGGATCAGAAGCATCAGTTGGCGTAACCACTCGGCGCAAATTATTTCCAGTCACATCAATGGAATAAAGTTGTGACCTAGCACCTCCACCATCTTGTCGGGCAAACATAATCACTCTGCCATTTGGAGCCCAAGTTGGACCTTCAGCAAGCCAACCCTCGGTTATTGAGCGTTCACCACTACCATCTGGGCGCATCACCCCAATATAAAATCTGCCACCGCTTTGCTTGGTGAAAGCGATTAAATCTCCCCTTGGTGACCATACTGGTGTGCTATATCGCCCTTGTCCGAAGCTAATTCGTTGCGCCCCGCTACCACCAGCACTCATTACATAAATATGTTGCGAACCACCTCTATCCGAGTTGAAAACAATCTTACCACCGTCGGGAGAATATGAAGGCGAGGTATCAATCGCTGAGGAATTAGTTAAGCGGCGCAATTGTCTGCTGCGTAAATCCATATCATAAATATTCGTTATACCAGCCCGAGCGATTGACATTACCATGCGGTTACCGTCATGATTGAATCTTGGTGCAAATGACATGCCCTCAAACCTACCGAGCGATTCTTCACGTCCTGTTTGCAAATCCCGCAAATATACCTTTGGCACTCCCCCCGCATATGACATATATAATATCTCTTGCGTATTGGGTGAAAAACGGGGGGTTAGCACCAAATGCTGCCCACCTGTTAAATATTTATGATTTTCACTATCTTGATCCATAATCGCCAAGCGTTTAATACGATTTTTAGCTGAACCAGTTTCTGAAACATAAACTATTCTTGTATCAAAATAGCCATCTTCACCTGTGATACGCTTGTAAATCTCGTCCGCAACCAAATGCGCAATCCTGCGCCAGTTGCTTAAGTTTGCATCAAATTGTTTGCCTGTCATTTGCGTTTCGGAGAAATTATCAAACAAGCGAAATTGCACACGCATTTTGCCTGCACCAGCTGCATCTAACTTGCCGACCACCAAGCCTGATGCGTTGATTTGTCGCCAATCAGCATAACGTGGGATATTAGTATTATAGCCAATTTGTTCAATATATGCACCTTGTTCAATGATGCGAAACAAGCCTGAACGCTCCAAATCAGCGGCGATTACGGCAGACATTTTCCGCCCAGTATCGTTCAATTCCCCACTTGATGCACCAAAGTTTGGCACAGCAATTGGCAATGGGTCAAAATGCCCCTTGGTTATATCAATTTCTAATTTTGCTTGCGCGCTAACCATGTTTGCTGCAACCAGCATTAACACTAACAAATATTTCTTAAAGCCCATAGCCATGCAACAACTCCACGCAAAACATATTTAACAATGCGATGTATCACAAATTAATGCAACAACGCAAGTGGATTTTGCAATTATCAAATTATTATCAATGATAATATAGATAAGAAAAACCATAATAAAATAACGTCAATATAACTATAATTTTAACTTGTTTGTAACTATAAAACGTTATAACAATGAGAATATGAATAAAATATTATCAAAAACGCAATTGTTGGGATACGGTGCGCTTGGTGTGCCAGTCGCCTTTGTTGGTTTGCCAATTTATGTGCATTTACCACATTATTATGCAACCACTCATGGGCTAGACCTAGCATTAATTGGGATTATTTTGCTGTTGGTACGCTTGTTTGATGCGCTGCAAGACCCGCTAATTGGTTTTTATTCTGACAAAACCCATCATTCAAATCGCCGTTTGATGTTGTGTGCGTTACCATTATTAACCATCAGCTTCATTGCATTATTCTCACCACCCGAATTGTCGCATAATTGGTTGGTTGCGTGGTTGGTTGCGTCTTTGTTGCTGACATATACCGCATTTAATATGGTGATGATTAATTATTTCGCCTCATCAACTTTGTTACCACAATATGTTGAAAAAACCACGTTAATTGCGGGGGTTAGAGAAGGCGCAATGCTGCTTGGCGTAGTGATTGCCGCCGCCGCCCCCGCTTTGTTGCAACAGAAATATTCAGCTGATATTGCCTTTCGCTATTTTGCATTATGCTTTGTGCCACTGGCAATTATTGGAGCAATTGGTATAAATTATAGCTTAAGAAGATGCGATAATCAGGGTGAAAAACATGCACATTCTGATGGTTTCAAATTGAGCGATGTTAAACTTTTGCGCCCGCTTTTGCCGTTATATGCTTTATTCCTCGCTAATTCGCTACCCGTGAGCATCACCAGCACCTTATTTTTGTTTTATGTTGAGGATTATCTCAAATCACCAGCGCAATCAGGCTATTTTTTGCTATGTTTCTTTGTGAGTGCTGCTGCTTCTGTGCCAATATGGGTATGGCTTTCAGGCAAAATTGGTAATTGGGTAGCGTTGCGAATTGGCATGGCAATGGCGATTGCATCATTCATATGCACCATATTTTTGCAAGGGGGTGATGTATCAGGATTTTACATTGTATGTGCCGTTTCAGGATTTGCGGTTGGCGGAGATTTAACTTTGCTTCCCGCTATATTTACTGTTGCCATTGCAAACCATCAACGTTTGAGCGCATCAGCATTTAGCATTTGGCATTTTCTCGCTAAGTTCAATTTAGCATTAGCAGCGGGGTTGCTGTTGCCATTACTTAGCTATTTTGGTTACCAACCGAAAATGATTGGTAGCAATGGGATTTTGCTGGTGTTTTATGCGATAATTCCATGTTCAATCAAAGTGATTGCGTTGCTCCTCACCTATAACAAAAAATTGCATTAGGTGATTTTGTAACAGAAACATAATGTTAAAAATATTGGTGATGTGCTATAATATTGTTATTATTGTGGTAACACATGTATTTTAACCTACACGCACCAGCCTGAACCAAAACACATTAAGGATTAATGGAACCATTTCGCATTAAATATCTTGATTATGTGAAATCCGAGCCAATTTTAACCGATAATGGCTTGAAATATCATGTAAAATTTGCCGAGCATGAAGGTTCGCCTCACATTGGCTGGGCAGAAAAGTTCATGGGGCGTGATTTTGGTATTGGTGCAAATGTTGGTGGATTAATTGGCACGGTGTGCTTATGGAGTTCTGCCGCAGCAGCGGGAACGAGTGTGGCAGCTGTGACTTCCGCAGCGATTACTTTTGCACCACTTGCTCTGGGTTTGACGTTGATTGGCGGGGCAATTGGTGGAATTAGCGATTATATGCGCCATAATGACCAAATGGAAAATGGCTTAAATATTGGTAAAGCTAGCTATTTTAACCGTGATATGGCGATTGGTGGCCTGAGCATGAGCAGCAGCTTTGGTATGGTTGCAAGCATTGGCATGATGGGGCTTGCGGTTTTGGGGGCATCAGTTGCACCTTTCGCAGTGGCAATTAACGCCGCAGCATTTGCTGGTGGGTTAATTTATGGCGGGATAAATGGTGCAAAAGAAGGATATTCACAGATGGACGCTGAATATATCGCAGCGCAACAAAAATATAAAAACCCTGAATATAAAGTTGCACTTTCACAAAAACGTGAAACGCAATTTGATGAAGTCATCTCTAGCGAAGCATCTATCGCCACTACAATTTTGCCGATGGTTATTCCCGCATTGGCACAAACAGAAACTCCAACAAATGCAATTAAACTCACAAACAAAGTTCATGAAGCCCCCCTCAGCCACATGGTTGATACTCGGGTATTAGTATGATATAGTTAGTTTAACATAAAAATTAGTTGTGTGATTGCGTGAATTAATGTATATACTTGATATGAAAAAAATATTAATTGTTTTAACTTTTATCACATCACTTGGGATTGTAATTATGTTTTCACTATTTGGCAACAAAGCACAGGCAGAAATAGCAGATAATGTTTATGGTTTCAGCTTCAAGGAGCTTGCAAGCGGTGAAGATTTGCCGTTGAAAAAGTTTGAGGGTAAAGTCATGTTGATAGTTAATACAGCATCAAAATGTGGGTTCACCAAGCAATATGACGGGTTGGAGAAATTATATAAAACATATAGTGACCAAGGTTTGGTGATTATTGGTGTTCCAAGCAATGATTTTGGTGGGCAAGAACCAGCAGACAATGCAGAAATTGCAGAGTTTTGCAAATTAAATTATGGCGTTAGTTTCCCAATGGCAGAAAAAGTTGCGGTATCTGGCGATAATGCGCACCCATTTTATAGTTATGCTAAGAAAAAATTAGGATTTGGAACTGCGCCAAAATGGAACTTTCACAAATATTTAGTAGCAAAAAATGGTGAGTTGATAGACCATTTTAATTCAACAACTTCACCAGACGCAAGCAATATCGTTGAAGCGATAGAAGCGGAATTAGCGAAGTAATTATTATACAGGTAATTATTCTATGACAGCTTATATTTTTATATAAATATACATCATCTGTAATGACTCTTATTTGAATTATTCCAACTAAAGCAACGTAGAAAAACTGATGAAAATTGATGCGATGCGTATCACATAGGAACGATTACATTTTAACGTAATTGCACCCGCCCCCACCCTCTGGCGTAACCCAATTAATATTTTGCTTTGTATCTTTAATATCGCAAGTTTTGCAATGAACACAGTTTTGTGCATTAATTTTCAAGCGTTTTTCACCCACATCATTCTCTATTATTTCATAAACACCAGCAGGACAATAGCGAGTTTCTGGTGAGTTATATAACGCTAAATTATGCGCAATTGGCACGCTAGCATCACGCAAAACCAAATGAACTGGTTGATTTTCACGGTGATTTGTATTGCTTAAATAGACAGAATCCAATTTATCAAACGTCAAAACTCCGTCATGAGCCGCATAAATATATGGTTTGCAATCACTTGCCAAATGCAAACATTCATTGTCACGCTGATGTTTGAATGTCCACGGCGCACGCCCCCGTGATATATATGTTTCAAATGCAGCATTGGCCAAACCCGCATATAAACCATAACGAAATGCGGAGCGAATATTTCGCACTTTGTGCAATTCCTCCCCCACCCATGAAGATTTTACTTTAACTTCATAATCCACCAAACTCACATGTGACTTGCCAGCAGAAATTGCTGAAAACACCTCTTCCGCAGCAATCATGGCGGATTTTATTGAAGTATGTATGCCCTTGATTTTTGCCACATTCAAAAACCCAGCAGCGCAACCAATCAGGCTTGCGCCCGCCACGGATAATTGCGGGATTGATTGCCACCCGCCTTCATTTAATGCTCTTGCACCATATGAAATACGGCGAGCTCCAGCAAAAATTGGCGCAATTTTTGGGTGAGTTTTGAATGTTTGCAATGTTTCATATGGGTCTAAATACGGGTTAGCATAATCAAGCCCAACCACAAAGCCAAGTGATAATAAATTGTCCCCGTGATGATATATGAACGAACCGCCATAAGTTTTTGCATCTAATGGCCAACCAACTGAATGAAATACTTCACCACGGCGGTGATTTTCGGGAGCAATTTCCCAAACTTCTTTCAATCCCAGCCCGTAAGTCTGAGGGCAGCGACCTTGGCGCAAATCAAACCTTTCAATTAGCTGCTTAGAGAGTGAACCATGCGCCCCTTCAGCAAGCAATGTGTGAGTTGCTAAAATATTCATCGCTGGTTGATATGATGGCAACTTGTTTGAATTAATATCCAAACCAAACTCTCCCGTTGCAACTCCCCTCACTATTCCTTTATTTTCCGCAGCATCATCAATCAACAATTTTCTAGCAGGAAATCCCGCAAAAATCTGCACTCCAAGGCTTTCAGCATATGCGGCAAGTGTAATGCACAACTCGCCGAGTGAGATGATATAATTACCATGATTATTCATTTGCGGCGGGGTTGGCAGGCGCAATATTTTGTTCTTCGTCATTAATGTGAAAATATCATGATGCACGGGGTTGTTGAATATGTTGCCAAACAATTCTAACTCTTGATAATTTGGCAATAACTCCAGCAAAGACCTAGGTTCTAGAACCGCCCCAGAAACAATATGCGCACCAATTGATGCTCCTTTTTCTAGAATAATTACATTTATCTCACGCCCCTGTTGTTTAGAAAGTTGCATCAGGCGAATGCTTGCGGCTAATCCAGCAACGCCACCACCAACAATCAAAACATCGCATTCTAATTGTTCAACATCAGCTTGCTCAAGCTCAAGTCTTTCAATATCAAATTGGTTATTATCCGAATGTTCCATGTTTAACTATTCAATATATTATAACCCTAATAATACATCTCCCCACCACATATTGCAACAATAGAGTTAATTATTGACGTTTTTATAGTTTTACTTTAACTCTTATAAGGTTTAGCTAAAAACCAAATACCACAGAACAAAATACCACAGAGCCAAACATCAAAAAAACATGCAATCATCAGGTGAAAAAACATGACAAATAATGACTCCCAAAATAATATTTTTCCGCAACCAAATGCAATTTTAATGTGTGAAGATGGCAGAGAGTTTCAAGGTTATGGTATTGGAGCAGAGGGAATTGTTTTTGGCGAATTATGCTTCAACACGGCAATGTCGGGTTATCAGGAAATATTAAGCGACCCTTCATATTTTGGGCAAATAATCACATTCACCACCCCACATATTGGCAATATTGGTGCTAATATGGAGGATATTGAATCCAAAACTATCAGAGCGCAAGGCTTGGTGATACGAGAACTGCCAACAAAAAGTGCCAATTGGCGGGCAGAACACAGCTTTGATGATTGGTTGGTTGATAATGAAATAACAGGAATTGCGGGAGTTGATACTCGTGAAATAACTAATTATATCCGCACAAACGGTCATCAGCGAGTGGCAATCGCCTTTCATAATGGTGGTTTAAGGGAGTTGGATCGGGGGGCGATTATTGATGAATTAAGCCAAGTTTTATCCATGAAAGGGGCAGAATTAACACACCATGTCAGCACTCTAGCCCCTTATGAATGGCGGGAATCATTATGGGATTTAACGCATGGACATAAAATTATATCATCGGACGCATCATCAGATAATATTTTGCATGACCATAATTTTCATGCCCATGATTTTCATATAGTAGCAATTGATTATGGCGCAAAGCTCAATATTTTGCGTCATCTCACTGCCCGCAATTGCCAAGTTACCGTAGTTAGCGGCAGAGCATCGTTGGCAGCAATCATGGCACTAAAACCTGATGGCGTATTTCTTTCCAATGGTCCCGGAGATCCATCGGCAACTGGAATTATCGCAACGCCTATCATTCAAGGATTGCTTGCGAAAAATATTCCTATATTTGGCATATGTTTGGGGCATCAACTGCTATCACTTGCGCTTAATGCAGAAACAGAAAAGTTGCATCAGGGGCATCGTGGGGCAAATCACCCCGTGAAAAATCTCAAAACGGGCAAAGTAGAAATTACCAGCCAAAATCATGGGTTTGTAGTGAAATCCGACGTTGTTCCAAATGATGTTGAGGTAACGCATATATCGTTGTTTGATGGCACAATTGAAGGCATTAAGCACCGCACTAAACCAGCTTTTTCGGTGCAATATCACCCAGAATCCTCTCCTGGCCCTCATGATAGCTTATATTTATTTGATGAGTTTATTGCGATGATGCAAAAAACTAGGGTTTAGTGAATAGGGTTTAGGGTTTAGGAAATAGAGTTTGAGGGTTAGGGTTTAGTCATGCAAAACACATTATTCACCAATGAAAAGTTGGAACAGGCTTCAAATTGCAGTGAAAATAATAAGGTGCGAATTATCCAAAGAAAAACTACTGGAGCTAGTCTTAAATTAGGGTGGTCTTGGAGCCACCATCAAGATATGATGGATATTTAATGCGCATCATCGGGATAGATCCCGCATTAGTGCATACAGGTTGGGGGGTGATTGATGCGGAAGGGAGCAAATTGCGCTTCATTGCTGCGGGAGTTATTAGCCCCGACAAAAGCAATGATTTGAGCCAAAGATTGCTAGATTTGAGCAATCAGTTAAAAGCGGTAATTGAGCAATTCAGCCCACAACAAGCAGCGATTGAGCAAACATTTGTTAGCATTAATGGTGCATCAACTTTGAAACTTGGTAATGCGAGGGGGGCGTTGCTACTCACTTTAGCGCAATCAGGGTTGCAGGTGTGCGAATATGATGCAACTTTGGTGAAGAAAACTATAACGGGAGCGGGACGTGCCGAAAAGGGGCAAGTTGCGAGTATGATAAAAATACTCCTACCGCAATCAGCAGAAATGGTTGCCAATAAATCATCAGATGCGTTTGATGCCTTGGCAATCGCCATCACACATCACCATCATAAAAAATATGTTTAATTGTAACAATATGGCTTTCAAAATGCGCAAAAGTTTAATAATCTCACTCACGAGTTTAATAATTTTATCATGTCTATATATTTTTTATGTGAAAAACCCTCTGCACATTACAACCTATGAGATAGTTGAGAAAAATCCTGATAATTTTGCTTATGGTATTGAGCCTGCCCAAAAAATCACATGGGATCAAAAAAATCTTATCACAGGCTGGGCTTTTTCAAAAATCTCGGATAATCCAGTTGATGTGAAGATTATGCTTGATGACGAACTGATTGCAACCCACAAAGCCGATGTTGCAAGGCAAGATGTCGCCGCAGAGTTTCCATCATTTAGCCAAGCCAAACTTGCTGGCTTTGAGTTTTTGCTAAAAATGAATAATTTGCCACGAAAAAATGGTTTTTTGAAGATAGTGTTGCAAGATGATAAACAGAATATCAAAATCATCAAAGGAGCTTATTTGGATAATGACGCACCAATTGGAAAAGTAGTTTCTTCCTCGCAATATATTGATATGAGCAACAAAGACGATGTAACATTGAAAATATGGGCATTTGATGAAACAGGAATAAAATCCGTTCAAATTAAAATTGGTGATTTGATAGTAGCAACACCAGAAAACTTTGTTAAAACAACATTACCTATAGACCTAAATTACACAAACTCACAACAAAATCATGGTAAATATACCAAGATTTTAGGGCAGTTATATGAAGTAACTATTCCAAAAAAAGATATCGCATCGGGAGTTAGCCGAGTTAATGTTGTGATTGAAGATAATGAGAATAAAACATCTATAATTGCAGGTTCTTTGCTGATTAATGAAGGCAAAAATATAGCTGATGCTAAAAGCGCAAGCAATTCTCCGTGCAAAAAATCTAAAATAATCAATATTTATTATCCTGTGGATTTACCGAGAATAAAGCAAATTGAGAAATTACAAGCTATCAAAAAAATATTCACATCACCTTGTGTTAAGTTGGGGCTGAGAACGCGCATTGAATATTTGAGATCCACCACTGGCAAAATCAATAATTATATGTTTGACCCTGATTTTTCACAAAATATCATCATCAACGATGTGCAGAAAACTACAACAGGAGTCCCGCTAAGTTTAGCATTAGCAACCGCCAAACAATTAGATATGCCAATTTTACTAACCCTAGATGGTGGCGTATAGGCAGATTCCGCTTTTGAAGCTATTGAGTGGGATATTATTGATAATTTGGAGCAAAACAAACAAAATGTTCAATGGAATCAACATAATATTGCACCACCAGATGATGCTATAGATAATATTGCATCTTCCATAACCTCGCCATCACTTGCCAGAATGATGTCGTTGAATGAATATAATAAAGATTTTTTGCATTATAAACAACGCAATTTGCAACAGGCAATCAAATATATTAACAAATGGCAAAAACATAATCATAGCCAAAATATATATATTCATTTTGATCCTGATAATTATATCAATCCTTGGTTTTATAATACACAATGGTATGATTATAACCCACTGACAATTAAGCAATTTCAGCAATGGCTGACTGGCACGGGGCTATATAGCAATGTTGGTGAGTTGCGAAAATATAAGCATATTCCACCGCTTTCAATCACTGAAATAAATGATTTAGCTGGTGAAAAATGGAGCAATATTAACGAGATAGATCCACCGAGAGATGCCCTGAAACAAGGCGATGTTTGGTATGATAAATGGATTTATTTCAAGCGTCATTTGGTTAATTATCACTATGTTAAATTGCATAAATGGTCAGTTTCCGCTGGATTTAACCCTAATAATATTTATACTGGGCAAGGGATAGACAAGGATAGTGCTGCATTTATTGATGATAAAGCAACTAGCTGGGGTGACCAAGCTGGCGTATCCATGCAAGGGAGTTTTGTTGATGGCAAGGGTGCTTTCATCATGTATGGTGATACTGTAACAGATTCATATAGCGATCGTAATGGTGATAATATTTTTAATATATTAGATAAGTTCGGTAAATGGGGAATTGTTGAGTTTCACCCCGCTTCTTTAGCTTATCCAGAAAGTTTGCCATCATATGAACAATCAATCAAAATGTTTGATAATTTTAGCAAGCATAATATTGATTTTTTCTCGCCAATGCCCGGCAATGATGCGCAGGATCAAAAAATAAATCCTCAACATTTTCATAGTTTTGATGCTTTGGCTGGAACAAGATTTGAAGATGCAATGGTTGATTTTGTTAAAAATTATCAATAATAATCTCGCTAAATATTCCATCTGGCAGAACATTTGCAATATTTTGGCTTAAGCAAATTGCTTTGATGCGCTTGAGTTTATGCTGTAAATTAGCTGCCTCAACTAATTGCATAAAACTTTGCGCACTCATGGTGGAATAAAGCGAAATAGCGGCAACATCACCTTGTTGCAAAGCTATAATCGCCTCCTCACTCAAAGATTTTGTGGGGTGGGTCTGATAAACTTCTAAACTTGATGCTCCAAACCCTAATTGCTGCAACTCAAACGCCATATTCACCGCTTGATGATTGCTGTGCAAACAAACATAATGTAATGATTTATCCGCATCTTTTGCCATATAATCAAGCAATGAACGCCCCGACGCATCACCATGATATATATGCAAAAAGCCAAGTTCTTTTGCCTTGCTTGCTAATATTTCACCCGTCAGATAAAGCGGTTTGGATAATGCAAATTGGCTATTCGCAAGGATTGGTAGCGCATACCCACTGGTTGCAACAAAAGCATCAGCTCCGCAATTCTCAAGCAAAACATCAGCTTGTGCAACGGGTTCTTGCCAAATCACGGGCGAGATAATGCAATCATATCCCATATTTTGCCAAGTTAAAGCGGTGATGCTTGCCTGTGGCTCGGGGCGAGTAATTAAAATAATGGGCTTTGCAAGCAAAATATTTAAGATGGGTTAAGTGGTTGTTTGGGCTGTTTGGGTTGCTTCGTTAGTTGCTTTGGGGTGCGATGCAACCCTTGTTTGCAATCAGCCTTGCGCAGCAACAAGTTATTTCTAAGTGCTGATTTTAGCCGTATTTCTCTAGCATCATTCATGCCAATCAATATATAATATCACAACATAAATGCAACATAAATTGACAAATATAGTAACGAATGATGCAATTCCTCAGTTGCAATCAAAAATATTGGTGATTTCAGGCGGAATGTTTTATTAATTAACAATGGATAATGTATTTTTGTATAATTTATTGAAATCAATTCACATTGTTGCATTCGTGTCATGGATGGTGGGAATGTTCTATTTGCCTCGCTTATATGTGTATCACGCTGGCGTAGTTAAAGGCGGAGAATCCGATTTAATGTTGCAAGTGATGGAGCGTAAATTGCTGCGCTACATCATGAATCCTGCGATGATATTAACATGGATATTTGGGTTATGGCTGGCGGTAACAACTGAGGCGTTTCAAATGGGTTGGTTTCACGCCAAAATGACCCTCGTTTTGTTGATGAGCGGAGTTCATGGGTTGTTAGCTGTGCATCTTGGGCAATTTGCTCGGGGCGAGAACACACGCTCGGGGCGATATTTTCGTTGGTTAAATGAAGCACCAACAATATTGTTGATTGCAATTGTTTATTTGGTGATATTCAAGCCTTTCTAGCGTAACCAAACCTATGTTTTCTCAGTTTAATCAACAATATTTATGGTCACTCGGCGTTATGAGTGGAACATCGCTTGATGCAATTGACCTTGCTATGCTGAAAACTGATGGCGAAATAATCATTGAGCATGGGGCAGTAAAAAATATCGCAATTCCTGATGATTTGCGCCAAAAATTGCAGGATTTAATGGGCGAACAAGCGTTAACATGCAACCAAAAATTGATTAAACCCACAATCCATAACAATATAAATATTGATTTTTTAAGCATTGAGCAGCAATATTCTAACCTAGTAGCGAATGCAATTTGTGAGTTCATCGCTGATATAACAGATAAACCCGACATAATAGGATTTCACGGGCAAACTATAATTCACCGCCCACATCAAGCAATCACATGGCAGTTAGGCAATGCGAATATCATAGCGCAACAAACGGGAATTGGCGTTATCTCAGATTTTCGCAGACGTGATATGGCAGCAGGTGGGCAAGGTGCGCCCCTTGTGCCAATATATCACGCCGCATTAGCGCATAATCTCCCAAAACCAATTGCGTTATTAAATATTGGTGGGGTAGCAAATGTTACATATATAGGCGATGCAGGCGAATTAATTGCGTTTGATACTGGAGCAGGAAATGCCTTACTCAATGATTTTGTGCGCTCCCATACTGGTGAAAATTATGATGATGGCGGCAAATATGCAGCAGCAGGAAAAGCTGATTTAGGAATTGTTGAACAAGCATTACAACATGATTATTTCAACAAAACTCCACCAAAATCGTTGGATAGAAATCAGTTTGATGCGCAAATAAGTAATGCAATAAGCGAACTTGGCTTGCATGATGGTGCAGCAACATTAATGCAATTCACCGTGGCGTCAATCATTAAATCGCAACAGTTTTTTCCAAAACCAGCAAAAAAATGGGTGATTTGTGGTGGTGGAGTGCATAACAAAGCGATGATGCAATCGTTGCAAAGTCAATTAAATGTCTTAACGCAATTTAATGTTCCAGTTATTGCATCAGAACAGCTTGGTTGGCGCAGTGATTTTGTGGAGGCGGAAGCATTTGCTTATCTCGCAGTTCGTTCATTGCGAGGATTGCCACTAACATTTCCTTCCACCACGGGAGTTAATCACGCGGTAACTGGCGGCGTTTTTTGCCAATCATAGGTTGCCTGCTTTCCAGATATTCCTGCATTTTTGCATTAATAAAATCAGTCGTGACGTTCTCCAAATCATCTAATTGATTGCGGAAATAATGGTCAGCCCCCGCAAACTTATTATATTGCACCCGCATATGGTGATGAGTGCGCAAACGCTCCGAAATGCGGGCAACATCTGGCTCATTAACGATATCGTCCTTATCACCCTGCAACACCAAGCCAACCGCAGGACACGGCGAAAGGAATGAAAAATCATATTTATTCACGGGCGGGGAAGCAGCAACAAATCCTTCCAATTCAGGGCGACGCATCAGCAACTGCATTGCAATCCATGCACCAAATGAAAATCCAGATACCCAACAAGTGCAAGCCTCGGGATTTTTATTTTGTATCCAATCAAGGGCGGTTGCAGCATCACCAAGCTCACCAAGACCTTCATCATATCGCCCAACAGATTTACCCACGCCACGAAAATTGAAGCGCAACACTGAAAATCCGCTATTCATGAATGATTGAAACAAACGATAAACCACCTTGTTATTCATCGTTCCACCATAAAGCGGGTGGGGGTGCAGCACAATCGCAATTGGCGCAATCGGGTTATCATTATGATGATACCGCCCCTCTAATCTTCCTTCCGAACCATTAAATATAACTTCAGGCATATGCTCTCATGTGGTGAAATGGTGAATAACTTCAATTTATTAATGTGGGTTATGATATTAATGTAAATTATGAATGTGATAAATATATCAAAACCACCATCAACATACTTTAATTACTTGCCAATTTCAATATAAATAATTTTGTGTCGCATGTTGTAATATAAATGCAATATATATGTTATATATTTGTTAATGATGGGAAATGAAAAGCAAAAAGATAAAATTGAAAGAACTTCCGATGATTGGTTTGTAGGCGGAGTAGCTGGATTAACTGCGTCCGCATTGGCTGCTTATGGCTGCATTAACTTACAGTTGCGCTCCGTTGGAATTGAAGGATTTGCTGGTGTTACAAGGATAAAAATTGATGCAATGCAAACAATAACTGATAACTTCTTGAATAAACTACCGCTCAATATTAATATTGAAAGAAGCAATAATGCAATTCAAGCTGATTATGTATTAAAAAACATAGATTCATTAAAAGAACCAAATGATTGGACTAAATTAATCGTTATGGGAACATTAGTTGCAACAACAATATTTGTGAGTGGGCTAGCTGCAAAAACACATCACGAAAAAACAGCGTCAGAACCACCAAAAACTAATATTGATTCTGCAACAGCGACGAGATGGCAACAATTGAAAAAATCTCAACATGAGTTATAAAAAAATAGGCTGGCTAATTAAAACCAGCCTATTGGGTGTGTAAAACAAACAAAATCCTGTCAATATTCAAATATTTGTGATTCCATCACAAAATATTTGAAAGTCAGAATCTAATTGCTCAATTTGCTTCATATTAAATCCAATGTGAAACAGTTGATAATCAGTAATTGCTTGCTGATACCATTTTCTTGCCAACTCTTTTTTGTTAAGAAGAACAAAAACCACGGCAATATTAAACGATATCTCACCCATTTGCACAAACTGCTTTATTTGTTCAAATCTGGAGTAGCTTAGAATTAACAATTCAAGAGAATTAACTAAAAACAACTCTCGCTGTTCTTTATCTAACTCAGACGATCTAGCTGTTGCCAAAAATTGTGTTGCAGTTTGATATTCTATTGTCCAAACTGGATCAATTTTTTTATCTGGGTTAAGATAGCCATCATTGTTTGAAACTCTTTCTATTAATCTTGTCGCTATCTCTACTAACTCAAAAATGTTTAGGGTTAATTTAAGAAGAGTCACAGGATCTGCCATGATAGAAACCTTCCTTAATTTAAGGAAAATAAGGGTGTGTTTGAATAATTTGTTTTTCAACAAACGCCATCACCAAAAAAACTCATCTCATTGCTGCAAAATGCAAGCTATGAAATAAAAAAGTTAAAAGGAAAACATGTTCGCCTTAAAACAAATTACTAGAACTAAAATAAACTAATATTAAGAAAATATCAACGCATAAATCTTTGTATAATTGCATTTTAATTACTTGCCAATTTCAATATAAATAGTATGAATATGATATGTTTAAGCGATTGCGAGAAGATATTGGTGCATTCACCGCCCGAGACCCTGCCGCAACTTCAGCGATTGAAGTGCTATTTTGTTATGCGGGATTGCACGCTTTATGGTTGCACCGAGTTGCACATTTTTTGCATTGCATCAACTTTAAGTTGTTGGCTCGCATCATCGCAACATTCAGCCGCTTTTTAACGGGAATAGAGATTCACCCCGCAGCAAAAATCGGGCGCAGATTAGTGATTGATCATGGAATGGGAGTGGTGATTGGTGAAACTGCCGAAATTGGTGATGATGTGACTATATATCACGGGGTAACTTTAGGTGGAATAACCTTAGACAAAGTTCGCCGTCACCCCCGCATTGAAAATGGCGTAGTAATTGGGGCAGGTGCAAAAGTTCTTGGCGCAATCACGGTTGGAACTGGGGCAATCATAGGCTCAAATGCCGTGGTTACCAAAAATGTTGCCCCAAACACCACGGTGGTTGGCGTTCCAGCGCATGTGGTGGGAATTATGGTGGGAGCTTCCGCTAATGTTATTTCGGATAATATTGATGACACAAAAGACGCTCACCTAGCACAAAATAACGGCGTTCACGAGTTTGGCTCACATGCCCACGAGCTTGGCTCATACGGAGGAGAGAAAGCCAATTCTGCTGACCCAATTTATCAGGAATTAGCCGAGATTAAACGGCAATTATTGGATTTGCAAAAGCATGTATTATCTTTGAATGGTAATGAAAATTAATTATTATTGCGTAGTTCAACCAGCCCCAAACAAGCACTAACCGCCCCTGCCCCTTTGTTTTTTCTACTGATATCTGCCCGCTCCAACGCTTGCGCCTCATTTTCCACCGTTAATATCCCGTTACCAATTGCCAAATGATAGCGAACGCCCAAATCCATCAGTCCGCGCGCGCTTTCATTGCATACAGTTTCATAATGTGAAGTTTCCCCCCGAATGACGCAACCAAGCGCAACATATCCATCATATTCCTGCTCGCCACTTTCAAGCATAGCAATCGCTGGAGGAATCTCCAACGCACCAGCAACTTGCACAATATCATGTTCAACGCCTCGCTTTTTGCATTCAGCGACCGCCCCTGCTATCAACATTTCACTAATATGTTCGTAAAATCCTGCGACTATAATCATTATTTTCATTTATATAACTCCTAATAAATCCTAAACACTAAACTCTACTTAATATTTGCGCCCAATATTTGCGCCATTTGCTGCACCGCATGATAATATCCGTCTGCACCAAACCCGCATATCACCCCTGTTGCAATCGCACTAATATATGAAAAATGGCGAAAATCTTCCCGTGCATGGATATTGCTCAAATGCACCTCAAATATTGGCACATTAAGCATCGCCACCGCATCTCGCAGGCTAACTGAACTATGCGAAAGCCCCGCTGGATTGATGATTAAACCCCGCACCAAACCAAAATATTGCTGCAAAACATCAATCAATTCGCCCTCATGGTTGCTTTGCATTGAATCAAGCGTTAAATTATGCTGTTTTGCAATCTTAGCGCATTGCATTTCTATTGTTTTTAAGTTATTATCGCCATAAATATGTGGTTCACGCAACCCTAGCATATTCAAATTAGGTCCATTCAACAATAAAATATCACATTTCACGACATCACATTTCACGGCGTCACGTTTCACATTATCATTTTTCATATTAAACTAATTTCACAAAAGATTATAAAATGCAATTATTTATTAAAATATTTCTCAATGGAGCGGAATATCAGCTCGCAAAACAGCTTACCGTCACCGAATTGCTGCAACAATTATCCATTGATGCACAGCAAATTGCCGTTGAGAAAAATGCGGAGATAATTAGCCGTTCAACTTATGATAATGTGCATATATGTGCAGGTGATGCAATAGAGCTGGTTGAGTTTGTGGGTGGGGGTTGATGATGGTGAATAATATTAGGGCAAGTGACGATATTATAGATGATATTATGATGGGCATTGATGGTAAATCAGACGATGATGATTTGTTAAAAATTGGTAGCTATATTTTCAACTCAAGGTTGCTGGTTGGCACGGGTAAATATCGCTCCGCCCAACATGCTAAAGAGGCAATCATCGCAAGCGGTGCAGAAATTGTGACAGTCGCATTGCGTCGCCATGATTTCAGCAAAATAACGCCTTCCATCACCACGATAATAACCACTGATATGGTGCAATATTTGCCCAATTCAGCAGGGTGTTACACGGCAGATGAGGCGGTGCGGACTTTACGTTTGGCACGAGAACTTGGCGATTTTCGTTTGGTGAAGCTAGAAGTTATTGGTGACAAAACTATGCTATATCCCGATGTGATTGAAACACTCAAAGCCGCTGAGATACTCGCAAATGATGGTTTTGAAGTCATGGCTTATACCAATGATGATCCGCTCATTGCCGCACGTTTGGAAGAAGTCGGTTGCGTTGCAATCATGCCAATTGGCTCACCGATAGGCTCGGGACAGGGAATAAAAAATCATTTTAATATTCAAGTAATCGTGGAACAGTCTAGCGTTCCAGTGATATTAGATGCAGGAATTGGAACAGCCTCTGATGCAGCAATCGCTATGGAATTAGGTTGCTCGGGCGTTTTGCTCAACACTGCTCTGGCGGAGGCAAAAAATCCACAACTAATGGCGGAAGCGATGCGTGGAGCGGTTATTGCGGGGCGCAAAGCCTATCTTGCGGGGCGTATGGCAAAGCGCAACCATGCTAATGCTAGCTCGCCTGAAATTAATTTGATATGACGAAAAAATGGCGAGATTTATATGCTGATATTTGTAAATAGAAAAAATGCCATACCAGCGAATGCTGGTATCCAGAAAATACCAAAATGGACTCCAGATTTCGTTGGAGTGACAAAAACAAAATCATATCAAATTAACAAAACTAATTAATATGATAGGGTCGTTGCGAGGCAAAATTATTCTAATTGCGGAGGATTATATCCTGCTAGAAATTGATGGCGGAGTGGGATATATGGTGCATATCTCATCACGTCACCTTGCAAGCATCGCCATTAATGATGTGATATTTTTATATATTCATACTAATGTGCGAGAAGACGCAATCACGCTTTATGGCTTTGAAAATGCTCAAGCGCAATCATTATTTTTGTTGCTTTGCACAGTGCAGGGGGTGGGCAATAAAATGGCGTTGAATGTTATTTCAACTTTTTCAAGCACACAATTGCGGGATATTTTAATTGCGCAGGATATAAACTCACTCACCATTGTCAGCGGGGTTGGCAAACGGTTGGGTGAGAGAATTATCACCGAATTAAAGAACAAAACTAACATATTGGAGCGTATTTTTGCAGATAATAATGCAGTGCAATATACGGATAATTCAAATGTTAATGACGAGGTAATTCAAATTGAGGCAAATGCTAAGGCGAATGCAAAATCTGTTAAAGCTAAAACATCACCGAAAATATCACTGGATAATAACCTCATTAAAGATGCAACTTCAGCGTTGGAAAATCTCGGTTATAGCAAAGCAGATGCAATGCGGGCAGCAATTTCTGCCAAAGCGAATGGCGCAACGGATTTGAGCGAAATAATCACCAATGCGTTGCGTTTGCTTGGCTAGCTTGCGAGATTTGGCTAGTTTGCATAACTTGGTTATTTTGAAAAAAGTTCTGCTCCACAACTTTTTGCATCACGGGAATGCACTTGCCACATTTAGGTTTGCAACCTTGTTTTTCATAAACTTCAAGAGCGCATGTTGCCCCCGCCGCCAATGAATTGAGGCAATGTTGTTCTTTCAAGCAATTACAAATACATATATACATAATACGAATATTACATTATTTTTGTTGCGAATGCAAGTCATTCTTAATCGCAACTGGGTTAATTTATAAATAAGAGTTACTTTATAACTGAAATGTTTCCCTTGACATTATGCCTAAAAAATCATTTAATTAATGTTCACTTATTTTGTAAATATGTTCTTAATTCTTTGGCGTGCCGTTTGGGTTTTTCTATTTTTTGGAGGAAACCTCCTCTTAAACGACCCAACAAACCCCCTGACTGCCCTAGTTTTTTTAACAGCAGGCGTTCTTTACCTGCTAGGCGCATACTTCTACTGGAAGTAGTTCTAAATCTCCCCCGAAGATAAATAATTCTGGGGATTTTTTTTATTCCTATTTTCCACGCTTGCTGCTATAACTTCATTCATGAAAAGATTAATATTTAGCTTAAAAGATGTATCATATAATATTGGCGGAAGACTGCTATTTGAAGGGCTATCTTGCCAAATCCACGAGCGAGATCGCATTTGTTTGGTGGGTAAAAATGGAGCGGGCAAAACCACCCTCATGAAAATGATAACGGGTGATGTTGAGGCAGATTCAGGCGAAAGATTTTTGCACCCAAGCACAAATGTTGGTTATTTGTCACAAGCAATGCCCGAGCAGAACCATTTAACTGTGCGAGATTTTGTGCTTGATGGCTTGCCATTGGAGAATGAATCTGAGAAAGAAATGCGCAATTATCTGGTGGATATTGTGATTGGTCCCCTAGAGATAAACCCCGATGCAATTATGAGCAGCCTCTCTGGTGGGCAGGTGCGACGGGCGTGTTTAGCTCGTGCATTAGTGTTGCAACCTGATATCTTGTTACTAGATGAGCCAACAAATCACCTTGATTTAACCGCCATAGAATGGTTGGAAGATTACCTTAAATATTATGAAGGAGCATTAATTTGTATTAGCCATGATAGAACTTTTTTAACTAATATATCTCAAAAAGTGTTGTGGCTTGATGGTGGGGATATCAAATTATGCCCACATGGATATGGTAAGTTTGAAGAATGGATGGAGAAAATATTAGAGCAAGAGGCGCGTGAATTGCAAAACTTAAGCAAACAAGTAGATGCTGAACATCAATGGACACAAGGAGGAGTGACGGCACGGCGCAAGCGTAATGTGCGCCGAGTGCGTGAGTTATATGCACTGCGGGAGAAATTGCAACAGGATAAAGCCGCATATAATAAGCGTTCGCAAAAACTGGATATTGACCCAGTTGCAAGGGTGAATGGTTCAAAGTTAATTGCAGAGTTTCGCCATGTTCACAAAAAATATATTCGTGGCGATGAAGTAATCCCCATTTTGAATGATTTTTCGCATAGCGTATTGCGAGGTGATAAAATTGGTATATTGGGGCGCAATGGTGCAGGAAAATCATCATTCATTAAGCTATTAATTGGTGAAATTGAGGCAGATTCAGGCAGTGTATTTCGCCAAAAAAACTTGGAAATTGCCTATTTTGATCAACATCGTAGTGACTTAAATCCCAGCAAAACACTAGCAGAAACACTCTGCCCCGATGGTGGACATTATGTGCAGTTAGGTTCAATTGAAGACCCCCGCCCCATTCATATTTGTGGGTATCTCAAACGCTTTATGTTTGACCCAAAATCTGCATTTGACAAAGTCGCAACATTATCTGGTGGTATGCAAAATCGGTTACTATTAGCGAAAATACTCGCTCGCCCATCACCATTAATGATTCTTGATGAGCCAACCAATGATCTTGATATGGATATGTTGGATATGCTGCAAGAAATGTTATTTGATTATCAAGGAACATTAATTTTGGTAAGCCATGATAGAGATTTTCTAGACCGCTCCGTCACTGAAATTATCGCATTTGAAGGTGACGCACAAGTGCATGGTTGCTATGGCGGCTATCATGATTATATTCGTGAACGTGAAGTGCGTTTGGGTAAAAAGCCCGCTCCAATCGTCATTCCCCGTGATAGCATGGCAAAAGCAATTGAAGCACAGGTGAAACAGGTTGCAACCCCACTAACTTATGGTGAACGCATTGAATTAAGCAAAATGCAACAACATATTGACGAACTTCAACAACGAATTGATGAATTGCAAAACCAATTAAATGATACTGAATTATTTAGCAAAAGCCCTGATAGTTTCACTAAAATAATTGGTGATTTTGATGAGGCAACAGAGTTGCTAACCCAAGCTGAGGAACGCTGGCTGATGCTTGAAGAACGGGCGATTGCCAGTTGATCTAATAAGTTGATTTGTTAAGTTAATATGCTGGTTAATATTGCATGAATAATATATATGATTAACATATTAAGCATCATAGCCAAGCAATTTAACTGGAATATTTTCATTCATATTGCGCCACTTGGTTTGTTGGCTGGTATAATTACCGCCACTAATTTTGATTTATCCGCAAGTTACTGGCTAGAGATAGCAATTATTTTGCTGCCAATTATCACTATATTAATGCGCCACAAATTGCGTGAATTAATCTGGATTATAGCGATATTATGGCTGGGGTTGACTGGTGGTTGGCGGGCGCAAAGTTATTTGCAACCAAATCAAATCATCACATTAAGCAAGCCATATCGTTTTGTGCAATTACACGCTAAAATTGAAGCTGTTGAGGCGATAAGCCTTGGTAAATATCGCATTATCATCAATCATACCACCAGCCAAACATTTGCTCCCCAAGATAAAAATGTGCGGTTGCGTTTGAATGTGCGGGCTGATATTGCTCCAAAAATGGGAGATTTAGTGCAGTTTTATGCAAATATATTTCCACCATCACGCCCAGCGATTCAAAATGGGGCAGATTTTGCTCGCTATTTCTATATCAAAAATATTGGTGGAGTTGGCTATTCTATGGGTAAAATCAAAATCATATCTTCAATCGCCAAACCTAAACTCGCAAAATCTACATCAAGCAATATCACACCAGATAAAACAATCATCTCACCTCAACCAATATTGCGGTTAATTTCTCTGTGGCGAGTTAATATTGACGATGCGCTATTACACCATATCACCCCACCGCAAACGGGAATTGCCATCGCACTAATAACAGGGGGGCGAGCGGCAATTCCTGCTGACATCAACCAAGCGATGCAGATTTCAGGAATTACTCACATTCTCTCCATTTCTGGGTTACATATGAGCATGGTCTGCGGGTTGCTATATTTTGGCTTGCGGTTGTTGTTAGCAGCAATCGCACCACTAGCTTTGCACCTGCCAATCAAGCAATATTGTGCATTTGCGGCTTTGCTAAGCGGAGGAATATATCTCGCACTTGCGGATTTCCCTATTCCCGCCATTCGTGCTTATGTGATGATTGCGCTTATTTTTGTTGGCATAATTTGCAATCGTGATGCAGATACTTTGCGCTCGCTAGTGATTGCAGCGATTGGGTTGTTGTTATATAATCCATTAATCGCCTTAGATATTGGTTTTCAATTATCATTCATTGCAACTTACGCCTTAATCATTGCGTATCGCAGGCTGAACAAGTTTAATGCTTTTGTGAGACAACGAGGCTTTGGAGTTATATCACGAGGTTTGCTTTATGTGTTTAATATCATCATTAGCTCGGTGGTGGCGGGGCTTGTGACTGCGCCGTTAGTATTATTTCATTTTGGCTTATTTTCATCTTATAGTGTGCTAACCAACGTCATGATATTGCCAATTCTTAGTTTCATGGTGATGCCAGCCTTGATTTTTGGCTTAATGATGGAATGGATTTGGCAGGGTGATTTATTGCTACAAATCGCTGATTATGGCTTGAGTTTGGTGATTTACTGTTCAAATTGGGTGGCAAGTCAACCACAATCTAGTTTGCATCTACCGAATATGTCATTTGCAACGGTTGCGTTTATGATGATAATTTTATTGTTATTATTGCATTGCAATAAAATATCCACACGCAATATTTGCATATTTTTGTTAGCAATTTTTGCGTTAATAATATCATATTGGTTGAATAACAATCTAACAACGCCCGATATTATGGTGGCAGAAGATGCAAGTGCTATTGCGGTTAAGGTTGGAGCGGTTAAGGTTGGAGCGGTTAAAATTGATGAGGATAAAACACAAAAATGGTTGTTGCTTCGTGGCAGTGCAGGCAATTTTTTTGTCAAGCAATGGGCGCAATCAACAAAGGGGGAATATATTAGTTATGCACAAGCCAAAAAAGCGGGTGATACTTATGGTTTCAAATGTGATACGCTAGGGTGTGATGGCGTTGTTTCAGGGCAGAATATTCGCACTAGATATGATTATCATTCATCTGCGCCCCTATGTTTGCCTGATACACAAATCAGCATTGCCAGTTTTTATGCCAAAAAATCATATTATAGTAACGGTAATTGCTACCATGCAAAGGTGAAGATTGAACGTGATATGTTGGAACGGTTAGGCTCATTCACGGTTAGGTTAAATAACGCCTCCCCACATCAATTATGGAACTCTTGCCAAGTTAATCACCCTCCAATTTGGTTGCGTTGCCGTTGATTATGTTAGAACCTAGTATTAACAGTTTTTGAAAACCGCCGAAACGTTTGTATTTTTGAGAACCGCAGCGCATTGTATATAGAAATACATGAGCAGCGGAAGCGCAGAAAATCAAATGTTGCAGGCATTTTGAAAATCTGTGAATGTAGGTTCTTAGATTTTTATTTCTTTCTAGGTGGTGCTGTTGGAGCTTTAGTCTGCCCTCCCCCGCCCGCACCGCCAAACCATTGATTCACTGTGCTGCTCATATCAGTTAATTTGGTCATTCCTTGAGAAATCTCTGCGGCAATTCCCACGGCGACAGTTGCAAGCTGTTTCATGATATGAGTTAGCAACAAAAACACAATCAAGCTAATATGATTCATTGGAAACTTAGGCCCCCCCTTACAATCAACCGGGCCATTATATGTATGTTCTCCCTCATAAGGTTGGCACTTCCCACCTTTGGGGCAGCACATATAACGCCAATTATGCATCTCAAACGGAGTTGCTGCTTGCTTGCCAGACTTAACATAACAAACATGAACATCTTCTTCTGGCAATAAATCCTTTGCTGCTGATTCAACTAAGTTGGCAAAAAATGCTAAAAATGCAAATAATAATATCGGTTGCAAAGAAAAGTTCACCAACTGATTAATCCACCCAGTGAATATCTGCCGAGTGCGTTGAAATAACATCATCGGGAAAAACACTGGTGATAACCCAATTAATATACTTTTAATCACTAATGCTAGCACATAAACTTGCACTGCTTTGAGCAAGCACATGAATAATGAAAATATCGCCCAACCAAGTGCGGCCGCCATCAAAGGACCATAAGGTCCTGCACCAAAACTGGCAATAACAGTGACTATCATACGAGGGGAAAACACTACTTGAATAATTTGGTCAAGCAACGTGAAGGGGCGTGAAATATCACCCGTTAATTCCGCATCTGGCGTTCCCATGCCTATATTTATCATAATTTCAATCATTTCATTTGGTATGTCCATAAAAAAAACATAGAGCAAATGCTGCAATGAAAAATTAGCTAAAAACACATTCATGTTACCATTATTCACAGGTTCTGCTTGTGCTAAAACAGCGGATTCTGGTGAAATTAACCATATCACAAACCCAAGCCTGAATAATAATGAAATTACCTGCCAACCAGTTAGTGAGATAAACCCAAAAATGAATGATATCGCAAAAAACACTATCGCAAGTGTCATTAATGCGGTCACAACAGTCATATATGAGCCGATTCCAAAAAAAGCTGCTTGCGGGCTTACGAATGAAGAATATAATTTGCCTGTGACCTCGTTCACATCAGCATATATTTCTGTTACAACATCTTGCAACATTTTGGTGGCTTGTCCTTCTTTGTTATAATCAAAAAATCCACCCGGAGTATTGCTACATGTATCAAGCGGGATATTAGTTCCGCCAGCATTTTGTGCAAAAGATGCGTCATTGAAGCATATGACTAATAGCAAAGCTATCATTATGGTTGTGATTATATTGATTATTTTCATATTATACCTCATAAACCCGCATTACTTATAAATATATTGCTTATAAACCTATTATTTCCTTTGATATTACTCAACTAACTTTACTTTTTGGGCATTAATAGTGATTTCATGCTTGTGCCAGCCCCAATTCCCGCACCGCTATTTTGGGCAGCAACCGCCTGTGAACGAAACTGTCCTTGCGCCCACCCTTCTATTGGCATTCCACCCGTTAGCACCCTTGATAATTCTCCACCAGAGCGGAGTATCCTTGCGGTTAATGCGGGAACTTGATTACCAATCGTTGTGATTATCCAAACAATAAACAATATTTGCAGCAAACTTTGAGCAATTTTCCATAATTTATTATGGTGATCTTTGCCTAAATCAACCGAATTAACCTCCAATCCAGCGCACCAATCAACTGAACCAGTCGCTATTGGATTGCTGCTATTTTCTCTGATTTGGTTTTGATCAAGCCCCTGTGCAAATAGTGGATCTGTTGGCATTTGCACGCTACATATTGGTGATTCTGTGCGATAATGATCCATTATTTTAGGTTTAGGTGGGTTATTAGCATTCACCCCAGTTGCCTTCACTTCTGCAGTTGCCTCACCCAACACATTCACCAATGAACGGGGATTATCTTTGCTTAAAACATAGCTATCCAACAATGGAATTGCAAAAGCCATGAACGCAATCATCATGAACGGCATAAATATCGCTTCAATGATGTTGTATAAATATTTGAAAAACATATCTTCAGTATATCTAAACATGATTGTCCAAGCGAGCAACGGTGCTATGCTAATCAATAATCCTGCATAAACATATGAAATAATCACCGTAAATACTACCTTCAACACAAAAAAAGTGATGGCGAGTAATGTGGCAATCCCAAAGAAAAATACGGTTGCCCCCATCGTCCCGCTAAACAACGCCGATGCAGTGAAACCAAGCAAAGACGCCCCAATCCCCGCAGCAGTGTTGAAACCCATAATATATTCTAAAATGCAATCCATATAAGCAAATGGTTTATAGCCATCAGCAGAAATCACGCCAGATGCCTTGCCGTTATGCTCGCTTAATTTGCAAGTTTCACTATCTTCATACATATTCTCCACAATCATCACTTGCATACCCTCCATGGTCGCAAATGTGACTTCTTGCAACCCACCCTCATCAAACATACCTGAGTTTGCACCAAAATTGTTGGAAAGCATAAGCACAAAAATTATTTTGATCAATGCACCAACCATAATTTTTTGCGGATTGCGCTCCAACAACATGATGCGCATTGCCGTGAAAACAACGCTTATACTGGCAAGTCCAAGCACAACTGGCCACATCACATCACTCATGAAGGACAAAAATGCGGTTGTATATGCTATCACCACGGTTTTAATACATGAAACAACTTTCACCGTGATAGATTCTTTACCATCAACATCACATGAAACAATAGAACCATCAAATGGGCTGGTGAAACTCAGTGCATTGGCAACATTGGAAGTTCCAACAATTAATAATAATGAAAGCAATGTGAGAAATATCAATTTTTGTTTCATATCAACGCTTCCCTGTTAAAAAACCAGATATACTACCACCAACTTGCTTACTTGCATCGCCAACTGCTTTGCCATTTGCAAGCCCGTCAAGCTGTTGTGAAAACGGTGTTTGAATGTCACTCCCTTTGCCTGCAATAATGTTTGGATTATTTTTCGCACCGCCCGCAAGTTCGGTTGCCATAGCTGGAAGTTGCTCCATAAACATCAACAAAATATACGAACATAAGGCTGCAAGCAATGTTGCGGCGGCTAGCTCCGCAGGGTCAATTTTTTTATAATCCACCACGGTATAATGCAAATCAATTGGCACATCAGTTGGTTTGGCAAAATCCAAATTATCGTTACTAATTTGAATATTTCCAAGCGTTCCAAGGTCTGCATTGCTTAATGCTACTGGGACATTAGTTGGGTCAAACTTTTTGGCGAATGAAACAGAAGTATCAATATAATATCCATTATCTTGAGCGCATTTATTAATGCTTTTCTCGCCTGCACCGCCTCCGCCACCTCCAGCATTTCCTCCACCACTAGCACAAACTAATTTTTGGATAGAGTTCTCACCTGAAAATAACATTAAATCAAACGCAATCATCATCACATTAAGATACGCAAATAATATGATAGGTTGCAAAATAACCCCTAAAATCACTTTATACCATTTCTCAAAAATTGGATAAGTCCCCGGAAATAATATCCCCGGAATCATAAATATGCCAATAATGAACATGAGCGACAAAATCGCCACTGCAATCAGATAAGTATAGGCTGCTTTGAACAATGATAACATCAAATTAAAAGCGATATATAACCCAGCCAATCCAATCAACAAACCAAGTGCGCCAGATTTTAAGTTATGATAAAAAAACGCCATCATTCCCCGTGACATATCAGGTTTTGCACCATCTGCCCCGCCCGTGGTTGCGCCTTGCGTCACTGCATCAGCAGAAAGCCCAAGCACGCTGTCAATAATGCAGTCAACCCTTTCCCATACTGGAGTTGTGACAAGCCCTTCTCCGCCCTCCGAAGTGAAAGAAGTTGCGGGGCATTTTAATGTTCCGCCAAAAAAATCCTGTCCCGCACTTGCCACTTCATCAATCATTGAAGCGAGTATTGACAAAAACTCACTCATAATAAACATGGCATTATCCATGAAAAAAATCACCGCAACCATCTTTAACAACAATGTGAACGTATCTTTTGGAGGGCTTTGCACCCCACCAGTTGCTAGCATCATTCCCAAAATCACCACCGCCAGCGACATACAAACATAAACGCCCTGCTCATATTTTGGATATAAATTATCAACGAAATATTTTGTTCCCTTGAAGATTTTATCCTCCAAACAAGTGATTATGCGAGCAAATAATTTACCATTATCAGGGCAAGCGACACTAATATCCGTATCAGAATATGGATTATCCTGCGGGGGTTGTTGTTGTGCATGTGCGCCATTAGACAAAACAAATAACAACATCAGGCAACCAATCATCATTACCCAATTTTTATTGTTAAATATTTTGCCAATTATCGCCATATCTTACATTCCCTCCTTTTTCGCTTCCTCAATACGTTGCTGAAATAATGGCAACCATTTTTCAGGATCATTACCCACTTCCGCCCGAACTTTATCCAATATTCCAACCGTTTCCGCCCGCCCTGATAGCACTGATATAATATCAGACATTCCAGTCATATCAATCCTTGCCACCACCACATCTTTATTTTGCTTCACCAAAAAGAACCTTGACCCTGGATCAGTAGTTTTTAACAAATTAAACTCTCTATCCGAAATCATGAAGGCTTTTTTATAAACCTCGGTGGCTTTTGGATTAGGCAGAAATATCTGCGTGGCTGATTGCTGAATGAGCGTGTCACTGATTGGGCTGTTTGTTGCATCTTCCACACTTTGCGTCGCAAATACCACCATACCGTTAAGTTTTCGCAATGTTTTTAACCAATCCTTGATTTTCGCACTGAAATAATAATTATCAATCAACGCCCATGCTTCATCAAGCACAATCACGGTTGGTGTGCCATCAAGCGAAAGCTGAATGCGATGGAATAAATACATTAACACAGGAACAATAGTGGATTTGCTCGCCAAAACCTCGCCCATCTCAAAGCCAAATAAATTGCCATCAGAAAAGTTCACCACGTCAATTGGGTTATCAAACAACCCTGCATAAGCCCCGTCAGAATGCCATTGCCTGAACCTTGAGGCAACCGTTCCAGGGCCATCAAGCCCCATGAAAGGAGCAATATTGCGCAACATTCTATCTTTTTTATCCAGCTTATAACAACCATTAACCGCATCAACCACATGTTGCATATCTTCGGTGGTGACAATCTCACCATTATAACTAATTAATGATTTCAACCAATCAAGCAAAAATGCCCTATTGAAACTAGTTTCTGGCAATAATAGCGGATTAAAGCTGCATGGCGCACCAGGGTCAATCAGAGAGTAACTGCCATTCAACGCCCGCACAAAAATCTCTGCCCCCCTATCTTTATCAAACATAAAGGTTCTGCAATGAAACTTTTGTAGCTGCGCCACCAAAAAGTTCATCAATACGGTTTTACCCGCCCCAGTTGGCCCAATTATGGTCGTATGCCCTACATCACGCAGGTGAAAATTGAAATAATATGGAGTTCCCGAGGTGGTGTTAAACACTGAAACCGCATGTCCCCAATGATTACCCGCCATTCGCCCCGTTGGATAATTATGCATGGAGGCAAATCCCGCAATATTAAGCGAGTGAACATTGGATTGCCTGCCAATAAATTGGGTATTCCCCGGAAGTTGCGCCCAATAACACTGCTCCAATATCAACCGTTCACGCACGGGATTAATTCCTAGATTAACCAATTCTGAAACCGCCATTGAGATGGATTTTTCCAATACTTGCAAATCATCTTCAACGCATAATATAGTGAGGTGATGCTGCCCAAACGCCACATGCCCTGACATTGCCATATCCAACGCATCACTAATTTCTGCCACTTGCGTAATTGCTTTATCGCCTGAGTTCATCATTCGGTTTTGTTGCAACTGCATTTTGCTGATGCTCGCCTGACGATTACTAAACACAAATGATTGTGAGATAATCAACTCCATGCTTAGCTGCAAAAATGCGTCCAACATGCCAGCGGCCGTTGCGGGAGAATATTCCTTAACACTAACAATTCCAGCATATTGCACCTTTTCATGCGCCCTGATTTCCAAGCTCCTGCTACCAAAATAAAGGCGGTGAGTTGGCAAATATTTTCTAATCTCCATGGTTGGCACTAACATGTCTTGATAATGTCCGCCATTCACCAACATACCAAGAAAGCTGATAGGCTCAGAGATTGCGCCATAATCAGTTTCCTGCACGGTTAATATTTCCGCACCATAATCCCGAAAAGTCGCCATAATCCGATAAACAGATTCTTTCAAATCCTGATGCGCCTCTTGCAATTTCACGAATCGCTTGGTTTTATCTGTTTTATTATCAATCTTAGAAAACATATTGCTCACGCGCGCACTGCCTTCTGCATCTTCACGCCTGATTATTGAAATATATAAATCATTAATATATAATTCTCTAGACTGAAACTTTTTGCGCCAACAATCATCAATATAACTCGCAAATCCTTTTGGTTGCTTGCCTCCAGGGTAAGCCGACTGGCGACGGCGGACAATATGAAACCACACGGAATAATAACCGTCACCCATGCTTTTCAACAATGAGTTGCGCACCATTTTTTTCATATCAACGTCAATATCATCTGCCGTTTCAAACGAAAATCCATCAATTTTGATGATTTGCATTAAGGAATCATCTTTAAGCAATATTGTTTCTTTGTCATAGTGATATAAATACGGAATAAACTCCGACATACCAATTTCTTTGGCGGATTGCTTAGCGTTGGAAACTTCCCTTTTAGCCAATTTTAACATATTTCAAGCCCCCTAATATACATCATACGAGTTAGCACCAAAATGATAACCCGATAAATTATTGGAGTTTTTGTAACCATATTTGCCCCGCAACATCACCAACTCAATCGCCCTTGGTTCCTTCTCGCATAATACCCGTCCAATGCCATATAACGCAGGACCCACCACCAAAAGCATGATGAAGTTTTTAGTATTGATAAATATTATCATGCAAAATAATCCAGTGAGAATGAAATAAAGGAAACTTACCCCAAATACCATCACGGGGCGTGACAACCCTTGAAAAAGTGGATCTGCTTGCAATCTATTTTGTCCCGACATTTTTTCTCCTAACTCATAAAAAAACTAATCTCCAAAGTAATTAACAGTAATTAATCACAATTGAATATTAATCATACAATAAAAACAAATAAAAATATAATATAATTTTCGTATTTTTTGCATTTATATTTTTATAGTTTAATGATTTTACAATTTTTTAGCATAGTGCGAGCGTCAATCCAGCGAAGGCTGGAGTCCAAAGCACTTTAGATTTTAGCTTTAGCTAAAATGAGTCCAAAGCACTTTAGATTTTAGCCTTAACTAAAATAAAGCCAATACTTAATTTAATTATTATGATTACTAATCCCTAAATCATAACATATTAAAGGTTTAATTTTCCTCTATATTTGCGCAAAAATACGCCTGAAAAATTAATAAATATTTCATGTGTGACTGAGTGAGATTGCGATATTATTATATTGTTCTTTATCTTTATTTTTTTATGAAGATATCAGTAAGGGAGATTAAACCACTCGTTGGCTTATTTTCTCCCACTTCCATTCCACTTAACGAAGTGGGTGGGTTAATTGGGAACTGTAGACAAAACCCCAATGGTGGGTTTCAATTCTCAAAGTTAATTTATGCGGGAATACCAATATCCCCGCATATTGATGACGTGCATTTTATGCTTATCCCGATAAGCACTAATAATGCCTATTGGTTGCCTACTCTTCCAAATGATATTCTGGAAGAATTAACTCAAACAGCTTTCGCTTGGGTTATGCAGTATGGTGGGGAGGTGCTACTCAATGAGTGCAACCCTGCCAATATGCAAGGGCAATATCGTCGTAGTGCCGCTGATGAGCATTGGCACTTCTTCAAGCATAATATTCAACAACAATCAGAAATGATTGAGGTTGAATATGATAAACAAGATATGATGTTTATCAAGGGAATTACCACTCCCGAAGAGTTAAAAAATGCTCTGCGGGAAAATCAAGATTTCTCTAATTGCTATTCTGTGGCAATTTGGAAAAATGAAGATGGAAGCGTAACTTTAGGTTTCACCAGAAATCAAGTGCGCCCGCACCTACCACTTGGTTTCGTAAGCAGCAGACATGTTGTTCCAGAAACCGAACCAAATATGCTGACGTCTCTGAAAGCTGCACAGGCTTTCCGAGATAGCTTACCTCAATAATCAGTAGCATCAATAATTTATATGTAATATTTATAAAAAGTTAATGCTATCGCCCCTTCAATCCCGCCTTAAACATGTTAAAAGCATTTTAAGGTGGGTTTTTTTATACGGGTTTTCTCATAATTATATTAGGCTCTGTTGTTATTTGTAGCAAGCAACAATAGAAATCACACAACATAACCCATCAATCATCATTCATGCTAGCAATGCGCTCGGCTTCATCGGCAGCGGTGAGTGCATTAATGAAATCATCTAGTGCCTCGCCATTCATCATCGCCTCCATTTTGTAAAGCGTCAAGTTGATGCGGTGATCTGTCACTCGTCCTTGCGGAAAATTATATGTCCTGATGCGCTCCGACCTGTCACCAGAGCCAACTTGGCTTTTGCGTGCGGCAGAACGCTCATTTGCAGCCTTAGTGCGCTCCATATCATATAGGCGAGAACGCAAAACTTGCATTGCTGAACGACGATTCTGATGCTGTGATTTTTCTGATGCAAGCACCACAATTCCACTTGGAATATGAGTTATGCGCACCGCAGAATCGGTAGTATTAACATGTTGTCCACCCGCACCCGAAGAACGCATAGTATCAATACGAATATCCTCATCTTTAATTTCAATATCCAGCTCCTCCACCCGTGGCAAAATGGCGATTGTTGCCGCTGATGTGTGTATCCTCCCGCCAGATTCGGTTGCGGGAACACGTTGCACTCGGTGAACGCCAGATTCAAACTTCAACCTGCCATAAGCTCCCCTGCCTGAAATTGCCGCACTAACTTCTTTTACGCCACCAACATCATTTTGCACATAATCCATCACTTCAAACTTCCAACCAACCAACTCCGCATATCGCTGATACATACGAAACAACTCACCCGCAAATAGCCCCGCTTCATCGCCCCCAGTTCCAGCCCGCACCTCAATAATCACATCACGGGAATCATCTTTATCCTTGGTTAAAAGTGCTGCTTGCAACTCCATTTCCAAATGCGGAATAAGTTTTTCCAACTGCATAATCTCATCTTTGCATAATGATTTCATTTCCGCATCAAGCTCATCATCGCCTAGCATTTCATTGCTATCTTGCAAATCATTTTGTGCTGCTTGCAAGCTCAAAATAGTTTCCACCACAGGCGCAAGCTCGGAATATTCCCGAGAGAGCGCACCAAATTGCTCAGCTAACTTGGCAGGATTTGCCAGCAACTCCCCCAATTGATTATATCGTTGCAAAATAGCATCTAATTTTTCTTGTGGTATCATGTTATACTTATAAAATCACTTAATGTTAAAAAAACACATAATAGCCTTTGCTATGCCTGCTATCAACATAAATATTATATATAATGTATAAATAAACTTGCAAATATTTTCAAATGTATCATTATATTTTTTTATTATAATTGTTTGAGGGAATTATTTATGGCTAAAATTGTGATGTATAAAACTAAAACCTGCCCATTTTGTGTGCGAGCGGAAGCATTACTGAAGCAAAAAGGCGTCGCTTATATTCAACAAATTGATGTCACAGGAAATGATGAACTTCGCAGTGAAATGATGCAAAAATCAGGTGGGCGAAAAAGTGTTCCACAAATATTCATTAATGACGCGCATATTGGTGGGTGTGATGATTTGCACGCCCTAAACGATGCGGGCAAACTTGATAAATTACTCGCTAGCAGATGAGTTGTTAAATCATGGCTAACCCCACAATTGCCTGCACAAATTGCGGTTCAATATTCAAAGTTCCAGCAAACGCCATCGGTGCTGAAGGACGAAAGTTGCGCTGCTCAAATTGTGGCAATAATTGGCACGCTATGCCACATGAATTGCGCTATGATGATAAATTAAACATTGGAGCAACAGCGCAAAGCACTTCAAATGAACCGATTTTTGTAGAGGAATTGCTAACTCCACCCAAACAGATATTTGTTGATGAATTGCTTGCATCTTCAATTCAAAACCAAAATTGGCTAATTGAAGAGCAAAAACCACCACAACAAGCATTCGCAGGGGCAATTCAAAATAATCAATTAAATAATGGTGCATTAAATGATAGTGCATTAAATGATAGTGTCTTAAATAATGATGCGTTAAAGCAAGCGAAAATTACGCAACCAATTATTATTATTGAAAAACCAGTTGTCGCACCAATAATTAAGGTTACGCCAATAATCAATCAATCATCATATGAAGCCGATGTTGATGGTGGTGGTGATGGCCACGCAGCAGAAGAATTGCCACCAAGCAACGATTATGATGATGAAACATTTGATAAATTATTCTCCAACCCAACAATTTCACCACCACAAAAACCCGCTAAACCAACGTTTTATGCCAACGCATACTTGTTGCTAAGCGCAAATCTTATTTGTTTTTTATTGCTCGCTTTCACATTATTAATTGCCAGCCGTGACGAATTAATTAACAAAATACCCGCATCTTCAGCATTTTATCGCTTGATTGGCTATCAACAAACCAATCATTTACGCCTCGCCGATGTGACATTCACTAGCAACAAAAAATATGGAACTAGCAGTGATGCGAATGAGAATGAATTGCAATATGTGGTGAAAGGAAAAATTATCAACCAAGCACCTCACGCAAGCCTTGTGCCAATAATTCGCGCCCGTATGTTTGATAAATATGGTGATATGACAAATGAATGGGAGCTTGCCTCCAATGGTCATAATAATTCTGAGCATGTTATTCCAATTAAAGGTGAGAAAACATTCAGCCTAAAATTGCCTGCAATAGAAGGGGTTGCGGTGATTTTAGCCGTTGATATTGGTAGCAACATAGAGCTTGCCCTAAGAAAATAGATATTAAGGAAGTAGATATTAAGGAAATAGATATAAATGATATTCGCTAAACCTGATGATTATGTGCCACCGAATTTGGTTAAACCAATTTATGATGCCAAAATAATCAACTCACGCCTGCAACAAATGGCACATGAAATCATCGCAAATATGGGGCAGGAGTTTTTGATAATTGGGGTGCTAAATGGTAGCTTCATTTTTATTGCGGATTTAGTGCGGGCATTATACGGTGCAAATGGTGCGCCACAAGTGGAGTTCATCACTATTTCAAGCTATGGTGACGGCAAACAAAGTAGCGGCGAGCTAAAAATTGCTAGTGATTTTCGCAGCGATGTGCGCAACAAAAAGATTTTACTTTGTGACGATATTTTGGAGTCAGGGCGAACTTTAGCTTATGTGGCAAAAATGTTACATGATAAAGGAGCGGCTGAGGTGAAAACTTGCGTGCTGCTAGATAAACCAATGAAGCGAGTGGAACAATTACAAGCTGATTTTGTAGGATTTACCATTGATGATATTTTCGTGATTGGCTATGGTTTGGATTATGCGGGATATTATCGTGAATTACCATTTATTGGACAATTATAAATCACCATTTGCATGGAAGTTGATGAAGCAAAGTCAAAGCCTGAAACTGAAGCATGGGGAAAACAAAAAATGAAAATATCTTGGGTTGCTTATTTTGTCACATGGTTTGGAGCAGGTTACGCCCCCAAAGCAAGTGGCACATTTGGTTCAATAGTTGCCATAGCCCCTGCATATTTTTTGCGTGAATGGTTTGGTTGGCAAGCATTATTAGCTTCATCATGGGCAGTATTTTTGCTTGGCACATGGCTGTGCGAGAAATACTTAAACGAACTTGGGCAACAAGGTGACCCTAAAGAAGTGGTGATTGATGAAGTCGCTGGAATCTGGCTAACCCTTGCATTTTTACCACATAATTTTTGGGGTTATGCGTTTGGATTTGCGCTGTTTCGTGCGTTTGATATCATCAAACCATATCCAATTTCATGGCTAGATAGACGGTTCAAATGCGCATTTGGGATAATGATTGATGATATGGCAGCGGGTGCATTCGCCATTGCCACTTATTTTGCACTTGATTATTTAATGATGTTGATTTTAGGCGCAATATTTATCACATTTTAAGCTAACTTACGCTCCGGTTTCGCTATCGCACCAGCAGAGCCATAACGCAACCTATATTATTTTGCGCATAATCAATTTATTTTACAGTGATTTCTATTTTTAATTGCCGATTTTATCGGTCATTAAAAATTAGGATAAATCACCATAAACATATGAGATATAGTGCTTTTTTCTAATTTTATTCACTTGAAAATAACAAGTAAATAAAATTAAAAAGCACTATAAGTGTTTTTGCAGCAATTCATTCAACATTTGTGGGTTAGCCTTGCCCTCCGTTGCTTTCATTGCCTGCCCAACAAAAAAGCCAAATAATTTATCCTTGCCCGAGCGATATTGCGCAACTTTTTCAGGGTTATCAGCGATAATTTCGGCAATAATTTTCTCTATTGCCCCCGTATCAGTCACTTGTTGCAAGCCTTTTTCTTCAACAATTTGCAACGCCTCCCGCCCCGTTTCAATCATTAAATCTAGCACTTCTTTGGCAATTTTGCCTGAAATAACATTTTCGTGAATTAAACTTACTAAACCCGCCAAACGAGCTGGATTTACTGGGCTTTGCGCTATAGTTTTCTCCATTTTGTTGAGGCGAGCAAACAACTCACCACTCAACCAATTTGCGCCAAGTTTTGCATCAGTGCTTTTGACTAATTCCTCAAAATAAATGGTGATTTCCTTTTCTGATGTCAGCACTGAGGCATCATAAGAAGTCAACCCATAATCTGCCATATAGCGAGCTTTTTTTACATCTGGCAATTCTGGCATAGCGGATTTTATGCTAGCAAGTTGCTCATCTGAGATAATTAAAGGTAGCAAATCTGGGTCTGGAAAATAACGATAATCATGCGCATCTTCCTTGGAACGCATGGTGCGGGTTTCATCTTTGCTTGCATCATAAAGCCTTGTTTCTTGGTCAATTTTTCCACCAGCTTCCAAAATCTCCACTTGACGATTTGCCTCATGAGTGATTGCTTTCATCAAAAATCGGATTGAATTAAGATTTTTAATTTCGCATCTAGTGCCAAGTATTTCGCTCCCCACGGGACGCACAGAAACGTTAGCATCACAACGCATTTCGCCCTTTTCCATATCACCATCGCACGTTCCCAAAAAGCGCACAATTGAACGCATCTTTTTCATATATGCACCCGCTTCTTCGGGGGTTCGCATATCTGGCTCGGAGACAATCTCCATCAACGCTACCCCACTACGATTTAGGTCAATAAAACTATCAGTCGGGCTGTGATCATGTAGCGATTTTCCTGCATCTTGCTCCAAATGCAACCGGGTCACGCCAATATTGCGCACCACCCCGCTTACCAACTCAATCTCCAAGTTGCCCTTACCAACTATAGGGTCAAGAAATTGTGAAATCTGATAACCCTGCGGTAAATCAGGATAAAAATAATTTTTGCGGTCAAACACTGAATATTGATTAATGACGGCATTCAAACCAAGCCCCGTTTTAATGGCTTGCTCCACACAATGGCGGTTAATTGTTGGCAACATTCCAGGCATTGCAGCGTCAACCAGTGAAACATGGGCATTTGGTTCTGCGCCAAAATCAGTTGATGCGGCTGAAAATAACTTGGAGTTTGAGGCAATTTGTGCATGAACCTCCAACCCTATAACCATTTCCCAATCACCTTTATTGCCCTTGATAATTCCTGATTCCATAATACTACGCCTTAAAAAAAATATTCTATATTTTCAAACTATTGCATCTTAAAACTAATTTTGAATATTGCAACAATAATTATCATTTTTGCCATAAAACTAAAAATCTACAAACCACACTCAATTTTCAGCGTCTTCATGGCTTAACCCTTCATGAAGTAGCGCATATAAAGCAATGGCAGCGGCGTTTGAAACATTGAGGCTTTCCATTTGCGGGTGCATTGGCAAGCGTGCCAAAAAGTCACAATTCTCAATTGTCAAACGGCGCAATCCATCACCTTCTGCCCCTAGCACTAATGCGATTTTTGCAGGCGCATCTTCGGCAATTTCAGCGATAGTTTTAGTTGCATCTCCCGCCAAACCAATGCACCAAAACCCCGCTTTTTGCAAATCTTTGAGCGCATATACAATATTTGTTACCGTCACTAACGGCACAAGCTCCAATGCACCAGAGGCCGTTTTGGCTATGATTGAGGATTCCTTCGGCGCGTGCCTATCATGCACAATCACCGCATCTGCACCAAACGCCGCTGATGAACGCAAAATTGCTCCAACATTATGCGGATCTGTAACTTGATCCAACACCACAACGAATGTGGCTTCATCTTCAATAATATCAGCCAAATCAAGGGTGGGCAACGGGGCGACTTCCAAGGCAATCCCCTGATGAACGCAATCTTCAGGCAGATATTTTGCAATATCTTTCGCCTCAACCAAGCCATATGCAACTCCTTCCAGATATGGGCGGATTTCCTCCATCACAGCCTTGGTGACATAAGCATGGTGAACTGTTCGGTTGGGATTTTCTAATGCAGCAACGCAAGCATGTTTGCCATAAATCCATAATTTCCCACCAGTTGATTTTTGCCTTCTATTATTCATAATTTTTATCCATAGCAGTTGCGTTTTTCAAAAATATTAGTTCCATATTATGATTGCAAATATTCAATTTTTTCAAGCGGTTGCTGTTGCAGAAACTCAATTTTTGTGCCGATATAATCAATCCATAATTTAATCAAATCATCATTCAAAGGAGTTTCACAAGTTGCAAAACTATTTTTTAACAATGCTTGTTTTAGCGTTGCATCATCATTAAGTGATTTTTCAAAAGCATTAATTCTACCATAAAAAGCATTTGCCATTTTCTTAATTCGTTTGCCAACCCCAGTATCACCCACTCCAAACTCACGAAATGACCTGTCCATATCATCAAAAAATGCTTCAATAATTTTGCGCTGCAATTCAGTGCTATCCTCTCCGCCAGCCTTCACCCTAGCTTTCATAGCATGAAGATACATGAACATGTGCAGCAAAATTAATTCAAATCTGCCATCTAAAGTGTCTGGTGCACCCCATTTTTCAAAGAAATATTCATGGCGAGATTCCTCATTAATCCGAGCATAAAGCGCATATCCCTGTTGCAACAACGGATTTGGGCGAAAAAATCTTACTAACTGATTAAGCATAAATATTGCGTCCTTAATAATTTCATTCTATAGTGTTTGAATAATTCACGTTCACCGAACAAGCGAATATAATTCAACACCACAAACATTTATAACTTATATATAAAATCATGAACATAATAATGCAATATATCTCTTCACGAATTACAATAATATTAAGTTGTTGCCTAATATTGAGCGGTTGCCTGCCCCCAATTGTGGATAATCGTGGGCATATTGACAATTTGTCACGTTTCAAACAATTGAAAGTTGGTGAAACTAAACGAGCAGAGGTTCAGGAATTGCTAGGAACTCCTTCAATCACCAACAATTTTGGTGCGGAAACTTGGTATTATGTGCAGAACCGCAAACATGCAATCGCTTTTTTAACTCCCGAGATTAAGGAGCAAAAAGTTACCAGAATTATATTTAATAGCGATGGAGTGATTGAAAAATTGGAACGATATGATGTTGGTGATAGCCACGATATTGCATTGGAACAAGAAATAACACCAACAGAAGGACAAGAGCTTGGGGCGTTGGAGCAGATTCTCGGCAACGTCGGCAGGTTTAATGCTAATGCGGGAGATAGAGGTATGGGCGCGCGCAGCCCTTCCAATCAAGGGCAATGGTGATGTATATTATGTTCGTCACACCAGCATATTAGTCATACCAGCGAAGTCTGGTATCCATAAAACTTAAGCTACTAAACATTCATATTCATTTATTTATAAATATTTTTTTGATATAGCATCACTTAATGTAGCGGTGCTACATAGTGCTTTCTAATTTTATTCACTTGTTATTTTTAAGTGAATAAAATTAGAAAGCACTATAAATAAGCTCCAGCTCAAGCAAGTTCGCTTTGTGTGCGTGCAATAATTTCAGCGAATACTTCATCAATATTCATCTCGGTCGTATCAATCAAAAAAGCGTCGTCAGCGGCGATTAACGGTGAAGCATTGCGATGAGTATCACGCTTATCACGCTCACGCAAATCATGTAGAACTGATTCATAAACCACCTCAATCCCCTGTGCTTGCAATTGCAAATGCCTACGATGCGCCCTCGCCTCCAATGACGCCGTCATGAATATCTTCACCAACGCCTCGGGGCAGACAACTGTTCCAATGTCACGCCCATCAAGCACTGCGCCACTTCCTTGCATAGCAAAATCACGTTGAAAATCTAGCAAAACTTGGCGCACCGCTGGAATTGAAGAAACAATTGAGGCAACCTTGCCCACTTGCTCATTGCGCAACCGAGTATCTGCTAAATCATGGACATTAATTGCTTTAGCTGCGCTGACTGCATCAACAGCATTTTCAGGATCACCACCGATGGATATTAGTTTCAGAGCCGTTGCCCGATATAACCCACCAGTATCTAAATGCGCCACCCCGAAATAATCTGCCAGTTTCTCCGCTAATGTTCCCTTGCCAGATGCGGCAGGGCCATCAATTGCAATTACTAATTTTTTATCATTACTACGGCGCAAAAATGGTTTGGCGATATGTGAACTCAACTCAATTTTTGCCCCAGATGCCCGCATGATGCTAATGAAACTTGGGAAACTAGTGTTAATAGAGTTGACATCATCAACCATTATTGGGTTTTCTGATGCCATACCCAGCACCAAAAAGGACATAGCAATGCGGTGATCCAAATATGTGACAATATTAACACCACCTTGAACTTGCGCCTCCCCAGCTCCATGAACCACCATATCATCACCATCAACATCAACTCGCACACCACAAGCCCCAAGTCCATCAACGATTGCTGCAAATCTATCACTTTCCTTCACGCGCAATTCATGCAAACCAAGCATAGTTGTTGCACCAGTTGCATTTGCTGCTGCCACCGCTAATATTGGATATTCATCAATCATAGATGCAGCACGATTAGCAGGCACAACAACGCCATGCAATTTGGAGCTACGCACTCTCACATCGGCCACAATCTCCCCTTGCACCATACGTTGATTTTGAAACTCAATATCCGCCCCCATTTCTTTGAGAGTCACATAAAGCCCAGTGCGTGTTGGATTGAGGCAAATATTACTCAGCAACATCTCCGAGTTTTCAGTGATTAATGTTGCAACCAACGGAAATGCGGCAGAAGATGGATCTGCTGGAACATAAAAATCTCTATCTTGATATATTTGGTGCGGTTGCCCCTGCACTTTAATATGCGTTCCATCATCGTGATTTGTTGCCTCAACTGAAATGCCTACCGCCTCAAACATACGTTCCGTGTGGTCTCTTGTGGGTATTTTCTCAATCACGCATGTTGTGCCAGCAATATTTAACGCCGCTAACATTATCGCTGATTTCACTTGAGCTGATGCAACTACCATTGGGTAAGTTATTGGAATTGCTGGATTAATTCCTTTCATGGCAAGGGGCAATGTTTGATTTTGATTATGCAAAAATTGTGCGCCCATTTGTGCCAGCGGTGCAATGATGCGTTGCATCGGACGTTTGCGCAAACTTGCATCACCCGTGAAAGTGCAAAGATAAGAATATGAAGCGAATAACCCTGCCAGCAACCTTGTTGAAGTGCCAGAATTGCCCATATCAAACACGTTTTCTGGTTGACGCAAACCACCAATCCCAACGCCTTTCACATGATATGATTCGCCATATTTAGTGATATTTACGCCAGATAACTTCAGTGATTCCGCCGTGCATGAGGTATCTTCACTCTCCAACATATTGTGAATAGTGACGTTACCAAGCAATTGAGAGCCAATAATTAACGAGCGATGCGAAATGGATTTATCACCCGCAATTTTGAACGTGCCGTTTAAGTTGGCAGAAAAATGTGATGATGCGGGAGTTTTGGCTGAATTACTCATTAGTTCGCCTTCTTAGTAGCTTTTTCATCACCCGCTTTTTTATCATTAGAAAGTGCATATTTTGCACCTTCCCACGGGCTTAAATAATCAAAATTACGATATGCTTGCGCGAGTTTAACAGGCTCATAAATCACTTGTTTGGTTTCCTCATCATAGCGCATTTCTACAAACCCAGTTAGTGGAAAATCTTTGCGCAGTGGGTGACCGTCAAAGCCATAATCCGTTAAAATACGGCGCAAATCAGGGTTTCCAGCAAACATTATGCCGTATAAATCCCATGCTTCCCTTTCATACCAACCAGCAGCAGGAAATACACTCACCACTGAAGGAACTGCCGTTTGTTCATCAGTTGAGACTTTAATGCGCATTCTTGTATTATGTTGATGGCTAAGCAGATGATAAACCACATCAAAGCGTTCTGACCTTGATGGATAATCCACCCCTGCAATATCCACCAATGATTTGAACAAACATTTAACATCATCATGCAAAAACGCCATCACATCAATGATAGCCTCACGTTTGACCTCAATACAAAGCTCATGGTTGGTTATTTCGGCGACATAACAATCCCCAACAATTTGCTGCTCTATATGTGTTTTTAATTGCTCAAGTGCCGTGATATTTGCCGTTGTCATGTTAGATGTTGTCGTATCAACTATTTGGTTATCTGATATTGTCATATGGTTATCTAAATAATAATTTTAATTTTTTCAAACCGCATTATAATATTAATTTCCAAATATTCAAGTTTATTAATGAGGTTTTGCAACGAATAAAAAGGGAACTATATACTTAACTAGCCATTTTTAATTTGACATATTAAAATAAATTGGCTAGTATAGTTTTATGAGCGATAAACCAGAAACAATTAGCCTTTACCAATTTTTTCAAAAGTTTCCTAATGAAGAAGCTGCTAGAATATTCTTTGAGCAAAAAAGATGGCAAGGAAAAACTATCTGCCCGCATTGTGGCAGTGAGCATGTAGCAGAATGCAAAAACCATTTGCCTATGGCTTATCGTTGCAAGGGTTGCCGTAAGCATTTCAGTGTTCGCACTGGCACGGTGCTTGAGCAATCACGCTTGCCATTACATAAATGGCTAATGGCTATTTACATGATGACAACCGCACGTAAAGGTATTCCATCAACTCAAATGGCTAAAGAACTTGGGATTACGCAAAAATCAGCTTGGTTTCTAGCGCAACGCATTCGTGAAACATGGCTTGGTGACAATACTAATATTGGTGACACTGTAGAAGTTGACGAAACATATATCGGTGGTAAAGAAAAAAACAAGCATTCTAACAAAAAACTTCATGAAGGGCGTGGTGCGGTTGGCAAAGTTGCTGTTGCAGGTATCAAATGCAGAACTGGCAATGTTGTTGCCAAACCTGTTGCAGATGTAAGCGCATTCACATTGAAAGGATTTATCAAAGTCAATGTTAAAGCTGGTTCAACTGTTTATACTGATAGCTTCCGTTCATATAGCAACTTATCAGGTTATAACCACGAAATCGTTAATCATTCAGTTGGCGAATATGTAAAAGCACAAGCACATACAAATGGAATTGAGAGTTTTTGGGCGTTATTAAAACGTGGTTATAATGGCATTTATCACCATATGAGCGCAAAGCATTTACATAGATATGTCAATGAGTTTTCATTCCGCCATAATACATCAAAAACCAGCACACTTGATTTTATTGCAATGGCAGTAGAAAAAATGCAGGGACATCGTTTAACATATAAAGGACTTATAAATGGCTAATAATGAACAAATAATAGAACCAATCAATGCAGATTTTGAAGAAGTGGTGGCAAAAATTACAAATGTTGAATTGCCTTCAAAGTTAATTATGAAATCACCTTTTGCAAAATGGAAAGGCATAATAGATTTAGGCGGCAATGAAGTTGATTGTTATGTTTTAGATACTGGTCAAAGAGTTATATCGTTGCGAGCTACTGTAAAAGCAATATCTGGAACTGACTCTAGCAAGCTGGGTGATTATATAGGGGTTTCATCATTAAAAGACTTTATAAACAAAGACTTAATACTGGGGGAACTTGTGGAATTTTCCTTGCCAATTACTGGTTTTAATCCTATTGCATTGGGTCTTACTACAGAGCATTTTGAATTAATTTGCAGAGGTTATGTTCAAGCACTATATCAAAATGCACCATTAACAGATAGACAAAAAGAAATTGCCATAAAATGCGCTGTATTAACCGCTGGTTTAACTAGAACTGGTTTAGATGCTTTAGTTGATGAGGCTACTGGATATCAGTATGAGAGAGCATCTGATGCGCTTCAATTAAAATACAAAGCATTTATAGCTGAAGAATTAAGGGCATGGGAAAAAACATTCCCTGACGGGCTATGGGAAGAGTTTGGTAGGCTAACAAAATGGCAAGGTTCATTTAAGCATCGTCCTAAATGGTGGGGTAAATTAGTTACAGAATTGATTTATGATACATTAGATACAGATATTGCTGAATATCTTAAAAATAATAAACCTCCTAAAGATGTGCGGTGGCATCAGCAATTAACTGAAAATATAGGAGTTAGACAGTTGGTTTCGCGTTGCTATGAAGTTATTGGAATGGCAAAAACTTGTCATGATATGAGAGATTTAAGAGAAAAAGTTGCAGAGCATTATGGTAAAGAAATTATTCAATTATCTTTAAGCCTCCCAAAACCAAAACCTTAAAAATTACAATAATAAATATTATTGTAATTTGAACTATTGGCTAGTTAAGTATATAGTTCCCAATAAAAAATTAGCACTCCATAAAAGTTAGCATGCCATAAAACTCAAAATCAATAAAATATTTTTCATTACTAAAAACTAACTTGCAAAATTGTTAGTATCAATAGAAAGTCATTTTTGTTAAAAAATCAATCAACACAATAAGTTGTATTGTGATCTCTCTGGCGCGCTAGCGAGATAACAATATAATCAAAATAATACAAGGCTAATATGAATAAATTAATTGATATGTCAATTCGTTCGCACCGTGTTGTGTTTATGATGCTGATTTTTTTGATAATAGCAGGAAGCATTGCTTATGTTCGTGTGCCAAAGGAATCTGCTCCTGATATACAAGTTCCAATTATTTATGTTGCAATGCGTCTGGAGGGTATCTCTCCTGAAGATGCGGAGCGTTTGCTTATTCGTCCGATGGAACAGGAATTACGCTCCATTGACCGTGTCAAGAAAATGTCTGCCGAGGCAACCGAAGGATTTGCATCAGTAGTGCTAGAGTTTGAGGCAGGATTTAACCCTGATTATGCCCTTGCTGATGTGAGAGCAGCGGTTGACAAAGCAAAACCGAAATTGCCACGAGATGCTGAAGAACCAACAGTGAGCGAGGTGAACTTTAGCCAATTTCCCGTGATTAATGTGATTTTGAGCGGTGATGGTGATTTGCGCACCCTAGTGTTTTTGGCAAGAAAACTGCGTGACAAAATAGAGGGTATTTCCAGCGTGCTTGAGGCAAAAATCGCAGGCGACCGTGAGGAAGTGTTGGAGGTGATAATCAAGCCACAAACTTTGGAAACATATAATATCTCGCCATCGGAAGTGTTGAACCGTGTGCAGCGTAATAATTTGTTGATTGCAGCGGGTAGAATTGATCAGGGTAATGGTAGGTTTAGCATTAAAATCCCAGGGCTGATTGAAAATGCCAAGGATTTATATAATATTCCTATCATATCAACGCCCCAAAAAGTTATTGTCCTTGGTGACATTGCCGAAGTTCGTCGCACTTTCAAGGATTTGGAGAGCTATGCCCGCATTAATGGCAGCCGAGCCGTTGGCGTTTCTGTTGCCAAACGTGCGGGGGCTAACTTGATTGATACCATTGCTGAGGTGAAGAAAATTGTTGCCAGTGAGTCCGCATATTTTCCGCCATCTGTGAAGATAACATATTCAGCAGATACTTCAAGCGAAGTGAAAGATATGCTGCGTGATTTGGAGAATAACGTAATATTTGCGGTGATTTTGGTAATGTTAATGGTGCTGATTGCCATGGGAGTTCGCACCTCATTCCTGATTTCATTCGCAATCCCAGGGTCATTTTTGATGGGTGTATTATTCCTCACCTCATTTGGTTATACCATGAATATTGTGGTGCTATTTAGCTTGATATTATCATCTGGAATGTTGGTTGATGCAGCTATTGTGGTATGCGAATATGCGGATCAATTAATGGAAGATGATGCAACATTAACGCCCAAAATGGCTTATGGGCAATCAGCCAAACGCATGGCAGTTCCAATCATTTCGTCAACCGCCACCACTTTAACGGTGTTTTTACCGCTATTATTTTGGCCAGGGATTGTTGGACAATTTATGCGGTTTATGCCAATAACTTTGATAGTCACCCTGTCTGGTTCATTGATTATGGCGTTGATATTTTTACCAACGATTGGCGCAAAACTAAAACATAAAAAAATTGCAGCAATTAGTGGTTGGCAGATTGCTTTCACCAATCAATATATTGCATTATTAATAACCTTCCTCAAACGTCCTTGGAGAACCATCACCGCAGTATTATGCAGCATGGTGCTAGTGATTGTGCTGTTTGGTATGTTTGGCAAAGGAGTTGAGTTTTTCCCCAATATTGAACCAAAAAATGCTAATATTTTAGTCAAATCCGTGGGCAATTTATCATTGCAAGAAAAAAACTTAATCATGGAACAGGTAGAAGAAAAACTTAAGCCGCTCTCCAATGAAGTGCGTTTTTTCTATGCGCAAATAGGAGCTATAACTTTGCGTAATGCGCCTGAAGATGTGATAGGGGTGGTGCAATTAGAGTTCAAAAATTGGCGGGCGCGCAGAGGCGTTGATATAATTTTAGCTGATGCAAAATCATTGCTTAAAAATATTGCAGGAATAGAGATTGAAACAGCAAAACAAGAGGAAGGTCCTCCCACAGGCAAAGCAATGCAGTTAGAGTTTTCTAGCCGTTCGCCTGAAAAAATCGCCCCCGAAGTGGAGAAGTTTTTGGCGGCAATGCAAAAAATTGGTGGATTTACTAATATTGAAGATGATAGGTCAAAACCCCGCATTGTTTGGGAATATGTAGTTGATAGAGTCAAAGCGGGGCGCAATAACGTGGCAGTAAGCGATGTTGGGCAAATCATCAAGTTAGTCACTAACGGCGTGAAAGTTAATGAATATCGCCCCGATGATTCCGATGATGAGTTGGATATTATCGTGCGTTTCCCGCAGGAATATCGTAATTTAAGCCAATTATCAGCTTTAAGAGTAATGACTGGCGCAGGAATGCTTGAGCCAATCACCAATTTTGTGGAGCGCAAAGCCAAGCAGGCAGTTAGCGTTGTCAAGCGTATGGAAGGGGTGCGAGTGATGAACGTCAAAGCCGATGTTGAGGAGGGTATTTTACCTGATAATAAAATACGAGAGGTGCGCAAATATTTTGCACAAAACCCAATTGACCCTAGCGTGAACATCACCTTCCGTGGTGAAGATGAAGAGCAAGCAGAGGCAATGAAGTTTTTAGGCACAGCTTTTTTGATTGCAATATTTATTATGGTTATCATGCTAACAGCTCAGTTTAACAGTATTTACCGTATGATTGTGATTATGAGTGCAATTTTGCTTTCAACAGGTGGAGTATTGCTTGGGTTGCTATTGGCAGGGCAACCATTTGGAATTGTCATGAGTGGTGTTGGTATCATTGCGCTGGCTGGAATTGTGGTTAATAATAACATTATTTTGATTGATTATTATGATGAATTGCGCCGCAATGGCACAGATGTGATGGAGGCATTGATTGAATCATGTAAATCCCGCCTGCGCCCAATATTGCTTACCGCTGGAACAACAGTGCTTGGATTAATCCCCATGGTGTTTGGTTTGAATATTGATTTTATTGCGAGAGATATCACAATTGGCGCACCATCGGGGCAGTGGTGGGTGCAGCTATCCACCGCAATTGCAGGCGGGTTGACCTTCGCCACGGTGCTAACTTTGTTTTTAACGCCATGCTTGATGCTGGTGTGGGATAGGAGGCTAGCGAGGAAGCGGGGTTAGATGATAAAATCCACGGCAAACATAAAATAACAGTGCATAACCAAGTTTTGCTTGTGAAAAATATTTTGTGCTATTATATGTTATGGTTATGTCTGATGATAATTATTTTACCCCAATTCCACGTTTAGATGCAGCGGAGCAAAGTTCTGCGCCCGAAACTGTGACACCTGATAATGCGCCTGAAAATAAAAATACCATAAATCAACATGACGCAACTCAAATTAATGCAACTCAAGTTGATGAAACTCAAACGATTGGTAAAACTAACAATCAAAGCAAACGCTCAGATAAAAAAAGCTCTGCCAGCAAACCTAAGATATATGTAAATCAAAATCAAATTAGAAATCCAATAAATGGCAATAAAAAATTAAATGGCAACAAAAAACTAGCTAAAACCAAGTTCGCCAGAATAATGTTTTGGTTGATAAGCATCATGTTCACCTGCTTGGTGATTGGTTGCATCGCTGCATTATTATTATTCAATCATTATAGCAAAGATTTGCCCGATAGCTCCAGCCTAGCCAATTATCAACCCGCTGGAATGACAAGGTTATATAGCGCAGATGGTGAATTAATTGCAGAATATGCCAAAGAACGCCGCATTTTCGTCCCCTATGAGGATATTCCAAAAAAGGTAATTCATGCTTTTGTTTCCGCCGAGGATCAAAACTTCTATACGCATAAAGGTGTTGATCCGATGGGTATTTTGCGAGCATTGCTTAGCAATTTGCGCAGTTACGGAACGGGGGAGAAGTCGCTAGTTGGTGGTTCAACCATCACACAACAAGTGGTGAAAAACTTTTTGCTCACCCGTGAAAAATCATTAGAGCGTAAAATTAAAGAGGCAATTCTTGCCCTACGCATCACCCAAACTTATAGTAAAGACCGTATTTTAGAGTTATATCTCAATGAAATATATCTTGGAATGCGAGCTTATGGCGTTGCTGCTGCCGCCAAAGAGTTTTTTGGCAAAGATTTGGAGGCAGTCACCACGGAAGAAGCGGCTTTGCTTGCTGCCATGCCAAAAGCCCCCGCTTATTATGACCCACGCAAACGCCCTGATATCGCATTAAACCGCCGTAATTATGTGATTAGCCGTATGTATGAAGATGGTTACATTAATGATGCGGAATATGAGCGAGCATTAAAATCTGAGATGAAAGTTGTTCCCCCCGCACAAACTCGTATTGAGAATAGTTTTTTTGCGGAAGAAGTTCGCCGAACATTGCTGAAACAATTTGGTGAGGATAATTTATATAAGGGTAGCTTATTTGTGAAAACTACGCAGGATTTGCGGGCGCAGAAATTGCTTGATAAATCATTGCGTGATGCTTTAGTTGCATATGATAGGCGCAGAGGTGGTTATCACGGGGCGATTGCAACACTGCCGAGTATAGATGAGGATTGGCAAGCACAATTGAAAAAAATATCCGCTAATGTTCCAATTTATGGTGAACAAAAATTAGCAGTGGTGCAGGAACTTGGAGCAAATGAAGCAAAAATCAATATCTCTGGTATTAAAACAATCCAATCTATTGCTATGGCGCAGTTAAAATGGGCGAGATTAATTCAACCATCAGGTGCTTTGGCAGGTGCTTTGGCGAATGTTCCAACCAAGCCAAGTGATGTGTTAAGCATAGGTGATGTGGTGTTGGTTGCCCCAATTGACAATACAAAAATTGATAGCGCAAAAAATGACAACATAAAAACGGCGTGGAAATTAGAGCAAATACCCAAAGTTAATGGTGCAATGGTTGCAATGCGCCCACAAACAGGGGAAATAATCGCAATGAGCGGTGGATACAGTCCGCTTGGCAATCAGTTTAACCGAGCGACACAAGCCAAACGTCAACCAGGTTCAGCGTTCAAGCCTTTTGTGTATTTAACCGCTTTTGAACGTGGATTTACCCCAAGTTCCATCGTGATGGATTCTCCAATTGAGCTTTCACAAGGTGCTGGGCTGCCAATGTGGCGACCAAAAAATTATGATAATAAGTTTCTAGGGGCAACCACCTTGCGCACAGGGTTAGAGAAATCCCGCAATGTAATGACAGTGCGATTGGCGCAAATGGTTGGCTTGAAACCCGTAATTATGTTAGCCAAGCGCCTTGGAATATATGATGAAGTTCCGTTTAATTATTCCACCATTCTTGGGGCGCATGAAACTACGGTGGATAAGCTAGTTGCAGCATATGCAATGGTTGCCAATGGTGGATTGCAGATTCGTCCACGGTTAATTGCACGAGTTGATGATAATATTGGGCGCATGATTTATCATGATAATGGATTCAAATGTGAAAATTGCGTGGTGAGTTCAGGCAACGGAGCGATTGAGCTACCAAGGTTGCAAGATGAACGTAAACGCTTGATTGACCCACGCATTGCATACCAAATGATAAATGTATTGCGTGGCGTGGTGCATCGTGGCACGGCGATATCAGCAAAAGTTTTGGAAATGGATATTGCAGGAAAAACTGGCACAACGAATGATAGCCATGATGCTTGGTTTGTTGGATTTTCCAGCGATTTGGTTGTTGGTGGATATGTTGGATATGATCAACCAAAAGATATGGGTGCAAAAGAAACTGGTGGAAGGGTTGCATTGCCTGCATTTATCTCATTCATGCGGGAATATTACGGCAAAAACAAACCACTCGCATTCATCAAGCCCGATGGAATATTGCAAATTGGCGTGGACACATCTTCAGGTGCGCCACCATTGCCATGGCAACAAAGTGGTGGAATATTAAGCGAGGCATTCGTCACCGGAGGGCCAATATTTATTCCCGAAGATGAGCTGAGCAAAAAAGATGCAAATAGTTCTCATTCGCAAGGGGAGGTAGTTGAAGGCGGATATGTTTATTCACCAACCGCCAAAGAGATCATATCAACCGAAACTCCTAATGACATAATCAATAATGGTGGAATAAATATTAATAGTGTGAATGGTGGTGAGATGAATGGAGGAGCTAGCAATCCAGCACAAACAATGCAACCAGTTTTACCTCCACGCCCCGCATTAGCGACTGACCCAAGCCAAATACCCAATTATCAACCATCAGCAATACCTTCCAATAATAGTAATAAAAATAATGGGGCGGGTAATGCGGTGAAATCTCCATCAATAAATCAACCGCAACGCAATAATTATAATAATAACCTGCCAATTAATCACCCCGACAGAAAACGAATTAATGGCACAGGTTATATTAATAATGATTATGGAACGGGCGGAACATATTAACAATTTCATTAATACTGCACGCAATTTGTATCATTCCGCCTTGTGCAAAATCAGATACTCCAGAACCAAATCTTAGAGAATAAAATATCAGGAAATAATTATGCAATTTTTAGATGAAGCAAAAATATTTGTCCGCTCGGGCAATGGCGGGGGTGGGTGCGTCAGTTTTCGCCGAGAAGCAAATATCCCATTTGGTGGCCCCGATGGCGGCAATGGTGGGCGGGGTGGTCATGTTATTATTCGCTCAACCATCAACCTCAACACTCTGATTGATTATCGCTATAAACAGCATTTCAAAGCACAAACGGGTATGCACGGTATGGGCAAACAACGTGATGGCGTGAAAGGCGAAGATGTGGTGATGATTGTTCCAGTTGGCACACAGATTTATGATGAAGATGGTTTCACCATCATTGCGGACTTCACCGAAGATGCACAGGAGTTCATACTCGCCAAAGGAGGCAATGGTGGGTTTGGTAATGTCAACTTCAAAACTTCCACCAATCAAGCCCCCCGCAAAGCAAATCCAGGGGAATCTGGCGAAGAAAAATGGGTATGGTTTCGTCTGAAATTGCTCTGTGATGTTGGGTTGGTGGGTATGCCAAATGCAGGCAAATCAACATTGCTTGCAGCAACCACTCGCGCCAAACCAAAAATAGCGGATTATCCATTCACCACCTTGAAACCGCAACTTGGTATGGTTTATGTGGATCAATGCGAGTTTTTAATGGCGGATATTCCAGGGTTAATTGAAGGAGCGCATCAAGGCGTTGGCTTGGGAGTGCGTTTTTTGAAACATATTGAGCGATGCGGCGTTATTTTGCATATGATTGATGGCACGCAAGATGATGTAGCGGAATCTTACCGTATGATAAGAGCAGAACTGGCGGAATATTCCGAGATATTGGCACAAAAATCAGAAATTATTGCATTAAATAAATGTGATGCGTTGAGCGATGAAGCAGCAGCCGAAAAACTTGCCGCTTTGAAAGAAGCCTCCAAACAAGAGGTGCGCCTCATTTCAGCGGTAACAGGTGAAGGAATTGAGCAACTAAAACGCATATTATGGCAAGTTGTGCAGGAAAATAGGGGTGATTATGTGCTATTATAGAAAAATATTTGTAATTATTTAAGTTATATTGTTGTATAGTTTTGTATGGAATATGTAAATTGTGCTGTGACTTCTAATTTTAGTTACTATAAATCGCAACACAAATTGAGCTTGATATGGAACAATATAATTTAATATGAAGATAATTTTAATCACATTAATCACAGTTTTTGCAATGCAGGCGAGCATAGCTTTTGCGGGAAATATTTCACTTGCAGCGAACGCAACACTTGCAGCGAATAGCACACTTGCAGCGAATAGCACACTTGAGAGTGAACAAACGGCACTTGCAGCGGATAGATATGCAGCGAATTGTAGCGCAACGCCAAATATCGCCCGCTACCCATACCCATCTGCGGCAAATGTGACCCCTTCCAGCAAAATGGCACGTCCCGCTGGCAAAGCTGATTATGCTGATGGACAATTACTTTATGTGCATGGCAGAGTGTTTGATTCTGCCTGCGTTCCATTGCGAAATGCTAAAGTTGAATTATGGAATGCTGATTCCAACGGACGCTATCGCTATGCAAAAGCGGGCGAACTTAGCAACCCATACCCGATATTCACAGGGGCGGGCATGGTGCATACGGATAATGAGGGCGGATTTATGTTTGAAACAATATTTCCCGCACCAATAGCCAAACAAACGCCATATCTAAATATTCGTATTTCACACCCATTAATGCGCAATGCGTTGCAATCCGTGATATATTTTGCAGGTGACGCTCGCAATGATGATGATAGGCAATATAATTTACTTTCTCAATCAACACGGCAGAAAGTGACGGCGCAAGTTGCACCATATAAAGCGCAGCCCGCAAAATCAAAACATTATGGTGCAAAATATTACGGTGCAAAATATTATGGCGGGGGTTATAATAGTGGCAATGTAGAAACTACGGAGCGAGGCACAATTGATGGCAATCTGCCAAGTGGCGTTATTATTCACCATGATATAACCGTGCAAGCTCGCGATGTTTTTAGGAAGTTTTAATTATGCTGTTAATGCCATATTTTTAATGCTACATTCTTTGCATCATCAACAAATTGCATAATCTCATCATGGGTTGAACTCCAATTGGTCACCAACCGATAAATATCATCGCCAAGCTCCCTCCAACCATAAAAATAATGTCCGCAATCAAGCAATTTTTGCGCTAATTCTGGCTGCATATGCAAAAAAACCTCATTAGCTTGAACGGGAAACAAAATCTTTACGCCCGCAATTTTAGCCATTTCATTTGCCAGCATTTGCGCCATTACATTAGCATTTGTAGCATTTTTGCGCCATAAATCATCTTGCAACAGGGCGAGCAATTGCACCGAAATATAGCGTTGTTTGGAGGCAAGCTGCCCTGCCCGCTTGCGCAAATGAGGCAAATCAACCGCCAATTTTGGGTTGAAAACCACCACCGCTTCAGCAAGCATTGCACCGTTTTTGGTGCCACCAAATGAGAGAATATCCACCCCATTTTGCCACGTCATCAAGGCGGGGGTTGACTTCAACGTTACCAACGCATTGGCAAAACGTGCGCCGTCCATATGCACAATCAAGCCATATTCACGCGCAATTTTTGTTAGTTCGGCAATCTCTGCTAACTCATAAATTGTGCCAAACTCGGTTGCTTGTGTAATGCTCAATATTCGTGGGCGTGAATGATGCACTCCACGATTTGAGGCTTGCTTAAGTGCGGTTTGTAGCTGAATTGGTGAGATTTTACCATCGTCACTATCCAACCCAATCATCATTCCGCCCGTAAAAAACACTGGCATTCCGCATTCATCTTGCTGAATATGGCTATGCGCATGACAAATGATTGATTCAAACGGCTTCATCGCCCCTGCCAACCCCAAACAATTCGCCGCAGAACCGTTGAAAACAGGGAACATTTCCAGCTCATCATGGGCAAAAAATGTGCGAAATGATGCCGTCAGTGCGTGAGTATAATCATCATCACCATAAGATTTTGCGTGACCAATATTCGCCGCCGCCAACGCTGCCATGATTTCAGGGCAAACCCCCGATGTGTTGTCACTCGCTAGATATGTCATATTAATATCCTTTGTTTCTAATCCTAGTGAGCCTTAGGATAAAAAGAAGATTATGTGAAATTCCTAGTTATTTGTTACAGATTTAGGAAAGGCGCATATCAATAAAGTAATGTAATTACCTATTTACATGATTTGTAACCTTTAGCCCAATTTTCTGTAATATTTCTCAAATAATCCCATGATGAATTTGCGGTAAAGATCTTAACCTCTGTTTTCAGATGTGATAGTTTTCTTATTTCAATTAGAGCAAAATATCCTGTATATCCAGCTTGTTCTAATCTTAAAGTTATGCTTGCTTCACCTAGTTCATTATACAAATCAGTATCAACAACGTATTGAGCACTGCTCAAACCAAGTGTCACAGATAAGCATTCTCTGGCTTTAGTGGACAACACTTTATAAATTTGCTGATAATTTTTATTTGCTATAAATGTGTGAGGAGTATTGGATACTTGTCTAAGACTATTTACAGATGTTTCACCGCATGCAAATAAAAACAAACATAATATTGTAATCCAATATTTATTTTTAATTAACAAATACATTTCCTATCCTTTAATCCCACTATTCAAACACCCTACTAAAAACAGTATTAACATGTTTGGTGTGATAATTCAAATCAAATAATGCTTCAATTTGTGTGTTGCTTAAATGTTGCATTACTTCACCATCATTCAGCAATTCAGTTTTGAAATCTGCGTCCCCCCCTAAACTTGAATTATTGGGGCTTAAATCACTAGAACTCAAATTACCCGAACTTAAATTACTATTCCACACTTTCATGGCATTGCGCTGAACAATGGCGTAAGAACCCTCACGACTCACCCCCGCTTGCGTCAAAGCCAACAACACACGCTGCGAAAATACCAACCCACCGAGCTTATCCATATTCGCCTGCATACGCTCCTCATAAACTACTAATTGCTCAATCAATCCCGCCAAGCGGTGCAACGCAAAATCCAGCGTGATGGTTGCATCTGGTGCAATAAAACGCTCAACTGATGAATGTGAAATATCTCGCTCATGCCACAACGCCACATTTTCCATAGCGGGAATAGCGAAAGATCGCACCATGCGAGCAAGACCAGTGATATTTTCTGAAAGCACAGGGTTGCGTTTATGCGGCATGGCGGAAGAACCCTTCTGCCCTGCACTGAAAAACTCCTCTGCTTCCAACACCTCGGTGCGCTGCAAGTGTCGCACTTCCACCGCTACATTTTCAATGGAAGAGGCGATAACCCCAAGTGTTGCAAAAAACATCGCATGGCGATCCCGTGGAATCACCTGTGTTGAAACTGGCTCAACCGCCAACCCTAACTTATCCGCCACATATTCCTCAATAGCGGGGTCAATATTGGCAAATGTGCCAACTGCCCCTGAAATTGCGCATGTCGCAATTTCACGCCGTGCCGCAACCAACCGCTCCCGCCCCCGAGAGAACTCTGCATAAAAACGGGCGAACTTCAAACCCATGGTGACGGGTTCAGCGTGAATCCCGTGGGAACGCCCGACACATACCATATTTTTCGTTTCAAACGCCCGTTTGCGCAAAGCTGCAAGCACCCTATCCATTGCCACCAACAATAAATCACTTGCTTGTGCCAACTGCACCGCAAGGCAGGTATCCAACACGTCGGAGCTGGTCATTCCTTGATGCAAAAACCTGCTATATTCGCCTATACCCTCGCCTGCGACAGTAAGAAAAGCAATCACATCATGCTTGGTGACTGCTTCCACCGCATCAATTTTTTCCACATCAAAAACTTCAGGCTTGCCCGCCCATATTGCTTTTGCCGCCTCAACTGGGATTGTGCCAAGTTGCGCCATCGCCTCACACGCATATGCTTCAATATCAAACCAAATGGAATATTTATTTTGCGCTTCCCAAATGGAGTTCATGGCGGGGCGTGAATAGCGTGGAATCATGATATTTTACTCTTGCTTAATATTATGTGTTGATTAATGAGTATGATTAGCATAATCACGCTGCCCTGCCAATAGATTTTTGCCTATCTTTTTGTCTATCATCTACAACTGAAAAATCTGCTTTAACAGGATAATGTTTGTCAACATATGCACCAAATGCACTAATCACCGCAAAGGGCTTGTCTGTATATACACGGTTATCACCACTTCTTGATGGCATTTCAACTGATGCGTTTTTATCTATCTCCCTTGCCAACGAAATTACTTCAGCTAATGATAGCTCCAAGGGAAATATTACAAATGCTTTAGGCTTTGCTATATTGGACGAACTAGTTTCAATAGTTGATGCTAATTCAATTGGGGCGGGTTTAGGCGATTGTATGTTCATTAATAAGTTACCATATAGTTAAATAATATTTGCTTTCACAAAACTAATTAACTAATTATTAACAATTTCACAAGTAAAATACATATTGATAATTATTACATTTGAATGACGCTAACATATAACCTACTCCCCTCGCCCCATTTCCTTCTAACCTATTTCCGCCTACCCTATTTACCAAGCAAATCCTCGGCGCAATCCCAAAATAATGCAGCGGGGTTTTCATCATATAAATTGGCAATGGTGCGCAAACCAGTTGGTGATGTAACATTAATTTCTGTGACATAATCCCCAATAAAATCAAGCCCTGCGAAATATATTCCCATCTCATGCAATGTATCAGCGATTTGCTCGCATAATGTTTGTTGCTTGCTGGATAATTTGAACTTAATCGGAGTGCCACCAACTCGCATATTTGCCCGCACTTCACCTGATGCAGGAGTGCGGGAAAATGCACCCGCCACCGCTCCATAAAGCAGCACCACCCGCACATCTTGAGTTTGCACTTCGGGCAGATATGGTTGTGCAATAAGTTGAGTGGCTTGTTTGCCGTGATTTGATGCAAGCAACATTTCTAGCAACGCCTCCACATTATCCCCCCCCAATTTCAAGCGCAATACTGAATGCCCGCCCCAACCAAATAATGGTTTAATGATAATATCTTTATGAATATCCAAGAAATCCAAAAAATCTTCTCTCCTTGCGGTGATGATGGTTTCAGGCATGATATTATCAAATAATAATGGCAATAATTTCTCAGGATATGAACGAACAGATGCGGGGTCATTAATCACTAGTGCATCACCCGCAATTTGTTCCAGCAGGTAAGTTGCCGTGATATAATTCATATCAAACGGTGGGTCTTGCCGCATTAATATCACATCACAATCGCTCAGTGATTGCGTTTTGGCTTCACCTAAATCATACCAGTTTTTATCATGCAAATTATTCAGTTTAATTGGTTGCAACTGCGCCCTCACCTCACCGCCAATCATGGCAAGGGTTGATGGGTGATACCATGAAATATTTGCCCCTCTTTTTGCCACTTCCTCCAACAAGCAAATGGTGGAATCACCTTTGGGGTTTAATAAATGCGGATAATCCATTTGCACGGCGATATTTTTCATTGGTCAATCCTATTATGTATATTTTCAATCTCAAACTATAGCCAAACAATATAGATATTGCAAAATAAAATATTACGGATTATTATGTTACATATGAAAAAAGTAACCGCTTGCATCATCTTAATTGGTAATGAGATTTTATCTGGCAAAACATCAGAAAAGAACCTTGCGTGGCTTGCACAACAATTAAATGATGTTGGAATATTCGTCGCAAGAGCGCATGTCATCGCCGATATTGAAGATGAAATTGTGGCAACCGTGAATGATGCACGTCATAAATATGATTATATATTCACCACGGGCGGAATTGGCCCAACCCATGATGATATAACCACAGCGGCAATATGCAAGGCTTTTGATGTGAAATTAACACGTCACCCACAAGCAGAAGCAATTTTGCGTGAATATTATCCGCCTGAAAAAATCAATGATGCAAGGCTGAAAATGGCGGATATTCCGTTGGAAGCTGAGCTAATACATAATCCCGTAAGTTCTGCACCAGCTTTTCGCTTGGAGAATGTATTTGTGCTGGCGGGCGTGCCTTCAATCATGCAAGCAATGTTTTTGCAGGTGCGGGATATGTTGCGTGGCGGATTACCAATGCTTAGCTGGCAATTGGAGTTGATGAACCCTGAGGGCGATGTTGCCGCTCCACTGACTGCTATTCAATCACAATTCCCTGAAGCGGAAATTGGTTGCTATCCGCTGCTAAAAAATGGACGTATTGGTTCAACCATAGTGGTGCGAACTCATGATGAAAACTTGCTGATGCTGGTGAAAACAGCCTGCGAAAAGATTGCTAGCACATTAACAAAATAATATTTGCGCATTTTGACAAAACATATAGATTACATATAGATTACGATATTAAATTACATGAGTTTATATATGTCTTATTTTCCTAAAAAATCTAATCGTCAGTTGCAAATAGCAATAACATTTGGCGTTTTGCTTGTGTTATGGATGCTATCAGGTTTGTTGGTTGAGCGCGATTTTGAGCAGCAAGGTTCAGATGTTTCTGATGCGAAAACTGCTAATATTCCTAGTGCTAATATGAAATATGAGGCGGTGGAGTTTCAAGCGAAACTTAAACGCCGTTATGCTGAACTTCAGGGCGAAACAAAGGCAGTGCGTGATGTTAGTTTGGTTGCACAAATTAATGGCAAAGTGGCAGGAATACTCGCCAAAGAAGGGCAGAAAGTTCAAACGGGGCAGCCTTTATTGCAGTTAAACTTGGAGAATAAACAAGAGCAATTAGCATCTTTGCAAGCATTATTGCAGCAAAAACAATTACAATATGAAGTTTCACAAAAATTGACACAACAAGGGTTTGAGAGTAAATTACGGTTATTGAGAGCCAAGGCAGATTTGGCACAAACTCAAGCGGATTTGAAACAAGTAGCTTTGCAGATAGGCTTTTCTACAATTAAAGCCCCGTTTGATGGATTTTTGGAGAAGATTAACGTTAAAATCGGTGATTTCGTCACCGTTGGAATGCCCGCATCTGCTGGTGCGGTTGCTCGGATTGTTGATATTAACCCAATATTAGTGCAAGGTTCAGTTGGGCAAAATGATAGAATATTTGTGGCAGAAAACCAGCCAACTGAGATAATTTTACCTAATGGCAAGAAATATCAAGGCAAAATCCATTATCTGGCACATTCTGCTGATAAATCAACAAGGTCATTTCCTGTGGAGATAAGCGTTGACAACGCCAATTATGAGATATTATCAGGTCTTTCTGCAACTATTAATATTCCACTTAATGAAGTTAAAGCGCATTTCATTCCCTCCTCTGCCCTCTCTCTGCAAGATGATGGGGCGTTGCAAGTGAAAGCATTAAATGCTCAAAACAAGGTGACTATTCATAAAATCAAGTTAATATCCGAAGAAGATAAAGGGATATGGGTGGAGGGTTTGCCTGAAAATGTCGTTTTAATAACAAAAGGGCAAGCCTATGCTACAGAGGGTATAACCATTAATGCGGATAAAATTGAAAAGTTAAAGTGATATTCTAACCTCAAAACATTGAATCAATATCATCTTGATTAAGCCCCTTGCCTTGCAATTGCGGACCTTCCATCAAATGTGCATCGGGGCGATTATCACGCAAAATATCCGCACTATCCTTTGCCGCAAGTGTTGCAATATTTGCATCAACACTGCCAAATAATTTCGCAAGTTTAGCCACTTTTGCCTCCACATACTCCAAAGTTTTCACCACTTTGTTAATGCGCTGCCCTGTTATATCCTGAAAACTGCAAGCATCATATATCTTAATTGCCTGCTCATTAATCTTTGCAACTAATGCTTCATCTTTAATTGCGCTCAAAGCATTGGTGATTTCGTCCGTTGCGTCCATAATTTTGTTAGTAGCTTCTTCGGTTGATTGCACCACGGCGTGCAATTCCTGCCCTGCTGAGTTGAAAAACTCTGATTCCTTTTCACCAACTTTGCTATCAGGTGAAATGGATAATATCTCCGCTTTTGCATCTGAAATATAATTAGCGAGCTTATTAATTTCACCCCTCACGAATGCGTCAATTTGAGGGTCACCCGCATTAACTGAGATTGCAACTTCCTGAAAAATATTGCCAACATCTTCAATGCTGATGCTGCCTTTGCTCTCTAGCGCATTAATCAAACCGCGTAACAGGGTTTTACCCATTGTATCATTTGCAAGTGTCATGATTTATCTATTTTTTCTCAAAATACGCTTTCAATTTTTTGCTTTAATGTTTCGGCATTAAACGGCTTAACAATATAATTGCTAACACCAGCTTGCTTGGCAGCTATCACATTTTCAGTTTTGCTTTCCGCTGTTACCAAAATGAAAGGCAGTGCTTTCAGCGCATCGTCAGCACGAACTTTTTGTAACAACTCAAACCCCGACATAATATCCATGTTCCAATCAGAAATCACCAAACCATATTTCTTTTCCTTCAACTTGGTGAACGCCGTTGCGCCGTCTGTTGCTTCATCAACATTATTAAAGCCAATTTGCCCGAGCAGATTTTTGATGATTCGTAGCATTGTTTTATAATCATCTACAATCAACACATTCATGTTTTTATCCATTGTCATCTTGCAACCTATTGTTTTTTCATTTGTAATAAATATAAAATACAATTAAAGTTTTAAGAGTGTATTAATCTCAAAGCCAAAAGGTCAAATATTTTCATGAATATATTATTGGGGCTAGATGTGGGTGAGAAAACCATAGGAGTTGCGGTTTGCGATGGAATGGGTATGATTGCAAGCCCTGTGACAACCATTGCACGCAGGAAGTTTGCTGATGATATGGCGGATTTGAACAAAATTATCAAGCAATACCAAGCAGTTGGGTTGGTGATTGGCTTGCCAATTAACATGGACGGCAGCGCAGGAAAACGGGCGCAATCAGTGAGGTCATTCGCATTTAATGCTAACAAAGCAACGGGGTTGAAGGTGCATTTTTGGGACGAAAGAATGTCCAGCATCGTTGCCGAAAAAATGATGCTCTCCATGGATTTATCTCGCCAAAAACGGGGTGAGCGTATAGATAAATTAGCCGCAACATATATTTTGCAAGGTTTTTTAGATGCAAAACCGAATATAACATAATAGATATTGAGCGCAAACGCATTACAAAAAGTTAATTAACAGAACATAATAATGATTACAACATAAATCTTAGTAATTTGTGGATATTTCACTTGCGTTAATTTAGTAATAAAGTAAGTATTGTTTTTATAATTATATAACATATTTCAATTTTGTGAGATATAATTTGGAACTTTCAACAAACGGATTGGTAACGTTATAAACAGTCATATATTAGACCAAAAAATAAAGAGTTTCTTGAAAAATATAATATGGGTTTTTTTAGAATTGGTAACCCTTGTGTTGTTAGCCTGTTTGCTGACTCACTGTTATAATAATTCAGAAAATGAAACAACAATAGAAGATTTAGAGATTTACACAGAAGATTTAGAGTCTATGATACTACATCAGGAAGAACGTATAGATGATCTAGAGCATAGATTAGAAGACTTAGAATAAACTATTGCAAATTATAAAAAATATTAAGAATAAATAACATTAAAAATAATAGCTTGAAAGGACAAAATTATGAGTTTCAACGTTACAAAGGGCGCATTGCCATCTTCCAAAAAAGTTTATTTTGCAGCACCAACAAACGCCAATGTCAAAGTGCCAATGCGTGAAGTGATGCTCTCCGAGGGTGCGAATGAGCCAAACCTATATGTTTATGATACCTCAGGGGTTTATACGGACGAGGCGCACAAAGTTGATATCAAACAAGGTTTGCCAAAAATCAGGCAAGCATGGACAGAAGGGCGAGGTGATGTGCAATATTATGACGGGCGGGCGTTGAAACCAGAAGATAATGGCTTCAAAGAGTGGCAAGCAGCGCAAGCCTCCAATGTGCCACAATTTCAACATGTTCCAGCCCGCCCTGCTCGTGCAAAATCGGGAGTGAATGTCTCACAAATGCACTATGCTCGCCGAGGTATTATTACCGAAGAAATGCAATATATTGCAGTGCGAGAAAATGAAGCACGGGAACAATATTTGGACGCATGGAAAAATTATCCCGAGAATTACGGTAAAGTTCAAGGCTTAAATCGCCGTTCCCGTAGCGACAACACTCATTTACCCAACCCGTTTGGTGCGAATATTCCAGATATAATTACCCCTGAGTTTGTGCGTGATGAAGTGGCACGTGGGCGAGCGATTATCCCCGCTAACATTAATCACACTGAACTTGAACCAATGATTATTGGGCGCAACTTCAAGGTGAAAATTAATGCAAATATTGGTAATTCAGCAGTGACTTCATCGGTTGGTGACGAGGTTGATAAGCTAGTTTGGGCAATTCGTTGGGGGGCGGATACCGTAATGGATTTGTCAACGGGGCGCAATATTCACACCATTCGTGAGTGGATTATCCGCAATTCACCCGTGCCAATTGGAACTGTGCCAATTTATCAAGCATTGGAAAAAGTGGGCGGCGTTGCCGAAGATTTAACATGGGAGATTTTTCGTGATACATTAATTGAGCAAGCCGAGCAAGGAGTGGATTATTTCACTATTCACGCTGGCGTGTTGCTGCCTTATGTGCCACTAACTGAGCAACGAGTGACGGGAATAGTTAGCCGTGGCGGTTCAATTCACGCTAAATGGTGCATGGCGCATCACAAAGAAAACTTCACATACGAACATTTTGATGAAATATGCGAAATTATGAAAGCCTATGATGTTTCATTTTCACTTGGTGATGGTTTGCGCCCTGGATCAATTGCTGATGCAAATGATGCAGCGCAATTTGCTGAGCTTAAAACTTTGGGTGAGTTGACGCACCGAGCATGGAAGCATGATTGCCAAGTGATGATTGAAGGGCCTGGGCATGTGCCGATGCACTTAATTCATGAGAATATGACCAAACAGCTTGAAGCGTGCGATGAAGCACCATTTTATACATTAGGCCCCCTCACCACCGATATTGCACCGGGATATGACCATATCACCAGTGGAATTGGTGCAGCGATGATTGGCTGGTATGGTTGCGCAATGCTTTGTTATGTGACCCCCAAAGAGCATTTAGGTTTGCCCGACCGTGATGATGTCAAAGTTGGGGTAATAACTTATAAAATATCCGCCCACGCCGCCGACCTTGCCAAAGGTTGGCCATCAGCGCAGTTGCGTGATGATGCGTTAAGCCGTTCTCGCTTTGAGTTCCGTTGGACGGATCAATTTAATTTATCACTAGACCCAGACACAGCGCAAAAGTTCCATGATGAAACATTGCCCGCCGATGGTGCAAAACATGCGCATTTTTGTTCAATGTGTGGGCCCAAGTTCTGCTCCATGAAGATTTCTCAAGAAGTGCGAGAGTTTGCGGGGGTAAAAAATGCAGCGGTTGCGGTGGAAGATGCAGAAGCTGGTATGCAAGAAATGGCAGACAAGTTCAAAGCTGATGGCTCAGAGATTTATAAAAAAGTTGGGTAAAATAAAAACTGAATAATATAGTGCTTTTTAATTTTATTTACTTGTTATTTTCAAGTGAATAAAATTAGAAAAAAGCACTATATCTCATATGTTTATAGTGATTTCATTCTTATTTTTAATGACCGATAAAATCGGTAATTAAAAATAAGAATGAAATCACTATACGATGAACAAACTTGCATAAAAAAACCAATCTAATGGATTGTTAGATTGGTTTTTTAGCTTATAAATTATTAACTTGCGATTTATATTTATATATTAATTCCTCAATTTCATAATATGCGAGAATCAAAAAAGTGATAATCCTATTTGCTTGATGAATACGATATTTAACCGTTGTCACAATAATCATACGAAATCAAAAATCACCCAAGTTTTATGACGCAGCTAATTCTTGCAACACCGCATCACCCATTGCTTGAGTGCCAATAATTTTGCAACCCATACCTGCTATATCAGCTGTTCTGATGCCCGCATTCAACACGTTACGAACCGCATTTTCCAACAAATCCGCCTCATTTTGCATATCAAATGAATAGCGCAACATCATACTAAGTGACAAAATTGTCGCAAGCGGATTAGCTTTATCCCGCCCCGTAATGTCGGGTGCGGAACCGTGAACTGGCTCATATAAAGCGGCTCTTTTACCATTTTCATCAACTCCGCCAAGCGATGCAGACGGCAACATACCAAGTGAACCCGTCAACATCGCAGCGCAATCAGACAAAATATCGCCAAACAAATTGCTTGTCAACAACACATCAAATTGTTTGGGATTACGCACTAATTGCATCGCCGCATTATCAACATACATATGTGAAAGCTGCACATTTGGATATTCCAACTGTTGCAATTTTGTCACTTCATTGCGCCATAATTCGGTTACCTCAAGCACATTTGCTTTGTCAACCGAACATAATCTGCCGTCACGTTTTTGCGCCAATTCACAAGCAACCCTTGCGATGCGAGTAATCTCCGACGCTTTATAAACCATGCTATTGCGCCCGACCAACTCGCCATTTTCCATGCTCACCCCGCGCGGCTCACCGAAATATGCACCGCCAGTTAGCTCCCGCACAATCATAATATCCAACCCCGCAACCACTTCAGGGCGCAAAGTTGAGGAATCCACCAGCGCATCAAAACATATTGCGGGGCGAAGATTGGCAAATAATCCAAGCTCTTTGCGAATACCAAGCAATCCACGTTCAGGGCGATTGGCGTAATCAAGCGATTCCCATTTAGGCCCACCTACTGCACCAAGCAAAATTGCATCAGCTGCTTTTGCCTTGCGCAAAGTTTCTTCAGGAAACGGAGTTCCACACTCATCATAAGCGCAACCACCAAGCAATGCTTCATCGGTGATGAAATTATGCGCTGAATTGCTGCTAAACCATGTTAATATTTTTTTTGCCTGCGCCACAACCTCGGCACCAATGCCATCACCTGCAATCAATAAAACTTTATAATCCGTCATAATTAACCCTATATTGAAATTATTTTATCCTGTTACATAACAATAATTTCGCTGATGCGTAAGTGAAAATATTAATTTTATGAGTATTTGAACGAAGTATATTATATATACATAAGCGAAAAAAACGCAATAAAATCAACATATGCAACAAGCAGTAGTAGAAATTATTAAAACCCATAATGACGCAACCATTCCTGTTGCGAGTGAAAAAATGTGCGTAAATCTGCGATATTATGTTTCAGCATCGCCAAGCGTTCAATCCCCATACCAAACGCAAACCCTTGATATTGCGTGGGATTAAGCCCACAATTTTGCAATATTTTTGGGTGAACCATGCCGCACCCCATTATCTCCAACCAATCATCACCTTTGCCAATTTCAATTGATTGCTTGCTGCGTTTGCAACCAATATCAATCTCGGCTGATGGCTCCGTGAAGGGAAAAAAACTCGGACGAAAGCGGATTGGCAAGTCATTAACCCCAAAGAAACATTGCAAAAATTGCGTAACGCAACCTTTCAAATGCCCCATATTAACTTCACGGTCAATATATAAACCCTCGAGTTGATGAAACATTGGCGTGTGAGTTTGATCAGAATCAGAACGAAATGCCGCTCCCGCTGTGATGATGCGAATTGGTGGATTTTCTGTTCGCATCGTGCGGATTTGCACTGGCGATGAATGAGTTCGCAACACATATTTTTCATGACCCGCTACATAAAAAGTATCGTGCATTTGACGGGCGGGGTGATGCTCTGGAATATTCAATGCGGAGAAATTATGCTCCTCATCTTCAATTAGCGCACCACCTCGCCACGAGAAACCCATCTGCCCGAATATCTCCCGCAACTCATCAATAGTTGCTGAAACTGGGTGCTTTTTACCAATTTGGTGCAATTCTGGCGATAGGGTTATATCAACCACCTCGTGCTGCAATCTCTCATTTTCTTCCGCAAGCATTATTGCAGATTTGCGCTCATCAATTGCTTGCGTCAGTTGTTGCTTTATCTCATTTAACTCACGCCCTTTGGTTTTGCGTTCATCAATTGAGAGGTTCGCAACATCTTTTAATGCCTCGGTCAAAATCCCTTTTTTGCCAAGTAATTCAATGCGCAATGCTTCAATTTCTTGCGAAGTTTTAGCTTGCGAAATAGTCAGTGAATGCTTGGCAAAATCATGGGCATTATCAAACGACATAATGGCTTAAGCGGCTTTTTGTGCTGGAGCTTTTGGTGCTGGCTTAGTGGCAAGTGCTGCCTTAACCTGATTTACCACAAGGGCGAATGCTTCTGGCTCATTAATCGCCATATCAGACAAAACTTTGCGGTCAAGCGTGATTCCAGCGATATTCAAACCGTCAATAAATTGTGAATAAACTAAATCATGCTCACGCACCGCTGCGTTGATACGTTGAATCCATAATGCACGAAAATTACGTTTTTTAACTTTGCGATCCCGATAAGCATATTGCAAGCCTTTTTCAACTTTGCTGCGTGATGTGCGGTAACAATTACCTGCCCGCCCACGATATCCTTTTGCTAAATCTATAAACTTTTTGCGACGCGCACGGCTCGCTGGATTATTGGTTGCTCTAGTCATTTGTCATTTCCCTTTAATATTATATTTTTAGTATTAAGTTTTTAATATTATTATATTTTAATACTATGTTTTATCGCCACACAAGCAACGCATTCGCAATTGCAAGCGTAACAAAGTTATAATTATTTACGACCATATGGCATGAATTGTGCCACAATAGTTGAATCTGCTGCTGATAACATCTTTGTGCCACGTTGCTTGCGAATGAAAGAATTGGAGCGTTTGCTCATTCCATGTTGCTTTCCAGCAACGTTACGACGGATTTTACCGCTCGCAGTAAGGCTGAAACGTCCCTTAATACTAGATTTAGTTTTCATTTTTGGCATTTTGCTCTCCTTTAGATTTAAGAATATTAATTAAAAATCATCACTAAATGATATTTAGTTTGATAATAATTTGCGATAAATTAAATTATTTTATATAAGATATCTTACATAAGCTAATTAACTCACCTTAAACTGCATCATCTAGGCAGCCATTAAAGCCCGACAATAACAATATTCCAATATTTAACAGATACATTTTAATTATTCAAGTTTTTTTGCAAATTAATGAAAAATATTTTTCTCCACAAATTATCATCACTCAAAAAACGCCTGCGCAATGGCTCAATCAAGCAAAGGCTTGTATTGATGATCATGGGCGTGACGATTTTTGCGGTAGCACTCACCACTTCTGCAATTTCATTTATGGGAGCGGTTAATCTCAAAAACACATTATTAAACGAAGTTTCAATGGTGACAAATATTGTGGGTGAACGTAATAAATATTTGTTGCAACTCGGGCATCAATGGCAAGTGACAAAAAATATGGAGATGTTCAAAATACGCCCCGCCGTGCAAATTGCTTGTATTTTTGACAAAAACGCTAAAGTTTTCGCTTTTTATCCCATTCCCGATGGTGCAACTGAGAGTAATATTTTAAGCACCGATGAAGGGTTCAAAGCCGCTTCCGCCTGCCCGCTATTGAACCAAACGATTAGCCGTATTAACGATAATGGGCTTGAGGTGTTTCAACCAATCATTCAAGGTGAGGAAATCGTTGGCTGGATTTACGTTATGGCGGATTTGCGTGAGGTTAATAGCTATATTAATCAGCAATTATTCACCGCAATGTTGGTTATTTTAACTGTGTTTATCCTCTCATATTTCTTAACATTACGCTTGCAACGCACCATTTCGCAACCAATTTTGGAACTGGCAAGAGCCGCTGAGCAAGTTTCATCACAACAAGAATATGCACTGCACATCATCAACGAAAAAGAAAGCGAGTTAATTGAGGATAAATACGCTAAAGAAATTGTCACATTAGTGCGCTCAATCAACAAAATGTTGCGTGATATTCAAAAACATGAAGAAGAATTGCATAAAAATTATCGTGAATTAAAAAAAGCTAAAGAGCAAGTGGAGGGTGCTAGCATGGCGAAATCACAATTTTTGGCAACCATCAGCCATGAATTGCGCACACCGCTCAATGCGATTATCGGCTTTTCAACCATTATTAGCAGCAAATTATTTGGTGATATTAACGATAAATATCTGGAATATGCCAATGATATTAATGATTCTGGCGTGCATTTGCTGGAAATCATTAATGATATTTTAGATTTATCCAAAGCTGAAGCGGGTAAATTAACCCTACAAATTGCCCCTTTTAGCGTGAGAGAGGCAGTTGAAAAATCTGTGCGCATCGTGCAGGAGCGAGCAGATGCAAGCAAGGTGAAATTGAATGTGATGATCGCCGAAAATATGCCATATATGGCAGCTGATAGGGTGAGATATATGCAAATTATTCTCAATTTACTCTCCAACGCAGTGAAGTTCACCGCCGAAGGGGGCAGTGTAAGCATTGAGGTAAGTTGCAAAGAAGGCGTTGCGGGGCAGAAGTTATTTCATACCATAGTGTCAGATACGGGAATAGGAATGACTGCCGAGGAAATCAACACCGCATTTCAAAGTTTTGGGCAAATTGATTCAGGGCTTGACCGAAAATATGAAGGAACGGGGCTTGGCTTGCCTCTCACCAAAAAATTAGTTGAAGTTCATGGTGGCACAATCCACATTAAAAGCACGCCAAAAGCTGGAACTAATGTTTATGTGATAATTCCCTCCACATTGATTGAAAATATTATTGTGATATAAATATTTACGCTAATTTTACTTGATTATGCGTATAACTAGATTATAGGGTTTATTATATTCACGGAATAACAAGATGAAAGAACAATATATTGAAATGATATTATCCATTGAACGCCTGCATAGGTTGTTTCTGGAGTTGATTAAAAGCGAGCTGGATCGCCTCAAAATTGATGATATTAATAATATTCAAACCTTGATATTATATAATATTGGGACGGAGGAATTGACGGTTGGCGAATTAACCAATCGTGGTTATTATCTCGGGTCTAATGTGTCGTATAATGTGAAGAAGCTAGTTGAGAATGAGTATCTGTTGCAAGAGCGTGCGCCTCATGACAAACGTTCAATTAAGGTTCGTGTGTCAGAAAAAGGTTTAAGATTATGCAAATTAATTGACAATTTATATCAAAAACAATCAGATGGCTTGCCAAATGGCGGGTTAAGTGCGGATAAACTTGAGCTTATCAATAAGGATTTAACCTCACTTGAAAAGTTCTGGTCATCGCACATTAACCAATTATATCGCAATAATATGTAAATTATCTTGTGTTATTTTGATTTAGCAGCCTGCTCCTGTGCAATGCCAGCATGATTTTTGAGTGGAATATTTTGCAAACCATGTTTGCTCTGTAATATATCAAGTTCTATGCGTCTTGCGGATTCATTTTGCGCCGAAGAAACGCTGTTTTCTCGGGCTGAAATCCAAACGCTAGAATGAGGCGTAGCTACAAAACATATATCTGCTCCAGCCAATCTTAAATACCAATCCCAATCAAAATAATGAGTGAAATTATCATCAAATAAGCCGTATTGATGATGAAAATTGCGTGGATAAGCTCCACCAGACCATAATAATGTGTTATTTTTGCGCAAACTTACGGCACTCGCATAGGCGGAAAATGGCAATATTTCACCGCATTCCTGCTGTTCATTTTCATAGGCAATCCAACCACTCGCATAAATAAATTGCGAGTTTCTCATCGCAACTGCTATTTGTTGCAAGTGAAATGGCTCCCACCAATCATCATCGTCCAACCAAGCTAAATATTCACCATTAGCGTTTGCAATTGCTTGATTTCGTGCGCTAATCTGCCCCGCATAACCACTTGAAAATACTCTGATTTTTTCAATATTCATGCCTCGTGCTAATACTGCACCTTCGCCGTTGCCATCATCAATAATGATAATTTCATAATCGTTGAAATCTTGCGCAAGCACTGATAAAATTGCCCGTTTCAACATGGCTGGGCGGTTTTTTGTTGGGATAATAACGGAAATTGCGGGCGTGTAGTTTGTTATATTTCCAACTACATTTTTTAGTTCACCGCTCATCATGCCATAGCCTCCGCTAATCCAACTCGCCAATCGGGCAGTTCAACCCCCAAAATATCAGCCAATTTGCTACAATTTAGGCGTGAATTATGCGGGCGTTTGGCGGGAGTTGGATATTCACTTGCTGGAATTGGCAAGCATTTTGTTAATTTAAGCGGCAATCCATGTTGCCTTGCTTGTGCAAAAATCGCCTCAGCAAAACCATGCCAGCTTGTTTCACCCGCCCCGCACATATGATATATGCCATTGATAGACTTTGTTATAGATTTTGCATTTTCTAGTGCCTGCAACGTTGCCACCGCCAAATGTGGAGCGTAAGATGGCGCACCATATTGATTAGCCACCACTTTCAATTCCTCACGCTGCGCACCAAGCCGCAACATAGTGGTTAGAAAATTATTTGAACAATTATCATAAACCCACGACGTGCGAAAAATCAGATAATCCACGCCCGAGCCAATAATTAACTCCTCGCCCAAACGCTTTGATTTACCATAATTATTGAGTGGGTTTGCTGCATCATCTTCAATAAATGCAACCTCACCCGCTCCATCAAACACATAATCAGTGGAATAATGCACCAATTTTGCCCCAATATTTTTTGCCGCATTTGCGATTGCTTGTGGAGTATGCGCATTGATTTGCATCGCTTGTTCCAACTCAATTTCGCACTTATCCACCTGCGTATAAGCCACCGCATTAATGATGATTTGCGGTTGCAAATCATTCACGGCTGCCACGCAATCACTGGGGCGCATAAAATCCGCTTCATTGCGGCTTAAAAAAATTGCACCACCACCAAGTTGCGCCCGCAATGCTTTGGCTATCTGCCCTGTTGCCCCAAAAACTAAAATCTTTTTCATTTTACCCCTTTCATTTTACCCCGCCCGTTTCAAACTTCGCCATGCTCGTTTTCAACCGCCCTCCCGCAAGGAGAGGGCATTAAAATTGAGTTTGTTTCAACTAATTTCGCTGAAAAATTGGCTTTCCGCCACTGAATATAAATATGCACCATAGGTTGAATTATCAGCCCGCCTAGGTTGCCCCGTGCGATCTGCCAGTTGCAATAATTGTGTTTTATCTATGAAACCTTTGCGATATGCGATTTCTTCAATGCAAGCGATTTTCTGCCCTTGGCGTTTTTCAATCATCTGCACAAACTGCCCCGCATCAAGCAATGAATCAAATGTGCCAGTGTCAAGCCATGCAATGCCCCTGCCCATCAATTCCACGGTCAACTCACCACGAGCAAGATAAGCCGCATTCACATCAGTTATTTCCAACTCGCCCCGCTCTGATGGTTGGAGATTTTTAGCAATTTCCAACACGGTGTTATCATAAAAATATAATCCCGTTACTGCCCATGAAGATTGAGGATTTGCAGGTTTTTCCTCAATGCTCAAAGCCCGCCCGCTTTCATCAAAACTCACCACACCATAGCGTTCAGGGTCACAAACATGATAAGCAAATACGGTTGCGCCTTTAGCTAAATTGGTTGATACTAGCTCCACTTTTTTGCTCAAATCACCGCCATAAAAAATATTATCACCTAAAATCAAACAAACGCAATCATCGCCAACAAAATCCGCCCCCAAAATGAATGCTTGCGCAATTCCCTCTGGTTTTGCTTGCTCTTTATAGGATAATTTGATGCCAAAATCTCCGCCATCACCAAGCAATGCTTCAATCATTGGCAAATCACGGGGGGTGGATATGATTAACACGTCCTTAATGCCCGCCAGCATCAACACTGATAGCGGATAATATATCATAGGTTTATCATATATTGGCAAAATCTGTTTGCTAATGGTTTTGGTGAGTGGCGAAAGCCTAGTGCCAGACCCACCCGCTAAAATTATTCCTTTCATTTTAACCAACCTCCGACATTGAAGAAACTTTGCGATATTTGTTGCTTAAGCCATCATTATGATTTTGCATATCACTTAAGCGAATTGCATAATCACCCGTGAAACACGCATCGCAAAATTGTGGTTCAGCATTGTTGCGCTCACTCTCACCAACTGCACGATATAACCCATCAATGCTGATGAATGCGAGGCTATCTGCCCCGATATATTCACACATTTGCGCCACATTCATGTTATGCGCAAGTAACTCATCACTCTCTGGCGTATCCACCCCATAATAGCAGGAATTGGTGGAAGGTGGGCTTGCAATGCGCATATGCACCTCTGCCGCACCAGCCTGACGAACCATGGCAACAATTTTGCGAGAAGTCGTCCCACGCACGATAGAATCATCAACGAGAACAACACGCTTGCCTTTCAGCTCCGCTGCATTAGCATTATGCTTGAGTTTCACGCCTAAATTGCGGATTTTATCAGTTGGTTCAATGAATGTCCGCCCAATATAATGGTTGCGTATTATTCCAAGCTCAAACGGAATCCCCGCTGCTACTGCATAACCCAAAGCGGCTGGAACTCCAGAATCAGGGACTGGCACAACGAGGTCTGCATCTGTTGGGTGTTCGCTCGCCAATTCTGCACCAATTTGCTTGCGCACTGCATAAGCATTTAAGCCTTCAATCGTGCTGTCTGGTCTGGCAAAATAAACATATTCAAAAATGCAAAACTTTTTGGGTGCGGGAGCGAATGGCTTAAAAGATTTCACTCCATCATCATCAATCACCACCATTTCACCAGCTTCAATGTCACGCACATAATTTGCCCCTATAATATCAAATGCACAGGTTTCTGATGCTAAAATATGCGCACCATCAAGCTCACCAAGCACTAGGGGGCGAACCCCGTGAGGGTCACGCACGCCAATTAGCGCATCATTGGTTAGCACCACCAGAGAATATGCTCCCTCAACTTGTTTGAGGGCATCAACCACACGGGCGGGTATTTCCTTAGCGCGGCTAATTGCAATAAGATGGATAATCACTTCCGTATCAGAAGTTGATTGAAACAAACAGCCCTGCCCCTTCAGCCATTCCCGCAGAAAATAAGCGTTGGTGAGGTTACCATTATGCGCAAGCGACAACCCACCGAAACTATATTCCGCATATAATGGTTGCACATTGCGCAACATTGGCGCGCCCGAAGTGGAATAACGATTATGTCCAATTGATGAATTACCCTGCAATTGCTGAATTACGCTCTGACGATTAAACGTATCACCAACCAATCCCAACGCCCGATGCGAGAAAAACTGCCCTTCATGATTGCTGACAATTCCCGCTGCTTCCTGCCCACGATGCTGCAATGCGTGCAACCCAAGTGCCGTATGCGCCGAAGCATCATGTGTGCCATAAACCCCAAATACCCCACATTCTTCATGAAAAACATCATCACAAATTATGTTATTATCATCGTCATGTGGAATATTCACTATTTTTGTTCCTTTAATATAATCTAATATAATATAATCGGTTTTTACTGTTTAGTTGCATCTAAAATCAATTGTTCCAACGGTTTTGTCTGAGATGATGAATTAACTGTCTGTGGAGTGCTAAACTGTTGCTGAAGTTCGTTTTGTATGGGAACATATTCCTGCTTCAACCTGTCATCAATCGCTTGCGGAGCATATAAATCTAGCTCACCTTGCTGAATTGCCATTTCCTCTGCGGTTGGTGCTTCCAACGGAGTATTGATATTGACTGAATCTGGCAAAACCCGCACCATTTGCAATGCTGCAGATTGAATATATGGCAATGTTTTAGCAGTTTTCAACCATTCTGGATATTCCTGCTCGTCTTTATAAACAATAGTGGTTAATACAAAACCTAGCACCACCAAAATGCTGCCCTTGGCAAGCCCCAGCATTAACCCCAGGACATTATCAAACCAACCAACATCAGCACCTTTTTTAACGTAGCGCAAAACGACTTTACCAACCATTCCAAGGGTGATTATCACCAAAAAATATGTTCCAAGCGTGCCGATAATCGCCGCACCCGTTGCGCTTTGGATATATTGGCTCATGAAAGCGGTGCTTATTGGGGCAAGTGAAAAGGTGATGAGTGCACCCCCAACCCATGTGATGAGTGACACGAATTCCTTAATGAACCCACGATAAAAAGAAATAGATCCCGTGATAAATAGCACCAAATACACTATAGCATCAAAATGATTGATACTCATTTGAGTTTCTTCCATAATAATTTGTCTCCCCCCGCTCAAATGAATAGCTAGAATAATTATGAATTAAAGGCAAGGTATTTTTATGTTTATGTTTGATGATATAATCAATTGATAATATAATGAAAATGTAATATTTTTGTAAAGAAATAAGCCATGCATTTATGTTATACTAGTTATGTGAATTAAAGATAGCACGAAAATAACATGAATAATCAAACTGGAAATAACATCAAAGATTAATGGTCTTACAATCTGAATTAACCACTAATGTCGCAGGTAGCAGTGAGTTGAATAGCCTGAACTCGCTAGCCAACAGCCATGAGTTATTTAATTCAAAGCAACCAAGCCATGAAACTTGCACAACCCCAATTGAACATACTCCAATTGAACATAGGGGGTGGGGTTCGCTTAATCATCGCTCAAAAGTGAATGATAGTGCGCGATTATTCACCAACCCGCTAGTGCAACTTGATATGGAATTGGATAGCGGCGTTCCGCTTTATAAAAGTTTTATTGGCTCAGCGGAAATCCAAATTGTCGCTCGTGGGTTATTTGCTGCTGCATTTTTTGCGTTAGCTAGCCGTCAGTTGGAAGAATGGCACATGGGTTCAGCCAAACAAACATGGTTCACTCAACCATTGGAATGGGTGGCAAATGGAGTTGATGCGGTTATCGGAACTCCTGCAACAAAAGTGATTTCTGCATTTGCTGGCGCAGAAAAAGCTGAACATATCATGACGTTCAATAAATATGTTGCCAATAATCATGCGATTAAAGAAGCATTACATACTGGCGAAACTATATTAAACAAAGACGCATTCGGAATGTCACTCGGGCAAGCCGTGGTTGATGTGACATGGGCATTCGCAGCGGGAAGCACAGGGGCTGCTATTGGGCGCAACATGGTTTTGCTTGCTGACCCTAACTACAAAACTAGTTGGTGGCATAACGGCAAAATTGATGTTGGTGACATGGTGAAATCCACCGCTCATGAGACATTTCGCATCTTAACATATAATGAAGGGGAAGATTGGGCGGTTGCCATTCCGTATCTGATTCAACGCCGTTTGCTGAATGGTGCGCTCAACAAATCAGGCATCGGCAATATGTGGGATTTGCAAAACGGCACTGGCAACGCTCACATATTGAATAATGATGGAACATTAGGCAATTCATATGAAGCGGTTGGGGTTGCCAAACTTCAACATGAGTTTCCCGCTTATAATGTTGGCACATTAATTTATCGTGATTTATATAATCATATTGGACATAAAATCAAAGATTGGCGGGAAGATGGCTTTCAGTTTGAAATGAAACTACCTGAAGATCCACTGAAAGATGCTCGTCAAATGGCGAGTGAAGCATTAAATTACACGGTGAAAAGTTTCATTAAAGCACAGCTTTATATGCAGCCATCAATGCTTGCTTTCTCATTTGCGAATATTGGAATTAACAAAGCGAACGCCACTTTGATTGATGAAGGCACAAAGGAGTTTATCACCACTAGCCCAACTTATAGCTATAACCCTGAAAACATGGTGCAATGGAATAGCAACTTTGTGAATGCAGCAGGTGAAACCCCAGCCCACGCTGGAATTGCCGCCCGCATGAACAAATTGGAAAATGGCGAGGCATATTTTGCGGGAAAAAATCCCGTCAATTTAGATGCGCTCGTCGGCACTGATATGTATTCGCATCATAGCAGCGCATTAAGCCCCATCATCAACCCAGTTGGTAGGGCAACAAATGCTTATGCTAATGGTTTATATACGCATATAACGCAACCATTATCCAACCATTTTGGCTTTGACCAAAACTACGACGCCTTGCGCAAAATGAGTGATAATTTCGCTCGGGCGCAAACCGCTTACCTGCCCTATATGTTCACCAAATATACCCTAGCGCAGCAGGTTGATACTCCTGAGATGGACGCAGCAATCACCCGTGGGCTGGACGGTGCGGCATCTGGCAAAGTTAGTGAATTATGGGCAGGTGCAAAGGACGTTCTCAATGTGATTATGGGCGCACCAGTTTCACAAATCACACAGGCGAAAACTTTTGAACCTCGTGGGTTGATGAACTCCACTTGCGATGCGAAAAAAAACACTGAATTATCGCAACAAACATTGAAGTTGCAGGAAGCACAGGAGCGTGGGCAGGCCGTGAGTTGGAGCTTGTAGGTAAAACATATTTTTTTACCCCC
>JAYUJH010000007.1:0-49350 GCA_043765375.1 Alphaproteobacteria bacterium
TAAAATTAGAAAAAAGCACTATATCTCATATGTTTATAGTGATTTATCCTAATTTTTAATGACCGATAAAATCGGTAATTAAAAATAGGAATCACTATATGTGCCACATATGGTGGATACCAGCCTGCGCTGGTATGACGAACATGTAGAGATTTATGTGTTGAAATTAAAAATATATTCATTTTATTATATATATATATGTGCGCATGTGTCATACCAACGCAGGCTGGTGTCCATAGCTTGCAAACAAACCACTTTGCTGATTTATATAACCACTTTGTTCAGGCGGCAATCTAAAACTTTTTAGTGCGATAACGTGACGGATTAATCAGCATATCCACCGTATTTTCCACAAACTTAGTGATATTTGCGTTCGCCATACCCATTTTTTTGCCCACATTAAGCACGCCCGCAATTTGTCTTTGCACAAATTGTTGCAATTGTTCACTACCATCATTCATGTTATCGCCATTAATTGAAGCGTCATTAGAGCCATCATCATTCAACCAAAATATCAGGCTTAGACCATAAACTTTAGCGAGTAATGTGCGCTTGGAATAATAATTATAATCCAACGATTTATCCCCCGCAATGCGCCACATCACATCACAAGTTTGCCATAATCGCTCGCCCGAACCAGCAATATTCCACGGCAAGGCAGAATATGCGGTGATGCGCCTTATTGCCTCCTTATGCGGCTCAAGCTGTGCAAAACGTTGCATTAATAGCCACTCAATCCGTTCATGTGTGCGCATATTCGCCAAATCATGCTCCGCTGCAAGCGATTGCAATTCATCATTTAATTGCGTATTATAAAACGCCAGTAATTCACTCACTCCGCCCGCAAATAAGCGTTGCCCCGCCATATGGTGCATATTAGCTGCCACCGCTGCCTTGATGATAGTTGCATCGGACAACCCCTCAAATGCTACAAGTTCCAGCAGTTTATCCAAAATTAATTTCTGTTGTGTAATGCGTTGCTCGCTCATAAAACCTTATATGATGTTTATTCCCATTCAATTGTTCCCGCTGGTTTGCTGGTGATATCATACACTACACGGTTAATTCCTGCAACTTCATTGATGATGCGGTTGGCAACATGGCTTAAAAACTTATGCTCAAATGGATAATAATCCGCCGTCATACCATCAGTTGAAGTTACTGCCCGAAGTGCGCATACATTTTCATAGGTGCGCCCGTCACCCATTACGCCAACGGTTTTTACGGGCAACAGCACCGCAAATGCCTGCCATATCTCACCATAAAGCCCTGCTAATTTGATTTCTTCAATATAAATTGCATCTGCTTTTTGCAAAATTGCCACCTTCTCCGCCGTCACTTCATGCGGAATGCGAATGGCTAATCCAGGGCCGGGGAAGGGGTGACGCATCACCATATCATGCGGCAAACCAAGCTCCACTCCCAAAATCCGCACCTCATCTTTGAATAATTCCCGAAGTGGCTCAACCAATTGCATATTCATACGCTCTGGCAACCCGCCAACATTATGATGTGACTTAATGGTAACACTTGGCCCTCCGTGAAATGAAATTGATTCAATCACGTCTGGATATAATGTTCCTTGCGCCAAAAACTTAGCATTCTCAATTTTTGCTGCTTCACGTTCAAATAATTCAATAAATAGCCCGCCGATAATTTTGCGCTTTGCTTCAGGGTCAATCACGCCTTTTAATCGCTCAAAATATATATCCGCTGCATCAATTTTAATGAAATCAGCTGCCATATTTTGTGAAAACATTTGCACAACTTGCTGCGCTTCATTCGCACGCAACAAGCCAGTATCAACAAAAATACAAGTTAATTGCGAGCCAATCGCCTTCGCAAGCAACGCTGCCACCACGGAGGAATCCACCCCACCGCTTACCGCTGCAATCACATGTGCATCTCCCACTTGCGCTTTGATTTGCTCAATGCTGCGTCCGATAAAACTAGACATGCTCCAACCGCCCGAGCAACCACAAATATTGCGAGCGAAATTGGAAAGCAACTTTGCTCCGCCTTGTGTGTGCGCCACTTCAGGGTGAAATTGCACACCATAAACACGGCGTTGTTCATCTGCTATTGCTGCAAATGGAGCGGAATATGTGCTAGCAATTACCTCAAATCCTGCTGGAATTGCCTCCACTTTGTCGCCATGGCTCATCCACACTTCATGCGTTTCGCCTGCATTCCATAACTCTGCAAATAATGGTGAGTTTTGCTCAATCGTAATATCCGCCCGCCCAAACTCCCGCTTTTGTGATGGCGCAACTTTGCCCCCCAAATGTTGAGTAATCAGTTGCATTCCGTAACATATACCCAATATTGGCACACCGAGCTGCAATAATTCCTCAGGCAAATGCGGGCTATAATCAACATGAACAGATGCGGGCCCGCCTGAGAGAATTATCCCCCTTGGTTGCAAGTTTGGTTGCAATTTCGGTTGCGATGATTTCAGTGCATCAGCGCACTTATTGAATGGTATAATCTCGCAATAAACCCCCGCTTCTCGCACTCTGCGAGCAATCAGCTGTGTCACTTGCGAGCCATAATCCACAATTAAAATAGTTTCGTTTGAGGGGTTGTTTAGCGTGATTTGGTTCATGTAATTGTTATACGCAAATTACCTGCAAACAACAACAATATTTTTCACGAACGGCTCTAAGCAAGCCACCAATCATTAACCATACGGCGTTCACCGCAGGGGCTGCCTTCAACACCAACGCAGGGGCTTTTCAAATCCTCGCGATCACCACCTTCGCAGGCGGAAACTGAAATTACGCATATTATAGCAAGGCAGGTGAATATTAGCTGTTTCATAATGATGTTATCTATTAAAATAAATTATTTCAAGTGAGAGACTATTCTTAAATCCACATTTTTGCAAATATATAATCATGTTTGGCAATAGTTAATCAGTTAAATCATAAAGCATGTTGCAAACTTTTACGTTCCCAGCAGCTAAATTATATTTCACCGCATCACAACAAGGCACAGAAGGAGACCACGCTTGAGCGATCATCTTTCCCGTGCTTGGCACTGAATCATCAATTTTTTTCTCAATTTCCCACATTTCTTCGGGGGAAAATATTCCTGCATTATCATTAAACGCACAAGCACAATCCACGTTGAACCGAGAAGGAACAGCAACATTTATCGCCAAATATAAATTAGACTGTGTTAAATCATTTGTATTACCATACTGATTATTCCCACCAATATTTTGCCAATTCCAAGGGCCACTGGCAAACATTCCCGTAGCTTGATTTATCCTCACTTTAGGGTAACCCATGCCAAGTGTGGCTGTGCCATCATATTTTTCTGCAATTAACCCAGCTAAATATAATTGTATAAAAAATTGAGGGCGTTCACCATCATACCAACCATTATCAGGATTAAGTTTTGAAAGCCACATAGGTGTAGCAGCCTCCACAAAACCATTTCCATTGCCATCTGCTGTGGTTGCACCAAATAGGCTAACCGCATTGGTGATATCCCCTGGAATACCTTGATATAATTCATCAAATAATTTGACTGCGGTTTTATATTTTTGCAGGTCGGTGATTTGCGCCCGCATATTTGCCGCTTGAATCATATTCTGCCCTGCCATCACACCGCCCACAATCAAACCAATCACTACCAATACGATAGCCATTTCAATCAAGGTGAACCCAGCAGATTTCACCCTAATTGCGTCCCCGCTCCTAGCTTTCATTTTGCTTGGCGTGATTTTATGTGCCGTCATGTTATCATTCATAATATCATTATATACACATAATATTAACAGTGCTTTAATTTTAGTGATTTAATTTTAGTGCCTTAATTTTAATAATTTAATTTTTGTGGAATATCATATATATTATCATCTATCTCGCCCCTGCTAGAACAACAATGCACCCACCCTCAAAACTTGCATAATTGCAATGTTAAATCATCAGTTAAATTGCTGTTATAATGGATAAAAAACTCAGAGGTGAGCTTATGCAAAATCTCATCAGCGGTTAATTGTCTATGTTGCTGCACAATCTCCGCAATATGTTCCAGTGGCATTGCCTTATCTTTATCTAGGTAATTCTCCACCAACGCATCGCTATATAATAATAATATATCGCCTTGCTTCCAGCGCAATTCATGCAGTTCATATTTTGCCTCTGCCATTGAACCAAGCAAATATCCGCGCGAATCCAACCATTGCACCCGCCCATCACTGATGAATAATGGTGCAGGGCAAGCAGCAGCACTATAGCGAAAACTTTGTTGCTGTTGGTTGATTATCCCCATAAACATGGTGGCAAACTTGCCCAGCGGAAAATGTTTGAACAGCTCATGGTTCAACTCAGCCAGCGCAAGATTTGGCTCAACATGATTATGAAATATATATTCAATCATGGAATGAAGCGAAAATGTATATAATGCGGACGCAATCCCATGACCCGCCACATCAGCACTAATCAAGCATATATTATTATCATTCAGCAACCGCACCCCGCAATAATCACCCGAAACCAAGTCTGCCGCTTTATAATAATAGCTAATATCAATATCCAAATTGCTACGGATTTGTTGCAAAACTTTATGTTGCGGCATCAGCATATGTTGCAAAATACCCGCTTGCTTCAGCTCCTCTTTATGGCGCATTGCCTCACGCAGCCTTGTTGCTTGCAGATATTGCCGCTCCACATGGGCGATGGTGCGGGACATCACCTCTTTTTGGTGCAATGGCTTAGTGATGAAATCAGTTATCCCCAATTCAAACGCCTTGGATTTGCTCGCAACATCATCAATCACCGTTTGCATCATAATGACTTTATCATCATTTAGGTGGAACTTTTGCAGCTCGGCTAGCATTTCCATTCCGTCCATTTCTGGCATGTTGACATCTAAAAATATCAAGTTAGGTTGCCAATCTATGGCTTTTTTCAAGCCCTCAACGCCGTTAACTGCCTCTTCAACTTGGGTAAAACCATAATTAACGCACCATTTTCTGAGCAATTTTCTGGTGACATCGCTATCGTCAATGATTAAAGTTTTGGTGTTGGCAGCAATGTGCGCTTGAATAGTTGATGACATTATTACGCCCTATAGTTGCTTTTATTTCAAGGATAATAAACTAAACAAGTAAATTAATTCTAAACGCTCAAGCAAAAATAATAATATTTGTATGCATTTATTTAGCGTCCTGCAACCGCAGCTTTTGGCACTTGCCATAATTGTTTATTTAACGTATCAATAACTGCTCCACTCGTTGCTATAGATTTTTCAGGATAAGCTGCAATAATTTCAAATCTTCCTTCATCAAGTTTAATTAATTGCACTAAAGGATTGATAGAAAAAGGCTTTTTATTTTCTAAACTGCACAACTCTATTTTAGGATATTCAGAAACAGTATCCAACCCAGTTATTTGATGCATAATGCTAGTTTTTGAGGCAATTTCAGTTGCTATAGCCTCTTGCAATTGTTCTGGATTTTTATTGCCTCCATATGAAACAATATAGTGGTCACCACCTGTAATAATTTTAAATTTGCCAACTTGTTTTTCAATCCTTTTTAAGGCTTCCTCATCTACACTTAAGTCTGCAATTGCTTTATTAGTTAATAAAATATTGGTTTCTTCTTGATTCATAAATTTTCTCTATATTTAGAGAAACAATGAATTATTAAATTGAATCAATCAAGTGAAAAACTTATTGCAATGCAGCGTAAAATGGCGCAAAAGCTGCATTTATGGGTAATATTTGTCATAATAATGACTAATTGATAAATCATGTTGCAATTTTATTTTTTTGTAAAAACAATATGTTAGTTAAATCATTACAATATTATTTGGCAAACACACAGTGAAAATAATAGTTAAATTATTGCTGCATTGCGCCATATTCTTCATGGAAATGTAACAATTTATGCTTCATTAAACTGTAAGGAATTGCACAAAAAATATATAGTATGATAAAAACAAATGTGATAAAGCAATAAAAAACTTGAAGGAATCATCATGCTAAATCGTCTAAGGAACATTTTATGCGTTGGTATGCCCGTTGCGGATATTCTCATTTCGGGCGATAATACTAGCATTATCATGACCCGCTATGATATGCAGCCTGCGATGCGCAATATGTTGAGTGATGCACAAATTGCCACGCTTGAGGCGGAAATTAACGCTGCCAACTCACAAAATATTGACCCGCAAACCCTTAACCCACAAGCCCTTAACGTGGAAATTGTCGCTGGTGGTTCAATGGCAAATACCGCCTGCTCAGTAGCGGGATTATGTCGCCAAAATATTAAGTTTTTTGCTGCCATCGCTGATGATAATTATGGTGCAATTTTCGCTGAAGGCTTAAGCCAAGCTGGAGTTCAACATCTTAAATCACCCAAAATCGGCACTGAAACATCACGCTCATATGTTATTTCTGATGCAACGGGAGAGCGTGCAATTGCCCGCCACCTTGGGGATAGTATGTCCGCCTTGAAGTTGGAGCATTTGCGCCCGCATATTGATGATTGCGATTTAATGTTGCTGGAAGGAGAATTGCCAAGCCTGCCAAATGGTGCTGAATTATGGCTGGAATTGCTGGAATATGCCAAGCAACAAAACAAAATGATAGGGTTTAGCTTGTTTGGTGCGGAACAAATCACTAAGCATCGTGAGTTATTTATGCAAACAATCACTGAATATGCTGATATTATGTTTGGCAATGAGGGGGAGTTAGCGGCTTTGTTTGATGCGCCAACCACCTATTTTACCAAGGAATGTGCGGATATTTATGCAATAATGCAGGCTCGCAACCCAAATGCGATTATGTGCATCAGTAACGGCGAACATGCACCATATTTAGCCAGTAAAAATGGGGTGTTTCACGTTGCGCCATCAAATGTTGATGGCTTGGTCAATACGCTTGGGGCAGGAGATGGATTTATGGCTGGAACATTATCAGGATTGCTGAATGGTTTGGACGAAAACGCCGCTTTGATGCTTGGGCATAAAGTCGCAGCAAAAATATTGCAACAGGCAGCCCCTCAACTTAGCAAGGCACAATTATTGGCATTATAGATGTGTTTTTGGTGATGTGGTTATGATTTATGCAACGTTATATGCTCATTCTGCTCTAAAAATGTAATGTTTTTTTAGAGCAGATAAAGCCATTACAACTTGTTTTTATTATATAGCTTTACCGCCCCTAAATCCTAATCCTCTAAAACATTAAGCATCTAAAACCCGTTGCCACCAACCTTTGCGTTTTGGTTCATCGCTTTTTTCTGGTGATTGATCTTGCTGGTTTTCCTGTAGAATGTTTTTATTTTCATCAACCGTAATCATAATATTATTTTCTAATGTGGTATTATTTTCTAATGGTGTGATATTTATCGTGTCTTTATTTTCTATCTCATTATTAATTTTTTTATTATTCATCACCTCACTATTAATTTTCTCGTCATTCACCGCATCATTTTGTTGTGTTGATACAATCTCATCTGATTGTTCACTCGTTAATTGCGCATCATCTGTTGCAATTTCTTGCTCTTCCAGTTTGCGACGTTGTTGATTTTTGCCACCTCGTTTGCCTCGCCTGCGACTTTTTTTCACAACTGCATCACCGCCTTCAGTTGCTATATTTTCCGCTTCATCATTGCTGATATCTTCGGTTGCTACAACATCAACTGCAACTATGATTTCTTCGGTTACATCTTTTTGTGCAATATTTTTCTCGTCACGCTCATCATGTTTATTATCACGTTTTCCATCATTTTTCCCCTCGTTTTTCCCGTCATTTTTTTCAGGGGGGCGAGTTTTAATCCGCTTGTTTTTGGCAGCAAACTTGCCTTTGCGTTCATTATTATTGGTTGACTCAAACCGAATATTCCCCTTGCCTTTGAAATTATAAACCATATCATGATTTTCAGGGTGCAATTCAAATGCAAAACTCACTTTGAAATCCACCGCTAATTTATCCAACATTGTGCGATGATTATTTAATAATTCCAACATTAATGCTTGCGAAAGCGAGATATTCACCTCGCCATTTTCATCATATTCGCTTAAAAAATATTGCAAATTACGCAATAATTGTAGCGCAACTGCCTCGGGCATTGGCACTCTGCCTGAACCTGAACAAGCGGGGCAAGCGTGTGTTGTGCTTTCCTCCAGCGATGACCCAATCCGTTGGCGTGAAAGCTCCAGCAATCCGAATGTGCTAATTGATCCTATCTGGATTTTTGCTCTATCATTTTTCAATGCTTCTTTCAAGGCACGCTCAACATTGCGACGATATTTATGATATGACATATCAATAAAATCAACCACAATTAAGCCACCTAAATTACGCAATCGCAACTGTCTTGCTAGCTCGTCACATGCTTCCAAATTAGTGCGATAAGCGGTTTCTTCCACATTTTTTTCGTTGGTGGAACGTCCCGAATTAACATCAACCGAAACTAATGCTTCCGTTGGGTTAAGCACCAAATAACCCCCTGATTTTAGCGGAGCAATTGGGCGATATAATTCAGCCAACATGCTTTCAACGCCATATTCTGCTAGTAATGGTGCGGTTGCTTTATATTGCTTGATTTTCGGTGCATGTGAAGGCATTAGCAATTTCATGAAATCTTTTGCTTTGCGATAAGCAACGTCACCTTGCACCAACACCCCCCCTTCTAAATGTCCGTCATAATGGTCACGAATGGAGCGTTTGATAATGTCGTTTTCTTCATAGACTAAAGCGGGGGCGATTGAACTGAGGGCATCTTCTCGCACTTGATTCCATAATTTAATTAAATATTCATAATCACGTTTAATTTCAGCTTTGCTGCGATCAAGCCCTGCGGTGCGAATAATTGCACTCATACCGCTAATTTCTTTCAATTCGTCGGATATTTCCCGCAATCTTTTACGATCTTCACCACTGCCAATTTTGCGTGATATTCCACCAGCTTTGGGCGAGTTTGGCATCACCACACAATAACGTCCTGCAAGCGAAATATATGTGCTGACCGAAACTCCTTTATTGCCACGCTCTTCCTTCACCACTTGAACCAACACTAGCTGCCCCGGTTTTAGCACTTCTTGAATCTTATAACGGCGATGCACGGGATAATTATTACGGCGCAATTCTTCCGTTTCATCGGGGCTGCCTGCCTCAATTATTGTTTCACTGCCATCATGTTGTTCGTGATTATTTCTTTGTGGTTTTGGACGCTTTGTTTTTTCTTTTGCATCTGTGATTTCTGCAACTTCCGCTACTTCCCTAATCTCTGAAATCTCTCCATTTTCTGAAATCTCTCCAGTTTCCGAGGTGGCGATTAAATTAGCATCGTCATTTTCCACTGACATAGCAATTGGGGCGATTAGTTTGCTATCATCATCATCACCTGATTTTGCTTCTGGCTCTTGTGGCGTCACATTATCATGTGGTTCATTATCTGATGCCTGATTGCCGCTGATGGCGTTGTTAGTCTCCGCAACAACAACATCTTGCCCCGCATTAATTGCTTGCTGTATCTCGGGGGTAACTTCATTTGCATCTTGATGATTTATTGCGGTGATGATTTCGCCATCATGTGAAACTATATGTTCTGGTGATATATTTTCTTCAAGTTCCGTCGCTTCTGTTGCAATTTCAAAATTACGTTTATTTAAGTTCTTTCTTCTGCCACCACGGCGGCGCACTTTGCCTTTTGTTTGTTGCTCTAGTTCAGCTTTTTCTGCATTATCATCATTATTATCATTATTATTTATATTAGCGGGTTTGGGCTTTGCCCCTGATTTATTGGCGTTTGCCTGATTGGGGCTTGATGCTGCTTTCGGTTGATTAGGGGTTGATGGTGCATCAGCATCTTCATCATCATCTTCAAGGCTTTCAAGCTCAGCCATTCGCTCCATTTCTTCTTGCAATTTTTTGCGATCTTCCACGGGAATCTGATAATAATCATGATGGATTTCTGAAAATGAGAGAAATCCTTGTTTATCACCGCCATATTCCACAAAAGCTGCTTGCAATGAAGGCTCAATGCGGGTGATTTTCCCGAGATATATGTTGCCTTTTATCTGTTGTTTAGATTTTGAGATGAAATCAAAATGTTCAATATCACCATTTTGCAACACCACAACACGGGTTTCTGATGCGTCTGCTGCATCAATTAACATTATATTATTATTCATTGTAACTATTTCCTTAAAAAATCAGCAAAAACTAATTTCGCAAGGTGCTAATAACTAAATATATATGAGTTGCAACATGATTTATGCGAATGATAATCGCTTAAATTGCGCAATTTTGTTTCCATGAATTATGATTTAACCATCATCGCATTGTCACAAAAATTAACATCATATAATTATTTATATATAAAAACCATTATTCAAAAAATCGGATTATTAAAAAATTGAATTATCAAAAAGTTTAGTTGTTTCAGCACCTTAAAAAAATTAAAGTTGTTGCTGCTTTGTTTGTTTGAATTAAAAAAGCGTGCAAAAACCTATGATTGCGCTTTAACTAATATTTTTAATTGTTACGTTGTTGATATGTTGCAAATATGTGTTTTTAATGTTTTTCATAAAATCTAATTCTCTATATATATTTAATGTATTTTTATATAATCCCTAACGGCACCGCGCTTTTAGGGATATTTGTCACAAAAATTGTGACTTGGTTATTTGTTTCATGCCATATTATGCTGGATTTGCTGCAATCTTTAGATTAAAAAGATGCACACATAAGACAAACATAATAATGTAAATATATTTCATTCGCAATTAAACCCTGATTTATAGTAATAATCAAGCATGTTCTTTCATTTTGTCAAAATTATTTTCGCTGTGCTATGGATTTCCTCCATTTTGATGATGTTGGAGGTGAAAATAGCTGTAGCTGCTCCAAATATTGCAAGCCTCACCTTCAAGGAAGCGCAAGGGCGGGAATTGGTGAATGTCACTAGCAATTCCAACATTAAAGTGTTGCGCCATTTCATGTTGCCAAGCCCCAACCGTTTGGTAATTGATGTTGAGCGGGTGGGAAATAATCAGGTGGCAATTCCACTGACAAGCGATAACTCAATCATCAAAATAATACGTTTTGGACATTTTAACGAAACAACTAGCCGAATTGTGCTGGAGTTAAGGCAGGATAATAATAACAAAGTTGAGTATCATGTGACGCAAGCGAGCAAAAGTTTTGCCATTCAAGTGAAGGGTAATAAGCAAATTAAGGCTGCAAATACTCCCGTAAATACCTCAATTTCAAACGCCTCAGCTTCAAATGTTCCCTCTTTGCCTCCTTCAACTTCAATATTTGCGCCAATTCCACGCTCCAAGCCAAATAATCAAACAACCCATATGCGCAACGCTAACTTGCCAATAATCGTGATTGATGCGGGACATGGTGGCAAAGACCCTGGTGCAATTGCTGGAATTATGGGCAGTAAAACTTATGAAAAAAACATTACCCTGCGTTATGCTTTGCATTTGCGCAACCATCTTAATAGCCTAAATCGTTATAATGTGGTGATGACTCGTTCAAGCGATGAGTTCATATTTTTGCATGATCGAGTCAAAATTGCCCGTGTTAATCATGGTGATTTGTTCATTTCCATTCATGCTGATACGGCCGCTGAAAAAGCTGCTCGTGGTATCTCGGTTTATACCGTATCGGAGCAATCATCTGATAGTGAGGCGGATATTTTAGCACAGCAAGAAAATGCAACTGATGCAATTGGTGGCATTAAGTTCGCTGATGATAACCCTGAAGTGGCGGATATTTTGATAGATTTAGCAAGCCGTGACGCTCGCATTAAAGCCACTAACTTCGCTCTCACATTAGTGAAAAACTTTCAAACAAAAAGGCTGCACTTGCTGAGAAATCCCAACCGTTTTGCGGGTTTTAGGGTGCTTAAATCGCCAGATATTCCATCAGTGTTGATTGAGGTTGGGTTTCTCTCCAACCCAATTGATGAAATATTGCTCAATACTAACGATCATATGCAACAAATTAGCACCAGCATTGCGGCAAGTATTGCTCAATATTTGCAACAACATCATAATTAAAACCAGTCTAAAGCATTAAAAATAGTCATTAAAATATAGCTATCATTCACCCTTAACCATTACCCCTTAACCCTCACCCTTAAATAGTAGAAAAATATTATGTTAGATAAAGTTAAAGTTCGGTTTGCCCCTTCACCCACGGGATATTTGCATATTGGTGGCGCACGCACCGCATTATTCAATTATCTATTCGCTCGCCATAATGGAGGTGAGTTTTTGTTGCGTATTGAAGATACTGATAAAGCACGCTCCACCGATGCTGCGATTGAGGCGATTTATGATGGCTTAAATTGGCTAGGGATTGCACCTGATGCCCCGCCTATTTTGCAATCATCATGCATTGCACGTCATGCTGAAGTGGTGGCGCAAATGCTCGCTAATGGTACGGCTTATCATTGCTATATGAGTGCTGAAGAATTGGCAAGCAAACGGACGGAAGCACAAGCCAAAGGCGAGATATTTCGCTATGATGGAACATGGCGCAACCGCCATAAATCTGATGCTCCCACAGGAATTGAACCCTCAGTGCGGTTGCTTGCGCCTGAACTTGGCGAAATCACCATTAATGACGGAGTGTTGGGGCAGGTGAGCGTTGCTTGCTGCGAACTTGATGATATGGTGTTATTGCGCTCTGATGGCACGCCGACTTATCTGCTTGCGGTTGTGGTTGATGATCATGATATGGGTATCACGCATATTATCCGTGGTGATGATCATTTTACTAATAGTTTTCGTCAAGCATTAATTTATAATGCGCTTGGTTGGGAGATTCCACAAATGGCGCATTTGCCATTAATCCACGGTGCAGATGGGGCGAAACTCTCCAAACGTCACGGTGCGCTTGGGGTGGATAGCTATCGTGATGATTTGGGTTATTTGCCCGAGGCAGTGCGAAATTATCTATTGCGGCTTGGGTGGTCACATGGTGATGCAGAAATTATCAGTGATGCACAAGCGATTGCATGGTTTTCAATGGAAGGGTTGGGCAAATCTCCCGCTCGGTTTGATTTTGAGAAACTAAACTCCATTAATGCGCATTATATGCGAGAGGCTGACTGTGATTATATCGCCAAATTAGCGCAACCATTTTTGCAAAAAGCTGTGGGGCGAGATTTGAGTTTGTCAGAATATGAGATGTTCACCGCAATTTTGCCCGAGTTGCAATCGCGTGCTAACACATTGGTTGAATTAGCACAAAATGCAATATTTTTGTTTGTTGCGCCAACAGAATATAGCGATAAAGCGAATAAAATGCTGCAAAAAGCGCAATCATTATTGCCATTATTGCGGGAGAATATACAATCTTGGCAGGTTTGGGATAGCGCTAATATTCAATTATATTGTGAGCAATTCGCAACTGAGCATCAGATCAAGTTAGGCGAGGTGATGAACCCGCTAAGGGCAGCAATGACTGGCTCTCATGCTTCTCCCTCAATGTTTCATTTATTGCCATTGCTCGGGCGAGATGAAGTTTTGCAAAGATTAAAAAGGGTTGTTGATTAGTTAGGGATTGTGTTTTTGAAGTTATTCAATTAATATTATTTTGTTGTATTGGAATAATGTTGTGAGCAAAACTATAAATTGTGGAATATCTGGTCTTGTTCCATGGAGCTACAAACTAGTGGTAGCAGAAACCAAAACTAAAAAATCAATTGTTTTAGTTAATTGCGTCAAATACGTAGTAGTTCATCGTTTAATATTAGGAGGTGGGAGAAACCTTATAAGGCTATCATCTAGCGGTGAACAAATTGAGTAATTAATGCGCTTATAATGCGCATTTTTTTTAACAACTATAAATCATATTCTAACAACTATAAGTCCTTGCAATATAGGCCTCAACACGTTGCTTGAACTCAAGTGCAATATTTTCACCCCGCAAAGTTGCAACTTTTGCGCCATCTTCAAATACGGGGGCGATTGGTGATTCTCCTGTGCCGGGCAGGGAGATACCAATATTTGCATGTTTGGATTCTCCAGGGCCATTGACGATGCAACCCATCACCGCCACTTTCATTTCCTCCACCCCGACATATTGCTTGCGCCATTTTGGCATTTGCACCCGCAACCATGTTTGAATATCATTCGCCAAGGCTTGAAAATATGTGCTGGTAGTCCGTCCACAACCGGGGCAAGCAGTCACCAGTGGCATAAATGAACGTATTCCCATCACTTGCAATAATTCCTGTGCGACGATAACCTCCTCCGTGCGAGAAGCATTTGGCAGGGGAGTGAGCGAGATACGAATTGTATCACCAATTCCCATTTGCAACAAAATCGCCAAGGCGGCAGTGGAAGCGACAATCCCTTTTGAGCCAATCCCAGCTTCTGTTAGCCCCAAATGCAGTGGATATTTGCACCTTGCAGCAAGCGAAATATATACCCGAATTAATGGTTGAACTTCACTCACTTTGCATGAAAGCAAAATATGATTTGATGGCATACCGATTGCTTCCGCCATGGCGGCACTTTCTAATGCGGAGATAATCAATGCTTCTTCGCTTACTGATTGTGCATCTTTTGGCTGTGGTAATGCGGCGTTTTCGTCCATTAATCTAGCTAATATTGCTGGATCTAGGCTGCCCCAATTCACACCAATACGCACTGGTTTGTCATGTTTGAGTGCTGCCTCAATGATGCGAGCAAATTGCAAATCATGTTTTGCACCATAGCCAACATTTCCCGGATTAATGCGATATTTCGCCAGTGCATCTGCCATTTCAGGGTAACTCTCAAGCAAGCGATGCCCGTTATAATGAAAATCACCGACCAAAGGCACATTAATGCCCCTTATTACCAATCCATCACGCACATACGGCACGGCTTTTGCTGCTGCATCATTATTAACCGTCAAGCGCACAATTTGTGAACCAGCTTCGTATAATTCCGCCACTTGTGCGATTGTTGCGGGTATGTCTGCCGTATCAGTGTTGGTCATGGATTGTATCACAACGCCTGCACCACCACCAATTTGCACATCACCCACCATCACGGCTTGAGATTTACGGCGCATTATCATGATTTAGAGAATATGCAATGTGGTTGACAAATCATGTAGTTGCTCAACATCATGCAACCGCAATGGCAAATAACATTCCCACAATTTGCCATCTGCACCACGCTCCCGCAAACATGGAGGAGTTAGGCGAATAGCTTTCATATCATGCCCTTGCATATAATTCTGCAAACTGGCAGGTATTGGGCGTATTAATGTTTGCACAGCGGGTTTGGCTGGTTGTTTATAAAACACGGCAATACTTAGTGCGAATATGACTAATGCTAACAATGAAAGCAAGATCTTCAATTCCGCATTAGCTTGTGATTTACTGATGATTGGAGTTTTTACTAGCTCTAAATATACCGCTTTGGGTTGCAATTTCTCCAGCATTTTTGCGGAGTCAAGGCGCAAATAATTAGCATATTTGCGCAAATAACCCCTCGCATAAACGCCCTCAGGCAGGTTGTTCCAATTGCCCTGCTCTAATGCGGTGATGTGATGCTCTGAAATCATCAAATCTGTTGCTACATCAGCAATTTCTAGCTTAAAATTACGCCGAGATTGGGCAAGTTGCACACCAATTTCTGCTAAACTTTCATTTGGCAATTTCACATTTGCGGAGGGCTTTAATGCTGCTCCCATTGCTGCGTATAAAGTTATGCTGCCCATTTTTCCCCCTGCTCTAAAAAATCACATGCTTGGCTCAATAATTCCGTCATAATCGTTTGGATTGGCTCAATTTGCTGCACCATTCCAACTGACTGCCCCGCCATCACCGAGCCATTTTCCACATCACCATCAATTACTGCTTTGCGCAATGCTCCCGCCCAAAAATGCTCAATTTTTAGTTGTGCTGCTTTTTTATCCAACTCCCCGCCCCGATATTGCGCTATAACTTCCACTTGGGTGCGAGCAAAATCATCAGTTGCTTTGTTGGTGATTGCACGGACAGGAATCACAGGAAAATCAGGATCAAACTGCACCGATGAAGTCGCATCGCGCGCTGAACTTTTGATGAATAATTGCTTAAAATTGTCATGCGCAATGCACTCACTCGCACAAACGAACCTTGTTCCAAGCTGCACTGCTGCTGCCCCCATTTGCAAATATGTAGCGATTGTTTCGCCCCGCCCAATTCCCCCTGCTACAATCACTGGCACTTCACGAATATTGGGTAAAATCTCCTGCGCAAGCACCGAAGTTGAAACTGAACCAATGTGACCACCCGCCTCGCTGCCTTCAATCACCAGTGCATCTGCCCCTAATTTCACCAATTTCTGCCCAATCGCTAATGATGGCGCAAAACATATGGCTTTGGCAAATTGCTTGATATGTGCAATGGTGCTGCCCTTTGGAATACCGCCCGCAAGCACCACATGTGTGACGCTGCATTTGCGACATATCTCAATTAATTCATCAAGTTGCGGGTGCATTAATATGATATTAACGCCAAATGGTTTGTTGGTTAATAATTTTGTTGCCTCAATTTCCACTTCCAACAAATGTGGAGGCATTGAACCGCAAGCAATCACGCCAAACCCACCTGCATTTGAGAGGCTTGCAACTAAATTGCGCTCTGAAATCCAAGACATTGCTCCACCCAAAATTGCATATTCACAACCGAATAACTCCAAGCCTTTATGCCATAAATGATGCAATTTATCCATTTTATGATGAGTAAAATTGGTTTGATTGTCGTCTTGAGTGGTTGAGTATTCCATAATAACAACTTATACACGCAAGTTTTTGTTATGGCTAGTGAAAAAATTAGCGAATTATTAATAAATGAAATATTCTTTTGTTAAGAGATAAAACTCTATTTTTGTTGAGAGATAAACTATGATTTACGCTCAGAAATAAACTTCTCCGCTGCCTTCCCTAAATCATTTAATTGTTTTTCAATTTGTAGGCGTAATGTTTCACGATATTCTTTAGGTGATTGCGTATGAGTTTTATTCGCCCCAATCATATTAGCCCCAATCATATTAGCACTAACCATATTAACATTATTTATATCAGCAAAAATTGGTGAACTATAGGTGAAATGTAGCCGAGAAAATGGCAGAGTAATCATGAATCTATCCCACGAATTAAGGCGAATATGACGAGATGAAGCGCAACTAATACATATCACAGGCGCATTGGTAAGCATCGCTAATTGCGCCACTCCAGCCCTAGCCACTTGATTGGGGCCTCTAGGGCCATCGGGAGTTATGGCGAGATGCCCCCCATTTTCATAAATGTGAATTAATTTGCGCAGAGCATTTGCTCCACCTTTATTATTTGAGCCATTAGAACTTGAACCATAAACCACCTGCAACCCAAATGAACGCAATACCCGCCCAATTAATCGTCCATCATTATGGTTGGAAATAATGGCGTGCATCACAATATTGCGCTGATTATGGTTGTGATGTAACTGATGATTTAACGATGGAATTAGCAAAATCTGATGATGCCAAATGGCAAATATCGCAGGCTTTTCACCCTGCAAGTGCGGAGCAGCGTCACTTGGCAAGTCATGAGTTATATGCGAGGTTTTCAGTACGATTTTAATGTAATTAGTCAATATAAATGCAACCACATAGTGAAACATAATATTAGATTTAATTTTCTTCAATATCCGCTTCATACGCCCCAATTTTCAGCGCAATATTTCTATTTTTAATATGGCAGAAACAATGCGTTTTAACCCGTCTTTATCAATATATGCACCATTCATTTATCACTCAGTCTTTTATAAACATCAATATTTGCCATTATATCATCTTGTATTTTTTGCGACATAGTTTTTTGAGCTTTCAATGTTTGCGAGGTTTTTATTACAATAGATTTTTTATCTGCAACTCGTGATATTTTGCCACCTGTTGCACTGCGTCCAATTATTGCTTTTTTCATAAAAATCTCCTTACAACTATATTCTACCACACTAATATAAAAAATATATTACATTTGGAAGTTAAATAACACGACCTACAAAATAAACTTGGCGAGATCCATTTGATTTGCCATATTGCCAACATGCTCTGCCACATATTCCGCATCAATTAACACATTCACCCCCGACATTTCATCTGCCTGATAGCTCACCTCTTCCAGCAATTTCTCCATGATGGTGTGCAATCTGCGTGCGCCAATATTTTCAATTTCTTTGTTGAACTTGGTAGCGAGGCTTGCGAGTGCTTTTACGCCATCTTCCGAAAAACTAAGAGTTACCCCTTCAGTTTGCATTAATGCGACATATTGTTTGGTGAGGCTTGCCTCTGGCTCGGTTAAAATACGTTCCATATCCGCTTCAGTCAATGCTTTCAATTCCACACGAATCGGCAACCGTCCCTGCAATTCTGGCAATAAATCGCTCGGTTTTGCCATGTGAAACGCACCAGATGCGATGAATAAAATATGGTCAGTTTTCACCGTTCCGTGCTTGGTTGAAACGATCGTCCCCTCAATTAATGGTAGCAAATCACGCTGAACACCTTCACGGCTCACTTCACCACCTTTAGCATCGGATCGGGCGCAAACTTTATCAATCTCATCAATAAACACGATTCCATCATTTTCAACGGCTTTCAAAGCATTTTCCACCAATTTCTCTTGATCTAGCAATTTATCCGCCTCTTCAGCGATTAAAATCTTATGGCTTTGCGAAACTGTCATTTTGCGTCGCTTAGTTTTGCCACCAAAAGCCTTGCCAAACATTTCTCCAATATTCAACACTCCCATCGCTGCACCTGGCATTCCCGGAATATCCATGCTATTAAAAGGGCTATCATTATCGTTTAATTCAATTTCAATTTCCTTATCATCTAATTCACCCAACGCTAATTTTTCAGCAAACTTGCGCCTTGTTTCGGGTGATGCACTGTCACCAACTAAAGCGTCTAGCACCCGCTCACGGGCTGCTGTTTCTGCTTTTTCCTGCACATTTTTTTGCTCTTTTTCACGATATAATTTTACGGAAATCTCCACCAAATCCCTGATGATGGACTCCACATCACGCCCGACATAACCTACCTCAGTGAACTTAGTTGCTTCAACTTTCAAAAATGGTGCATTAGCTAGCTTGGCAAGCCTGCGAGCAATCTCAGTTTTGCCACAACCTGTGGGGCCAATCATCAATATATTTTTTGGCACAATTTCTTCCTGCAAATCACCCTGCACTTGTTTGCGCCGCCAACGGTTGCGCAAGGCAATGGCAACAGCTTTTTTTGCCTCGTTCTGCCCTATAATATATCTATCTAATTCTGCGGTGATTTGTTTCGGTGTAAGTTCCATAAATTGCAATATAAATCATATTTCGCCTCATTCAAGTTATTTTTTCGTTATAATTTATTTTCATTATGATTATGTTTTTTTATTATTACGACATTTATCTGAACAATATTGCACTTCCTCCCAAACTTTCTCCCATTTTTTGCGCCATGTGAAGGGCAACCCGCATGTTTTGCAAGTTTTTTGTGGTAAGTTTGATTTTTTAATTCCTTTTGGCATTTTGCCCTCAAGTGAAATATTTATGTTGAATATTAGTGAAATATTTGCATAATATAGATATAAGTAAAATATATGAAAAAAACAATTATTCAATTTATTTTGTTGCTATTATTATCAATCATGTCAAATATTGCTCCCGCAATGGCGCAGGATTTGCCTCTTCCACCAGCATTTGATGATGAGCCAGCAACCAACCAGCCAACCGTTAAGCAATCCGCCCCTAGTGGTGACATGGACTTTATCTTACCTAAAGAAGCTGTTGATGGTGGTGATGAACTGCCCCCGCCAAGCCCTGAAAACACCGTTGATGGCGGGTTATTGAGCGACGTTGATGCACCAAAAATTGATCAATTTTTCTCCTCAACCAAAATTATATCACCTGATAAAGAGCAACCTGAAATCAGAGAAATTGCCGCACCTGAGCCAGTTATTGAGAAAAAACAGGTGAAAAAAGTCGTTAAAAAAACATATGTCGCTCCATCATTTAATTATAAAACCGTGTCACTGCCAAATAGCATTTATCATCGCCCAAATAGTAATTATAATCGTCATTTACCCACCGCTTACTTCAAAAAAGATTGGAAGTTATTGCTTGGTGAGGCGGTAAAAACCAATAATATCAATCAGTTGCGGGCATTGGTGGCAAATGGTGCAGATGCTCGTGGAGATGATGCTACGGGTGTGCCGTTGCTGATTCTCGCATCTCGCTATAAACGGGTGGACGTGGTGCGCTGGTTGCTGATGCAGGGTAGCAACCCCAATATTAATGATGACAACGGTTTCACCCCTTTGCATTACGCCGTTATTGCCAATAATCAGGCGTTAATTAGTTTGCTGTTGCTATATAAAGCTGACCCACAAATTACGGATAATAGAGGGCTTACGCCAGAATATTACGCTAAAAATAATGGTGGTGGCGTGGTTTTGAATAATATTGCGTCAAGCGGATATTAATTTATAATATGATGTATAGTGTGATGTTGTATATTTGCAACTAAGGTTGTGTTTTCGCAAAAACATAATGTTGCTATATGTGTAATCTCAAAAATATTATTGCAAGACGTGAAAATATGATTATAACTGAAAATCTAATTTATTGATTAATTGCTATTATAATTTTTAAGGATACAAAAATGAATATTCTAACTAAATATGGTTCTGTGTTGTCATGCGTGTTTTTGCTAGCAGCTTGCGAAACTCCCGGTAGCGATGACGCTTCTATGGACGGTGGTGCAGGTCTTGGTAATGGCACTGTGAATGGTGTTGATTCTAACCTGGTAAATGATTTTGCTGAAAATGTTGGTGATAGAGTTTTCTACGCACTTGATAGTTCAGTTGTTAATGCAGAAGGTAAAGCAACTATTGAGCGTCAAGCGGCTTGGTTGAACCAACATGGAACTATCAACATTGTTGTTGAAGGACATTGTGATGAGCGCGGAACTCGTGAATATAACTTAGCTCTAGGCGAAAGACGTGCAAATGCTGCTAAAAATATATTAGTTGCAGCTGGCGTTAATGCAAGCCGTATCACAGTTATTTCATACGGTAAAGAGCGTCCAGCAGTTCTTGGAGCTGATGAAGGTTCATACGGACAAAATCGTCGTGCTGTAACTGTATTGGCTCAGTAGTCTTTGCAGATATTGTAATGAAAATCGCTCCAGCTTTATTGTTGGGGCGATTTTTTTATTTTAGTATCTTTTATCTAAGAAGTGAATATGCCAATAATATTGCCCTATAAAGGGATATATCCTAAAATTGCCGCTGATGTATTCATCGCTGAAAATGCGGTAATTGTGGGTAATGTCACCATTGGAGCGGGAAGTTCCATTTGGTTTGGTGTGGTAATTCGGGGCGATGTGATGCCAATCACCATTGGCGAGCGCACAAATATTCAAGATAACTCCGTTATTCACGTCACCCGCAAAGTGGGCGCAACTAATATTGGCTCAAATGTAACTATTGGTCACGCCGTAATGCTACACGCTTGCATCGTTGAGGATAATGCGTTTATTGGAATGCGTGCCACAATGTTGGATCATTCCCACGTTGCAAGTGGTGGAATGTTGGCAGCTGGTGCAATTCTCACCCCACGAAAATCCGTTGCTGGGGGCGAATTATGGGCGGGCAATCCCGCCAAATTAATGCGACAAATGCGCCAAGATGAAATGGATTTTATTTCCCAGTCCGCTGAAAATTATGTGCAATTAGCGCAAGAATATATGGACGGAAGTTAATTTTTCAGTTTCGCATCAATCAGCCGCACCATGTTGTCACAACCATAAAGTGCGATGAATGAACCAAGCCGTGGACCTTGCTTTTGTCCGAGCAACACTTCATAAATTGCACCAAACCATTCCCGCATTCGCTCTTTACCAAACCGTTCTCGCCCAATACGATATAACTCATTTTGCAAAGTCTCTGCATCATTAATATGCTCCAATTCGCCTGCTAAACTCGCCCGCAACTCAAGCAATGCTGCCCTTTCACATTCATTTGGCTGGCGAAACTCCGCTGTTGCTGTTACAAAATCAGCGTAATATTTTACAGCGTAACCAACTAGTCTATCCAAAAATGGATTATTTTCTGCATTAACTGAGGGTAAATAACGGTTAATATAGCCCCATAAAACTCCTTTTTCATCGGGGTTGCAAGCCACCGCCAAGTTCAAAAGCAGTGAAAATGATATATCACCTTCAACTGATGATGGAACATTGCCGTTATTAATCACCCATACGGGGTTATCCTGCTGCGCTATAACATCTGTTTCCGTGTGATATTTGTGCAAATAAATCAGATATTCATCAACCGCCTTTGGAATTACATCAAAATGCAAGCGTTTGGCACGAGTAGGATTTTGCCACATATATAACGCCAAGCTTTCCTCAGGCGCATAGGTGAGCCATTGTTCAAGGCTGATGCCATTGCCTTTTGATTTGGATATTTTCTGCCCAACTTCATCAAGAAACAACTCATAGTTAAATTGTTGCGGTGGATTGCCCCCTAGAATGCGACAAATAGCAGAATATATTTTGCCATTAACAAGGTGATCCTTGCCATACATCTCAAAATCCACCCCCAAAGCTGCCCATCTCATGCCAAAATCGGGTTTCCATTGCAATTTGCACGCTCCAGCAAGCACAGAAATTGTTACCAATTCGCCCGCATCTTCAAAGGTGATTTCGCCCTTATCCGCATTAATCGCCACCATCGGGACATAAAGAACTTTGCCTGTTGTTGGAGAAATTGGCAGAAATGGACTATAAGTTTTTTGCCTTTCCTCGCCTAAACTTGGCAGCATCACTTTCATGATTGCTTCATATTTTTCGCAGGTTCGCCGCAGCATTGCATCAAATACGCCGTTTTTATAGCAATCTGTGGCGGATTTGAACTCATATTCAAAGCCAAAATTATCCAAAAATGCACATAATCGTCCGTTCATATGCGCACCATAACTAGGGTGCGTTGCAAACGGGTCTGGCACTGAGGTTAGCGGCATATTTAGGTAATTAGCTAGCATTTCAGGGTTAGGCAAATTGTCAGGCACTTTGCGCAACCCGTCCATATCATCGGAAAAACAAATTAACTTGGCGGGAATATCAGAAATGCAACGCAGGGCTCGCATCACCATTGTTGTGCGGGCGACTTCGCCAAATGTTCCAATATGCGGCAAGCCAGAAGGGCCATAACCCGTTTCAAACAGCACATAAGGGTTGCGACACTCGCCTTTTTCAAACCGTTGCTTTAATTTATAAGCCTCGGCGAATGCCCAGCTTTTATGTTGTTGCGTGATTATTTTTTTTTCTATCATGTGAAAATATTTAACGCAATTTGCGCAATTAGTCTAGATATGATTTTGTGAAATTAATTCAGGCTGGTATCTAGTTTTTTGGACTCCAGCCTTCGCCTTAGTGACGGGAGCTAGTGGTTTGATTAATTTTATAAAGTTATAGTTAATCATACCAGCGGAGATTAGTATCCAAATAATCATGCAAAATCACTCTACCATCTCCCTCCATTCATCTTCGCTCAACACTTGCACCCCCAGTGCAATTGCTTGCTTGAGTTTTGTTCCCGCATCTGCTCCCGCTATCACATAATCAGTTTTGGCGGAGACGCTCCCTGCCACTTTTGCCCCAAGTGCTTGCGCTTGCGCTTTTGCCTCTGCCCGAGAGATTTTCTCTAATGTCCCAGTGAAAACGATGGTTTTGCCTGCAATATTGCTAGTGCTTTGCACCTCAATATATTCCTCAACATGCAAAATATTTAATAATTGTTGCAACATTGCTGTTTGTTTCTCGTTGATAAAAAATGCCACAAGCTGCTTGATTAATGCGTCACCTACACCATCAATCGCTAGCAATTCTTGGGTTGCGGTTGCATCATTTGCGGCTAATTTTTCGCCAAGTAACATAAAGTTTTTGGCTTCCCCACAATGTTTGGCAAGCAAAATTGCATTGCTTTCACCCACATGACGCACCCCAAGGGAATATATCAACCGTGGCAGAGAAAGTTTTTTCGCTGATTTAATATTTGCAAATAATTTACGCACCGAAACATCGCCGTAACCATCACGTTGCTGGAGTGGTGGCTCTAATTGTGCGTTACGCTCTGGAAGTGTAAAAATATCAGGCAATGTTTTGACAATATTTTCGCTATATAAATATTCAATTTGTTTAGTTCCTAATCCATCAATATTTAAGGCTGATTTGCTAACAGCGTGGCGCAAATGTTCAATTGCTTGGGCAGGGCAGATTAACCCACCGCTGCAACGAGTGACAGATTCATCAACGTCACGCATGGCAACGCTGCCACAAGCGGGGCAGGTTGTGGGGAATATATAAGGCAATTGCGTAGTGTCTCTTGCGCTATAATCCACCTCAATCACTTGCGGAATAACGTCACCAGCTCGCTGCACCCAAACATAATCACCAATGCGAATATCTTTGCGTTCAATTTCATCACGATTATGCAATGTTGCACGTGAAACAATTACGCCCCCAACATTCACAGGGCGCAATTGCGCGACAGGAGTGAGTGCGCCAGTTCGCCCAACTTGAACTTCTATTGCCTCAATCATAGTTTTGGCACGTTCGGCAGGGAACTTATATGCTGTAGCAAAACGGGGTGAGCGGGCAACATTGCCAAGGCGTGATTGCAAAGCAAAATCATCAATTTTAATCACCATTCCGTCAATATCATAACCTAAATTAGGGCGAATATTTTGCAATTCATCATAAATCGCTTGCACTTGCGAGGCGGTGGTTGCCGTTTTATTTAATGGATTAATTACAAATCCAACATTTTTCGCCCATGTGAAGAACTCAGTTTGCGAGGAGAATATTTGCGAGGAAGAGTTTTGTGGTGATGTGTTTTCATCTTCAAGCACATAATTCTCAAGCGCACCAATTCCATAAACGAAATATTTAAGCGGGCGTATGGCGGTAACATTCGCATCTAATTGACGCAATGAACCCGCTGCCGCATTGCGTGGATTGGCGAATATTTTATCACCTGCTAACTTTTGCGACTCGTTTAAGGCAAAAAACCCAGCATGATCAATATATATTTCCCCTCGTATTTCTATGATGGAAGGTATGGGAAAATTACTCTTCCCTTGCGGGAGTGCTATTATTTTACTCTCCCCTTGCGGGAGAGTTGGCAAGGCAAGGATTGAAAATCCGTCGCCGAGACGTGAGGGCAAAGTATCTGCTATATTTACCCCCCACGGTTCAACTGCGACGCATGCGCCTTGTTTCACCAGCTCCCCCGCAAGGGTGGAGCAATTGCTCTGATGCAAAAATAATTTTTGCGGAAAATCTTTAATAGTGCGTAAATTAGCGGTGATATCCTCACCAATTGCACCATCACCACGGCTTGCTGCTTGCACTAAAACGCCATCTTCAAAACGGGCAGAAAATGAAAGACCATCAATTTTTGGCTCACATATTAATGGTAGTGGTGTTGCAACTGGCAAGCGCAAAAAGCGACATACTCCATCAATAAAATCATTCAAATCATCATATGAAAACACGTTGCTAAGCGATAACATCGGTTTCAAATGCGCAACTTTGCCAAAATCATCACGGGCAGGGCTACCAACTGTTTGTAAAATATCAAAAAAATTAGGTTGGGTTTTGAGTTGCTCCAATTGTTTGAATAATGCGTCATAAGCTGCATCATCAATGATTGGTTCACCATTCGCATAGGCAATATTTGCCGTTTCAATCATATTTTCTAATTCATTAATTCTCATCTGCAACGCTTTGTTATTTTTTTTCATATAAATGATGATATTTACTTAATATTAGTTTTAATAATTGTGATTATGGTGATATATTATTTAGTATATAGTGCTTTAACTTTTTAATTTCACATTACACATAAAATTAAAAGGCTAATTTTACACTATATTTATTATAAAGCTACGCAGTGCTATATAACAAAACAAGTAAAAAATAATTAGATAAATAAATATAATAAAAAATAGGTGAGATTGCAATATGAATGATAAAAATGGTTTGCAAGATGTGTTCTTGAATGGTTGCCGTAAAGAAAAAATTGAGGTTACGGTTTATTTAAGCAATGGCGTGAAATTGGCTGGAATGATTAGCGGATTTGATAATTTCGTGGTGGTGCTGCGCCGAGGTGCGCAAAATCAACTGGTTTATAAACATAGCATTGCAACTATTGTGCCACTCAGCCCAATTGACATGTTTCCAACTAAAGATGCGATTGATAATGGTAACGCAATTGAAGGCGATATTGCACCTTTTCAAATAGCTTGAGCGGATAAATTGAAAACTCACATGAGCAAAGCCATTGTCGTATGCCCTTCAATTAAAGGTGAAGTAGCCAATTATTCCCGCACTATTGAGGCTCGCATTGCGGAAGCAACTAGCCTATGTTGCGCTATTAACTTGAATATTGTGCAAGCAATCCCGTTAAATGTTAATGGCGCACGCCCCGCAACCGTCATAGGATCGGGACAAATGAGTGAGATTGCTGAAATTGGCAAAGCAAATGACGTTGAAGTTGTAGTGTTTGATTGCGCACTGACGCCAATGCAGCAACGCAACCTTGAAGTGGGTATGAGTTGCAAAGTTATTGATCGATCCGCCCTGATTTTGGAGATATTCGGAGAACGTGCCAATACTCGTGAAGGGATTTTGCAAGTTGAAATCGCCGCCTTGAATTATCAAAAAAGCAGATTAGTTCGCTCATGGACACATTTGGAGAGGCAGCGAGGTGGGTTTGGTTTCCTCGGAGGGCCGGGAGAATCACAAATTGAAACGGATAGGCGGTTAATTCGTGAACGCATCATCTTGTTGCAAAAACAACTGGATAAAGTAGTCAAAACTCGGGGCTTGCATCGCCGTGTGCGTGATGATGTGCCATATCCAAATATTGCGCTAATTGGCTATACTAATGCGGGCAAATCAACATTATTTAACTTGCTAACATCGGCGGAAGTGCTGGCGAAAGATGCGCTATTTGCAACGCTTGACCCAACAACTCGCAAAGTTCGCTTGCCTGAGGGAATGGAGATATTAATCAGTGATACTGTTGGGTTCATCGCTAATTTACCAACGCAGTTAATCGCAGCATTTCGGGCAACTTTGGAGGAGGTGAGGCAAGCGGATTTGTTGCTGCATGTGCGTGACATAACTCACCCTGATACTCACGCGCAGAAGGCTGATGTGCTAGGCGTGATGCAAACAATTTTTGAGGGGGCGGAAGATTCCATGCCGCCAATCATTGAAGTCTGGAACAAAAGTGACATGGCAGATGATGTTTTGCGGGAAAATCTGCATATTTATCGGCAAAATCCCGTGGCAATCTCCGCAATAACGGGGTATGGTGTGGCGGATTTGCAACATGCGATTGAATCTCATTTAATTGAGTTATTATATCAAAATGTGCATTATGTGCTGCCAAATGATGCGGGCGCGCAGCTTGCTTGGCTATATCGTCATGGTATGGTGGAGGAATTGCAGCAAGATGAACGGCAAATGCAAGTTCAAGCAAAATTGAGTGCGGCAAATATAGCACGATTTGCGAATATATTTGATATGCAGGCAAGCCCGCAACAAACAGCATTAATTTGAGAGCATCATGGACGATATCAAACTTAATGCGCAAAAAAATGCTCAATTATTCAAGTTAATTGCTAATGAAAATCGGTTGATGATTTTATATTTGCTTAGCCACGGTGAAGCAAATGTTGGTGAGTTGGAGCAGAAAATGGAGGTCTCACAACCAGCATTATCACAGCATTTGGCGAGAATGCGGCAGGAAAATATTTTAGATGCGAAACGGGTGGGGCAGCAGATTTTTTATTCCATCAAAGATTTGCGCATTGTTGAAATGTTGAATATAATTGACGAATTATTTTAATTGTCGCAGTCGGGTCGGTGCTTGTGTGGCAGATATTTTTAATAGGCGAAACTTGGTTGGCGAAGTTTTTTAACAAATATTTTTATGATGAATGGTTTGTTTGTTAGGATTTTTTCAGTAAGTGTTATTCAAATATATATTTTTCTAGCTAATGTTTGCTTGATAGGGATTTTTCTCATCAAGTTGTTGTTTATTAGTATTTTTCCAACAAACACGCATCACCATATGAATAAAAACGATATTTTTGTTTGATTGCGTGGGCATAAGCCGCTTGCATTTGTTCCAACCCACAAAATGCTGAAACCAACATAAATAATGTAGATTTTGGTAGATGAAAATTGGTGATTAACTTATCCACAAACTTAAATTGATATGGCGGCGTTATGAAAATATCAGTTGGCGCATTAAATGGTTGCAACATACCGTTCTCATCAGTGGCGGATTCCAATGTTCGCATAGCTGTTGTGCCAACTGCTACAATATTTTTACCATTTTGCTTGGCGATATTCAGCTTGGTTGCCACTTCCGCACTGATAATTGCTTGCTCGCTGTGCATTATATGGTCAGCCGTATTTTCAACTTTAACGGGCATAAAAGTTCCACCACCAACATGTAAAGTGATGAAATATTGTTCAATTTGTCTCGCTGCTAATTGTGCCAGCAATTCATTTGAGAAATGTAATCCCGCCGTGGGTGCTGCAACCGAACCATTATGCTTGGCATAAACTGTTTGGTAGCGTTCAATATCTTCAATTTCAGCATCTCGTTTAATATATGGGGGTAATGGTATATTACCATGGATTTCCAACTGTTGCCAAAAAGCCTCAGTTGCGCACAAAAAATCTAGCACCACCTCACCACTAGGGAGTTTTTCAACTAACTTTGCCGCAAAATCATCGGAAAAATGGATAATATCATCAATATGCAAACGCTTGGTGGGGCGAGCAAATACCCGCCATTGATTGGGTGCAATATTTGTGATATTTTGCTGATGCAGCAGCACTTCAACTGCCATTGCACCGCGCCTGCCATAAAGCCGTGCAGGAATTACTCGGCTATTATTAAATACTAAAACGTCATTTTCATCAAGCAAAATGGTTAAATCATCAACCATTTTGTCGTTTATTTCAACGTTTTTAACATGTAATAAGCGAGATTGATTGCGCATTTTTAATGGGTGATGCGCAATCAATTCATCAGGAAGGGTGAAATCAAATAATGCCGTTTCCAATATTATTTTCCCTTGAAATACAACTACCTAAAATACAACTATTTTAATATTATTTCGCAGCTTTGGCGGGAGTCGCTGGGGCAATTTCAGCGTCAGATTTTGCTACACTTTCAGACTTCACACTCATTTTAACAATTTTGTCAGGGTTGCGAACAGAACCATTGCGAGTTTTATCCCCTTTTTTGATTTTATCCACAAACTCCATGCCCGATACGACTTTACCAAAGGCAGTATATTGGCGATCTAAGAAGGGAGAATCCTCAAGCACAATGAAAAACTGGCTATTGGCAGAATCAGGATCGCCCGAACGTGCCATTGAAACAACGCCACGTTTGTGACTTTCATCATTAAACTCCGCCTTCAAATCACCGAGTTTAGAGCCGCCGCTTCCTGTGCCTGTTGGGTCACCTGTTTGTGCCATAAATCCATCAATTACACGGTGAAAAACTATACCATCATAGAACCCTTCTTCAGTCAATTGTTTGATGCGGGCTGCATGATTTGGAGCTTTCTCAGTTAATAATTCAATTACGATTTGTCCATCTTTAGTATCCAACAAAATAGTCTCTGCTGCTTGTGCTTCACTCATTAATAATGCTCCTATGATTAATCCTGTAAATAATTTTGCAATTTTCATTGCGATACTCCTTCAAAATGATAGTTATGAAATTAAACTAATATTTGTAAATAATTCTGCTCACCCATGGCGATAATTTGTTTTAAGCGAGCCTCTAAATCCTCAATATGCTTTTCCTCTGATGCAAGGATTTGCTCAACTAATGTGGAACTTGTTGGGTCATTTTCACAAACTTTATGCGCTGCCATCAAATCGCGATAAACATCTTGTTCCATAGCATAATCACAATTAATTATTTCAATCGGGTTTTCACCAATGCGCAACCGCCCCATATCTTGCAAATTGGGCAATCCACCCAACATAAAGATGCGTTGCATGATCAAATCCGCATGTTTCATCTCATCAATGGATTCTTCATATTCCTGCGCTGCGAACTTAGCATATCCCATATGTTGCAACATACGTGCGTGCAGAAAATATTGATTAATTGCGGTTAATTCATTTTTGAGAATGATGTTTAAGTGTGCAATCACTTGCTGCTTGTCATTGCTTTGAGTGCTGGTTTTTTGGTTGTCAGACATTATTTTATCCTTGAAAAAACGCATTATACTACGTTGCAATGATAATTTCCAGCATTAAATTATTGCATAGTTAACTATTTTATCATATTAATGATTGATATGAAGATTTTAATCGGTGTAATAATATTATTTGTTGGGGCGTTTGCGCAAGCAAGTGCTGAGCCAAACGTCGCATTTGCCAAAGATTTTAGTAATAATTTCAATGATAATATGTTGAATGATGGCAGCAATGCGGGAGCTGTTGCAACAGACGCATTTTCACCAAGTAATAGCTCGCCACGTGATAACTTGTCATCAACAAAACAAGCTGATTCTGATGTTGAATTGCGCTATGGTGGAACTGCTGGAATGCGCTATCGTAGCAATATATATCGCCAAAAAAATGGTGCAACTTCCGATGCGGTCGCTATAGTTGCGCCTGCATTTGCAATTCGTTCGGATTTTGATAAACATGATTTGCAGGTGAAAGGCAGGGTTGAGGCGGGTTATTATGCGAGTGAGCAGAATAATAATTATGTCAAGGGAGATTTGCAGGCAAATAGCAGGCTTGATGTGGCGCAAGGCGAGGCGTTGGATTTGCACGGACGAGCGAAATATGATAATGTTGAGATTGGTGGGTTTATTGAAGATGTCGGCAATCCACAAAACAGGGCTGCTGTTCCAATTTCCTATAAGTTTTTTGATGCTGGAGCGGATTATTCTAAGCCACTGGGCGAACATGTTGTTGGGCGAACTGGCGTTTCAGCGCAGCTTTATGATTATGATAATACTGCTAGGGCTGGCGGGGGTAAGCTAATTCAAGATGATCGTGATCGTAATGAATATCACGGCTATGGCTTGCTTGGAGTGCCTATAAATGTGCCAACAAATAGCTGGTTAACGAACTCAATCATGCCATTTGTTAGCGTGGATAGTAACGCCCGCATTTATCATCGCCAAGTTGCACGAACGGCAATTTATGGCAGGGATTCCGTTGGTTTTGGCGCATATGTTGGGGCGCAATGGAATAATCGTGAGGTGGATAGTATATGGGCGAATGGAAAAATCGGATTTATGAACCAAAATTATGCGCAGTCCGCATTACCTGATATTAACGATGTTGGTTTTAATTTTGAAGGAGCGGCAAGGCTTGAGCAGGATACGATTTTGCAATTATTAGCTTATCGCCAAGTTAATGAAAATACGTTAATTGGAGCGTCAGGAGCTTTGCAAACTCGTGGGCAGATGGCAGTTATTCACGGCATAGATGAAAATTGGGCTTTAGATGTGAATGGACGTTATACTCTAAATGATTTTCAAATTAATCCCGCATTTGGCAAAGTTGGACGCAAAGATAATATTTATGACGGAGGTCTTGGGGTGAATTATTACATCGTAGATCCATTATATGCGAGGGCGGATTATCAATATATTAACCGTAATTCCAGCCTTGATTTGGCAAATTATAATGAAAGCAGGGCGATGCTTAGCTTGGGAATGAAATATTAATGTTGATAAGCGAACAATTCGCACTTGATGCAATGTGCGCTGGTTTGGCGAACTCTGAAACTTTGTTCATAGATACTGAGTTTGTGCGGGAGCGAACTTATTACTCACAATTATGTTTGGTGCAAATCGCAGGCGATGATGGCGATGTTTATGCGGTGGATATGTTGGCAGGGTTGGATTATGCGGGGTTTTATGCGCTGATAAATGCAGACGCATTGAAAGTGATGCACTCCGCCCGCCAAGATGTGGAGATTTTTCATTTGCAAACAGGGCAGATGCCAACACCTTTATATGATACGCAAATTGCGGCAACATTCCTAGGGCTGGGGGAACAAGTTGGCTATGCCAATATGATTGAATATTTCCTCGGGGTTAAGCCATGCAAGGATCAGCAACATACTAACTGGGCGAGAAGGCCACTCTCAGAAGCGCAATTGCAATATGCACTTGATGATGTGGTGCATTTGCGCAATATTTTTCCGTTGTTGCAGGCGCAATTGGCGCAACTGGGACGGCAGGACTGGGCGAATGAAGAAATGGCGCATATTCAGCAAGTTGATTGGATTATCACGGGCGTTGACGATTTATGGAAGCGCATTAAACGCCGTAGCGATAATCCGCATTATTTGGCAAGATTGCAGGCCTTGACGATATGGCGGGAAGGAGAGGCGCGCAAAGCTAACTTAAATCGTGCTAAAATTATGTTTGACGATGTGTTGCAAGAAATTGCATTGCAAAATCCTGAAAACGCCTCACATTTAAGCAAGATAAAAGGGGTGAATAATCGTGCGCTTGATGGCGGGGTGCTTGATATTATCATCGCAACGAATGCGATCTCACCCGCTCAATGCCCTGTTTTGCCAAGTTTTACAAGGCTAAGTGATACGCAAGAATTGAGGCGTGATAGCTTGAGGTTGCTATTGAAAATCATCGCCAAACAATATTGCATTAGTGCTAGCACATTATGCGATAGCGAGGCTCTTCAATCAATTAGCTTAGGCAGTGTGGCGAGTGAAATATTGCATGGTTGGCGATATGAGATGTTTGGGCGGGCAGCAAGCAATTTTTTGGCGGGTGATTTAGCCATTAAATATGATGGCGATGATTTGGTTGTGTCATGATTTTCTAGCGTTGCTTGCTATAAACGATAATTTGCGTTGCTTTTACACAAAATAACCTTAAAAAGCGGCAATTCCCGTGATGGCTCGCCCTAAAATCAGTGCGTGAATATCGCTTGTTCCTTCATAAGTATTAACACTTTCTAAGTTCATCACATGACGCATAATATGATATTCATCAGCAATCCCGTTGCCACCGTGCATATCCCGTGCGATGCGAGCAATTTCAAGGGCTTTGCCCGCAGAATTGCGCTTGATTAACGAAATCATTTCAGGAACTTGAACTCCCGCATCAATCAGCCTCCCCACCTGCAAACATGCTTGCAACCCTAGGGCGATATCAGTTGCCATATCAGCGAGTTTTTTCTGCACCAATTGATTTGCGGCAAGCGGTTTGCCAAATTGATGACGCTCCAGCGTATAATTGCGTGCTGCTTCATAGCAAAACTCAGCTGCACCGAGCGCACCCCAACCAATGCCATAGCGAGCTTTATTGAGGCAAGAAAATGGTGCTTTGATGCCTTCAATTTGCAGACGATAATCATCAGCAACAAACACTTCATCAAGCATAATCATGCCCGTGATTGATGCTTTGAGCGAAAGTTTCCCTTCAATTTCAGGGGTGACAAATCCCGTTGCGCCACGCTGCACAATAAATCCGCAAATTGTTCCATCTTTAATTGTTGCATCACCATAAGCCTTCGCCCAAACAATAGCAATATCAGCGATTGGCGAGTTGGTTATCCATGTTTTTGAGCCGTTCAAACGCCAACCACCATCAACTTTGCGAGCATTTGTTCTCATGCTGGAAGGGTCAGATCCTGCATCTGGTTCAGTTAAGCCAAAGCAACCAAGCAATTCTGCGGTGGCAAGCCGTGGCAATAAATCCTGTTTGATATGTTCAGGCGCATATTGTGAAATAGGATACATTACCAGCGAGGATTGCACCGAAAGTGCGGAACGATAACCGCTATCAACCCATTCAACTGCTCTTGCAATCAAACCATAGGCAACGTGGGAAGTTCCAGCGCAACCATAACCATGCACGGTTGAACCAAGCAAGCCTAATTTGCCCATTTCCACCATGATGTCACGGTCAAAATGCGCTTCTCTGTTGGCTTGAATGATGTTGGGTAATAATTCACCACGAGCAAACTCGGTGACGGCGTCGCTAATTTGCTGTTCTTCCTCGCTTAAGCAATTTTTTAGATTTAGCGGATCTTGCCAGTTGAAACCAACATTTGACTGCATTTTATTGGATAATTGCGATATATCAGAATGCGAATTATCATGTTGTATTTTGTCGGTCTGCATTTCTTAAACCTCAATATTAATGATTGAACCTCTATCCCAATATACACCTTTTTTGAGTGCATTCAAGGCTTTTTGTATCAATCTTTCCAACACAAATATCTCAGGCACAACACGAAAACCTCGTGATGCTGGCGGAGTTAAATCCTCCAATTCGGGGTTTGGCAGAGCGATGTTGCCAAGTTTTTGCTTGCTGCGTTGCGTTGTTGCGCTGCCATTAATTTTGGGCGGAGTAGGGCGGATAATATTCATGAAAAAATCCTTATGTAATATTTAGACAATTATACTATACATTAAAACACTAAAATAATCATTAAGAACCTGTATTCACATCTTTTCAAAATGCCTGCAACATTTGATTTTCTGCGCTTCCGCTGCTCATGTATTTTTATATACACTGCGCTGCGGTTCTCAAAAATACAAACGTTTCGGCGGTTTTCAAAAACTGTGAATATTAGGTTCTAAAACTAATAAAGATTAAAACTCCCACCAATTATTTTCAGGTGCTACATTTTGCGATGGTTTTTTGCCATCATTTTTCACATTCAACAAGCTATAAGAGCGTTCATACCATTTGCTAGCGGGAAAATTATGCCCCAGCACTGCTGCATAATGTTGTGCTTGCTCCTTCACCCCTAGCAACAAATAAACCTCCACTAAGCGGTGCAATGCTTCAGGCGTATGGCTGGTGGTATCAAACTTTTCAATCACGGTGCGGAAACGATTTGCCGCCGCTAAATATTCCTTGCGGTTAGCATAATAACGTCCAATCATCATTTCTTTGCCTGCCAAATGGTCATTCGTTAAATCCAGCTTTAATTTTGCATCACGAGCATAATCGCTATCAGGGAAACGACGCACCACATCAGTCAGTGCTTCTCTCGCTTGGCGAGTTACTCCTTGGTCACGCCCGACATCGGATATTTGTTCATAATAACATATAGCAATTAAATAATGAGCATAATCAACGCTTTCATGGCTTGGATATAAATCAATATAGCGTTGTAATGACAAAATTGCATCGTCATATTGTTCGGCGCGATAATTGGCAAATGCTGCCATAATTTGTGAGCGTGGAGCATAATCCGAAAATGGGTGTTCTCGTTCAACATCATCAAATGCTTTGGCTGCATCTTTATATTTGAGGTCAATCAACAAACTTTGCGCATCATCATATAAAATATCAGCGGCGGGTGCTTGTGGCTTTTTTGCCGTGGTTGCGTTTTTATCATCGCCTTCATTGCTGCAAGCGATAAGGGTAATAATAATTAAAAAAGTTATAATAAATTGTTGCATTGTCTTTTGTTTTGTAACATGATTGTATTGTTAATATGATATATATATAATATGATTATGCAAGCAAATGAAAAAGATAAAATTGTTGATAATAAGTTTGCAAGCACAGCTTTTTGCCCGCTTACTGTGCAGATACGCAAATTGGCGATGGATAGTGAGTTCAAACAAACTTATAGCCTAGTGCTTTCCATCAACCCTGAATTGACATTATTAGCATTTGACGAACGGCAAAAACAATTGCTTGCTGAGGGTTATCAATGTTATGGCGTTTTCACTGATGATTCCAAGTTGATTGCGATGTGCGGCTTTTGGATTAGGCATCGTTTCTGTTATGGTAAAGCGTTGCATATTGATAATATTGTCACAGCAACTGATATGCGCCATCGTGGAATTGCCTCATTGTTGATTAAGCGTATTATTGCGGAAGCAAAACTTAATGATTGCAAAGTGGTTGCGCTGGATACTTATATTGATAATAAACGGGCGCAACAATTTTATTTGAAAAATGATTTGCAAATATCTGGTTTGCATTTCACGCATACTTTGTGAAGATGAGCATCGTTTAAGGCGCATATTATGAAATGAATGCCATGAAATGAATGTTACGAAATAATGCTTGATATTGTGATGAAGTTTCTTTAATCAAATATTATTCAAAACTAACAATAGTATTAATATGATAATGGAAAATATAAATATTAACTTCAATGATATGGAGTTGGAACAAATTACCCTAGGGGTTGACAAAATCGCCGTTGGTGTAGATAAATATCTAGATATTAAAGTTGATAATTTCTCATTCAAAGTATTTTCTCAATTGGTGGCAAGTTCAAAATCGCTAGTTGTGTTCATGCCTCATGCGTTGGCGAGAGATGTTAGTGACAGAATATATCCATGTTTTGCCCGCTGGAAATGGGGAGCGGAACTTGGTGTTTCGTCCATCGTGATTGATGACCCAACCGTTTATGCGGGTGATTTGCAGGGTGGTTGGTTTCAAGGAAATGAGCAGCACTTCGCCCTTGATGAAGCGGTAAAGCTAATATTGGGTGTTTGTGCAAGCAATGACATTCCAACGCAAAATGTGATTTTATATGGTTCGTCGCTTGGCGGATTTGCCGCACTCATGGCAGCGGCGAGCATTCAAGGCAGCATTGCAATCGCTGAGATTCCACAAACAGATTTGCCAAATTACATGTTCACAAGCGTTATAACTAGTTTGTGCGATATTGTTTATGGCAGTAAAAATATTGCGGAAATATCTGCTAAATATGCGGACAGATTTTTTGTGATAGAGCGATATAAAAAATTGCAGACAATTCCTCGCATGAAGCTGATTCATGAATTGAGTGATGAGCCAAACGGTTCAGTGCAGATATATCCGTTTTTAGCGAAATTAGCGGTGCTTGCCAAGGAATTATCTCACCCAGTTAAAGATATTGAGGTGCAGATAACCAATCACGGCAATGGTCATGTTGCATTACGGTCTTATGAAGCAATTCCAATGATTAAAGCGGAGTTAAAAAAGCACAATTAATTGATATAATTGGCGGTGGTTATATTTTTTGCATTAATTTGCAATAATATATTGTAATAACCATATATCATGTATTATATCTATGTTATAATATGAATTATAGAAGGAGGATTTTTATAATGTTTGAACAATTTTCAATTAATAATACGGCAAAGGCAGCGAATATTGACGCTGGCTTGCGTGCGCATTTTTTGCGTGTCTATAATTATATGGCAAGTGCCTTGATTTTAACAGGGTTGGTTGCTTATTTCGCCGCTAGCTCGGAAGGTTTTTTGAACCTGATGTTTAATGAGCAAGGTGGTAGGTCTGGGCTTGCTTGGGTGGTGATGTTTGCCCCGCTTGGTATGGTTATATTTCTCTCAGTGCGATTGAATGCTTTGAGTGAACAGGCTGTGAAGATGGCATTTTGGGCTTACGCATTTTTGATGGGCTTATCATTATTTTATGTATTTGCAGCATTTACTGGTGCAAGCATCGCTCGTGTTTTCTTCATCACCGCTGGAACTTTCGGAGCAATGAGCCTTTATGGTTATAGCACTAAGAAAGATTTAACGGGTATGGGGTCATTCCTGATGATGGGTTTGATTGGGCTTATTATTGCTTCAATAGTTAATATCTTTATGCAAAGTTCTGCATTGCAATTTGCATTATCAATCATTGGAGTATTAATATTTGTTGGACTAACCGCTTATGATACGCAAAAAATCAAAGCAATATATTATCAAAATGGTGCAAGTGAGAAAAATGCAGTAATGGGTGCATTGACATTATATATGGATTTCATCAACATATTCTTGCAATTATTGCACTTATTTGGTGAGCGTGAATAATTTGAAGTTTTGCTAGATTTTGCAAACTAAATTATATCAAGCAAATCATATCAAACAAGTTGTTGAAGGATTGTAATATCGGGGGTTAGAAAATTAGTAAATAATTTTTTGGCTCCTGATTTTTTTATCCTCTAATATCAAATCTTTCATAAAGGCGAGTTAGTTCAAGTATTCTTTTCACATCACCACTGGGGCTACTTAGCTGCAATTTTATTTCGTGTTTTTTGCATTCTTTATCAGTCACCATCAGCATTCCAAGCCCTGAAGAATCTATAAAATCCAACCTGCTCAGATTAATATTCAAAACTTCAATTTTCTTGGCAACTGCCTTGTTTAAGCTATCACGAAAAGCACTGCTATCATTGAAAGTGAAACTATCATTGATGCTAATCGTTGCCATATTATTGCAATATTCATCTGAAATGCTCATTCTATAAAACTCATACATATATATATTAATATTAGAGTTTAATGATATATAGTTAAATAATCGTATCCATTTGGTTTTTTAATAAAATTAAATATAGTTTTATTGTAAATATCTGATGCAAGTTTGTTGCAGAGTTGTTGGATTTGTAATATAAATCATGTTATGAAATTAGAACAGATTCGCCATCAATTTTTACAATATTTTCAAGATGCTGGGCATCAGATAGCTGCCTCCAGCTCACTTGTGCCGCATAATGACCCGACATTAATGTTCACCAATGCGGGAATGGTGCAGTTTAAGAATATTTTCACGGGCAAGCAGGCGGTTCCAACTCCCCCCCGAGTCACAACAGCGCAAAAATGTGTGCGGGCTGGTGGCAAGCATAATGATTTGGATAATGTGGGATATACTGCCCGCCATCATACTTTTTTTGAAATGATGGGTAATTTCTCATTTGCCGATTATTTCAAGGAAGAAGCGATTTATCACGCATGGACGCTGTTGACACGAGATTTTGCATTGCCCGCAGAAAAATTATTCGTCACAATATATCATACAGACGATGAAGCATTCGCATTATGGAAGAAAATATCAGCTTTGCCTGATGATAAAATTATGAGAATCCCGACTTCAGATAATTTCTGGGCGATGGGGGATACTGGTCCTTGCGGCCCTTGTTCCGAGATTTTCTATGATCATGGGGCAGAAGCAGCGCAGGGTTCGTGGGAGTTAGATGCAAATGGGAATGATAAGTTTGGGGATAGATTTATTGAAATCTGGAACTTGGTATTCATGCAATATGAACAGGTGAGCGTTGATGAGCGCATTTTGCTACCCAAGCCAAGCATTGATACGGGTATGGGATTGGAGCGAATGGCAGCGGTGATGCAAGGCAAACATGATAATTATGATATTGATGTGTTCGCTGAAATAATCGCAACGACTGAAAGTTTGATAGGCAGCAAAGTGGTTGCGCATAATGCGGCTTCGTTTAAGGTGATTGCGGATCATTTGCGCGCAAGCTGTTTTTTGTTGGCAGATGGCGTGATGCCCTCCAATGAGGGGCGGGGTTATGTGCTGCGCCGAATTATGCGCCGAGCCATGCGTCATGCGCATATCTTGGGGGCTAGGCAACCGATAATGCACCTATTGGTGAGCAAATTAGTGCAGTTAATGGGCGGGGCTTATCCTGAATTGCACCGAGCTGAGGCGATGATAAAAAATAATTTGTTGCAGGAAGAAGAGCGTTTTCGTGAAACTCTTGGGCGGGGTTTGAAATTGCTTGATGATGCTAAGGCGGGCTTGTCCGCAGGCGCAGTTTTGAGCGGTGAAATAGCTTTCAAACTATATGATACTTATGGTTTTCCATTGGATTTGACGCAAGATATTTTGCGATCTGAGCATATGAAAGTGGATATTGCAGGGTTTGATGCCTCAATGTCACAGCAAAAAGAGCGGGCGCGCGCCGCTTGGAAAGGTGCGGGCGGGAGTGCCACGGCGGATATTTGGTTATCATTGCGTGATGAACATGGCGCAACCGAGTTTTTGGGTTATGGGCAGAACAAAATTGCGGCAAAATTGCTGGCGATTGTCAAAAATGGCGCATTGGTGCAAAATGCCAAGGCAGGCGAGAGCGTAGAATTATTGTTTAATCAAACTGTAGCTTATGGCGAATCTGGCGGTCAAGCTGGTGATGCGGGCGTGATTTATAATGATGATGGCGTGTTAATTGGTAAAATTACTGATGTCAAAGTTCCAGTAGCGCAGTTGAATGTGCATTTGGTGGAGCTAACTCACGATGTTTCAGCGCAAGCAACTTTGTTGATTAGTTACGATGCGGAGCGCAGGGCAGGGGTGCGGGCCAACCATTCCGCCACCCATTTGATGCACGCAGCATTGCGCAAATTGCTTGGTGAGCATGTGACGCAAAAAGGATCGCTGGTGACTTATGAAAGATTGCGCTTTGATTTTAGCCATAATGAGGGGTTGAGCGGGGCGCAAATTGCCGAAATTGAGGCAAATGTCAATGCGATGATATGGCAAAATGATGCGGTGCAAACCAAAATTATGACTCCAGATGCAGCGATTAAAGCTGGGGCAATGGCGTTATTTGGTGAAAAATATGGCGATGAAGTGCGGGTTTTGAGCATGGGAGCGGGTTATTCAGTGGAATTATGCGGCGGAACGCATGTGGAATATGCGGGTGAAATTGGTGCATTCAAAATTATAAGCGAGCAAGCAATTGCAGCAGGGGTGCGACGAATTGAAGCGGTAACAAGGGCGGGGGCGTTGCAGCAGGCACAGCATAATGATGGATTATTGCGCAAAATGTCAGCAATATTAACCGCTCCAAGTGACGAATTGCCAAGTAAAATAACCAGTTTGCTTGATGAACGTAAGGAATTGCAGCGCAATTTAGCAGATAATCGCAAAAATATGGCATTGCAAAATGGTGCTGCAACTCAGGAAATTATCGGTGATGTGCTGTTTATATCACGGATTTTGCAGGGATTGGACGCTAAAGAATTGCGCAATGTTGCCTTAGATTTGTTAGGGGGGGATTTGTTAGCGGGTGATTTGCTAGCAGGGCGCAGTAGTGCAATCGTTGCGGTGGCGACAGAGCATGAAGGCAAGGGTGCGATTTTGGTGGCAATCACTCCAGATTTATTGCACAAATATGATGCAGTAAAGCTAGTTCAAGCTGGAGTTGCCGAACTTGGTGGTAAAGGCGGTGGTGGCAGGTCGGATATGGCGCAAGGTGGTGGTTCAAATGGTGAAAAATGCGCTGAGGCAATTGTTGTAATTAAGAGTTTAATCTTCTGAACTTGGCTCTGACCTTGTCTCTGATTTCGCTGGTTTAGCATTAGGAAATTGCTGCCCCAGTATTTTTTTCGCATTTGTCAAATAATCAAACGGGTTAAACGCTTGCATAGCTGTTTGCATCATTTGCATATTGCGACGTTGCAACGCCTCCAACTTCTCTAACGGATAATATTGTTTCCACATTTCCTTAAATTGCTCGTTTAATTTATCCTGATTTGCAACAAACGCCTCAATGCTTCCCTCCAAATAATAGGGCAGAAACTCACTCATATTATTATCATACATCGTTATCATGCGTTTCAAAAAATTGATTGGCATCATGCTATCTTTACCATTTAGCTCTTGCTCAAAGATAATTTGCGTTAAAATCTGCCGAGTTAATTCCTCATTAGTTTTGGCATCACGCACTTCAAAATCAATATTTTTGCGCACCATTTCCTGCACATCATCAAGGGTGATATAGCTACTTGTTTGTGTATCATACAACCGACGGTTGGAATATTTTTTGATTAAAACAATCCCAGTTTGACGTTGTGCTTGCATAAAATGATACCTTATAAATATTATTATAATATAGTTATAATATAAACCAATTAAACATGCAAATATTATATTAACGACTAGCTGTTTCTTTTGCGGGTGCTGCTGCACTTGCGGGAGTTGCACTTGCGGGAGTTGCATTTGGTGCATCAATATCTGCTGATGCAACTTTGGCGATCCCCGTCACGCCATGGCGCAGCAACACATTCGCAAGTGCAATCATCGCATTCAATAATTGCGGGTTGCGCATCACCAAAGCCCGCATTTGCCTAATTACTTGCTTAGGTAAATCCATGGTTGCTTCTGCTTTTTTTAGGCGTTGCAGCAAAGTTTTTTGTGCTTCACTCATATCATCGCTCAGCATTAAATCACGGCGAGCGGCATTTAGTTTTTGCGCAAAACGGTGACGTAATTCAGCGTGCAGATAAGTTGGTGCATCATTTAGCAACATTTCTAAATCTGATTTATTTCCTTTTTGCGCATCATTATGCAACTCCATCTCAACGCAATCATCAAGACGTTCATCATAGCCGTCACGTTGTTTGCGTTGCGCTTGCGAGAGGACACGCAAATCACTATCATTTGCGGGCAGATAATTTTCAGGAGGAGGCAATATTTCATATTCCATCAAAATATTTTACCGTATTTTTGCAAAATTGCCAAGTTTTATTTTGTTGTAAAAAAATCAATATTGCGTTAAATAATATATTATGAATTCGTAGCTCAGCTGGATAGAGCGTTGCCCTCCGAAGGCAAAGGTCGCGGGTTCAAATCCCGCCGAGTTCACCATTATTTTAGTTGAAGGTTATGACATAATTTATGCAAAATATCTACATTTCTCCGTCAATTTTATCTGCAGATTTCGCTAATTTAGGGCGGGAAGTGTCGGATATGTGCAAAGCAGGGGCGGATTTCATTCATGTTGATGTGATGGACGGTCATTTTGTGCCAAACTTAACCATTGGGGCGGGGGTGGTGAAAGCGATTAAGCCATATGCGAGCGTGCCGCTTGATGTGCATCTGATGATTGAACAACCTGAATTGCTAATCCCTGATTTTGCGGCAGCGGGAGCGGATATTATCACCGTGCATTTGGAGGCGTGCGTTCATGCTCACCGAGTTTTGCAGATGATAAAACATGCGGGAACGGGGGTTGATAAAAAAATTATGGCGGGTATTTCAATTGTGCCATCAACTCCGCCCGAGGCAATAGCTGAATTAATGGATATTGTGGATTTGGTGCTGGTGATGAGTGTGAAACCAGGGTTTGGTGGGCAGAGTTTTATCGCCTCACAATTGAAGAAGGTTGCCACATTGCGCCAAATGATTAACGCTTCTGGGCGAGATATTTTGTTGGAAGTTGATGGTGGAATTAACGCAAATAATGCGGGGGCAGCGGTTGCAGCTGGTGCGAATATGTTAGTTGCTGGCTCAGCTTTGTTCACTGGTGATGCAAAAGATTATGCGGGGAATATTAGGGGTCTTAGGAGTGGATTATAAATTATATAATTAACCTATAAAATTAATGTTTTTTTAATTGACTTTAACGGGGGGGGGGGGTAAAATCGTATTTGTATATTTTTTGCCTATTAATGTTTAATTAATTGGCGCACACCCAAGAGGTACGATTGTGGAAGAGCTTGTTGATACTGCTCCCAACCAAACTGCCGAGCAGACCGCTGCTCAAGCAGAAGAGTTTGTTGCTATAGAACCAGAACCTCCAGTTGAAGAGTTGACAGATGATGCTCCTGAACAAACCGCCGAACAAGCGGCTTCTCAGGCTGAAGAGTTTTTACTATAAAAACGGAAGTTAGAATCCACTCTTAAATAGAGTGGATATTTTTTTATCAAATCCAATATCACATCACCAATTGCCTAATATCATTAAAAATGGTGAAGCCCATCAAACACATGATTAGCACAAAGCCAAACTTATAGCCGTAATTTTGTGCTTTTTCTGCAACTTTTCTGCCACTTAGCCCTTCTATCACATAAAATAATAAATGCCCGCCATCAAGTGGTGGAATTGGCAATATATTAACAAAGCCTAAATTAACCGAGATTAATGCCATAAAGAAAAATATGGTTGTCCAATCTTTCTGTGCCACTTTGCCAGACATATCAGCAATCCCAATTGGGCCTTTCAGCTCGTCCGCACTGCGATTTCCCGTAATAATCTGCCCCATAAAATCTAGTGACAAATCTATCATTTGATAAGTCCGTGCAACGGAAACCCCAACCGCCTCAAATATATTCACATCTTTGGAGGTAATTTTTTGCGATGATATACCAATCATCGGGCGATTAACTTTATTACCCAAACCATCTTCTGTTGCAATGATTTTTGGAGTTAAACGCACCTGCATGATGTTGCCATCTCGCTTAAGTTCCAGCGTTACTTCCTCGCCTAGATTAGTCATGATTAATGGCGAAATATGATCAAACTTGGTCACATTTTTGCCATCAACGCTTAATATTTCATCACCATTTTGCAATCCCGCTTGCGCTGCTGCCGAGTTTTCCAGCACTTCACCAACTATTGGCTTGGTGGTGCTTAATCCTGTTGTCATAGTAATCGTAGTGAATATGATAATCGCTGTTAGAAAATTAGCAAACGGCCCTGCGGAGACTATAATTGCTTTTTGCCATAATTTTTTATGTTGAAAGCTAATTTTGCGTTCTGCCTCACTCATTTTGTTCATTGCTTCAAAATCAGGGGTGCTTGCCTCCGACGCATCACCAAACATTTTGACATATCCACCAAGTGGTGCAATGCAGATTTTCCACCGAGTGCCTGTTTTGTCTGTCCAACCTAATATTTCTTTGCCAAAGCCAATCGCAAAGGCTTCAATCTTCACTCCGCATAAGCGTGCGGCGAGATAATGCCCAAACTCATGCAAAAACACGATTATTGAGATGATTATTAGAAAAGAAATTGCCGTATGTCCGAAATTATATATTAAATCCATGTATTGTTATCCATGTGCTATGATGTTTTTTGTCGCAGTTATAATGCTAATATGGTTGATGTTTAAGATTTCGTCAAGTGTGGTGGCTGGTTTTTCATTGATTTGCGCCAAAGTTTTCGCAACTATCACCGAAATATCAGTAAAGCGGATTTTTCCCGCCAAAAATGCAGCAACTGCAACTTCATTAGCAGCGTTTAAGGCGATTGGTGCAGCACCGCCATGTTGCATTGCATCATATGCTAGTTGCAAACATGGGTAGCGAGTATTATCCACCGCGGCAAAATTGAGTGCGCCAATTTGTGCTAAATCCATCGCAGGCAAAGCAAGTGATAAACGGTGAGGATAATGCAGCCCAAAACTGATTGGTATGCGCATATCGGGGGAGCTTAATTGCGCCAAGTTTGAACCATCGGCAAAACTCACCATGCAATGAATAATAGATTGCGGGTGAATAATAACTTTGAGTTGTTCGGGGGCAAGTGAAAATAAATGCTGTGCCTCAATCAATTCCAACCCTTTATTCATCAGAGTTGCAGAATCAACGGAGATTTTCGCCCCCATATTCCAATTTGGGTGAGCGATTGCTTGAGCGGGAGTGGCGTTTGGCAGTTGTGCAAGTGGCATATCTCGCAGCGCACCGCCTGATGCAGTGAGCGTGATATAAGAGGGGCGCACATGTTCGCACGCTGACCATAATTGAAATATTCCATTATGTTCAGAATCCACGGGTATGATGGTGGCGTGATGTGTTGTTGCTGCTTGCATTAATAATTCACCAGCGACAACCAAACATTCCTTATTAGCGAGAATAATTTTATGACCCGCTTGAATGGCAGTAAAAGTGGGAGAAAGCCCTGCAAATCCAACAATTCCTGCGATATGCGCATCACACGGACGCATTGCAAGCTCGGTTATAGCTTCATCACCAGCCATCACTTCAATATTTGCGGGGGCAGCTTGTTTCAAAGCGTCATAATGTGCGGGGTTGGCAATTGCAATCGCATCTGGCTGGAAAATATGGGAGAGTTGCGCCAATTTCTGCCAATTTTCACCAGCGGTTAATATGGAGGGGCGAAATAAATGTGGAAAAGAACTTATGATAGCGAGTGAATTATCCCCAATCGTTCCTGTTGCTCCAAATATGGCAATGTTTTTTGGTATATTGTTTTGTAATATATTATTTTTTGGTGCTTTTTTATAATTTATGTTCATAATGTTAGACTTGTAATATTTTAACAAACATTTGACAAGTAATAATAAAATATCACCTTAAACTCTACCCTAACCCCCAACCCCTGAACCCTAAAATCATGTCATTCAAACACCAAATACCCAATATTCTCACCATCAGCCGTGTTGCTGCCACCTTGCCAATCGCTATGATATTCGCCATTTCCTATGAAATATGGGCTTATGCTAGCGTGATTGTGCTATTCACCTATGCGTGCGCCACCGATTTTGTTGATGGCTACCTCTCACGCAAATGGAATTGTGTAACAAATATTGGGCGGTTGCTTGACCCAATCGCTGATAAATTGCTGGTGGCGGTGGTGCTGGTGATGCTTGTGCCTGCGGGGGTGAATGCCGTTGCAGTTGCGTTGATAATGGTGCGGGAGTTGTTTATCTCAGGATTACGTGAGTTTATGCAAGAAACTGGGGCGATTATCCATGTGAGTTCGCTTGCCAAATGGAAAACAGCGATGCAAATGCTAGCATGTTGCGTGTTTTTGCTAGCGGGAATTGTGCCAAATGAGCCATTAATCGCAATGATTGCGCAAGCATTATTATGGATTGCAACGATATTAACGCTATTTACGGGTGGGGAATATCTGCGAGGGGCGTTAAAGCAATTAAATAATGCTGGTTAATGCGTTGATTTTTAATGATTTTTTGAATAAAACAACATTATTTGCAAAATAGCCGTTGACAGTTGTGGGAGTGATGGCTATAACAAGCCTCCCAACAGGGACAAACGTTTAGTTAAAAAAACAAGTTGAGAGATTAACAAGTTAATAACAAACGGTGCTGATAAAAATTGTATAGAATAAGTTTTCCTGACCAAATGCGTGTATTTCAAATATACGTAATTTGAGTTGATGTTGAGAATATAAAGTTTCCAAAGTAGCAGAACATATTTGTTCTGCGCATCAAGAATCTCAAGTAAATAAATATAATAAGGGCATCTAGTGGATGCCTTGGCAATGGCAGGCGATGAAGGACGTATTACGCTGCGATAAGCGTCGGTGAGCTGCGAAAATGCTTTGACCCGACGATTTCCGAATGGGGGAACCCACTCTTTGAGTTCAGTGTTGATAGACTGCAAAGTTTATGAACTCTGAACTCATTAATAGAGTATCTCAATCTGAATAAAATAGGATTGTAGAAGCGAACCTGGTGAACTGAAATATCTAATTAGCCAGAGGAAAGGACATCAAAATGAGACTCCCTTAGTAGTGACGAGCGAACGGGGATCAGGCCAGTGGCTGTGTGGATGTAAATGGAATGATCTGGAAAGTTCAACCATAGTGGGTGATAGTCCCGTACATGTAAGATAAACACAGTCCTTGAGTAGGGCGGGGCACGAGAAACCCTGTCTGAACGTGGGAGGACCACCTTCCAAGCCTAAGTACTCGCCATTGACCGATAGTGAACTAGTACCGTGAGGGAAAGGTGAAAAGAACCCCGATAAGGGGAGTGAAATAGACCTGAAACTGGATGCCTACAAGCAGTCGGAGCAGACTTGATCTGTGACGGCGTACCTTTTGTATAATGGGTCAGCGACTTACTCTAACTAGCAAGCTTAAGCCGATAGGTGTAGGCGTAGCGAAAGCGAGTGTTAAATGCGCGTTAAGTTAGTTGGAGTAGACCCGAAACCGGGTGATCTAGCCATGGCCAGGCTGAAGGTGAGGTAACACTCACTGAAGGGCCGAACCCACGTCTGTTGAAAAAGACGGGGATGAGCTGTGGCTAGGGGTGAAAGGCCAATCAAACTCGGAAATAGCTGGTTCTCCGCGAAAACTATTTAGGTAGTGCGTCAAACGAATACCTTGGGGGGTAGAGCACTGGATGGACTAGGGGGGCCCAAAGCCTTACCAACTCTAACCAAACTCCGAATACCCAAGAGTAATATTTGGCAGACAGACTGCGGGTGCTAAGGTCCGTAGTCGAGAGGGAAACAGCCCAGACTCACAGCTAAGGTCCCTAAGTTATTGTTAAGTTGGGAAGCATGTGGGACGGCCATAACAACCAGGAGGTTGGCTTAGAAGCAGCCATCCTTTAAAGAAAGCGTAACAGCTCACTGGTCTAAATAAGCTGTCCTGCGGCGAAGATGTACCGGGGATTAAACAATACACCGAAGCTTGAGGCTTGTTTTTGCAAGCGGTAGCGGAGCATTCTGTAAGCCTGTGAAGGTGATGCGTGAGCATTGCTGGAGGTATCAGAAGAGAGAATGCTGACATGAGTAGCGACAAACAAGGTGAGAAACCTTGTCGCCGAAATCCTAAGGGTTCCTGCGTTATGTTAATCAGAGCAGGGTTAGTCGGCACCTAAGGCGAGGCAGAAATGCGTAGTCGATGGAAATCAGGTTAATATTCCTGAACCTGTAAGTAGTGACGCATCTCGTAAATCGTACAATCTTATTGGATTGAAATGTGCGGTGAAGAGGTGCCAGGAAATAGCTCTTACATTAAAGACCGTACCCGAAACCGACACAGGTAGGATGGTAGAGTATACCAAGGCGCTTGAGAGAATGATGCTGAAGGAACTAGGCAAATTACACCCGTAACTTCGGAAGAAGGGTGGCCTGCTTTAAGGCAACTTGAAGTAGGTGGCACAAATCAGGGGGTGGCGACTGTTTATTAAAAACACAGGGCTCTGCGAAGTTGCAAAACGACGTATAGGGTCTGACGCCTGCCCGGTGCTGGAAGGTTAATGAAAGATGTGAAAGCATTGGACTGAAGCCCCAGTAAACGGCGGCCGTAACTATAACGGTCCTAAGGTAGCGAAATTCCTTGTCGGGTAAGTTCCGACCCGCACGAATGGCGTAACGACTTCCCCACTGTCTCCAGCATCAACTCAGCGAAATTGAATTCTCCGTGAAGATGCGGAGTACCCGCGGTTAGACGGAAAGACCCCGTGCACCTTTACTATAGCTTTACATTGGTATTAGGTAATTTATGTGCAGGATAGGTGGGAGCCATTGAAGATGGGGCGCAAGCCTCGTTGGAGGTAACCTTGAGATACCACCCTTAAATTGCTTGATATCTAACCGCAGTCTGTGAATCCAGATTCGGGACCATGTATGGTGGGTAGTTTGACTGGGGCGGTCGCCTCCCAAAGTGTAACGGAGGCGTGCGAAGGTAGGCTCGGGACGGTCGGAAATCGTCCTTTAGAGTGTAATGGCATAAGCCTGCCTGACTGCGAGACAGACATGTCGAGCAGAGACGAAAGTCGGTCATAGTGATCCGGTGGTTCCTCGTGGAAGGGCCATCGCTCAACGGATAAAAGGTACGCCGGGGATAACAGGCTGATACTGCCCAAGAGTCCATATCGACGGCAGTGTTTGGCACCTCGATGTCGGCTCATCTCATCCTGGGGCTGGAGAAGGTCCCAAGGGTATGGCTGTTCGCCATTTAAAGAGGTACGTGAGCTGGGTTTAGAACGTCGTGAGACAGTTCGGTCCCTATCTGCCGTGGGTGTAGG
>JAYUJH010000008.1:0-125366 GCA_043765375.1 Alphaproteobacteria bacterium
GCTCAGCTTTCATGCTCCACCCTTGCGGGGGAGCGGGTGAAACAAGGGCAAAGCCCGAAGTTGAAACGTGGGGGGATATTATTTTTACCCCTCCCCCCACCAAAACACTATCGTGTTTTGACTCCCCCGCAAGGGTGAAGTTAAAAAAATCACTCTAAGCATCAATTGCGGAAGTCACTTGGCTGGCGGAAATTGGCGTTTGCACAATCACCCCATACCAACCTTGCCCATCATAATCCTTATAACCCGTGGTTTTGGCATAAACCACAATATTGCCCGAACCATCAACATACGAACCCTTGCGTCCGTCTTTAATATCAAGTGGATATTTTTTCATCAAATCCCGCCCGTCCGATGCAGCGATGATATTATAATTACCATCAAGCAACATCACTTTGGTGCGCTGCCATTCATCATTGGAGAGGGTTGGCTCATTGCACACAATGCTACGAGATTGCTCTGGCCAATCAAAATAAACCCCGATAACCCCGATTGGCTCGCTTGCATCTGAGGGCTTGATAGCAGCAGAATAAATGCTAACGGGAATATTACCCATGTTAGGTTCAATGCGAATCTCGCTAATTGCATAATTATTATTGGAGCGGTTATTTGCCGCCTTAGAATACCATGATTCGTTGCGCACATTTGAATTGACTAACTGCGCAAACCGCCCCCGTTGTGAAGTGGCGATGATGTTGCCTGAAATATCCACCAGCACCAAATTGAGATACGCACCATAAAAACTATTCATCATGGCGAGGCGTGATTCCGCCATCATAATATTTTCATGAGAGGGGTTTTGCAAAGCGAGGCTTAGCACATGGTCATTCGCCCACCAGCGCACATCAGAGGAGCGTTCAAACATGTTGCGAACAATTAATTGCACCAACATTTGCCCCATTTCTGCAAGGCGATTACCCTCCAAATCCCGCACTAATGTGTCCGTTATATCCTGCGCTTTGGCAATGCGGTCAAGCACAACTTTACGGAAGTTAAGCGAGTTTTTGGAGGCTTGCGAGGCGAGATTTTTCACCTCACTAGCAACTACGGTGAACCCGCGCCCCGCCTCACCCGCGCGTGCAGCTTCAATGGTTGCATTGAGTGAAAGCAGGTTGATCTGCCCTGCTACTTTTTCGTTCAATGTGGCGAATGCTTCAATATCTGAGGCAACTCGGTTGATGATGGCTTGAATCCTGCGTGGCATGTGATGTTACCCCTTTTTTTAATGGTAAATGATATATTAAATTATCAATGTGCTAAAATTATTAATAAATCGTATATATGATTTAGTTTTGCTGATATTGTCTTATATTTTAATCGCAATTAAGGGCGCAAAAGTCATTAAAACGTCACAATTATCAGTTATAATTTTAAGTTATAGAAAGTTAGTATGAATAATGTAAATGTTAAATAATGCAGATATCAAATAATGGGAAATATATAATTTAAGATGGCAAAGAACTCAATCAACAAAGGCGGCAACAAAGTCACTGACATGATTCAGAGTGAATTAATGCCGACTGATATTATGCCACCTAAGGATTTTCAATTTGCAAATGTTAGTTATGAAGATACAACAAGAGAAATTACGAGAGATAATCCTTCAGCTTCAATCGTTTTGAACATTGCCGAGCAAGCGGGGCTTGGGAAAACAGCAAAAAATGTGTTTAGTGACATCACGAAAACACTAACTCGTGAAACAGCCGATTTTGCTATGCGAGATGTTGCTTTTTGGGGCGTTAAGAAGTTAGGTGACTTTGTTGGTGCGAACTTGCAAGGACATGAGAAAGAAAAACTAGCCATTCAGTTGGTTACCAACGGGGCAGTAGTTGTTTCTAAACCAGTGATGGTTGCGCACCAAGTTTATCAAGATGATAAAGAACGCCGAAGCGAAGTTCGTGAACAAATTAGCGCATTTGCTGACGCTTATGATGAAACAATACGAGCAAGCAGTTTTAATCCATTAGGTAACCCTAAAAACGCAGTTCTCGCCAAACTTGAACAAAGATTTGAGTTGCAAGCTCATGAACGTGATGCTGAAATGCTTACCAGTGCTATGTTGGGAACGGCGCAAGCAATATCACGCAAAGTTCATAGTGACAATTTAACAAAAAATGTTAATGCGCTTAGAGATTCTGAGATAGCAAAAATTCCAGCTGATACGAACACAATAACCGCGCAAGCAGAAGCGATTTTGGCTAGCCCACGTTTGCAAACGAAAGATTTGTTTTTTAATACTCCCCTCGGAGAAGTGGGAACAGTTTTTAATCCATTAAAGCCTTTTAATGATCCAAAACTTAGCTCCACCACGGGAATTATGGCAGGTGCAGCATTTGCTAGCACTCAAGCCGAGCGTATGATTGAGGGAGAGAGGCAAGCACCGAGCGGTTTAATCGCCGCAGATTTAATCCTATATTTATCCGAGCAAATGAAACTTGGCGAGGTTGATGGTGGAGTTGTGCATCTGGATAAACTCAGAAAAGACTTCAATTTAAGCAAAGATTCATTCGGGGCGGGTGGCAGCTCCATGCCGCTTGAACAATATATTGAACTAATATTCCATACTAATGTGCATGACCAAGAGGGAGGCAAAATCCCCGAGAGATTCAACGAAAAATTGCGTGATTCCAGCCAAAAAATTGCAGAAGCAATCCTTGGTAATGGTGGAGATTTTAGCAATGAATCAAGCCTAAACCCACTCGCCTTGATTGAGTTGGTTGGCTCTGGCAAAATCGTGGCGCATGATGGGTTGCACGTCGCAAATGCAGAAATTATTGGTGAAGAATTGCAACAAGCAATGCAGAAAATGCCAGTTGCTAAACAAATTGATAGTTATAGATATGTTGATAAATTAGGCAATTCACTTGGGTTGAAACCAGATGAAGCCGTTGAAGATTTCAAAAATAAATTGCGGGGAATGGATTCTGAAACTAGGGATTTTATAGCGTTACTAGTGCCAAATGCCGTGCTGGTGAACGAGCTTGGCTTACCCGAAAATGCAGTGCGTGATGCGAAAGACAGGGGCAGTGAATATGCCATTGAGAATGTGAAACAAGTAGTTGAAGAACTATGCGCCCGCCCTGAAAAAGAGTTATTAAATGAGGGTTTGAGCAAAGCACAATTGAAAGTTTTGCATGAGAATTATGGACATATTCAAAATGGTGATGATGATAAATTATTGCAATCTTTGGGCAAACGAGATGAATCGGGGCTTGGATTTGCGATTTTATGCTCCACATCTTATATGAATGAATTGGCGGGCGGGAAAAAGCTAATTGGGCTTGATGCAGCAAACACGGTCAAGCCTTTTGATAGAGATAAAACCGTGAATGATAATATTGCATCACCCAGCACGATTGAGCCAAGCATTGCCGAGATAGCTGAATGTTCGCTAAAAGCCAAGAGTGAAGCCAAAGGTGGCGAGTTGGTGAGAGCGAGTTAGACTATATATATTTAGGCTGTATATATGTGTTGGATTGGCAACATTACGCCATGAAAACGCCATATGGTGGATTAAATCAGTTTATTACTTGTAAAATTAGTCAATTCCATGCTAACATCATGACTTATAATTATTGGTATAATAACCGAGGGAAAGAAATTATTCATGCAAATTAAAGTATCTTATGAGTGCTAACGACATTAAAGAGCCTCGGGTCAACGAGCAAATAAAAACGGCAAAAATTAGGTTAGTTGGTGCTGATGGTGAAATGGTTGGAGTTGTAAGCGTCAGAGAAGGTTTAGATTTAGCCCGTGAATCTGGCTTAGACTTAGTTGAAGTTTCACCAAATGCCGAGCCTCCAGTTTGCAAAATTGTTGATTATGGTAAGTATAAATATGCACAACAAAAACGTGCCAATGAAGCAAGAAAAAAGCAAAAAATCATTCAGGTGAAAGAAGTTAAGTTGCGCCCAGCGACTGATGTGCATGACCTTGAGGTGAAGTTGAAGCAAATTGCCAAGTTCATTGAAGAAGGTGACAAAGTCAAAATCACCATGCGATTCCGTGGGCGTGAAATGGCTCACCCCGAAATTGGTTTGAAAGTTTATGAAACAATCAAATTAAAACTAGGCGAAACCGTTAAAGTTGAATATCACCCAAGACTTGAAGGCAAGCAAATGGTGATGATTGTATCATCGTCAAAACAATGATTTTTGCATGAATAATGATCCCTTAAATCGCCCCGTTGCCGAATATTTAATACCCAAAGCAACGGCAGCGGGTGATTTGATTTTAGCAAGTTTCAAGCAAAGATTTGCAGCTTTCATTATTGATTTAATCATAATCGCTTCAATATTTTGCACCATAATTTTTGTTTTCGCCAATAATTATGTTCAAGCAAGTTCAATCATGACGCATCTCACAACTTTATATGCAATATGGGGAGTTTATGTGGTGGGGTGCAGCACAAGCAAAATATCCGCAACTATTGGGCAGAGCCTGATTCGCATTCACTTATATAGCTTGTTCACGGGCGGGATTAACTTTAACACCGCCTTAATTCGTTTCATTTTAATCTCATATCCATGCGCAATTGCCATATTTCCTGCAAGCAACTTGCTTTCTGAGATATTTTTACCAGCTAGTTTTGTTGCAAATAATAATGATGATAATATGAATTATACTATATTAGTAATTGCGGGGCTAGTGCAGATATTTTTGTTGTTACCACTATTATCAGGCAATTATCGCAATATTTCATGGGATAAAACCTTGCGTTGTTGCGTTATTAGGCGAAAAATATATTAATTATGGAATATGTGACAAATGGATTTGATTTAGGCAATCTCGGTTTATGGTTGTCATTATTGCTTGGGGCAATTTTTGGTAGTTTCAATAGTTTGCTAATTCACCGCCTTCCACATGGCAATAACATTATATTCACAAGGTCTGCTTGCCCAAAATGTGCTAATCATTTATGCGTGCGAAATTTAGTTCCATTGCTTAGCTGGCTATTAACAGGGGCTAAATGCAGATTTTGCAAGGCTAAAATCTCAGTGCGATACCCCATCACCGAGTTAGCAACTGCTATTTTATTCGCCATTAGCTACCAATTTCATGGCGCAACGTTGAACGCTATATTAATCGCATTGCTTGCTTCACATTTGCTGGTACTTTGTGTGATTGACATTCAACATCGTATTATTCCTGATTTACTACAAATAATCATCGCTTTAATTGGGTTGATATATGCTTGGCACAACCAACATCATATTGGGGAAATTATTGGCGGAGTGATGCTTGGTGGCGGGGTTGGTATGACCTTAAAATGGTTGATAAAACTGCTCAAACAGCAAGATGGGCTTGGCATGGGTGATGTGAAGTTCATGGCGGTATCTGGTATTTGGCTTGGCACTGATTTATTGCCATATTATTTTTATGCGGGAATTATTGGCGTGCTAACCGCTTTGATATGGCGATGTTTTAATCGTGACCCAAGATTTCCATTTGGCCCCGCCTTGGCAATTAGCTTATTTATGATTGTGATATATCCGCCAGCAAAAGATTGGCAAATGCAACTTTCAGTTAAGATTGTCACAATGATTGGAATAATATAAACATTTTCTTAACATATTATGTTTTAATTTGAAAATAGTAAAAACCATTCATATAAATTATGTTCATGTTGAAATATAAAATAACCAAATATTTATCGCTTGTTTGTTGTTTGCTTGCTCTAAATGCTTGCCAAGAAACGGGGCTTGACGATTTCATTGAAGGTGGTGACCCTGTGGATCGCAAGCTGAAATTATCCCGCTCTGATTATCGTGATTTTTATGATACTCATAATGATGAAAACCTAAGTGATAAATCCGCAACTGAATTAGAGTTAGCCGAGGATAATTCTCAAAATAACGGAACTTCGTTGGATTTAGCATCTGTGCTTGCTGCCCCTCGCCCGCCAAAAATTGGTGAAACAAAGCTGGTTTCACTTTCCGTTACTGACGATGTTCCACTGAAAGATGTATTGATTGAGCTTGCTAAGTTGGCTGATATTGACCTTGAAATGGATTCCAACATCAAGGGGGGGATTTCATTTCGTGCCAAAGATCGTCCATTTAATGAGGTGGTAGAGAGAATTGCGAGTCTTGCAGGATTGCGCTATAAATATACGATCGGAGTGTTGAGAATTGAGCGTGATTTGCCATATATTGAGAATTATCCGCTAGATTTTCTTAATTTAGTTCGCTCTAGCAATAGCACAGTTAGCATCACAACTGATGTGCTTTCTGCATCAAGTTCAGCTGCTGGAAGTGGCGGCGGTGCTGCGGGTGGAGCTGCTGGGGGCGGTGGTGGAGCAGGAGGCGGTGGCGGTGGTGGTGGTGGAGCTGGAATCAACACAGGTTCAAGCACTTCTATAAAAACAGACGCCAAAGATGATTTCTGGATATCGTTAGAAAGCAATTTACGTTCCATTTTAATGCACGAATCGCCAAAGTTTTTGTCTGGATCTGAGGATTCCGCAACTGACCCTGCTGCAATCGCCGCCGCCGCTGCTGCAACTCCTGCTGCTGGTGCTGGTGGTGCTGCTGGCGGAGTTACAACGAATATTGTCGGCGTGAATATGTTTTATGTGCTGAACAAACAAGCGGGATTGCTTTCAATCGCTGCCAATGGTCGCCAACATGAAAACATCAAAACATATCTTGATTATGTTCGCAGAGGTGCATCATCACAAGTTTTAATTGAAGCAAAAGTGGTGGAAGTGGAACTGGAGGAGCGTTTCAAAAGTGGAATAGATTGGAACTTACTGCAACAAGAAGTTGGTAGCGGGAAATGGAACATCAATAGTTCTTATGGGCAAACAGGGTTTGACACCTCAAACATAGTGCGTTTTGCACTCAATCCTGCTGACCCAACCGCAAATATTAATAGCATTTTGAACCTAACAGAATTATTTGGCACAACCAGAACTCTTTCAAGCCCTCGCTTGCACGCTATTAATAATCAACCAGCGGTATTGACATTTGCGCAAAATAAAGTATTTTTTGAGGTGCAACTAACACAACAACCAGATACGGTGAACCCAAGCGGGCAAATACAGCGCGGGCAATTAAGCATTGCGACTAATCGTCGTTCAATCCCGCTAGGTATTATTCTCAATATCCTGCCATCTGTTAATATTGATAATAACGAAATCACCCTAAGCGTGCGTCCAACCATAACACGCCAAGTTGGTGAAGTGGTTGACCCTGGTTCGGCATTTGCATCAAGCATATTAATTCCCGATCCAGCTAATCGTTTTGTCAATACCGTGCCAATTGTGGAAGTGCGGGAGCTTGATTCCATCATGCGCCTGAAAAGTGGGCAAGTGATGGTGATTGGTGGTTTAATGGAGCAATCCAACATCAACAAGGATAATGGCGTGCCATTTTTGAGCGGCATTCCGTTTTTGGGCAATGCTTTCAAAGGAGTTGACAAACAATCACGCAACAAGGAATTAATTATCTTCATTAAAGCAAGTATTGTTTCAACTGACGGCAGCCATCATAAAGCTGATGAAAAAGTGTATCATAAATATACTGATGACCCTCGCCCCATAGCTTTTTAAGGTATTCGCTTTTTAATTTTCAAACATAAAATATTCACATATAAAATATCATGAAAACAATTATCCATTTTATCTTACTAACCGCAATTCGTGACCGATTATTCACCGCAATCATCGCTTTGTTGTTGCTAATTGTGGGGGTGACCATGGCACTTTCAGAAACAGTGATGGTGGAAACCGCAGAAACGCACATTGCCATGAGTGCGGGATTAGCTCGCATCGTGGTGAATATGGGGATTGCGCTATTTGTGTGTTTTCATGTGCGTGGACTATATGATAGCAAAGAAATTGAAGTGATGCTCACCCGTCCAATCTCTCGCACTCGCTTGCTGATTGGATTGTGGCTTGGTTTTGCTTGCATCGCTGCTCTGCTCGCCTCAATATTAACCCTGATATTATTCGCATTTAATTTGGGTGGCAATTTAGCATTGCTAGTTTGGGCGGGAAGTTTGTTGCTGGAGGGGTTAATTGTAGCGGCAATTGCTGTTTTCGCCTCAATTAGCAACAAAAGTTTTGTTACCTCGGTGCTAACATGTTTCAGCTTTTATGTGCTGGGGCGGTTAATGGCGTTTTTGGTAGCCACGGCGAATGCGAGAATTACGCTAGATTTGTGGGTTCATCGTTGCATGAAATATACCATTGATAGCATCGCTATATTTATTCCCCGATTAGATATGTTTGCTGATACAAATTGGTTGGTTTATGGCACGGTGGACTTGGTTTCAGTTGGCTATTTCACAGCGCAAGCATTAATTTTTATTCCATTTATATTAGCAGTTGCCCTTTTTGATTTCAAACGCAAACAGTTTTAAGATATGAATAAAATTAGCAAATATCACATAATTTTTGCGCTTGGATTGTTGTTATTGCAAGCTGGTTTTTGGTATCAAAGCCATAGCAGGCTGCCTGATTTGGGGATTGTGCCAGAACTTGCAAGCCGTGAAGAAATGCAATTGCTCGCCTTTGGTGATGATGAACTTTATTTCCGCATTATGAGTTTTCGTATGAATAATATTGGTGATACATTCGGGCGATTCACGGCGTTGAAACAATATAATCTTGAGAAATTATATCATTGGTTCACCCGCCTTGATGAGTTTGATAATCGCTCCAACAGCTTGGTGACGCTTGCTGCCAATTATTTCAGCCAAACACAGGATAAGCCAAAAGTTATTCACATGGTGAATTATCTGTATGAACATAGCAAAGATAATCCGCAGAAAAATTGGTGGTGGTTGACGCAAGCGACTTATCTCGCCATGCACAAACTCAAGGATAATGACCTCGCTTTGAAAATTGCTTTGCCGTTGGAGGGAGTGAAAAATATTCCACAATGGGCGCAGGAAATGCCCGCAATAGTTCATGAAAAACGGGGTGAAATGGAAGATGCTTACCTGATCATGAAAAACTTGCTAAGTGAGAAACAATCTTTCACCCAATCTGAACTTAATTATATGAAATATTTCATGAAAGAACGGGTTGAACGGCTGGAAGATGTACAGAAATTGCTTGATGCAAGGCAACAGCAAATTGATGATGACTTAAAAACAAATAATCCACAAATTAATAAGAGGGAGGAAATGCGCCCCCCTCCTATTAATAATTAACACACCTAAATTAAGAAAAACTCAATTATGCAGCAAGCCTTAATAGTTTCACAGCGTCGGTATTAACCACTTCACCACCCACTCGCTTGGTGCTATAGAACTTAACGAATGGTTTCTCGGTGAACGGGTCACGCAAAATACGCAAACTGATTTTATCCACAATCAAATAGGCTTGACGGAAATCACCAACTGCCACGCATAAACCGTTTGCGCTAGCGATTGGCATATCAGCCGCCGTTGCCACTGGAACCCCGAGCAATGTATCAGGCGCACCCGCTGCCAAACCCGGTTGCCATAGATATTGGTCAGTGGTTGCTTCCTTCAATAAACGCACAGATTGCAACACATTACGGTTCATCAAAAATGTTGCATTGCGTGTATATTGCTCTTGCAATGCGTAAAATAATTTAATCAACCCGTCAGATGTCACCAACCCTGCCGTGCCAGAATTAACCTGTTGGATTTGCCCAAACGCAGTGCCAGCTGCATATTGTAAAATACCCTTTGGTTGCGTTGTGCCATTGCCATTAATGAATGATGTTGCCTCCATGCGGGCGAACTTATCCGCAATTTTCTCAGCAAGCCATGCTTCCACATCAATTGCTGCATCATCAAGCAATTTTTGTGTTGCCTTTGGTTGAGCATACATTTCAAACACGTTAATCACTCGTTTGCCAATTTGCGGGGAGTTTGTTTCAATCACAGCCCCGATTTCTGTTGTCCAAGCTGTACTCGTATCGCCTGAATCTTCAATCACATCAAGTGAATCTGATGAAATGCTTTGCACATTAGCCAAGCTACGCATTGTTGACGAATCAAACACTCTTTTGGTGATTTGCTCTGATAATTCCTGTGTCACCAAAAAACCACCATCTTCGTTTGTGCCAACTGATAATGCTTTAGTTTGCAAGTTAGCAAGCCCTGTTTCCATACCTTTGCGCAAATATAGGCGAAATGCGTTTTTATATTCTTGGCTTACGGCAATAGCTGGATATTCGGCTGATTTATAGCTGGAGGCAGGACGATTATAAGCTACTTCCAATTGGTCAATTCGCCCTTTATATTGATCAAGCGAATGGTTAATGCGGGATAAATGTTCATCATAAAGCGGGTCAGAATGTCCTTTTTTCTCACGTTCATTGATGCGTGCATCATTGACATGTTTGAAGTCTTCCCACGCATTGCCAAGTTTATTCACTTTTTCAGTTATTTCATTAATGCTCATAAATGCTCCTAGTTGATGTTGTTGTGATGGTTAAGATTGTAAAGCAACAAGTGCTTTATCAAGGGCATAATCCAGCTGGTGCAATTCATTATGATGCGCTGGAATGTTGCAGCCCTTAATTACGGTTATTTTGGCAGATGAATTGGCGGGGAATGTCACAAGGCTTACCTCCCACAAATCCACTTGATAAATATGGCGGATATTTTTTTGTTCATCGCAATGTTGGCGCACCACATTATAGCCAATGCTCAAGCCTTCAACCACGCCATTTTTGATTAAATCATAAGCCTCAGCAGCCTTCGCCACCTGATTAATCATTAATCGCCCTTGAATATATAGACCATTTGCATCTTCATATAATTGTTCAATCACCCCGATTGGTTGCTTCATATCATGCTGCCATAGCAATTTAATTTCAGCTTTGCGCTTGGCAATTGTCTGTTTGAATGCACCGTGATGGATTATATCAGATTGCGAATCAAGCACACCAAACACACTTGCATAGCCTGCAAATATGCCCGCTTCACTCAGTGATTTCAGTTCAAAAGCTAGAGTTTTATGTTGTTTCATGTTGTTACTTCATTCTAGGGGTTAGGGGTTAGGGTTGAAGGGATAGGGTTCAGGCTATAGCGGGGGGGGTTAATTGAATAAAATTACCTTTGATATGACTTTTTACTTGCATATTTTTATGTTTTTTAATTATAGTTAATATGTTGTTTATCTAGAGGTATTATTATGCCTTCAGTTAATTGGGTGATAGTTTATTACCATCATGCTAAAAGGGAAGAGTTCGCTTTTTTAGTAATATTGGACGAAGAGCAAATGCTTTCAAAAAACAAAGCAAAAAAACAACTCATTTCTAAACTGCAACACCGTGGCGCAAACCGATATACATCAGTGATGTCACGAGTAGTCAGTTTTTATAAGCAGCCGTGAATTAAACCTCACGGCTATTTTTTTTATCCCCTAATATAAACCTTATACCATACCCTGCCCTGCCCTCTATCCCTTCAAAAAAACTAATTCCCAAACCCTAGCATTTCCCGCTTCTCTGCTGCGGTCAAGAAATCTGCATCACTTAATTGTTGCCACATTTTTTCCCGCCTTAATGCTAAAGCTGAAATATTATCCATATCAATTTCCAACTGCAATGATGCCCCAAACATTGGGTTTAGATATCGTTCAAGCGATGAAAATATCAACCCGCTTAACGGCAAAATTGTTTGCTCCCATAATGCAAGCCTCGCTTCCGCCAAACTCGCATAAGTATTATCCCCCGGAATGCCGAGCAATTGTGGTGGAACGCCAAACGCCAGCGCAATATCGCGAGCGGCTGAATGTTTGATGTTAAGAAAATCCATATCACGCGGAGATAAACTCATTTCCTTCCATTCAAGCCCACCCTCCAACAACAAAGGACGTCCAGCATTTTGCGCCCCTGAGAATTGCTCATCAACTTGGTTTTTCAACCGCCAATATTGTTCTTCCGTCAATCGCCCTCCGCCCTCAGTAGCTTTCACCACTAATGCACCGCTAGGGCGTGCGCCATTTTGGAGCAACCCTTGGTTCCATGCCGCTGCTTGATTATGTTGATCAATGCTATAAGCTGCGGGTTCAACTGATGATAGCCCCTGCCAATCACTAAGTGGGTTAAATTGCTTAATATGCAAAATGCGTGATGCCCCGCTTAACATATCCACTTTATAATATTTTTCCATATCATCATTTTTATAAATATATCCTTGCGGTATTGAATGCTTACCCGCCACCACCCGCACCCTATCAGGACGGAGCAAATGCAACTCTTTTGGTGGCTCATCACTCACGCCAATTGCCAACACAAATGCGTCACCAGCGAGCAAATAATAACTGACCAACGCTTCCAAAAATTGATAATTCCCTTGAATTGGGTTAGGATTATGCAACAAATGTAACATTGGGTGCGTGTTCACTTCTGCCCGCACACCTGCATCATTTGATTGATAACCAAGAATTGTGCAATTCGCCACTCCCATCGCAATCATACTAACTGCACGATTTGCCACCACATTGCGCTTATATGCTTCATCAGCGAACTTGCGATAATCCCGCCCACTCCATACTGCATTTGCCGGTGATTGCATGAAAGTTTGCAAACCAGAATACCAACTTGGCACCGCAGATTTGGCTTCACTAATATTATTTATTGATTGATTATCGTTTATTGATTGTTTTGCCACAATATTTTTAGCAAAAACACTATTTACCTGCTTAATACTTGCTTTCATATCAGTTCCTATTGATTATTTGCTCTCTATGATGTCAAACTATGCAATAAAACTTATATGCGGAAGGGATTATTTTAATGTATCGTATTATAAATATTATGCTAGGGTGCGGGCTTGGAGGAATTGAACGCTCCTCAATTGATTATGCCGAGTCCCTACAAAATGCAGGCTGCGATGTGTTGTTCATCACTGACCCAAATGCAGAGATTAATGCGAGCCTAAACCATAGTGAATATGCACTAACACATCTTAAACAGCTTGGTGCTTGGGATATAATGGCAGGCAAAAGATTGAACCAAATAGCGCAACGCTTTGAAGCGGATTTCATCATCACCCACGGCAACAGAGCGTTGCAAATTGCGGCGAAAGCCAAACAAGGCAGCAAAGCAACGAATGCGCCAATTATTGCCACTTGCCATAATTATAACATGCAACATGCGCAACTTGCCGATGGTGCATTTTGCATCACCAATCATATGTTGCATCATTTGCGAACTACTCACCCAATATTTGCAGCGCATAATTCGTTTCATGTGCCAAATATGTTGCCAAAATCAGCTAAATATAGCGAAAAACATTGGCATAATCCATTTCGTATTGGAGCGATTGGCAGAATGGTTGAGAAAAAAGGGTTTGCGGTGCTAATCAAAGCAATGGCTCGCCTCAAGGATAAGCTAGCAGATACCATACCATTTGAATTATGGATTGCGGGTGACGGCGAGGAAAAACCTAAATTGGAAAAAATCACCAAAGAATTAGGGCTGGAAAATATCGTCAAGTTTTATGGTTGGGTGGAAAATCCATCAGATTTTTATGCGCAAATTGATGTTTTTTGCTTGCCCTCGCTTGATGAACCATTCGGAATTGTGCTACTTGAAGCAATGAATGCGGGGCTACCAATTATCGCCACCAAAACCGTTGGAGCGTTAGAGATTATAACTCATAATCAAACGGGTATTTTGGTTGAAATAGGTGATGCAGAGGCTATTTGCACCGCCATCATCAATCTGATTGAACCACGCAAAGAGGCGCAAAATATGGGTAAATGCGGCTATGATGATGTGCATTTGAATTATGGCAAGCAAGTGATAGCTACAAAAATCATCAACTCATTAGGGCAGTTTCAACAAAAATAATCGCCCCCACCTATATTTACCTCCCATGTTCGCCTCCCATATTTGACTACAATAATCACTCTCGCCAATAATCAGCAAGCCACGGTGAAGGGAGAATATTTTTATATATTTTTTTATAAAATGGCTGCCCCGCCTCTGCCCACCTGCCCGCAATTGCATCAGCAATTTTTGGGTCACCATGGAAGGCAAGCAATTTTGCACCCGCTGGCAATTTTGGTGCAACCCAAAGGCGCAACCACCATGGTGCAATTGCATGTTGTTTGAAACTGACGCACCATTGCTCTGGCCAAAACTTCAATTCACCATATTTTTCAATCACTTTTGCGGATAAATATTCTTGGCTTGCGGTGAAATATTGCGCTACAACCTCTTTTGGACGCGCTTCAAAATCAGCTTTGACAAACCCTAATGTGCCAACCCGCCATGAATAGCAGCTTGCTTGCCCGATTTTGTCCCCCTTGGAGTTCCAATCATTAATAATCACAAACTCATCATCTTTTGGATAATCAAACAAACAATCCAAATTATCCGTGATAATTACATCTAAATCAAAGAAAAATACTCGCTCACCCTGCAATCCACTATGCAACCCCCCAAGCGCATCATCGCACAAACCAACTTCTTTGCGATAAACATATTTCAAATCATCTGGGTTTTGTAAATTAATTTCTGGTAATGGGTGCGCTATGATTTCAGGGTTTAATCCTTGCGCATCATCAGTAAAACAATGGAACTTTAGCGCATTTTTGGCGGTGTTGCGTTTCACCATAGCAAATAATATATTCACATCACTTGGCGAATATTTTACCCCCCATTTGATACAAATAACATGTTTTATGTGAATAACATGTTTAGTGGTAGGGAGATTTTTTGCGGTATTTATTTTATCTGCGGAAACGGTATTTTTTTGAAAAATATTGTCGTTGTTTAAGATTTCATTCATAAATCCATGTTATTTTATGTTCAATCAAAAAACAACAAAAATTACTATATTATATGTTACCAACTAATTATACGCTCCAACCGTTAGACTTAGATGTATCAGCAGATTTATCAGCATTAGCTCTAGCAGCCAATGCTCCAGCGAAACCACCAGCAGGGTCAACAGTGTTTCCACCAGTTATACCAGATAGTGCAAGAGAGTCTTTGACGTTCTTAAACTTGTCTGCCCATAAATCAGAATTTTTATTCTCAGTTCCATCTAATTTCACGGTAGCTGCAAGACCAGACTTGTCATTGTGAACACTATTAAATAATTCAATTCTATTCTTCACAACAGCACTGGCTAGGGGTGTCAAATCACTTCTTGGCGTTAAAACTTCAAAATCAGTTGCTGTCATTTTCATAATTATTTGCTCCATTCCTATAAATTAACTATAGCAATGTTTGCAGCATAGACTCAAGTAACAAATGCACTATGCAACTAAATGTTCACTGATCCGTAATATAACCGTCACAAATAAAACAAAACTATAGCAATATTCACCAAGTAAAAGCAAATAAACACTAAATTGAGTTAATTTAACCCTCACCACTCAACTACGCTGCTTTGCAGCTTGTTTTGTGAACTCTCCCGCAAGGGAATAGTAATTGCTTTCCAAAGCTATGATTGCATCTTTTGCAACAACTTAATGGAAATCGTCGCAACGTCCATTGCAGCGATAGAATTGGGAGATTTCTCCACGATTGGTGATTGCGCCCGAATCGCCTCCCTCACCTTGTTATCCTTGCGCACAATTCCAAGCAATGGCGGAGTGAACTTGAGAAAGCTCTCGCACGCCTTGCTGATTGCCTCATAAGTGCGCTCACCTTCTTTTTGAGTAATCGCTTGATTTACTACAATATTTACTTGCGTTTTTTGCAACCGAGTGGTGCATAATTTGATGAACGCATAAGCATCAGTTAGCGAAGTTGGTTCATCAGTCACCACCACAATGCAGCATGATGCCATGGAGGCCATAAATTGCACATATTGCTCAATCCCCGCCCCTAAATCAATAATAATATAATCATATTGATTAGCTAGTTCAAGTAATTGTGCCTTAATGGTTAGTAATTTCTCTGATGATAAATTAGCAAGGCTGGTTGAACCAGAACGCCCCGCTATAATATCAAACCCAAGATGATAATGCGTGATTATATCCTCAAGCAAACTGCCCCCACGCAACATTTGTGAAAGGTCACGTTGTGGGGTTAGCCCCAATTGCACATCAACATTTGCCAAACCAATATCGCCATCAAACAATAATATTTTTCGCCCCGAACGAGCAAATAATTGTGACAAAGTGATGGATAGCCAAGTTTTCCCCACCCCTCCTTTGCCTGATGCAACTGCGATAATATTGCGAGCCGATGATAAATCTACATGATTCATGGTAGCAATCCCTCTATTTTAGGTTCTGGTGCTATTGAGTGACTGGAAAAGAATAATTTTGTGATAATTTCTGCATTGCACGGCTCAAATGCACCAATAATATTTTCTGTTCCCGTGATATTCACAATTTTCAGATGCGTTGCCCCTGCGGCGTTCAAAATGCTACCAAACCGCCTTGCGCAATCAATCCGTGTGATGATAATTTTTTCCACCCCGATAAACGAGAAAGCTCTAGCAATTTCATCAGCCTCCGCAGGGTCAGCCCCCGCCGCATAAACTAACACGGGTTCTAATTCAATCATATTTGCATATTCAGCAAGTTCTTTTAGCTTGCCAAAATCATAAGGATTTGCGCCTGCACTATCCACCAACACAGTTTCATTGAGTGGAATATCAGAAAGCATCGTCCGCAATTCATTACGACTTCTGGCAATTAGCAGATTTATCCCTAAAATATCCGTGATAGCAGAGAGTTGCTCCGCCCCGCCCGCCTTGTTGTTGTCAACCGTGATGACATGCACGATTTGACCATTTTTAACGCAATCAGCAGCGATTTTGGCAACGCTCAAAGTTTTGCCTGCACCTTGCGCTCCAATCAAAATATAGCGCAGGCAATCATCACCAACATTCAATTGGGAGAACACAAAACTTGCCTCAATTAATGCACCAAACCATTGCTTAATTGTGTTCTTATGGTGAGAAAATCTTTCTGCATCACCACCATTTAATTTGCTCATCTTATCGCATAAATATTCAACCATGGACTGATTAACACCATGCTCAACCAATATATTCTCAATAGATTTGGCAGTTTTAAGCGAAATATTTTGTAACTCTAGATTTTTATGCCCTAAAATGTTATGCCCTAAAATGTTATGCTCTAAACTCTTAGGTTCTAAACTGTGCCTAGGCATATTTTTCGTTGATAATTTATTAGGATTATTTAATTCAACGGAATTATCAACATATGAATTATTTGAGTGCAAATTATTATGCGGAATATTATTGCTAACAACGCCACTCAAAGTTGCAAACCAATCATCGTAATTATCATCATAATCAACATCTACAGGCTCAAAAGCTGCGGTCACCTGCACTGCTCCTAACGTATCAACTTGCTTGGTTGATATGATGATGGCACTATCGCCCATAGTTTCACGAACCATTTTCATAGCTTGCTGCATATCATTTGCATCAAAAGTGCGCAATTTCATGATTTGTTATTTACTCAACATAATTAATATAAATAATTATTAGTGAGATTTCACATAGTTAGCAACTAATTTATTGATTTTCTTTGCAACTGTTATGTTAGGCATAAATTGACTATTTATATGTTCATCATACCAGCGCACAACAGTTAATATTCCATTTACATGTTCGTCATACCAGCCCACGAAGCACAACATACGCAAATGCTGGTATCCATAAAACATAATCACTCAATAAATATTTCTTTAACAAATAATATATTGATATTACCTCGCAAAATGTTTAAGAATTATCTCATGACCAAAACCCCATTGCTAGACACTATTGCAAGCCCGAATGAGTTGAAAAAGCTCAAGCCCGCACAATTGCCAAAATTAGCAGCTGAGTTGCGCCATGAATTAATTCAAACAGTGGCGCAAACGGGTGGACATCTGGGGGCAGGGCTTGGTGTGGTGGAGCTGACAATCGCCCTGCATTATGTTTATAACACACCGCATGATAAGCTGATATGGGACGTAGGGCATCAGGCTTACCCGCACAAAATGCTCACAGGCAGACGGGCGCAAATGCACACAATAAGGCAGCTGAACGGGCTTTCAGGATTTTGCAAGCGTGATGAAAGTGAGTATGATGCGTTTGGTGCGGGACATAGTTCTACCTCCATTTCTGCCGCTCTTGGCATGGCAGTGGCGCGCGATTTGCAGCAACAAAAACATGAGGTGATTGCGGTGATTGGTGATGGCGCAATGAGTGCAGGCATGGCTTATGAAGCAATTAATAATGCGGGCGCACTTAAATCACGCTTAACTATTATTCTCAATGATAATGATATGTCAATTGCTCCCGCCGTTGGTGCATTAAGTGGATATTTATCACGCTTAACATCTTCCAATGCTTATAATAATTTCCGTGATACGGCTAAGCATTTTGCCGAATATCTGCCCCCACCATTCCAAAGTGCGGCTCGCCGTGCTGAGCGTTATGCTCGTGGGGTGGGTATAGGAGGCGGTTCGTTATTTGAGGAATTAGGGCTATATTATATCGGGCCAATTGATGGTCATCGCCTAGATTTGCTGGTGCCAATATTGGAACAAGTGCGCCAAACTCCGCATGATAAACCCGTGTTAATTCATATCGTCACCGAAAAAGGGCGTGGCTTTGCCCCAGCCGCATCGGAGCTGGAGAAGTTTCACGGGGTGGGTAGTTTTGATGTGCTAACTGGCAAACAACATAAAGCAATAGCCACCGCACTAAGTTATACAAACATATTTGCAAATGCGTTAATTGCACAAGCGCACCTTGATGAGAAAATTATTGCCATCACCGCTGCTATGCCATCAGGGACGGGGCTGGATAGGTTCGCAACAATTTTCCCCAAGCGTTGCTTTGATGTGGGAATAGCAGAACAACACGCCGTAACTTTCGCAGCGGGGCTAGCAGCTGAGGGTATGCGCCCATTCGTTGCGATTTATTCCACTTTTTTGCAACGAGCTTATGACCAAATTGTGCATGATGTGTGTATTCAAAACCTGCCCGTGCGCTTTGCGATTGATAGGGCGGGGCTAGTTGGAGCAGATGGTGCAACTCACGCTGGTATGTTTGATGTGGCGTATCTATGTTGTTTGCCGAATATGGTGGTGATGGCAGCGGGTGATGAGGCGGAATTGGTGCATATGGTGCATACGGCAAGCCTTCATGACGCATCACCAATTGCATTTCGCTATCCTCGGGGGGAAGGGTCTGGGGTTGAACTGCCTGAAACACCGCAAGCATTACCCATTGGAAAAGGGCGTATTATAGCGAAGCATGATGATGCCAAAATCGCTATCATCAATTTTGGTGCAAGGCTAAAATCATGCAAGCAAGCGATTAATGATTTAGCATTGCAAGGCGTGAATGTTAGCTTAGGCGATGCACGTTTTGCCAAACCACTTGATGAAGATCTGATTTTAGATTTTTTAGAAACACATGATTATGTGCTAACAATTGAAGAAGGGGTAAGCGGTGGTTTTGCCTCGCAAGTGCTGATGATGCTTGCACAAAAAGCTCCGCATTTATTGCCAAAATTAAAGCCATTATATTTGCCCGATTATTTTCAACATCACGCTGATTGTGAAAAGTTATATGCTGATGCGGGCTTGGATAAAGCGGGAATTATCAAGTGTATAATGTCATTAACATCATAATAAATACACTTTATAGATACCAGCCTCCGCTGGTATGACAAACATATATATTTTCATGAAAATCCATAAAATAATTATCACATAAAAAACATTGACTTAAAACCACATAAATGATTAAATAATTGTAATGTTTTTGATTGAGGGTAATTTTTATATGCTACCCATAGATTATATTCCAAAAAGACCGAATGAAGTGGAAGACTTCATTCCTGATGTATTTTTGCTAGCAACAGCTCTGTTCTGCTTGCTAGGGTTTTTGTGTCACGCCCTCTGGGTGCTAGCACTAATACTATTTCTCGGATTAGCGGCAGTCAAAATATTGTTACCCCCGCTGAAATAGAATACATCTATAAGTTATGGTTTTACTTGCCATAACTTTTTTTTTATGCTTGTTTAGCAACATGCAAAAACCACAACCTAACCTTCCACAATCTAATCTTCCAAAGGCAAACCTCACAAAGGCTAGCCTTCCGCAGGCGAAACCATATATCTATAATATTGCGCCTTACAAACAGGGCAAATCAGCAACCAATCCTGATATTATTCCAATCAAACTCTCCTCCAATGAAAGCCCCTATGGTGCAAGCCCCAAGGCGATTGCGGCATATAATCAAGCAAGCACAAACCTCCATCGCTACCCTGAGGGCAGTTGCAAATTATTACGCCACAAACTCGCTGAAATGCACAATATTAACGCAGATAACATCATTTGTGGGGCTGGGTCTGATGAACTCATAGCCCTGCTAATCAACGCATATTGTGGTGCAGGCGATGAAGTGCTATTCACTGAACATGCGTTTTTAATGTATCGTGTTTATACCTTATCCGCTGGTGCAACTCCCGTTGAAGTTGCAGAAATTAATCTCAAAGCTGATATTAGCAACATCATTGCAAGCATCACCGAGCGCACTAAAATTATATTCATTGCCAACCCAAACAACCCAACGGGTAGTTATTTAACCGCTACAGAATTAGCAGAGTTACACGCCAAAATCCCCCCACATATTATTTTAGCGATTGACGCAGCATACGCTGAATGCGCCACCGCAGAGGATTATGCAAACGGGCTAGATTTAACGCATCATAACAATGTGGTAATGCTTAGAACTTTTTCAAAAATATATGGGCTACCGTTGTTACGCCTTGGTTGGGCTTATGGTGATGGTAAGATAATAGATGCAATGAACCGCATTAAAAGCCCGTTTAATGTGAATGGAGCAGCGCAAGTTGCAGGAATTGCCGCACTGGAAGATGTGGAATGGATGCAGGCACAAATGGCGCATAATCAAGCAGCGAGAGTATATTTAACTAGGGAATTGCAAGCGATGAAGTTGCACGTCCACCCATCGCAGGGTAATTTTATATTGGTTGATTTTGCTGATGAAGTGCGGGCAAAGATGGTTGCAAATGAGTTGGAATTGCGCAATATTTATGTGCGTGAGGTTATAAGCTACAAACTACCAACTCACCTACGCATTTCCATGGGAACAATAGCAGAAAATGATGCACTAATTGCAGCATTACGAGATATTATTTTATTATAATTATTTAATAATATCCAATTGCTATTGCAAATCATTCGCAACAATGCTATATTGTTTCTTGCAAATCATTCGCAAACAAATAGAGATTAAACCAGATGAAAATAATAGCAAGTTTCATGATTATTAATGCAATCATAACAATGACGGCAATAACAGCGCAAGCCGAGCCAAGGGTTCATCATTATGACCCAAGCAAACCAGCAAATGCAAGCATTGCCGCCAAAAACTTGCAGACTGATAACGATAAAATATCGCAAATTATTGCCCAAAATAAAACGCTTGATGCAAATCAGCTAGAAGCCATACACGAAATCACCTACGCGCTAGAGGAATCTCAGGAATCATTAGAAGGGGCGGGCTTTGATGATGCACAAATGGAACAGCTTGAAGATGCGATTAAACATTTGCATAATGCCTCAGAGGATCATGATAGCAATGCAACTATTGAAGCATATCAAGCAATGCAATCCGAATTAAATGCAGAAGATATTGCCGAAAAACTACAATCCCTTATTAAATTAGGCGAATAATTAGATATTTATTTTGCCAACATTATTTCTTAAAAGTTATTTCTCCAAACTCATCTTCCCAAGTGGGTGTTTTGTTTGCACCAGTTTTTGCAAAGTATCACTTGGGATATGAGTATAAATCTGGGTGGTGGTGATGTTAACATGTCCAAGCAAAGTCTGAATGCTACGCAAATCTACGCCACGCTCCAGCAAATGGCTAGCAAATGAATGACGCAACGCATGAGGGTGAACCTTGTTTGCATCAACCCCCGCTTGCATCGCCGTTTTCTTAAGCAGTTTAGCAAACCCTTGGCGAGTAATATGCCCCCCTGCCCCATTTGAAGGAAATAAAAACGCCGTTTTTTGCATATCAATTTTGCTATGCTGCAAATGTTGTTGCAACGCCAGCCATGCCACATGATGCAACGGCACCAGCCTTTCTTTATTGCCCTTGCCAAGCACCGTTAATAACATTTGTTTGGGTGCATTAACATCACCTATATTATTATTTGAAGTATTATTATTTAAGGCTCGTAAATTATTAGTTTTTAAGCTAACTAATTCTGAAATCCGAAGCCCGCCCGCATATAAAATATTTAACATCGCATATATTCGTATGGCTGAAGCAGTTTGTTTGGTGGTGATTTCTGCCATAATCATTTTAATTTCTGTTGCACTCAAAACATCTGGCAATGTGCGCCTTTGCTTTGGTGCATTAAGTTGCTTGGTTGGATTATCAGGTCGTATTTCCTCCACATAAAGATAAGCGCATAATTGCTTAACGCTGCTTAATTTCCTTGCAATCGTTGAAGCTGCAAACATACCCGCCATGGATTTTATCCATGTTTCAATATGCGCCCGCTCAAAATTGTTCGCATCAATATGCTGGGGCAGTGAGGCAAAAAAATCGCATAAATCTCGCTGATAAGCCTCCGCCGTATTGCGAGATATACCCTTTTGTGCTGTTTGTTCTATGATGAAATCTTCAATTAAGTGCATTATGTATCAACCAATTATTATGTTTAATTTACGCATTTACTGCTTTCATAAAAACAGAAAAAATATATCATAAAAACCACTTTGCAAATTGTTACAATTATGTTACAACGTTCTTTCAGAATTAAATGTGCAATAAATACACTTCCAACAAATATAATGAATGAATATAGAAATTAAATATGATAATTTTTAATATTATTAATGTCAAATATATCAATATCGCATATTCCATTGCGCTCGTTGTGTTATGCGCGTCAATGCTTTGCGCCTGTGGGTCAGGGTCTGATGAAGCGATGTGGAATAGCTATGATTATCGTTACGCAGCACCTTCAATTGATAGCAATGATTCATATTATAGCCCCCCACAAGGATATGGCGCAACCAGCGTTGGTGGTTATCAGGATAATGATTCATCATATAATGCACCAAAAACTTGCGCTCCCAACAGCCCTGACGCTTGTTATTAGAGAGTTTCACTTTAGGGCTTAATTGTGATAAAACTTGCAAATATTGAACTCACATGTTAATTTGAGCGTCAGAATAAATATCCCTAATTTAGGAAATATTACCAGTTTAATATGAATAAACAGCAAGCCCTCATTAACATGATACATAATAAATATGAGCAAATCATTGCTATTGAGCAACGCTTCTCGGTGCTTGGAGTTGATGGCGATTATCGTTGCCGCATTGAGCATTATCATGATGCAATCAGATGCTTGAATCATGATAATGGGCTAGAGAGAAACTCACGTTTGGCGGCAGAAAAACTGGCTGATGATGTTGAAATGTTGCGCCAAATCACGACTCGTCCGTTTATTGTGGGCAGAGGAGAGCAGCATTTATCTGTTGGTAATGAGCTAACATTGGGGGAAGATGCTGGGCGAGAATTGCGCCCTGATGCAAATGTCAAACGCAATTTAACCGCAATTTACCGTGATTATACCGTGTTTTTCATAGCGTTAATGATTGAAAAAGCTGAAGATAATATTAATGCTCGCAATGAAGAAAATGATGTTTTGGTGCAAGATTGCTACCGACTAGAGCAAGTTTTGGCGGCGTTAGATGCGGGCAAAGTAGATTTGCAGGCAGTTGCAAAAGCCGCTAATATGATGGAAAATGATGGATTACGACAAAAAATCATTGCGATGTTATCACAAAATGCGCCATCATCTGCGGAAATTAAAAACTCCATCTCCGCATTGCAAAATGTTCGCCGCAGCTTGAATGATGAACGCAAAAACCTTGATGCAGCGGGAATGAGATTGGCATCTTCACAATTAATGGTTTATGAAGGGGCAAAAGATGTGGTCAAACAATTAATGCAAGGAGGGGTGAATATTGTGGGCAAACATACGGAATCTGCCGTTCAACCACCACAAACAAGCAAAGATCGTGGGATTTAAGTAATTGCAAGATTTAAGAGATTAAGCTATTAATATTATTTAACACAAAACCAACATAATAATCATGTTTGAACAAAAAGATACATTAATAATCTCCAAACAAGCCTTTATGCAGCGAATGCTTGGCTCTGGGTTCATTACATTAATCATGTTTTCAGGGTCACTATTGCTTGGTATTGTTGGGTATAGTTATTTTGAAAATATGAATTGGATTGATGGTTTGCTAAATGCTTCTATGATTTTGGGAGGAATGGGGCCTGTTGATGTGCTAAAAACTAACGGAGGCAAGATTTTTGCATCATTATATGCGATTTACAGCAGTGTATTTTTAATTATATGTGGAGGCGTGCTGATGGTGCCAATTTTTCATCGTATTTTACATCATTTTCATTCTGATGGTGAAAATTAGATTATAGTGAAAACAACAATTGTAATAATAATTAAGGGAAAATCATGAAACTTACTGATATAGAAATTGCACAAATTGAAAAGTTCAGGTTCTTAAATCCTGCGCAAAGCATACCATCATATGAACATAAGTGTAGTTTCGGTGATAAAATGGCTGATAATATCAGTTCTTTAGTTGGATCATGGCATTTTTTGATTGTCCAAAGCACATTATTATTATTGTGGCTTGCCCTAAATATCACTGCTTATGTTGAACATTGGGATCCGTATCCATTTATTTTGCTTAATTTAGTTATGTCATTTCAAGCGGCTTACACTGCACCGATTATTATGATGAGCCAGAACCGAGAATCACAAATTGACCGTGCCAAACTGGAATATTATTATAATGTGAACGTCAAGCAAGAATTGGAAATTGAATTATTGCATCAAAAAATGGAAGAAATGGAAATTGATAAATTGCACATCAAAATAGATCAATTATTGCTAAGATATATTTAGCGACTAACCAAATATATGAAATTATTTTTGACTCAAATGCGTATTGATATCAGTTGTTTGCTGGACAATTCGGCGCAAATATTTGCATTAATCGCAACTTCCATCACCATGTATTTATTATTACGTTTTGGCATTGAACCAGATGCAGAAGCTAAGATTTTACCTTCATTTTTGCTTGGAGCGATGATATTAACATTGCTTTACGGCACTCATTCAACCTTTGTGGAGGATAATTCGCATGACCGCATAAGCGGTTGGCATAGTGCAAAACTCAGCATGGAGTGGATAATTTTTAGCAGGTTTTTAGCGCATTTGCTTTGCTCGGCACTGCCGTTGATTATCTGTTTTTTTGCGCTTAATTTGCTAGAGGGAATTGCAATAAATCAAGCATTTACAATCGCTTATATTATGTTGCAAGTGGCAATTTTTGTAGTGGCGTGTGGAATGATGGCAGCAGCTTTGGGGGTGAGTTTTGCAGGCTCGGCGGCGTTGTCACATTTGCTTACTTTACCATTTTTGTTCAGTGTGGTGATTTTTGCGAGTGATGCAATGGTTAATGCTCAATCGTTAAATATAGCTTCAAATGCAATGATTGCGAGTGATTGGTTAATGCTTTCATGCGCAATATTCACACCGATTTCATGTTTTATTTGCGCAAAATTATTGTGAAGAAAAATTATTGCTATGTTCATAATTTGTTATTCCAGCGGAGGCTGGAATCCATAAAACCATATGTTATTTTGCTATATTTATGCTAAAGTTGCTTCAATATTCAATTGAAATGGTTAATTGTAAGTATTTTTTCAATAAAACTGGCGATGACCCAAAGGTTAGCCACTCTGGCTGCTTCCTTCCAGACCTGACCAACTAAGCAACGCCTCTGCCCACCACCAGCAAAAATATTACTGCCATAAAACGACAAAATATTCAAGCATTATAATCGCTCAAATACTATGTTTTTTGTATCATTGCATTGTTTATAATGATATTAATTAGTCTATAATAACAATAAAATAATTCTAATATAAACCCCACAATAAAAAAACCATGTTGACATTATCACCTTCATCTTTTTTTGGATTAAAAAATAATCGTAAAAATGCAAGTTACGCTGGAATATTGTGTATGTGCGTTGCATTGTTTTTGTGCATTGCCTTGCTTTCACATCATAGCGGTGACCCGTCGCTCAACCGCTCCACGGGTGCAAAAATTGCAAACTTAATGGGAACAAATGGTGCAATCATTTCAGATATATTATTGCAATTATTCGGGTTGGCGAGTGGATTATTGGTGATAAACCTCGCCACATGGGGATATCGCTTAATTGTGGACGCTGCCTTAGGGTTTGTTGGGTTGCGAATATGTGCGCTAATTATCGCCATAATTTGCGGTTGCGCATTGCTGTATAATATCCCACCGCCCGCAAGCTGGGGCTTTGGTAGCGGGCTTGGTGGCAATGTTGGTATGTTAGTATCAACTGCGCTATATCAAGCATTTCCACCCATTATAGTGAATATAATCATGTGTTTATTATTCATTGCAGCAACCATATTTGCGCTTGCATTGCGAGTGGAGGAATGGAGTTATCTTGGCGGTAACATCAAAAAAAGCGGTGGATATGTTAATTGCGCAGTGCGGTTTTTGCATAATATGGTTAAATCTGATTCGCTCACTTTGTCAGCAGATGCAATCAGCACCAATCAAACCCCGCCCAGCAAAGAAACTAGCAAAGAAACTCGCACACCCAAAGAAAAAATCCAACGCAAGGTAATGCAGCAGCCAGCTAACGCCGAGAGAATTAAGCAAGCATCGCTGGAGCTTGGCGTGCAAAAAGGTGATTATGAATTGCCATCATTATCATTGCTCTCAGATGCACCAAAAAGCAAAATTAATCATATTAACGAAGATTCCCTCAAGCAAAATGCCTCTATGCTGGAATCTGTGCTGCATGATTTTGGCGTGAAAGGCGAGATTATCAATATTCGCCCCGGCCCTGTGGTGACGTTATATGAGTTAGAGCCAGCAGCGGGGACAAAATCTTCACGGGTGATTGGTTTGGCTGATGATATTGCTCGCTCAATGAGTGCCATCTCAACCCGCATTGCTGTGATTGCGGGGCGTAATGCGCTTGGGATTGAGTTACCTAACAAAACCCGCCAAACGGTTTATTTGCGGGAGATTTTGGAGCATGAAGCATTCGCCAAAACCAAAGCGAACCTGCCTATGGCGTTGGGTAAAAATATTGGTGGTGACCCAATCGTAGTTGACCTTGCCAAAATGCCGCATTTGCTGGTGGCTGGAACAACTGGATCTGGTAAATCCGTTGCAATCAACACGATGATTGCCTCATTATTATATCATCACAGTCCTGATACCTGCCGTTTCATTATGATTGACCCGAAGATGCTGGAATTATCAGTATATAATGACATTCCGCATTTGCTCACCCCCGTGGTGACTGAACCTGCAAAAGCGGTGGTTGCATTGAAATGGACGGTGAAAGAAATGGAAAATCGTTACCGTATGATGGCAAATCTTGGCGTGCGCAACATTGAGGGCTATAACAACCGCATCAAAGATGCAGCCAAAGCTGGTGAGGCTTTAAGCCGTGAAGTGCAAACTGGATTTGATGAAAATGGTAGGCCAATTTTTGAGAAACAGGAACTAGACATGAATCCATTACCATTTATTGTGGTGGTGGTTGATGAAATGGCGGATTTAATGTTGGTTGCGGGTAAGGATATTGAAGGCTCAATTCAACGCCTAGCGCAAATGGCGAGGGCTGCGGGAATCCATATTATTATGGCAACGCAACGCCCATCTGTTGATGTGATAACGGGGGTGATTAAAGCGAACTTCCCTACCCGCATCAGCTTTCAAGTGACTTCCAAAATTGATTCCCGCACTATTTTAGGCGAGCAAGGAGCGGAGCAATTGCTAGGGCAAGGTGATATGTTATATATGGCGGGTGGCGGGCGCATCATTCGGGTGCATGGACCATTTATGAAAGATGAAGAAGTTGAGTTAATGGTTAAGCACCTCAAAAGCCAAGGCACGCCAGAATATATTTCTGATGTTACAGTCAGCGAAGATGATTCCGAGATGTATGATGATGGCGAGGAAACGGAGGAGGATAAACGCTTATATGATATGGCGGTTTCAATCGTTACTCGTGACCGCAAGGCTTCAACTAGTTATGTGCAACGCTGCTTAAAAATTGGCTATAATCGTGCGGCTCGCCTGATTGAAAAAATGGAACGTGATGGTTTAATCTCAGCCGCCAACGCCACAGGCAAACGTGAGATTTTAATCCCCGAGAGAGGAAGCGATTATTGATGTATTATTTGGTTATACTACTGGTAAAATAAAATGATATAACCAGTGTTACTAAAGAACAACCACCAATTTTGGTTAATTCAAAAACTTCTTTTAATGCAGGATTGGTTGGATACATACCATATGCTACAAACACAATTATGAAGATTGAGAACATTGCAAATAATATCTGCTTGGCAAACTTTAATCTATCTCTCTCATCTATTTTATTTGTCGTTGTTTTACTAGATTCATTAAACTCTTTATTGATATCTTCCACGAACTAACCACCTTATATTTACGTTGAATTAACCATAGTATTGATGACTATACATATCAATATTATTTTATATTTTGATGTATTTATATATAATAATGGTTATAAAGCAAACGCTTAGGTCGTTAATTTTTTGTTATATTATATTCCGTTAATGGTGTTTATAATCTCTTTACTTCCATTTTTTTCACTAATGACTCCAATGGAGAAACCATTTTGCTTGTTTCGTTCTGCAATTGAGAGTAAAGCGAAGGCTTTTTGCATAGTTTCACCCATGGTCATGCCATTGCGTTTCGCAATTTCACTGAGCCTATCGTTTATTTCTTCAGGAATATTAACAATTATTTTGTTCATATAAATAATGATATAGAAAATCTTCCACAAATGCAATATCTAAAGTGCAATGATTGACATTATCAAAAATCAAACACCAGCCAATCGCAACCGCAGCGCATTCAGTTTAATGAAACCCTCCGCATCACGTTGGTTATATACATTATCTTCCTCAAATGTGACGTGGGCAGCGGAATATAGGCTTTTCGCCGAACGCCTCCCCTCCACAATTACATTACCTTTGTAAAGCGTTAAGCGAACCTCGCCCTCCACATTTTTCTGTGACGCATCAATCAAAGTTTGCAGCATCACTCGCTCTGGCGAAAACCAATAACCATTATAAATCAACTCAGCGTAACGAGGCATTAACTCATCTTTCAAATGCGCTGCCCCTCGGTCAAGCGTGATAGATTCAATCGCTCGGTGGGCGTGCCATAACACCGTCCCGCCCGGAGTTTCATAAACGCCACGAGATTTCATACCAACATAGCGATTTTCCACCAAATCCAACCGCCCAACCCCATGTTTGCCTCCAAGCGCATTGAGGCGTGCCAACAAATTGGCGGGGCTGAGGGCTTCACCATTCACCGCCACCGCATCACCGCCCGCAAACTCTATCGTGATAGTTTCGCCTTCATCAGGCGCATTACGAGGCGACACAGTCAAACGAAACATATCCTCCGCAGGCGCAACCCACGGGTCTTCCAAAGCCTTACCTTCATATGAAATATGCAACAAATTAGCGTCCATAGAATATGGTGCTTCCCCTTCCTTATCACGTGCAACTGGAATCTGATGTTGCTTAGCATATTCAATCAATTTGGTGCGGGAGTTCAAATCCCACTCACGCCACGGTGCAATCACCTTAATATCAGGCTTCAACGCATAATATCCCAGCTCAAAACGCACCTGATCATTACCCTTGCCCGTTGCCCCATGTGAAACTGCATCAGCATTGGTTAGGCGAGCAATCTCAATTTGTCGTTTAGCAATTAACGGGCGGGCGATTGACGTTCCAAGCAAATATAGCCCTTCATAAATTGCATTGGCACGAAACATAGGATAAACATATTCACGCACAAACTCTTCACGCAAATCTTCAATAAAAATGTTTTGCGGGGCGATGCCTAGCAATTCTGCTTTGGCACGGGCGGGGGCTAATTCTTCGCCCTGCCCCAAATCAGCTGTGAAAGTTATCACCTCGCACCCATATTCCTGCTGCAACCAGCGCAAAATCACCGAGGTATCCAACCCACCTGAATATGCTAACACAATTTTTTTGATGTTTGTTTGTTTCATATTTTTATCCTAATTTCCAATATCTTATACCTTAAATATATTATTTCTTAAATAAAATAATTATTCCAATCAGCAAAATATTTTTTAATCAACTATTAACTTTTTAGTTGCAAAAAAAGAACAACTTGTTAAACTTGTAATTGTTCATTTTTTGAGGTCAGATTTTCATGACACAACAAGTTAAAATACAGCCCTCCGAACAGGGATACTGGGATTTTAATGGCTCGCTAACCCTAGCAGCCATCTATACAGAAGGAGATAGCTTTGCTATTTTCCATGGCGTTGCAGGGCAAATGGAACTTACAACTTGCTCTTGCAGTTCAGACGGAAGCCCTCTAACTGCCTCCATTTTGAAAAAAGGCACCTTGCCTTCTGGAAAAACGGTGGTGTGGTATGAAGACAACCGTTTTGCTCTTTTCAACGAGCAAGATGAGTTTCTCTACTCCACTGGCTTCGCATTCAAGCCACGCACCCCCAGTGTGTGTGACGGTGACCATTGCGACGATGCACATGAGTGCATTGATGGTCAGGCTCATTTATTTGGCGGCGATAACATCACCTGCCTAAATTAACGGACAATTAGCAACATTGAATTATTAGTTTAATTCTTTGTTGCTATTTTTTTCACAGAAACCACCTAATCCAAAACCACTTAATCAGTTTTCGCAATTTTTTTCAGTGCGGCATGGAAATCTTGTAGCACTTCGGGCAATTTACTCAACTGATGCACGCTATCTTTCAGATTATTCCACGCAATAGCTGGTTTGGTCAAATTATTGCGATACCATGACATAATCAGCGGTTCACTCATCTTCCACATATTAATGCTGGGGTTGAGTGAACGCCCAATCCCTTCCGCTAGCATCATAGTTTTTTGCAATAAAAGCAATTGGGGTTGCAAGCGCATCTCAAATGTTTCTGCCACTTTGAATAATTGTGCGAGCAGCTTTGCCACCGAGATTTCATCTAGGTTTTTGTCCAAAATTGGCTTACCAACCGCCATACAAGCCATGGCGAAATGATGCACCGATTTATGTGGCGGAATAATCCCAAAATCAGCATGAACTTTCGCCACCATATAATAATCCTCACGCAAAAATCCCGCCAAAACTTGCGCCAAAAACAAACGATTGCGATAATCTAACCGCCCCATTATGCCAAAATCCACCACGGCAATGCGCCCATCGTCCATGATGAAAATATTTCCGGGGTGCATATCCGCATGAAAAAATCCATCACGAAATACTTGGCAGAAAAACGCATGAGCAGCATATTCAAGGATTTTGTTAAAATCATGACCAGCGGCCTTTAACCCTGCAATATCATTACCTGCAATCCCGTAAATACGCTCCAACGTCAGCACCCGTGATGATGTGCGTGACCAATCAATTGAGGGAACATAAAAACCCTCTTCATGCTGCATATTGGTTTTGAGTTCAACTGCTCCAGCCGCTTCATAGCGCAAATCTAGCTCCATTTCCACAGATTCACTCAATATCAGCACCATTTCCTGCGGGCGCAATCGTTCTGCATTTGGTGCAATGCGGGAGATGATTTTCGCAAGCCAGCGAAATAATTCAATATCACGCTTAAAGCGTTTTTCCACATCGGGGCGCAAAATCTTCACCGCAACTTTTTCACCTTGCATGGTGGTAGCAAAATGAACCTGCGCCATACTTGCTGCTGCAACAGGAATGCGCTCAAACTGTGAAAATATCTCGCATAATGGCTTGCCAAGTTCAGTTTCAACAATTTTGATGGCAATATCTGTAGAAAATGGCAGCAGGCTGTCCTGCAACATTGCCAAATCATGCGCCAATTCATCACCCACCAAATCAGAACGAGTGGAGAGAACTTGCCCAAGTTTGATGAATGTAGGGCCTAACTCAACCAGCGTATCCGCTAACTTCTCACCATCACGCTTACCTTTGGTGCTTGGTCTTTTGCGAAACAGCAACTTCAATATCCGCTTAAAAGGCTTCATTGCGGGCAACGGCTCAAACACAAACAGCGCATCGTTGCGAGCAAATATAATTATAATGCGAATTAGTGATTTTATATTGCGAATATTAGAAAACATATGATGGAATATGGCGCATTTGAACAGTTAAAACAACAACAAAATGCAACATTAAAATAACAGATTAATTGACATTATAAGCTTATTTTGTTATTATGTTGTTATGGGTGCGATTACATTTGACACATTAAAATATAGCAAACAGCTTGAAGATTCTGGCATACCACGAGCGCAAGCTGAGGCACAAGCACGAGTGCAACACGAATCCCTCACATTGGTGATGGCTGATGTCGCCTCCAAAGTTGACGTCACCGCATTGCAGAAGGACTCTGATAGCTATAAGTTAGATATTGCAGCTATCAAAACAGATATCGCCGTTATGAAATGGGGGATTGGTGCAACCCTCGCTATGAACATCAGCATGATGCTCAAAATGTTTTTTGGGTGAACATCACCAACCTTAAGCGATTTTTCTCAAAGTTGGCATAGCATTTTGCAACTCAATTTTTACAGCGTCCATAAATGCTTTGGTGGTGAGATATGGTTGTTGTTTGCCCACAAGCAACGCTAAATCTTTGGTCATACTTCCACCCTCAACTGCACTCACGCAAGCCGCTTCCAGAGCATCGGCGAATAATTCCAATTCATTGTTATTATCAAACTTTGCCCGATAGCGCAATCCACAGCTCCAAGCAAAAATGCTAGCAATTGGGTTGGTGGAAGTTGGCTTACCCTTTTGATGCTCCCTAAAATGGCGAGTCACTGTGCCATGAGCTGCTTCAGTTTCCACCACGTCACCACTGGCATTAATCAGCACTGAAGTCATAAGCCCAAGCGAACCAAAACCCTGTGCCACCACGTCTGATTGCACATCACCATCATAATTTTTGCACGCCCACACAAATCCGCCTTCAGATTTAATCGCATAAGCAACCATATCATCAATCAAACGATGCTCATACGATATACCCTTGGCTTCAAATTGCGCCTTGAACTCCGCCTCATAAATCGTTTCAAAAATATCCTTAAATGTGCCGTCATATATTTTCAAAATGGTGTTTTTAGTGGAAAGATAAAGCGGCATATTGCAATCTAGTGCATAATGAAAACACGAATGCGCAAATCCTTTGATGGATTCATCTTCATTATACATTGAAAGGGCAACCCCTCCTGCAGGAAAATCAAACACTTGATGATGCACTGGTGCGCCATTTTCTGGGGTGAAAGTCAAGGTGAGAGTGCCTTTGCTTGGAATGCGCAAATCCGTTGCCCGATATTGATCGCCATAAGCATGTCGTCCAACTATTATTGGCTTTTTCCACCCTTGCACATATCTTGGAATATTGCTGATGATGATTGGTTCACGAAAAATTGTGCCACCTAAAATATTTCGTATTGTGCCATTTGGTGAACGCCACATTTTGCTCAAACCAAACTCAACCACCCTCGCTTCATCGGGGGTGATGGTTGCGCATTTAATACCCACGCCAAATTGCTTAGTCGCATTAGCTGCATCAATAGTGATTTGGTCAGATGTAGCATTGCGTTGTTGAATTGATAAATCATAATAGCGCAAATCAACGTCCAAATATGGCAAAATTAAATCCGCTTTAATCCACTGCCAAATGATGCGAGTCATTTCGTCGCCGTCCATTTCCACAATTGGAGTTTTTACCTTAATTTTGCTCATATCTCGCTACATTATTTTCTACATCATTATCATAAGGCTTAACATTATATTTCACGTGATACAATATAAATATTGCCATATCTCAATCAAGCATTATTCAAAACCTGTATTCATAGATTTTAGCTCCGCAGCTCTTACGGGTCAAAATGCCTGCAACATTTGATTTTCTGCGCTTCCGCTGCTCATGTATTTCTATATATAGCACTTTATTTTTATAATTTTACACATGTAAAATCTATAAAATTATGTAGTGCTATAATTTATAAGAGGTATAGTGCTTTAGCTTTTTAATTTTACGTGTAATGTTAAATTAAAAAGCTAAAGCACTATCACACTGCGCTGCGGTTCTCAAAAATACAAACGTTTCGGCGGTTTTCAAAAACTATTAATACTAAGTTCTCACTTATCAAAGTTAAATTGCATCATCAAATTGCATCGCTAAACTTGCCGCCTTCATGATTGCTTTTGCTTTGTTGCATGATTCTTCATATTCCGCCTCACCATCGCTATCCGCAACTACGCCACCACCCGCTTGCACATAAATCATTCCATCTTTCAATAAAGCCGTGCGCAATGTAATGCAGCTATCCAACCACCCTGATGACGAGAAATATCCAACTCCGCCCGCATAAAAACTGCGTGAAACTGGCTCTAACTCGTCAATAATTTCCATAGCACGTATCTTTGGCGCACCGCTAACAGTTCCCGCAGGGAATCCTGCCATTAGGCAATCCACCGCACTGGCACTTGGCTTGCGCACTCCCTCCACATTTGAAACGATGTGCATCACGTGAGAATATCGCTCAACATTCATAGTTTGCGTCACTGAAATAGTTCCAGCGATTGCACATTTTCCCACGTCATTGCGCCCCAAATCTAGCAACATTTGATGCTCGGCAATTTCTTTGGCGTCCGCCAATAAATCCCGCTCCAACTCAGCATCTTCCGCCATATTTGCCCCCCGTTTGCGAGTCCCTGCGATTGGGCGAATGGTGATTTTTTCATCACGCAACCGCACCAAAATCTCGGGGCTTGAACCAACCAAAGCAAAATCCGTCATTTGCAAGTAAAACAAAAATGGTGACGGGTTAAGATATCTAAGCGCACGATATAAGTTAAATGGTGATTGAGTAAATGGCGCAGAAAAACGCTGCGATGGCACAACTTGAAAAATATCCCCCGCCACGATATATTCTTTCGCTTTTTCAACCATTGCGACATAATCCACCTTGGACATGTTGGATTCAAACGGCAATTCCACATGCTTATCCCCGCTAAAATTAGCATCACTAAAATATGGTTGCACTACATTCGCCATCTCTAATTTTGTTAAAGTTTGCGTAATTAAACTTGCAGCGGATTCATAATCACCCCCCTTCCATACTGGAGCGGAAGCATAAACCACCCCATCAACATTATCAAACACCAACATCAGCCTCGGGCGCATTAATAATGCTTGCGGAATATTAATTTCATCAGGGTTATTATGCGGGATTTTCTCCACCAATTTCGCCATATCATAACCGAAATAACCAATCATACCAGCGGCTAAACTTGGCAATTCAGGGGGAATAACCATCGCAATTTCATCAATTTGCAGTTGCAATGATTGCAGCGGTGGCTCTGGCAATTCAACAAAATCCACATCGTTTGAAAGATTTTTTACCGCAGCCACGCCACCAACGCAACGCCATAATTTATCAGGATATAACCCTAGCAACGAATATCTACCACGATTTTCACCACCATGCACAGATTCCAGCAAAAAGCACGGCTCAAGCGATTTTCCCGCATCATTGGTGCATAATTTCTGCATGGCGGAGGTTGGAGTTTCCATATCCGCAATAATTTTGCACCATAGCACCACATTTTCACCATCAGCAATTTGTTGCGCAACTTCATGCTTGGCGGGGATAATATTTAACTTCATAACCTTACCTTAAAATTGTTGATTGACAGATTCAATCACCTTAACATCACGAATAATCGGATATTTACGTTGCAAAGCGTTAAGATATTGCACCATAATTTCTTGCTCATATTGCTTTTGAATCCGCAGTTTCAATTCCGCATATTTAGTAAAATCTTCTTTTTTGTCTGGCTTGATTGCCATCACATAAACCCCACCAAGCATTTGCTCCCCCTGCATCACATAATCCAGCGGTTGCATTGCATTTTGTGCAGCAAATAATTCCTCACGCAATTTTTCTGATATTTCTGGCGCAGATGTTTTTGGTGAAGTTTCGCCTTGTTTGATTAAATCTTTTTTATTGCTGGCTTTTTTATTGCTGGCTTTTTTATTGCTGGCTTCTTCGTTGCTAGCCAAAACTCCATCACGAGAAATTGTTATTATTGTAGGTTTTTTCACATTATTTTTGCGTAATATATCCAGCATTTGCTCAATATTTGGTGTTTTACTAACCGATGATTCCTGCGACGAGCTTACCTCAGCTATAAATTGGCGCAATTCACTTGATATTTTTTCACCCAATAATGTTCGGGCTTGGGAGCGTTTTTCCTTTTGCAAATCAGCTGTCACCAATCCATGCACTTCTTGCAACACACGGGGGCGAGGCTCGGTGATTTCTTTTAACCCAAGCAACACATAATCGCCATTTTTTAACGCAATTATTTCTGAAATCTCGCTTTTTTTCAAAGCAAATGCTGCACTTAATAACGGCTGAAACGCATCAACTGCAAACTCCTGCGTATTGTCACTACGCTTGCCACTCGCATCAATTTTACCACTTTGTTGTAATTTCAACTTCAAATTAACCGCCAATTGTAGCAACGGCATGTCGGCTGCCAAACCATCTTCCATTTTTTCCATCAATTCTTGCAATGTTTTGTTCTTTTGCGCTTGGCTTAAATCATCTTTCAATTGCTCCCGCAAATCTTCAAAAGCTGGAACAAAAGCTGATTTAATTGAGCGAACTTGAAAAACATGCCAACCAAAATCTGTTTTCACGGGCGAAGTAAATCCACCATTTGCCATCACAAACACATCTGGCGCGTTAAAGTTAAATTGATGCTTGGCAAGAACTCCAAGTGCAATATTATCTTTATTCACGGGAATAATTTTACGCGCAACCGCCTCCATTTTTTTGCCACTTCTCAGCAACCCATAAGCCTGTTCTGCCTTGTCTTTATCATCATATAATAACTGCCATATCTCCCTTTTCTCGGGCGTCATTAGCTGTTTTTGTCGCTTCAAATATTCCTGCCGCAATTGCTCCTCACTAATTTCAATATTTTCATTAATTGCTGCTTTATCCAACATAATATATTCAAAATCACGATATTCAGGGGCGTTATAGCGGGTTATATTCGCATCATAATAACCCTTAACTTCGTCCTCAGTTGGTGCCGAAATATCAGCAATTTCCGCATCTGTAATATTAAATAATATCATTTTGCGTTGCTCAAACTCCACCTCAAACAACATATCATAATATTTTTCAGGAAAATTAGCTTGCGTTGCAATCGTTTTCTGCAACAATTCCTCAGCAGCAACCGCTTTCATTTCTTTCGTCAATGATTTTTCACTAATGCGCATTTGCTTCAATCTACGTTCAAAAATCGCCCCATCAAACGCCCCATTTTCATTTTGAAAAGCACTATCCTGTTTGATTATCTGTTTAATCATATCATCGCTAATATTTACATGCAAAAAATCGGCTTCCAACGAGTATAATTTTTTGGCGATTAATTCCTGCAAGCTAAGATCTAACAACCCCAGTTTTTTAACTAATTCGGGAGAGAAAAACTCCCCCATATTTGCACGCAATTTTTGTAGTTGCATATAATACTCATTCGCAGAGATGCTCAAATCACCGACCTGCGCAACATCAGCACGTTTTGGCTGCCCCACCATATCACTCACGCCCCACAACATGAATGATGCGACAATCAGCAATAGCAATATTTTGGTGAAAAAATTATTGGATAATTTACGAAAACTTGAGAGCATATGTAAAACTTAAAAATGATTGATATTATTAATATTAAATATATATTTCCGTAACTTAAAGCTATATGGTTTTTTAAGCAAATACTATTTTAATAATGACTTTATATATAGCAATATGTTATTGCTAGAACTCATAATAATTTTCATTTGAGAACAAATAAATAATGCGATTTTTGGTTGGCAATTGGAAGATGAATGGCAATTTTGAGTTCGCCAAATCATATATGAGCAGCCTTGCGCAACATGAAATTGTGCGAAACTTACCACCCGAAATTAAGCTGATTAGCTGCCCTCCCGCTATTTGGATTAACCAGTTACACGCAATCACCGCAAACACCAACATCATACTCGGTGGACAAGATTGTCATTTTGCAACAGACGGAGCATTCACTGGTGATATCTCGGCGCAAATGCTCCATGATACAGGCTGTGAATATGTGATTGTGGGGCATTCCGAACGTCGCAGAAGCCATGGCGAAAATGATGCAGCCGTAGCGCACAAAGCCAATGCAGCGTTGGCAGCAGAGTTGCAACCAATCATCTGCGTGGGTGAAACCAAATTGCAGCGTGATCAAAATGTTCATAGAGCAGCGATTGAAAAGCAAATCAAAAACTTGCTCGCTGAGATAATTCCGCATCATTCTTTGATTATAGCTTATGAACCAGTCTGGGCGATAGGTACGGGGCATACTCCAACCATTGCAGAAATCAAAGAAATGTTTGATGTGATTATCAATGAATGTAGGCGTCACGGGATTTATTTAATTAACTTGCTTTATGGTGGGTCAGTCAATGCTGAAAACGCCCCCGCATTGTTTGAAATCGCTAATTTATCGGGGTTGCTAGTTGGCAATGCAAGTACACAACTTCAACAGTGGACAGAAATAATAAAGACTGCTGTAAAGTGATTTCTTTATATTGACAAAATCACATAAATATATTATTGATGTTTGTGTTAAATTTGTATAGTTTTCTTTTTAAGAGGACAAACTAATGGCAACGGCGAAAAAACTTGCTACAATGGCATTGTCAGGGCTATTACTATTACCAGTTCCAGTAGATGCAAGAGATATAATGCCAGCTCCAGTAGCTGCAAGAGATATCATACCAGCTTCATTAGCTGCAAGATACAGTATATCAGCTCCAGTAGCTGCAGAAGATAGAATTGCAATAAAGTGCATACCCAGATGCGTTAGAAGCTGCTGGTCATGCCCTATAGCAGCTCTCTAAGCTTAGTATAACTAAGCTTTTTTTTTGAGTTTTTGACAATCATAAATCATAATATATTGTATAATTTTTATAGTTTATTTCTTGATTATTTAGTGTATAGGTAACATATATTTGATTTATTGGATTTTTCATGAGCTTAATATTACTAGTTTTACAAATTATCATCTCAATATTACTGATTATCGTGATATTGTTGCAACGTAGCAATAGTGATGGATTTGGGCTTGGCGCAAGCGGTGGTTCAAACTTTCTCTCCAGCCGTGGGCAAGCCAACTTAATGACCAAAATAACCTCAATTTTAGCAGCGGCTTTCATGGCAAATAGCTTGTTGCTCGCCACTGTTAATGCTCGCAGCAGCGCAGATAGCATCGCTGATGAAATTATGTTGGAGCAAAGCAAAAATCGTGATTTTCAAGTTCCTATTGAAGCTATTGAAGGAGCAGTTGATAATAAAATCATAGATAAAAATGTAGATGAAAAAAATGAAGATGTTACGGTTGAAGGATTAACGAATAAAGATGTTAAAATTGAATCTCCAAAAATTGAAGCTCCTTCAACGGAAACTCCTTCAACGGAAACTCCTGCTATGGAATCCCCGAAAATAAACACTCCAAAAGCTGAACAAAAAAGTGAGTAACATAAATGGCTAGGTTTATCTTCATCACAGGCGGGGTTGTTTCATCATTAGGCAAGGGGCTTGCCGCCGCCTCCATCGCTAACTTGTTACAATTAAGGGGGTTCAAAGTTCGTTGTCGCAAACTTGACCCATATCTAAATGTTGACCCTGGAACAATGAGTCCATTTCAACATGGCGAAGTATTCGTCACTGATGACGGTGCAGAGACAGACCTAGATTTAGGACATTATGAACGCTTCACCAATGTTGATGCCAAACGTAATGACAACATCACCACGGGGCAGATATATTCCAATTTACTAACCAAAGAACGCCGTGGCGATTATCTCGGGGGGACGGTGCAGGTAATTCCGCACGTTACTGATTTGATTAAGCAATTTATCCTCAAAGACACTGAAAATGAAGATTTCATGCTATGCGAAATCGGTGGAACAGTTGGTGATATTGAAGGGCTACCATATTTTGAAGCAATCCGCCAATTAGGTTATGAATTAGGCAAAAGCAGGGTGCTATTCATGCACGTCACACTTGTGCCTTGGATTGCCGCTGCCAAAGAGTTGAAAACTAAGCCAACCCAACATTCCGCCAAAGAATTGCGCTCCATCGGAATTATCCCCGACATTATTTTATGCAGGGCAGATAGGGAAATACCCGTCGCAGAACGGCGCAAAATTGCATTATTTTGTAACCTGCCCGAGGAAAATGTTATCCAAGGGCTTGATGCTAACTCAATTTATGATGTGCCACGGGCTTATCATGCGGAAGGGTTGGATAGCCAGATTTTGAAACATTTTGGTGTGATGAACGCCCCCGCCCCTGATTTAACCGTTTGGAACAAAATCAGCAGCGATGAATCCGCTCGCAAAGGCACAGTAAAAATCGCTATTGTTGGTAAATATGCAGGCTTAAGCGATGCTTATAAATCATTGAGCGAAGCATTGCATCATGCAAGTATTTTTTGCGGGGTCAATGTTGAGATTGATTGGGTTGACGCAAGGGCGTTAGAACCTGAAGATTTAGACGTAGCACTCGCCAAAGCTGATGGTGTGCTTGTCCCCGGTGGGTTTGGTGAACGTGGGGTGCGCTCCAAAATTGCCGCTGTGAAATATGCAAGGGAGCGTAATTTGCCCTATTTCGGCATCTGTTTTGGTATGCAAATGGCAGTGATTGAGTTTGCCCGCAATGTTGTTGGCGTAAAAGATGCGAGTTCAACCGAGTTTGGCGCAAGTGAAACAGAAGATGCGCGCGGCCCATTGGTTGGTTTAATGACTGAATGGATGCGTGATGGCGTGCTGGAACAGCGTTCCGTTGATGATAATGTGGGGGGGACGATGCGCCTTGGCACTTATGATTGTAAAATTGCACAGGGCAGTTTGGCAGCAAAAACCTATGACAGCCTGAACATTTCTGAGCGTCATCGCCATCGTTATGAAGTGAATATGGCGTATCGTGCAGATTTGGAGGCAGCGGGAATGATATTTTCTGGCGTTTCACCAAGTGGAAAACTGCCCGAAATTATTGAGCTAAATGGTCACCCATGGTTTGTGGCGGTGCAGTTCCACCCCGAGTTCAAATCACGTCCGTTCGCTCCGCACCCGCTATTTTCAGGATTTATTGAGGCAGCAAAAAAACATCATGGTGAAAAAAGCGATAATCTTACTTAGTGGCGGGCTGGATTCCACCACAATTTTAGCAATGGCGAAAAATGATGGTTATGAGTGCCACGCATTAAGTTTTGCATATGGGCAACGTCACGGGATTGAATTACAATTCGCCAAACAAATTGCCGTGGATTATGGCGTTATTGAGCATCGCATTGCCCATATTAATTTGCGTTTATTTGGTGGGTCGGCATTAACCGCTGAAATTGCTGTGCCGAAAGCTACACATGTTGATGAAATTGCTGCGGAAATACCCGTGACATATGTCCCTGCTCGCAACACGATTTTCCTGAGTTTTGCACTGGCTTATGCGGAGGTGATTGGGGCGTTTGACATTTTCATTGGGGTGAATGCGGTGGATTATAGCGGTTACCCCGATTGTCGCCCTGAGTTTATTGCAGCGTATGAGGTGATGGCGAACTTGGCGACAGCTTGTGCGGGCGGACAGAGAATTAATATTCATGCGCCGTTGATTCATATGAGCAAGGCGGAGATTATCAAAGCGGGGGTTGCTCTTGGGGTGGATTATGCGAAAACAATCTCGTGCTATGACCCATCAATTGAGGGGATTGCTTGCGGGAAGTGCCACGCATGTTTGTTGCGGGCGAAGGGATTTGCGGACGCTGCTGCTGCTATTTGATTTTGCTGCTTAGATCCATCATCATGTTGCTATTGAGTTTTTCGTAGGAATCAACATAACTCATATTATCCCATGCGACTTGTTGGGATTGTTGGTTGCTGGAGCAGGCTGTTAAACTTATTAATGCGATTAATGTTATTATGAACTTCATAAATATTCCATGTTTGTTGAAACATTAATAGCAGAGATTTTTGGGTTGAGGGAGTGGCAAAAACGCAAAGCTGATATGCACAAAATGCAATGTTTGTGAGGCAATGTTTGTGAGGCAATGATTATGATGTAATGATTGTTGCAAAACACAGAGATTGCAAACACACAAAAAAAGGGGAGCGTAAAGCCCCCCTAAGAATTATAAATATATTTTTTTATTATTATGCAATTAAAGCAAAATCAGAAACTTCAAAAGCATCACCAATAGAAGCAAGAGTTGTTATGTTTGTGAATGTTGCCATAGTTGCAGTATTTGTTAATGCAGCAACTCCTCCAATGTCAGCATCAAAATACATACGAACTTGATTCACTGTTGTATCAAAGAACAATACTGCAGCGGGAGTTACCGATGCGCTTACAATTGTAAGAGCAGCTTCAGCGGCTGCAACATCAGCATAACCAGTTCCTGTTAATACTACAACGTCGTAAGCTGTTCCAGCAGTTACACCTGCAGCTGTTCCTTCGTAATAATTTCCTGCAGTAACAGCACCAACCGCACCACCAGCGGTAACTGCACTTTTATCAACTTGGATAAGATCGTCAACACTAGAAAAATCAGCAACCACATCAGCACCGCCAGTGTAAGCTGCGTTATCGGTGGCGTCAGTGAATACAAATATGTCGTTTCCAGCACCAGCAGTTATTATGTCTACTCCCTCACCAGAAGTAATGCTATCATTTCCAGCACCACCAATCAATGAGTCATTACCAGCTACACCTAGAATTGTATCATTACCAGCACCGCCAGTAATATAATCAACCCCAGCACCACCATTTATACTGAATGCGCCGTTACCAGACACAACAATGTCAGAACTAGCGGCAGCAGCATTAATAATGTTATTATCTGTTCCATTAGCATTACCGGCAGTTGCGGTTACTTTGCCTATGAAACCAGTAGTAGCAAGATCAACTAATAATCCACCAGTTCCAGCTGTAACTGCTAGCTTGGTAGTAGCATCAGCAATTGAAGCAACTATTAATGTGTTAACTTCACCATTAGCAAAATTAGCATTACCAAAAGTTACATTATTATCTGAACCAATGGCACCTGAAACTGTAACTGAATCGTTACCATTTCCGGTCACAATAGTATTATTACCAGCTCCAGCATTAATATTATCGTTACCATCACCAGCATCTATAGAATCATTACCAGCAAGTGTTATGATTACATCATTTCCAGCTCCTGAAGAAACAGTTGCAGTTCCAGCAGTAATTAATTTAATCGTATCAACACCACCAGTTCCAGAAATATCAAACTTAGAACCAGCAATTCCAGTAACATCAATTTTTGAGGTTTCAACTGCTGATTCAGAAGCAGATGCCCCACCCCAGATTATAATGGAGGAAGCGGCAACCGTAGTTGTCACAGCAATAGTATCGTTACCTAAACCACCGATGATTGTATTGTTTGCACCACTCATTGCAGTCACGCTAATGGTATCGTTACCGCCACCAAGATTTACTATGCTGTTTTTACCCAATGTTGAAGCTGCGATAGTGTCATCACCAGTTCCAAGCATAATGTTCACGTCACCGTTCACACCAGAAATGCCATTATTGCCGTTGCCAGAAACTAAAGTATCAGCTCCGCCACCAAGTGCAACAACGTTATTTCCAGTTCCAAGCGTAACGCTATCAGCACTAGTCCCAGTTGTGATTGTATCGTTGCCTAACCCACCGAATACAACACCAGCAGCCCCACCATTTACTGAAATCACGTCACTTCCGCCATTACCATAAACAGTTGCAGTTGATGTGTTCGTGCTATTTACTGTGATAACATCAGCACCATCAGTTGAATCGGCTTCACCCATTCCACCGTATACTGTTGCGGAAGCTCCACCAGCCATTGTTATTTCAACAGTGTCTGTTCCAGTTCCAGCAAAAATTGTAGCATTACCAGCAAGATTTGTTGCACTTATGATTGTGTCATTGCCCAAACCACCATAAACCGAAATAGATTTTTGTGCGTTTAATTTAATGTCATCATTACCAGCATTAGCATATACCAATCCACCACCAGTTCCAGTAGTAATCATATCGTTACCATCAGTTGAATCAGCAACGCCGTTTCCACCATAAATAGTTACGTCACCTGTTAAGCTAGCGGTTGAAATTGTATCATTACCTGAGTTACCAAAAAACACAACTGAAGCTGAACTTGTAGCAGTTGTTGATATTGCATCATTTCCCAATCCACCAAATACTGATGAAACTTTACCATCACCAACTGCAACTGTAACTGTATCGTTACCAGCATTTGCATAAACAGTTGAATTGCCGTTACCAACAATTATTGAATCTGAACCATCAGTTGTATCAACCATGCCAGTTCCACCATAAACAACTACTTTATCTGAACTATTACCAGTTGTGATAGTATCTGATCCACCCAAACCGAAAAGAACATGATCACCAGCAACGCCTGATACATTGATAGTATTTGAACCAGCATCACCAGAGGCAGTTACTGAATCATCACCAAACACCAAGCGACCAGCACCAGTATATGTTAGGTTAGCAGTTGCTGTTGGAGCAGTTGCTTTTGATGAAAGTTGCGCTAATGAAACACCAGTCAAAGTGACGGCTTCGTTGAACTTGTTAGCAATGCGAACTGCGCCAGCAACTTCAGTGATTGTTAAGTTAGTCAATTCCTGATTTGCGAAATCAAGAATATCAGCAGTTGGGTTAAACGCTAACGTTTTACCAAGTGACTGTGCATAATTAAAAGTTACCATGATATACCTTATATATAAAAAATGTTATGAACTATAATGTTATGAACTAAGCAATTACATATGCGATTAATTACACATGCGATTACCAATTAAGATGGTAAGATGCGCATTTTGTGAGCAAATGTCAACCGAATATATGTGCATGTTCGCATTATTACATCAGGGCGGGGGGTTTTGTTGCAACATAGACACAGTTGCGCCAATGAACCGCTATTTGCAGGGGGGCGAATGAAAAAAATGCAGGCGAGGTGATATATGGGCTTTTAATTTGTGATGATTATGCTATATGTGGTGATATGAATATTGATATTATTGTGTTAGGGGCGATTGCCGTATTTGTTTTGCTGCGGTTATATGGCGTGTTGGGGCAGCAAATTGGTCATGAAAAGCCACCGATGGGTGCTGATGCGTCGTTTGACAAAGATAGCAAAGTAATTGAGCTAGCACCAAAATTGTTGGAAAAAGCGGTGACGTCGGAGGAGGAGCAATATAAGGATTTAGCTGAGGAAGTGCGGACGGGGTTGATTGATATACGCACGCAGGATAAGGCTTTTCGGCTGAAGGACTTCGTGGAAGGGGCAAAATCAGCGTTTGAAATGGTGATGCAAGCGATGAATAAAGATGATAAAGATGTGTTGCAAATGTTGCTCTCGGCGGAATTATTTGCGGCATGTGCGGCGGAGATTAAAGGGCGGTTTGATGCTGAGGAATATCAGGATAACACGCTCGTTGCAATATTGGGGGCGGAAGTAACGGCTGCTTACAAAAAGGATAATCATGCGGTGATTACAGTGCAGTTTGTCAGTGAGCAAGTGCAGGTTATGCGGGATAAGAAAGGAGATAAATTGGTGGGATTTGAGCCTGAGATTGAGAATGTTGAGGATAGCTGGACATTTAAGCGAGATTTGCGTGGAAATAACCCGAACTGGACGATCATTGCGACATAAATGCGATTTCGTTCACATATTAATATATTTTTGTTGATGGTGATGGTGTCCATGAACGCTGAAGCACAGATTGCTGGCGCAAATATTGGAACTCCCTCGCTTGTGAAAGTTTCATTTGCTGAATTGCCAAATTGGAATCACTCAAAAGCACGTCTTGCGATGAAATCTTTGCATAATTCATGCTCAATTGCAAAAAATGCTCCACCAAAAGCATATGGTATGACAATGACCTTGGGAGCGTGGAATGCGCTTTGTCATGATATTTTGCGCAAAGATATTAAGAAAGCAAAAACCACGTTTGAACAATATTTTGACCCATTCAAAGTGCAAATAGCTGGTGATGAAACGGGCAAAGGGTTGCTTACAGGATATTACACGCCGATGTTGAATGGTAGCCTTGTGCGTGACGAAAATCACCAAGTGCCAATTTATGGTTTGCCTAATTTGCGTGAGGACAAAAATGCGTTCACCCGCACACAAATTAATGCAGGCGCACTGAATGACAAGGCGGAAGTCATAATTTGGATTAATGATGAAATTGAAGCATTTTTCTTGCATATCCAAGGTTCGGGCTATGTTAATTTGCCTGATGGCAGCACTAAAAAACTGGTATTTGCGGGTAAAAATGAAAAACCATATACCGCAATAGGCAAGCAATTTGTGGAACAGGGCATCGTCAAGCCAGAAGATTTATCAATGCAATGGCTGAAAAATTGGTTGCGCACCAACCCCGACCAAGCGCAAAATGTGATGCAATCTAATGATTCATATATCTTTTTTTCGCTAGAAAATGTTAATAATAATGTGAGGGGGGCGGAATCCACGCCTCTCACACCAATGGCATCTGTGGCGATTGATCCGCAATATATTAGCTACGGATTGCCGATTTATGTTAATAGTGGGCAGTTTTCCACTCTCGCCATTGCACAAGATACGGGCAGCGCAATTAAGGGTGCTATGCGAGCGGATTTATATAGCGGTGTGGGCAAAAAAGCGGGCGCATTTGCTGGCAAATTAAAAGCAAAAGCGGATTTTTACCTGCTTTACCCTCGCCAAAGCTCGCTAGGAGTTGGGTATTAAGCATAATATTCGCTTGCGCTGGATATTAAACATCACATTTATTTGCGAATAATATTTGTTTTTGGATTGTTACTGCTTAAATTATGGTGATTTTATCAGCTTAAAAATATAACATTTTTTAGGCAATATTTTTTTAAGCAAAATAATAGATACAAAATTATATGGATAATTATTTTTGTCTAACAGTGGTTGGAGTTGGTGCAACAGATGGAAGATCTTGATTTGGAGTAGTAGGATTTCCTGTTACCCCCGTTCCCCCTGAAACTGTTAGTAACTTAGGCAAATCTTTGATATTATTAATTGCTTTTTCGGGGGCGGGTGATGAGGTGGAAGCAGTCACGGTAGCGGGTGCAACTTCAGTTTCCACCGCCTTGTTTTTTTCCTTCTCATCGCTCGTTGTCGCCATGAAACTAACCATCATTAAAAATATACCCACGATAGGATTTTTCTGCGCCATTTCTGCGGTTATTTGGTTGAAAAAATCTATATCTTTTTCCTCGGTTGAACCTTTTTTTACAGAACCCTCTTGCTGTTTCTTAATTATTTTTTGCGCTTCATCTTTCTGTTTCTCATAAAACTTATCAGCAGCTTCTTTTAATTGCGCAATAGTCGCTGTTTGATAATCCAAAGGCGCCTTCATTTCATCAGTGAAAGCCTTAAATGATTTCTCAGAAATTACGCAATCAACGCCATTAATTTTCAGCTTGGCATCTTTTACGTTACCATCATTCTTCAAAGCAACTAAAGTTGAAAATGGCCCCAAATGCACAGCCATCATTTGATTTTTATCATCAAGTTCAGTTTTGTTTTGCTTGAATAATTCGGATATATTTTTCTGCAATTCATTCAATGCTAAGGCAATTTTTTCCTTATCTGCATCAGATAAATTGCCATCACGTTTCTTATAATTTGCCGCCATACCATCAAGTTGTTTAGCAACTGCAGGATTGCCGTTTTTGTTCAAATCCTCAATCACCGCTGATAACGAGCTTTCAGTTGGTAGAGTCATACCCGACGATGCTGCCGCCGCAACTGGCAGTTTATCCATAAACTTGTTATAATATTGTTTTCTATCCTCTAATCCGTTATATCCGCCATTAATTTGCTTAGTAACTCTTTCAACATCGCCAGATTTTGCTGCCTCTCTATCAACTCGTTCTTTCCAATATTCAACAGCAATTCTTGCTGCAATGTCAGGGTCTTTAGCTAAATTAGGGTTTGCTAATAAATCAATTCCAATTTTTTCACCAAAATGTTTATAATTTGCTTTGCCCGTTAATTGAGTATATCCACGCCCTTTATATCTTTCTCCATCGCCATCTTTATTATTCCCTAAATCTTCTCGTCCATTATAAGCACTTCCTGATGCAATTTCTTCATCATATTGGAACCCGCCAGATTCATGAGCCATTTGCGCCGCAAACATTGCCAATTCTTTTTTATCGGTTATTCCTGATGCCTTAGCTGCTTTGATTAATGCACTTGCGTTATAGGAAGCTGGAGGAGCCATAATTATATACTCTATAATGATTATTTATAAATTACTTTAATATTATAATATATAACATTTTTTTAGCAATAATTGCGTGACATTTATATGAAAATATATATTTTTACTTTGATATATTAGTGCTTCAATTTTTTATTAATGCTATAAATGAGAACTAATCAAAAGTTAAAAAGCATTATAACCTTAAAAACATAGCGCATTCATCGTTAATTATTTATTTCATCAGTTGTAAAATATCCAAAGTAGCTTGATTTTGCGCTAGTTTTTTGATTGCACCCACATTCCCCCGCTCTGATGCTAATTGCAAATATGAGTTGGATTGCTTGGTATTGCCTTTAATTTCATAATAATTGGCTAATTCAAACATGATATCGCCATCGCAAACCACTCCAGATTCCGCCGTTTTTAACCAATCATCACCCCCCAGAGGCAATAATTGCAAGCGCAACATCGCCGTTTGTGAGCCAAGCAATGCCGCTATTTCATAATATTTCAACGCCAATTTCGTATCATAATTATCCGCAGAAACATAAATATCACCAAGCAACAAAGCTGATTGCTTATGATTATTATTCGCAGCCACTTGCAGCCACAGCAAATCATTGATATGCAAATCTCCCTGCCCCGCTTTCGTTTGCGCTTTGCTTGTTTTGAACAAATGTTGCAGCAATAAAAAATGCTCCGTTTGAGCATTTTTAGATTTTGCATTTTGCAAAGGTGTGTCTAGCGGTTGCAAATTACGCCGCTTTTTTGCCTCATTTTGCCAAAATAATGCTTTTGCTTGGTCTTTATCGGTGCCAATTCCACAATAATAATGCTCGGATAAATCATAAGCCCCCGCAGCACTGCCAAGTTTTGCCGCACGGGTTGCATATTTGAATGATTTCGCCAAATCTTGTTTTACCCCATAACCATAGCGATACGCCACCGCCAAATCCAACCAAGCAGCTTTTGAACCACCATAAGCAGCTTGTTCCAACATTTTTAAGCTCGCCGCATAATCATGTTTAATACGAGTTGAAAGCCCCATCTCACGCAATAATTCTGATGGTGGGTTTGGCGCAGCATTGGCTTTTTCCTTCCAATATTTTAATTGTTCATCATCAGCATAATTTGCCCCGTGATCGCCTTGATAAATCTCAATTAACTTTAATATTGCTGGCATATAGTTTAGCGTGGCAGATTGTTTGAAAAATCGGAGTGCTTTCTTGGTTTGCTTACCCGCCTTAATTTTGCTATGTTCAAGTGCAGCGTCACCCAACAAAAACATTGCTCGTTTTGAGCCTAAATCACTTGCTTGCTGCCAAAAATTAATCGCCATTGCGGAGTTGCCCTCACTCATATAATACTCTCCCAATCGCACGCCTGCTTGAGAATAACCAGATTGCAACGCCACCTGCAACCATTCCAACCCAACGGGAGCATGTGGTTTCATCACCTCGCCATTCAAAAACATATCAGCGATTGGCATCAACACGTTGCAATCACCCGCATTTAATTCACCAAGAAGTTGATTTTGCCCGATTTTAATCATATCATCAGTTTTTTGCTGAGTGGCAGTTGGCAATTTTGCTTGAAAATAAAGGGCGGCAATCGCCAGTGAAGCATGTGGATTTTTCGCCGCACTCATACGATAATGAGTGAAGGCTTGAGCATAATCTTCGTCTAATTCTGCCATTTGCCCCGCATAATATCCCGCATTATAACCGTCCTCTTGGCGCATCATGCTGATGGTATCCTGCAACTCTCTAGCCATAGTTTCATCACCATTTTTCAAGGCTTTGAGCTGCATTTTTCCCACCAAATCACGAGATTTTTTGCGCCATGTTGAGGGAATATCCGCTGCATCTTTAGCATATTGCATCGCTTTGGATTTGTCCTGAAACACTGAATCTATACCATAATAATATATTTTAGCGAGATGAAAATAGCTCTCCGCATTAAAACGCCCTTGCTCTTCCTCGGATAAATAATATTTAATTTTATCATCATTTAACAAATTATTAGCCTGACAAAGTGCAGCATAATTCATTTTTGGCGGGCGAATAACGTAGTCTTCCATCTTTTTGGCTTCTATCTTTTTAGCTTCTATTTTTTCAGCCTCAATTTTCACCTCCCCAGTTTTTATATTTTGTTTTATATCCTTGGATAGCGAAAAACTTTGCGCATTTATATTTGAGTTATCTATATTTTGCGCCTGTGAACTTTGCGGATATGTGGTTTGTGCATATGAGTTTTGTGGCTGTAAAATCATATACCCAAGTAATAATAACATAACATATATATATTTCATTTTAATAAACCCAAACCTTTTGAATGCTATCATTGACAATCAACGCAACCCAAATCTTTATGCAAAATTGCTGATTTCCATATATTTTGAACGCCATCATAGCGAATTATTTTTGTTGTGGCGATGTTTATTCCAACAATTAGCTTGATTGCCTCCATCGATTGCATTGCGCCAATAATTCCAACAACTGCGCCAAGCACCCCACGATGCTCACAATCATTGCGTTGATGCGGTTCAGTTGGTACAAAACAACGATAACAGGGCGAGTTTGCATCAGAATGGAAAACCGCAATTTGCCCCTTAAAACCCTGCGCTGCACCATAAATCCAAGGGATTTTTGCTGCCAAACACGCCTTATTAATCACATAACGAGTTGCAAAATTATCACAACCATCAATCACTATATCATAATCAGCGATGATGTGCGCATTGTCATCATGCAATCTTTGCGCATAAAGCTGCAATTCTACATGTGGATTTATCTCGCTAATTCGGTCAGCGGCAGATTGCACTTTTAACCGCCCAATATCCCCCGTTTCATGGATAATTTGGCGGTTAAGATTGGATAATTCCACAAAATCATTATCCATTATACCGATTTTACCAACTCCAGCCGCTGCAAGATAACCAAGTGAAGCTGCACCCAGCCCTCCAGCCCCCACCACCAACATACGAGCATTTCGCAATTTATCCTGCCCCACCAGCCCCACTTGAGGCAACAAAATATTGCGAGCATAACGGCGTTGCTCATCGGTGGTTAAAATATTATTATTCATTCTCTAACATCATTATAAATCTGCGAATAATTCGGTGGAAATATAACGCTCGGCGATGGAAGCAACTAGCACCACAATAGTTTTGCCCGCCATCTCGGGGCGACAAGCCACTTGCAATGCGGCAGAAATTGTTGCACCAGATGAAATACCCGCCGCAATACCCTCAGAAGTTGCAGCCAATCTTGCCGTTGCAAACGCATCTTCATTGCTAATTGTGATAATTTCGTCAATCACCTCGCGTTGCAAAATATCTGGCACAAAACCCGCACCAATCCCTTGTATTTTATGAGATCCAGCGACTCCACCTGAAAGCACGGGGCTTGATGATGGTTCAACCGCTATGATTTTTATGCTTGGTTTTTTTGCTTTCAACGCCGAGCCAACGCCCGTGATTGTTCCACCCGTTCCAACCCCTGCAATAAACACATCAACGCCCCCTGCACTATCAATCCAAATCTCCTCCGCCGTGGTTTGCATATGAATAGCGGGGTTGGCTACATTTTGAAATTGCTGCAATAACACAGCATTTGCATCAGTTGCGACAATTTCTTCCGCCTTACGAATTGCCCCTTTCATACCTTCACTTGCGGGCGTTAATATTAATTTTGCTCCCAAAAACTTTAGCATTTTGCGCCGCTCAATTGACATACTCTCAGGCATAGTCAATGTAAGTTGATAGCCCTTGGCGGCACAAACAAACGCTAGCGCAATCCCTGTGTTACCCGAAGTTGGCTCAATAATCATGCTTTGTGAGTGCAACTGCCCCGCTGCCTCTGCCGCTTCTATCATCGCAAGGGCAATACGATCTTTCACCGAAGAAAGTGGATTGAAATATTCCAGCTTCATCAATATATCCGCTACTGCGCCCGCCTCACTTGCCATTTTATTCATACGCACCAATGGCGTGTTACCAATTGTTTGCAACACATTATCATAAATGCGCCCTCGCAACCCTGCTTTATCTAATATTGTTTTCATATTGCCTCCATATGATTATTTTTGTTTTGTTGTTTTTTCTTCATTAATCTTTATGCGGAAATTACTGCACTACCACTCATCAACTTGGCGGCGGCCAAACGGGCTTCATCAGTTACAACCGCTCCAGAAAGCATACGAGCCAATTCCTCTTGGCTTTGATCATGCGTTAATTGCAACACATCAGTCACGGTTGCGCCGTTAATCACCTTTTTACTGATAAATAAATGAGTTTCACTACGAGCAGCAACTTGTGGCAAATGGGTTACCACCACCACTTGTTGTTTGCGTGAAAGTTCAGCGAGCTTCAACCCGATGCTATCCGCCACTGCCCCGCCTGTCCCCGTATCAATCTCATCAAAAATCAACATAGGAGAGTTCACACCATTATTCATCACCACCGCCATTGCCAACATGAAACGAGAAAGCTCCCCGCCCGATGCAATGCTTGCCAACCCTCCATAATGCCCGCCAACATTTGTTGCCACCTCAAAACATATATCATCAATTCCATTAGCTTTTGCTTGCTCTAATGTCAATTCATCACAACGAACCCGCACTTTGGTTGCTGACATTTTCAACATTTGCAAATTATCATGAATTGCATCACATAATTTAGGGATTGCCTCCAATCTTTTATCACGCAATAATTTTGCTTGATTCATATATTCCATTTGCAATTCTTCAACCCGTTTGGCAAGGCGAGCAATTTCTTCCTGCCCACCAATCACTTGCTGCAATTTTTGCTCTGCTTGCGCTAAATATATCGGCAATTCATCAACATTCATGCGATATTTTCTCGCCAATTCACGCAGTGCAAATAATCGCTCTGAAATGCGCTCTAATTTCGCTTCATCATAATTAATTTCGCGCGAATATTCATGCAAGATAGTTTCTGAATGTTCCAATTCATGCAAGCATCGCTCTAGGGAATCAATAATATTGCTAATTTGGGGAATCGTTGCAATCGCAGAACGTAAAAACGAAACTTGCACACGACGCAATTGCTCAGCAATGGGTGATTGTCCACCGCTTAAAATCTTCTCATTATCCTGCAATAATAGCCCTGTTTTTTCCATTTGCAACAATGCACTGCGCTCATTTGCAAGCTCATCTTCCTCGCCTATTATTGGTTTCAACTTACCAATTTCCGCCACAACATGCGCCAAATATTCACTCTCACGGGCTGCATTTTGCAAATCCTGCTGCAATTTCTCCAACTCACGCTTGCTTGCCTGCCACGCCCCATAAGCCAGACGCACTTGCTTAGTTAAACCATCACTTAATCCCGCATAATCATCAAGCAAGATAGCGTGTTTTGCCACTTCCAACAAACCACGCTGATCATGCTGCCCATGAATGACGATTAACCATTCACCAATATATTGCAATGTTTTTTGCGTCACTGGTTGATCATTCACGAATGATTTTGATGCACCGTCGGATTTCAATGTGCGCCTGATGATTAATATATCATCTTCAACCTCAATTCCTTGTTCAGCTAACCAATTTTGCAAATGGACATAACCCGCAATATCAAACTCAGCGGTAACCTGCCCACTTTCTTCGCCATAACGCACCATTTTCCCGCCGCCATCGGCTCGCTTGCCCAGCACTAACCCCAGCGCATCAAGCAAAATGGATTTGCCTGCACCAGTTTCACCAGTAAGCACAGTTAAGCCAGCTGCAAACTCAATATTCACCTGCTGCAACAAAATAATATTTTTAATATTCAACCGAATAAGCATATATAATCATATATATAATGTTTTTTGATTTTATTATCCATTATAATTTTAACCATACGCCACTAAAATTGCGGTTTTAAGTTCTAGAACCTGCATTCACAGTTTTTGAAAACCGCCGAAACGTTTGTATTTTTGAGAACCACAGCGCAGTGTATATAGAAATACATGAGCAGAGGAAGCGCAGAAAATCAAATGTTGCAGGCATTTTGAAAAGCTGTGAATATCAGTTTTAGCGTTACTCAACCAACAAAGTGATATTAGTGCTGATTGTAGCATTTGCAACCACGCCACGCAAAAACCTAACACTTAAACCAATCCCTACCACTTCTTTTTCGCTAAAACTTACCAAATCAAACCATTCAGTGCCATTGGGCGAGCCTTGCAATATAACCATCGCCCCCGCAAATGTTCCGTAACAATAGACTGTTTGCAAATATGAATAATTTTCCTGTGATATTCCAATTGAATTAGTGCTAATATTTTGTAAAATCTGCATATTTCCTCTCATATTGGTTGTTCATCAAGAGTATATAAGCACATATTTAATTCACGGCAGGAAGGGAGAAAAGGTCATATACAACATTACTAATATGTAATTTAATGCGAATTATCTGCATTTCTTGATTGAACCAACATTAAAAATATGTTATGTTTCAAATGCGATTAAAGCTAAATAATTGTATCAATTTGAAACTTAATTAAACATATTTAATCAACATCATGGAGGAAAACAATGAATGCCATCTCATATATTAATGCCTTGGAATATCGCCGTAACACTTTGAAAAATACTATTAAACATGAATTGAAATTATCCAGCCGTGATGAAATGAAAATAAATGCACTCAAAAAATATCGGTTGCGTTTGAAAGATAAAATCACCTCCATGAATCAATATTCCTCCGAAAAAACATATAACTAAAAATCTATATGAACTTGAAGGCGAGTGCGCTCAATTACTATTGAACTTGAAATCTATTTAACTTGAGGGCAAATCGCCTTTTTTATTTTTCAACCGAACCACAAATCAACAAAATATGAAAAATAAAAAATAAACGCATTATAAATGTTTTTTTGTCAAAAAATTACGATATATTTAAGGAATTATTCATAATCTGGAAATATACGTTATTTTATAAGTTAACATGACAAAAATCAACGAACCAACCAATATTAATTCTACCAAACGCACAACCAAAAAAGCGCATATTGGAGGCACTGATAGCGCGCATAGTTATTTTGCCGATATTATGGCGATGGTTGATATGGCAACCAATATTAACGAAGTAGCAAGCAATGCTGCAATTCTGAGCTCCGCCCCCATCGCTGCGATGGATAATTTAATGGCGATGCAGGAAAGTTCCAGTGAAGCGCAAAACCACAATGCACAACGTCAACAACAAATTAAATCCGCCAATCTTGCCCTTGATTCCCTTGAGGAACTGCGCCTAACTTTGCTTGCGGGTGAGATACCGCATTATTTGTTGACCAGTATTGAATCCAACATGAACGCCTTAAAGCACAAGGTGCAAAACCCAGATTTGCGTGAAATAATTGAGGATATTGAGTTGCGGGCGGCAGTTGAACTCGCCAAGTTTTATTTTCAACGCTGAGATATTTTGGGACATATAAGGCGTGCAATTCGTGAGCATGACACAAATATAGATACTAATTAATATATAGACACTAACTAATATAGGCACTGACTCCCGTCATACCAGCGGAAGCTGGTATCCACCATATCAGTTACTTTGCACTTATAATACTTCACACCTGAGATGATATTTTCAAAGCATATTTAAGCAAAAAATAACTCACCAGCCCTGAAGCAATTGAACCAATCATCACTCCGAGCTTGGTTTCGGTTAGCAACATCACATCATCATAAGCAAGTGTGCCAACAAACAAACTCATAGTAAATCCTATACCACACATTAAGCATACGGCGTAAAATTGTAACCATGTTGAGCCTTTAGGGCGGCTAGCAACGCCCAGCTTAATAGCAATTAATGATGAACTAAACACCCCAATTTGCTTGCCAAAAAATAATCCACAAGCAACCCCCAAAGGAATTGCCCCTTGCAACTGATGCAACCCAACACCCGCCAACACAACTCCCGCATTAGCAAAAGCAAATAATGGCAAAATCAAATGATTAACTGGATAAGCAATTTTATGTTCTATATTTTTGAGCATAGAACCACCACGCAAATCGGGTTTCAATGGAATGGCAAAGCCAAGCACCACCCCAGCGATGGTTGCATGAACGCCAGATTTCATAATCGCCAACCACATTACCACCCCAACCAGCAAATAAAGTGAGAAGAACCGCACCCCACGCATATTCATGAATAATAGCAATATCGCACAGCCCGCACTCACCAATAACGCATCAATTGAAATATTAGCCGTATAAAAAAAGGCGATAATCAATACGGCGATTAAATCATCAATCACGGCAACAGCAGTTAAAAATACTTTCAAACCCAACGGAACACGGCTGCCCAGCAATGAAATAACTCCAACCGCAAACGCAATATCAGTTGCAGTTGGAATTGCCCAGCCTCGCAATGCCGCATCATTGCCCGCATTAAACCATGTAAAAATTATTGCAGGAACAGTTACTCCGCCTATAGCAGCAATTAACGGCAGGATAGCATCTTGACGAGACGCAAGCTGCCCCTCTTTCAATTCTCGCTTAATTCCCATACCAACAAAGAAGAAGAAAATCACCATCAACCCGTCATTAATCCAGTGATCAACAGGTTTGCTCAGGCTAAAATCTCCAAAACCTAGCGTAATCTTGCTATGTAGGAATGCTTGATAGCCCGCAGCGGTTGATCCCATATTGGCACATATCATCGCAATAATGCTTGCAACCATCAGCAAAATGCTACTGGAGGAATCCATCTCAAGAAAGCGTTGCAAAGTTGATTTTTTGGAAATATCATTATCATTCATAATCACAATATATAACGCACTAGCAAATAATCAAGCCTTAAATAACAAACAAATTGGTAAGGTTGTGTTATAATTTCGCTGATGCGCTAGCGAAAATTGTAATTTAACGAGCATTCAAGCGACGTGTATTATAGTGCCTCAACTTTTTATTGATCCTGTAAAAACGGAATAATAAAAAGTTGAGAAAGCACTATAACCTTAAAAATATAGCACTACATCACTTTTTATCAGGTTTTGAAAAAACCAATAAAAAGCGAAAGTGCTATACATATACATGAGCGAAGAAGCGCAAGTTAAAATGCGATTTGCAGCAAGCAACAGTAGAAATAAAAACATAACCTAGTGTTTTTTGTCGCCATAAGCATTAATTATTATCCCAATAATAATGATAATTGCACCAATCACCGTGGTTGAGGCGATTTTTTCATCAAATAGCAACCATGCAAAAGTGGAAGACCATATCAGGTTCAAAAACATAAATGGGTGCGCCACGCTTAACTCAATTTTTTGCAACGCATTACCAACAGAAAATTGAACGGCAGCAACCAAAATCGCCATCAAAGCGAAATATGGTAAATGCGAAACATCGGGCAACCTCGCCTGTGTTGCCGCAAATGGCGCAGAAAATAACGCCATCATCACCAATGTTCGTGCAGCAATCCGTGATGGAGGCTCAGTTTTGGCAAGCAACCTTATAGTCACGCCACACAAAGCAAAACAACAAGCAGCAAGCATGGGTAACAAATATGCAAGTTGAAACTCCGCTCCAAACGGGTTGGTGACGCTGATAATTCCGATAAATCCAACCATTAAACCAATGATTTTTTGCTGATTAATTTTCTCACCCAACATATAAACCGCAAATATTGTGCCAATCAGTGGCGTGGTGAAAGTTAGTGTTACCAACACGGCAAATGGTATTTTGGCGAGCGCAAAAAACATGCACATAAATCCAGTAATTTCTAAAATCGCTCTTACGCTATACAACCCTGAGCGGGTGGTTGAAAATCGTATTTTTCCACGCAATATTGCGGGCAAATAAAGTGAACTACCTAGAAGAGAATAGCAAAAAACCAACTGAAACGGGTGATAATTGAATGTATGATTTAAGTATTTCATATTGATATTGATTATCACGGATAATAATCCCGATATGCAAAACCACATGATTCCTTGTTGTTTGTTGCTTAAGTTCATAGTTTATTCAAATCCATAATATTCTTATTTATGCTACAATATTATTTTAATTTCATAACATATATAATATTTTTTTAATATTACCACTTAAAAAATATTTCATCGCTCAAACTAAAAACTTATACTTGTATTTAGGATAGTAAATTGTTATAAATATTTCATGAATATAGAGCATCAATCTCAATCAGCCATGCAAGAAAGCGTCAGACATCAAACAGCCCAATACCAAACAGATATTGTTATAATTGGAGCGGGGCCCGTTGGGTTGTTCACCGTTTTTGAATGTGGAATGCTAAAAATGCAAACCCATGTGATTGATTCACTGGAGGCAGTTGGTGGGCAATGCACCGCATTATATCCCGAGAAACCAATTTATGATATACCCGCATATCCGAGCATTAATGCCGCAGAATTAATTGATAAATTAGTTGAACAATCAGCCCCTTTTAAGCCACATTTTCATCTGGGTCAACAGGTGATAGGGCTAGAAAAACAAGGCGATGATTGGCAAGTTACAACCTCCAAAGGCGTTGAAATAACCGCAAAAGCAGTGATTATTGCGGGTGGGTGCGGAGCATTTGGCCCCAACCGTCCACCGTTGCAAGGACTTGAACAATATGAAGGAACATCTGTGTTTTACATGGTGGCACACAAAGCTGATTATGCGGGCAAACGCATTGTGATAGCTGGCGGGGGCGATTCCGCCGTAGATTGGGCGATTGCACTAGCTGATATTGCTGAACATATATATTTTGTGCATCGCAGAGCCAAGTTTCGTGCTGCCCCTGAAAGCATCGCTCGGTTGGAACAATTATGTCAAACGAGAGATAATATTGAGATGGTAATTCCCTATCAATTGCATGGCTTGCAGGGCGAAAATGGTATTTTGAACACTGTTGAAGTGGCAACGCTTGAGGGTGAGGTTCGCACCCTGCCCGCTAATGTGCTATTGCCATTTTTTGGCTTGGCGATGGAGTTAGGGCCTATCAATGATTGGGGGTTACAGTTGGAAATGAGCCATATAAAGGTTAATCCCGCTACCATGCAAACCAACCATCAAGGAATATTCGCAGTGGGTGATATCGCCAGTTTTGCGGGCAAGTTAAAGTTGATTTTATGCGGTTTTAGCGAAGCTGCGGTTGCTGCACATAACGCTTATTCTTGCGTCAATCAAGGCAAAACATTGCATTTTGAATATTCCACCAGTAAGGGCGTTCAATCTGATGGCGTTCAATCTAAAGGCGTGCAGGCAGCTTGATTAATCCCAAAGAGCAACAAATCCTAGCAGCGCATTTGCTTGGCTTAAGCAGAGAGGATTATCTGCGCTTGCAACCCCCAAACCCTGCGCAACTTCAACAATTATGCGACCGTCGTGAAGCTGGTGAACCGATTGCTAAAATTATTGGACGCAAAGCATTTTGGCGAGATGATTTTTTCACCAATCAACATACCCTAGACCCTCGCCCCGAGAGTGAATTAATCATTGAAACCATGTTGGAATTATACCCAAACCGTAACTTACCACTAAAAATATTAGATTTAGGCACAGGCACAGGTTGCTTGTTGCTCAGTTTATTGCGGGAATATCCTAATGCAAAAGGCGTGGGAATTGATATTAGCAATGAAGCAATCACAATCGCCAATCGCAACGCAAACGCATTAAAATTGCAAAATCATAGTGTTTTTCACAATTTAAGCTGGACAGAATTAGATAAATCATTATATAATGTGATAATAACAAATCCACCTTATATTCCAACCAATGATATTGATTTTTTGGAATGCGATGTTCGGGATTACGACCCTATCAAAGCCTTAGATGGTGGTGATGACGGTCTCAACGCTTATAGGCAAATATTTACATTGATAAATAATTTATTAAATCATGATAGTGTGATAATTTGTGAAATTGGGATAAATCAGCAAGATGACGTTAATCAAATAGCAAATGATGCTGGATTTATTAATTCTCATTCCAAGCAGGATTTAGCTGGAATAGTGCGAACTCTAGCTTTCAAAAAAACTGATTTTTAGAAGAAATTAAAAATCACTCAAGCACCACCTAAAAAAACAGCATTTGAAACATGTTTCAATTAATATAAACTAACCACTTACGCAAAATAACTAAGGAAAATCAATGCGCCCTACTAATAATAACAATAATAATACCCGTCGCCCCAACCCAAATGGACAGATAAATAATAGTCGCAGCAATCCAAATGGCAGCCCCAGCAATATGGGACGCAGATTTAACAATAATCCACGCCCCAGCCCGAGCAGTGGCAATGCGCAAAGCCGCACTAATGCCATTTATGACCGTGACGAAATGAGCGATATCGTCAACCCAGCCCAGCGCAGGCACGCCAGCAATCAACAAACTAAGTTCCTAGATTTGGCTAAAAATGCCAAACAGCAGGGTGATAGGGTAGAAGTTGAATATTATATGCAGCATGTGGAGCATTATACCAGAGTGCTAAACTTGGCTGAAGCCCAAGATGAATTACGCAATAAGGAGCGTAATGTTAATGTAAGACCGCCACAGCAGCAGCAACAGCAACAGAACGCGCAGCAGGTTTCGCAACCAACATCACAACATAATCATGATGAAAAATCAGAAATTGAGGAAGAATCCAGTGATGAAAATGCACCGCATAATGGTGAAACGGAAGAGCAACGGCTGGCACGAGTGGAGCGCAACCGAGCCAAAAGGCGCAATCGCCGCTTGAAACGTAATAATTATACGGGGCAAGGAGCAACCGAGCAAGATGATGCCCCAAATAATGATACACTAAATGCTGATGCCCCAAGCCATGATGCCTCACCCAATGAAATATCACATCAAGCGATAGATATAACATTGCTTGACGAATATGATAGCACTAAACCAGTAGCAAAACCTGTTGCAAATCCAACCGTCACAAATCCAATGGACAAAAATATCACAGAGCAAAATCCAATTGAAACTGACGAAGTTTTGGAAAAAACGCCAATTATTGCTCGCCCAACCACACCAAAAATTAAACGCTTACCAGTTCGGGCAAAACGTGAATCAACCATCAAAAAAACACCACAAGAGGATTTGCTAGAAAATAGTGGTGCATCTTTGCGTGATGTTCTGCCCGCTGCCAAAATAGATAGTAATAATGTGAATAGCGATAAAATTGACGCAACAGAGCTTGATAATTAACAATATATATCTAGCAAAAATCAGATAATACAAAAATTAAATAACGCAAAAACTATATGGCGCAAAAATTATATGATAACTTAAAGATAAAATCCTTTTGTGCCTTAGAAATTGAGTGGTATTTGTTGCATGAAGTTGCAGAAAACTTTGATTTATCCGCAATCCATGAAAAAATCACCGTATCAAATGAATTGCGCCATGAATATATCAATCAATTCAAGCATAATTGCGCTAATATACCTCTACATTCCGCAAGCATAGAAGTGGGTGACGGGCAGGTTGAGGCAGCATTGCAACCAACTTGTAATATAGCACAATTATTGTATGATGCGGAAAAATTGCAACAAATAGCACGGCAAACCGCACAGAAAATGCAGCTTATCACTTGTTTTGAGGCTAAACCATTCCCGCAAGCACATGGCAATGGGTTGCATATCCATATCCATTTGGAAGATTTCACGGGGCAGCAATTATTTTGGCTAGAAGAAGGGGAAATCAGTGAATATCTCGGTTATGCGATTGCAGGATTGCTCACAAATATGCAACTTGATTTACCAATTTTTGCAGGCAGTGAACACGCCATGCAACGCTACCAATCGGGTTTTAATGCACCCACAAATATTAGCTGGGGGTTCAATAACCGCACCACAGCGTTGCGATTGCCTGATAATGTTGGGCATGTGACGGGACTTGAGGCAATTTTACAAATGCGAAGTGAGGCGCATACTCGGCGTTACAAACGAATTGAGCATCGTGTGCCAAGTGCAGAAGCAGATTTGAGTGCGGTATTAGAGGCGATTTTAACCGCAATTTATGATGGTATCACCAATAAACTCCCTCACCCCGCACCAATTCATGGCAATGCTTATGATGCTGGTTATGAGTTAATCTCACTGACGGCTACTTGACAAAATAAATATCTGAAAAATGGCAAGCTGAAAAAACACAATATAAACATCAACAAAAAATATTAGAAAATGTTTAATAAAAAATAACAATAGCCTAAAATCAATTCAAGCAAAATTAATCAATTCCTGCATGATTATAAAATCCTGCGCTCCCGTGCTTTTGCTCAGAACCTCAAGTGCAACCAACTTATTTTGCAACCGCATCAAATCCGTTGGATTCTTCCAGCGAATCATCGCTTTAGCATAAAGTGGTTGGCTCGCAAATGGAATAAAAGGGCGATTATATTTCACCAAATCCGATGGCACACCACCACGAGAATATTTTTCCACCAGCCCGCCAAGGGTGGTGAAATGATATTGCAACACCCGCATTGCCGCCACCATGCTTTCACCTGATTGCATCAACCGTTCTGTCATACGAGTGAATGCTAACTTGTTGCCCGCTAGCAGCTCCAACATCGCTTGATATAACATCAAATGCTGATTATCCGCACAACATTTTAGCACAATCTCGGAGGTTAGCACTCTATCATCTCCCATATAAATATTGATTTTCTCAATCTCTGATTTAATAATCGCCCGATCATTGCCAAGCATGGAGCTAAGAATCATTAGCACATCTTTGTGGAAACTAATATTTCTCTCAATCAGCATCGCATTAATCACCCTGTTTAACGCATCGCCCTCCACACGGTAACAAGCGATTCCTGCCATTGACTTGCATTTTTCATCTTCAAATAATGCTTTGAGCGAAGATTTGCTATCCAATTCTCCCGCCATCACAATCAAATAATTCAATTCATAATTAGCGTTATAAATATTTTTCAAAATCTCAGTTAAATAATTTCCTGCATCACGCACCACCACGCAAGGAGGGTCACCCATCAAACTCATTGCACTGAGTGCATCATGCAATATTGCTGGTTCAGATAAAATATCTGGCAAATCAAGCTTGGTTAGTGCAAAATCATCGCTTTCATCAATTTTCAAACTTTTCAATAATGTCTGATATTGTAGCTTAACCAACCCATAATCCGCCCCATAAATTAAAAATGCTCGGCATGATGCTGGGATTTTAGCAAAATCATCTGGTTTTAGCTTCATTTATCCTGCCCCCCTCATTTAGATTGTCCTTTCATTCCATTCGTTCCCACTTTTGCTTCCGTTTTCACATTCTCAATTTTATTAAAATAATCAATCAGGCGCAAACGCAACTCCTCTGCCACCGCTTCAATCACCTGCTTTTTAGCATCTTTTCCCGCAACATAAGTGGAATAATCCGCATTAGCGATGCTATAACTACTAAATCGCTCAAATGCACCTTGATTTTGCACCACTCCGTTTGCATCTAACAACTGATAATTTGCATTGCCAATCACACGGTAACGCTGAGTTGTTCCATTTGATTCAATACTAAGCGGCAACACACTTAAACCTAAATTAGGAATAAGCACATATTTCGGTTGCGTCCCTTGTTGCGTATTTCCCTCTCCATGCAAATCAGCCCCACCACCAGCATAAATGGAATCCTCCAATGATGCTTTCAGCGTTTGCGCCTCACGGTTATCAGGGGCAGATATGCTAATATTTTGCAATTGAGTGCGCAACTGCCCCTGCTGATAGACGGGGGTGAACCCACATGCACCAACCATAAGCAATAGAATAATTAAAACCGCTTTCATGCTGCAACCACATTAACAATTTTTCCCTGCACACAAATAACTTTACGCACATTCAAGCCCTGCAAATGCTTCTGCACAGCGGGGAGTGCAAGCGCACGGGATTCCAGCTCAGCGTTGGAGGTATCTTTTTTCACCTGCAAAGTTTCCCGTAATTTACCATTAATTTGCACCCCAATAGTGATTTCATCATCTGCTAGCACCGCCATATCAGCCACAGGAAATGCTTGCTGCACAACCAAACCCGCCTCACCAATCGCCACCCACATGCTTTCAGCCAAATGCGGCATGAAAGGGGCAATCAACAAAATCAAGTTCTTCAAGCCATGATGATATAAAACGGCTGCAACAGCATCGTTCAAATCTAGCTCATCAAGCGCATTGCTGCACTCACGAATGCTTGCTACCGCTTTGTTGAATTGAAACTGCTCAATCGCTTCACGCACTGCAATAATAGTTTTCTGCAACTGACGATAAACTGGCATTTGGCTTGAGGTAAGTTCGTTATAATCAGTGAAGATAACTCTCTTCTCCCCCTTCATTGCTACCGTTTCCATTGTTGCTGCCTCCTCCATTATTGGATTAGCTAGATTAGGGGCGACAAACTCCGCCCCCTCCACCCTTGCGGGGGAGGGCTGGGGTGGGGGGTTAAAGTTTAGTGGGGAGGAGTTTAATTGCGGGAGTTCTTCTCCCCTCTCACTTTGGGAGAGGGGTTGGGGGTGAGGGGAAGCCCTCTCCTGCTTGAGGGAGAGGGTTGGGTGAGGGCAATGTTGCGCCACACGCCCCCCATCTTGCGCCATGCGCCATAGGCGGTTCACATAACGCCATGCGCCTTCAATTCCTGCTTCCGTCCATTCCAAATCACGCTCGGGTGGTGAATCTGACATCATGAAAAGCCTGGCCGTATCCGCTCCAAACTTGGCAATAATCCCCCGCGGGTCAACGGTATTATTCTTGGATTTGCTCATTTTTTGCGTGCGCATAACGCTGACTTTTTCACCCGACAAACTTACCCACTCACCATCTTCACCTCGCTTCACTTCTTCAGGGTAAAGCCATTTGCCGCTTAAATCTTGGTAAGTTTCATGTGTTACCATTCCTTGAGTGCGCAAGTTTTTGAATGGCTCTTGCACATCAACATAGCCAAGTTTTGCCAATGCACGAGTGAAAAACCTTGCATAAAGCAAATGCAAAACCGCATGTTCAATTCCACCAATATAGCAATCAACGGGTAATAGTGCATTTGCCGCCTTCGCATCAATTCCACCTGCAAAATGCGGCGAACAAAATCTTGCAAAATACCATGATGATTCAAAAAATGTATCAAATGTATCAGTCTCTCGCACCGCAGGTTTGCCACATTGCGGGCAATCAACATGTTTCCATGTTGCATGGTTAGCAAGTGGGTTGCCAACACCGTCAAAGCTCACTCCATCTTTGGGCAACTCAACTGGCAGTTGATCCTCTGGCACTGGCACAGCTCCGCAATCATCACAATGAATAATCGGAATTGGACAACCCCAATAACGCTGACGTGAAACTCCCCAATCACGCAGACGATAATTCACTTGACGAGTTCCCGCTTGCATTTCCTCTAATTTTTTGATGGCTGCTTCTTTAGCATCTGCCACATTCAAACCATTTAAGAACTCAGAATTAATTAGCACTCCGTCACCCGTGAATGCTTCATGTGCAATATCCACTCCCTCGCCTGCAACCCCCTCACTTTCAACCACGCGCTTAATCGGCAATCCATATTTGCTTGCGAACTCATAATCACGCACATCATGCGCAGGGCAACCAAATACTGCCCCCGTGCCATATTCCATCAACACAAAATTAGCAATATATATCGGGTGCAACTCGCCATTAAATGGGTTTTGCACCTTAAGCCCCGTATCAACCCCTAGTTTTTCGGCTTTTTCAATCGCCTCCTCACTAGTGCCAGACTTTGCACAATCCGCAATGAAATCCGCAATGGTAAAGTCACCCGCTGCCAATTTTTCAGCGGATATTTTCTCAGCTAACGGGTGCGAAGATGCAATTGCCAGAAAACTCATGCCAAATAATGTGTCAGGACGTGTGGTATATGCTTTGATAAAATTAGGGGGTAGGGTTGAGGGGGTAGGGTTTATTTGGCTTTCATCAACAGCGAACCCTAATTCATTCAGCCCCCACCCTAACCCTCCCCCATAAGGGGGGAGGGAACTTACATCTCGCTCAAATGCTAGATTTTGTTCTCCAACATAAGAGCCCTCGCCCAACCCTCTCCCCTTGGGAGAGGGGTCTTCCACCGCACTCATTGCTACTCCCTCTCCCATTGGGAGAGGGTTGGGGTGAGGGTTAGATAAATGTGATTTGTGGGGATATTCCCCTCTCCCATCGGGAGAGGGGTTAGGGGTGAGGGCAGAAAGGTGAGTGGTGAGGGTTTCACCATTAATCTCAAACTCAATCACCGCACCGCTAGATTTACCAATCCAATTTTGTTGCATCAAGCGCACTTTTTCTGGCCAACCATCAAGCTGTTGCAAGCCATCAAGCAAATCACCCGCAAAATCAGTGATACGCAAAAACCACTGGCTCAACCGCTTGCGTTCCACCACCGCACCAGACCGCCACCCTTTGCCATCAATCACCTGCTCATTAGCAAGCACCGTATTATCCACAGGATCCCAATTCACCACACCTTCTTTGCGGTAAGCAATCCCCGCCTTCAACATGCTCAAAAAGAACCGTTGCTCATGTTGATAATATTCTGGGTCACATGTTGCAATTTCCCTGCTCCAATCATAAGAAAAGCCTATCATCTTCAACTGCTCACGCATTGATGCAATGTTGGAATATGTCCAATCAGCAGGGTGAATGCCTCTCGCTATTGCTGCATTTTCCGCTGGCAACCCAAATGCGTCCCACCCCATAGGATATAACACATTAAACCCGCAAGCTCGCTTGAACCTTGCAGTCACATCACCAAGAGTATAATTCCTAACATGCCCCATATGAATATTTCCCGATGGATACGGAAACATTTCAAGCACATAATATTTTTCCTTTGATGATTTCTCATCAGAATGTTTGTTGTTTGATGAACAATCATCAGAATGTTTGTTGTTTGATGAACAATCATCAAATGCAAAACACCCTTCAGCCTCCCACTTTGCTTGCCAATAAGCCTCAGATATAGAGGGTTCATATTGCGTTGTTGTGATAAAGTCTGAATTATTTTCTATTTTGTTTTCCATAATTGTTACATATAATCATTTTTAACTTGATGCAAAATAATTTTTTGCTTATTAACTAATATAAAATAAATTATGTAATTAAAAAGTAAGAGTTCTTAAAGATATGACAACCACCCAAACAACACAACAAATTGGTGCGAGTATTGATCCAGTCGCAGCGGCAGAACTTGCGGGCAAAATGGTTCATGATATGTCCGTTTGGGGTATGTTTATGCAAGCAGATTTCGTGGTGAAAGCTGTGATGATTATGTTGTTGCTCGCCTCATTTTGGTGCTGGGCAATTATCTTTGAGAAAATATCCAAGTTCGGCACATTAAAAGCCAAAGCAGCCAATTTTGAAAGTGAGTTCTGGGCAGCCGAAACATTGGAAACTTTCTATGAAAAAGCCAAACGCAAATCAAAGCACCCATTCGTTGCCACTTTCATTGCCGCAATGGACGAATGGTTTCGCACTAACAAACAAGTTCGTAGCCGCACCAACGCAGCCCTAATGCCAAGCAGCATTGACCGCATTGCCAAAATTATGAGCGTCACTCGCAACCGTGAACTCGCCAAACTTGAGCGTGGACTTGGCTTTTTGGCAACAGTTGGCTCTGCTGCACCTTTTATTGGGCTTTTTGGCACAGTATGGGGCATCATGAACAGCTTTCAATCTATCGCATTTTCCAACAATACCTCACTCGCCGTTGTCGCTCCCGGGATCGCCGAAGCATTGCTTGCCACTGCCATAGGGTTATTTGCAGCCATTCCAGCCGTAATCGCTTATAACCGTTTTTCAGGGGACTTAAACAAATATGCGGGGCATTTGGAAGATTTTGAAGTTGAGTTCTTGGCATTAATCTCACGTCAAGCTGATGAAGCGAGGGCATAATGGGAGCGCAACTTGGAGGCGGAAATAACAGGCGGGGCAGACGTGGTAATCAAGGTTTCACCGAAATAAACGTCACGCCATTTGTTGATGTAATGTTGGTGTTGCTGGTGATATTCATGGTAACCGCCCCGATGCTTACCGCAGGGGTTGAGGTGGAACTGCCCGATTCCAAAGCTGGATCTGTGCAAGGCAAAGATGAGCCACTGACTGTGACAATTAAAGCAGATGGTATTATTTTTGTGCAAGAAACTAAGATTTTAGCCGATAGTTTAATCCCCAAACTCAAAGCCATTTCAGGAGAAAAGTTGGATACACGCATTTTTGTGCGTGGCGATTCCAATGTAGATTATGGGCAGGTGATGAAAGTCGTTGGTGATATATCCTATGCAGGGTTCAAAAAAGTTGCGTTAATCACGGAAAATAAGGGACGTTAAAACGTGAATAATTCGCATGATTTGTCACGAGACTCTGATTTGTCCCGAGGAATGTTGCTCTCAATAGGTATTCATTTTACCCTATTTGTGATTGCTTTCATTGGCTTGCCAGATTGGTTCAACAAAAAGATTGAACCACAACCAATGGTGATTTCACTGGAGCAATTGCCAATAACCGACCGCACCAATGTTCGCCCCTCTAAGCAACCAATTGTGAAGCAAGCGCAACCACCAGCCCCCGCCAAAGCACCGCCTCAACCGCTAACCTCCAAGCCAAAACCTCCGCCACCGCCTGAAGTTAAGCCAGATCCACCAAAGGAAACACCGAAAGAAAAGCCTAAGCCAGAGCCAATCCCTGAGAAAAAAGCGGATAAAAAACCACCTCCGCCACCAAAGGAGCAGCCAAAACCAACTCCTCCCGCCAAAAAGCCCACTCCAACTGAAGCCAAGCCCGACAAAGCAGCAGATGAAGCGATGGAAGACCAAGCATTAAAAGATTTAATTGATAAAGCAGTTAGCAATGATTCCAAAGAGAAACCAGTTGCCAAACCCGCCCCTGCACAAAATCTCACCAAATCTGATGCACCTTACGACCCTAGCCTTCCTCTTTCAATCAGTGAGCGTGATGCTATAACCAGCCAATTTGTGCAATGTTGGCGGTTGCCTGCGGGTTCTGCCAAAGATTATTCCCTCAAAGTCAGTGTGGACGTATGGTTGCGCCCCGATGGAAGCGTGATTAAGGCGCATTTAACTTCCGATCAACGGGGGAAATATAACGCTGATGGAGTGTTTCGTGCCGCCGCCGATGGTGCGTTGCGTGCCGTTCATATGTGCAGCCCGCTGAAAAACCTCCCTACCAATAAATATGACACATGGAAGGAAATGCGCCTCAATTTTGACCCATCAATGCAGTTATATTGAGATGGATAGCATTCAAATAACCCAAGGTAATTGCATCAAAATAATGCAAGAATTAATTGTTCAAAATACAACCGCCCAAAACACAATTGGTTGTGCAGATATGATTTTTGCTGACCCACCATATTTTCTTTCAAACGGAGGGATTTCATGCAAAAGTGGTAAGCAAGTAAGCGTTGATAAAGGCTCATGGGATAAGTCACTGGGAGCTGAACAAAACCATGAGTTTAACTTAGAATGGCTTTCTTTATGCCAACAATTATTAAAACCAAATGGAACAATTTGGGTTTCTGGCACTTCACATGTGATTTTTTCAATAGGTTATGCAATGCAACAATTAGGCTTTAAGTTGCTAAATGATATTATATGGGAGAAGCCAAACCCACCTCCCAATCTCGCTTGTCGCAACTTCACGCACGCAACTGAAACTGTGTTATGGGCAGCAAAAAATGCAAAATCCAAACATTATTTTAATTATAGTTTAATGAAAAAATATAATGCCGATAAACAGATGAAATCCGTTTGGAGATTTACTGCTCCCAAGCCATCAGAGAAAATATTTGGCAAGCACCCAACCCAAAAACCATTAGAGCTGCTAAGGCGTTGCATTGAGGCATCAACTAATGAGGGAGATTTAATATTTGATCCGTTTATGGGAAGCGGAACAACAGGAGTTGCAGCCATTGAGTTGCAGCGTAAGTTTCATGGAACAGAACTAGAAATAGAGTTTATTAATTTAGCAAAATTGCGCATAAATGATGCTTTTGAAAGAAAAAAAGGAATGATGCTGTGAAAAAAGGAGGGGTTGGCGGTGCAAATACTAAAACAGGATTGGATTATGAAGAAAAAGTTTGTTTTCGCAAATTGTTATTATCCAGCCATGGTTATGAAATAAAACAAAATGAACAAGCTGGTGAAAGCGTATTCTATAATGATAAATTAGTTGCTAGGTTGTTTTTAGAAAACAAAACATTATTTATTATTGAAATTAAGTTTCAAAATGGCACTGGTTCAACCGACGAAAAATTGCAAACTTGTGATTTTAAGCGTAAGCAATATGTTAAATTAGTGCATCAAATCGGCTTGAAAGTTGAATATGTTTATGTGTTGAATGATTGGTTTAAGCAACTAAAATATAAAGATGTGCTAGATTATATTCATCAAGTAGGTTGTCATTATAAGTTTAATGAATTACCACTAGCATGGCTAGGGTTACCTGAATAATGTTCATTAACTTCAAGGAGAAACAAAATGGGAATATTACCAGATAAATGGATTAGGGAACAAGCGCAGCAACATGGCATGATTGAGCCATTTGTGGAGAAATTGCAACGTGAAAATGTCATTTCATACGGGCTTTCATCTTATGGTTATGATGCACGGGTTGCGGACGAGTTCAAGATATTCACCAATGTGGATTCCGCTATAGTTGACCCGAAAAACTTCTCTGATGAAGGATTTGTTGACCGCAAAACTCCCATATGCACCATTCCCCCCAACAGCTTTGCGCTTGCCCGCACCGTGGAATATTTTCGCATTCCCCGTGATGTGCTGGTGATTTGTGTGGGTAAATCCACCTATGCAAGGTGCGGAATAATCGTTAATGTTACCCCACTTGAACCCGAATGGGAGGGGCATGTGACATTAGAGTTTTCCAACACAACTCCCTTGCCTGCCCGTATTTATGCAAATGAAGGGGCGTGTCAATTTTTGTTCCTAAAGGCACATGAGGAGTGCGAGGTTTCATATGGCGAACGAGCAGGAAAATACCAAGGGCAGCGGGGCGTTACGTTACCACGAATTGAAGGGAAATGACCTTGCACTAATCGTATATATTCATTATATAATTGTAATAAATTGATTATATTTATGTTATAATTCAGTGAATAAAGAGGTTTTGGCTATGACTGATGAAACTCAAATAAACACTCAAACAATTAACACTTCGGAAATGCAAACATACCCAGCAAGCGCCGTTGTGAATTATATGTTGGATAACGCTGAAAAATATGGAGTTATTATTACTCCAATGAAATTGCAAAAATTGCTATATTTCGCTAATGGCTGGTCGTGGGCTTTTTATAACAAACCCTTAATTAGCGACGAATGCCACGCATGGCAATATGGTCCAGTTTATCCTAGTGTTTATAACGCATATAAAAGTTTTGGCAGAAATGAAATTTTTAGCGAAAAAGGTAGTAAAATGCATGATTGTGGCAATACTATTGGCAATTTGGTGACAATAGTAAATTCATTTGATGATGTAGATGAAGGCTATTCGGAGCAAAAAACTTCCGATGATTATAGTTATCAAACAATTCAAGATGACGTTGCAAAAAATCTGATTATTAATATCTTGAAAAGCTATGGTAAAGCGGGAGGAGTTGCGCTTTCTGAGTGGACGCATGTTGGTTCATCTGATAACCCATGGTTAATTGCTAGAAACAAAGGGGGTTCTAGTAGATTGAAAATTCAGGATAAAGACATCAAAGAATATTTTTCTCGCATAAAAAAACAAGGAACTTTAAAATAATGAATCAAATTGAAACTCCAGACGAATTGCCGACTAGCCCAACAATAAGTAATACGGAAGAAAAAGGCGAAATACCTGATCTTATTAAGAAAGAAGCTTACAGAGTAATGTATAATAAATGGGTAGTATTTGTTATTTTGTGTATAATAACGGGAATTATTTTTTCGTTTCCTTGGATATACGAAAATTGCATTTTTCGCATAGAAGGTTTGCAAAAACTGCAGACTATGACAGACGAAAAATTTTCCGCTTCATTTTTATTGAGCATATATTTATTTGGTAAAACCTTTGGGTTTTTATTTTTATTTTCTCTATTTATATATGTAGCTAAAATATTTGATAATCTGCGCCGCTTAGAGATTATATATCGTGACAAGGCATTGGCGTTCAGAAATATATCAATATTATATTACGACGCACAAGTAGCAGAAGTTGAAAAATATTATGATTTTGTATTTGAGCCAACCTTGCAGCAAGCAGAAAAGCAAAAACCTATGGAACAACGTAATAATCAGCATCTTGGTGATGCACTTGCATCATTGATAGAAAAAATAACCGAACTATTGAAGAAAAAATAACCACGGAAACTAATAATGGATAAAATACGGATAATTGGGGGCAAACCCCTAAATGGTGAGATTCGCATAAGCGGGGCGAAAAATGCTGCACTGCCGCTGATGTGCGCTGCACTTCTGACTGAGGAAACTCTCACCCTTAGCAATATGCCATATCTCGCTGATATCGTCACCATGTCGCAATTATTGATGCAACACGGCATCAACTTCAACATGACTGATGCGCACGAGATGCAACAATTTGGCGACATCACGTTAGGGCGCACCGTGATGCTTGATGGTGGCAACATCACCAGCTTCACCGCACCATATGAAATTGTGCGCAAAATGCGGGCTTCAGTGCTGGTGTTAGGGCCTTTGCTTGCTCGGTTCGGTGAGGCTCGGGTATCACTCCCAGGGGGGTGCGCTATTGGCACTCGTCCGATTGATTTGCATTTATCCGCCCTTGAGCAAATGGGCGCAGAAATTGAGCTTGAACAAGGTTATATCGTTGCAACCGCACCCAAGGGATTGCGGGGAGCTGATATTATATTTGACAAAGTCTCCGTCGGTGCTACCGAAAATATCATGATGGCAGCAAGCCTTGCACATGGCACAACTCGGTTATATAACGCTGCATGTGAGCCTGAGATTGTTGACCTCGCCAAATGTTTGAATGCAATGGGGGCGGATATAAGCGGGGAAGGCACTTCCACCATCATCATTAACGGCAAACCAAAACTTCACGCTGCTTTCCACAGCGTCATGGCGGATAGGATTGAAGCGGGAACATTTGTTGCCTGCGTTGCCCTCGCTGGTGGGGAAATATTGCTCAAAGCCGCCCCGATTGAGGCAATGAAGCCGATGATTGAGATATGTCAAAAAGCGGGGGTGATTTTCACCGAGCATAAAGCGGGTGAGTTGCGAGTGAGAAGCAATCGCAAGCTACAAGCTGTTGACATCACCACTGCTCCGCACCCTGCCTTCCCAACAGATATGCAAGCTCAATTAATGGCGATGATGACCATGGCAATAGGGGCGAATGGCGGGCATGGAACTTCCATCATCACTGAGACAATCTTTGAAAATCGCTTTATGCACGTCCCTGAATTGCTGCGCATGGGGGCGGATATCAGCCTCAAAGGGCAATCTGCGATTATCAAAGGGGTGGAGCGTCTGCATGGTGCGAATGTGATGGCAACAGATTTGCGAGCATCTGTTTCATTAGCGATTGCCGCACTCGCCACGCCCGAGGAAACCGTGATACACCGCATTTATCATCTGGATCGTGGTTATGAATATCTGGAAGCAAAACTCTCAGCCTGCGGTGCGGATATTATGCGGGTGAAGTGATGGATTTAGTCAAAAAAATTAAAAATAATAAATTGTTTCTAATTGGATTAACACTAACCTTTTTATGGCTTGCTATGTTTTGCGTGCTTTCAGGATTAAATCCACTTGGAATATTAGATGGTAGATTTGATACATTTCATAAACTAGACTTAAATGCTAAGGGTGATTTTTTAGCAGGATTATTCGCCCCCGTTGCATTTTTATGGTTAATTATTGGCTCTTTTCAACAGCAACAAGAAATTACAAATCAACTTAAAGAAATGCAGTTGCAACGTGAAGAAACGAAGCAAATGGTGAAAGCACAAAACGAGCAAGCAAAATCAATTGAAGCCAACACCAACCACGCCGCTATGCAGACTTTTTTAATTTTAGAAAAATCATTGAATGAAGGATTGAAATGGAACTTGAAAAACTTTCTTATGAATTATCACTATTCTCTTCAAACAGAAAATTTAGTGGAAAAAAAAGATAATTTGTTTTTAATTATTAATGCAGTCAGAATTTCACTGAATGGAAAAACACAACAAGAAATACAAAATTCAAGAAATGACGTTATTCAAATAACCGAAAAACATATAGATTTTTATCAAACTTATAAAAATAAAAAAATCGTTTCAAGTGCAATTAATTCATATTTCCAAACATTTGAAATGTTAATTGCGGAAGCTGAAAAAATTGATACGTTATTAAATGAATATTACTATAATAAATTTATTGATGACAAAGCAGACGAACTTTCAAATACGGCATTAAGGAAAATGCTTTATCCTCCTGATAAAGCTAAGAAACATTACAAATTTGAATATTTTCATAAAAACTCACCAGCGGGCGAACTCTATAATTTATTCAAAGATATTATTGCAGAAGTTGAAGAACATAACAAAGCAGTTGAAGAACATAACAAAGCAACCGCAACCACCTAAAAAAAACCGCTATACTTATGCGCTATTTTGCATTATCAATTATGCAACAAATATTTGCGATAATTTAAGGCGTATAAAATATGATAACATTACCCATCTCCAGCAACAACAGCAATCAATCGCTTAAAAAATTACCGTTAGCGCATACATTGCCGTTGAATGTGGGCTTGATTCATATTGTAGGAATTGGCGGAATTGGTATGAGTGGCATCGCTGAAATATTGCATAATCTTGGCTATAAAGTGCAAGGAACGGATATCGCCGAAAACGCCAACATCACACGGCTGCGCACCCAAGGAATTAACGTCACCATCGGGCATGACGCCAGCAACATTGATGGTGCAGCGGTGCTAGTGATTTCCTCCGCCGTCAAAGCAGGCAATGCGGAAGTGGATAGCGCACGGTTGCGCCATATTCCCGTGGTGAATCGGGCGGACATGTTGGCGGAATTAATGCGCCTCAAAATGGCAGTAGCAATTGCAGGAACACATGGCAAAACTACCACCACCTCACTCACCGCAGCATTATTGGAGGCAGGGGGGCTAGAGCCTACCATCATTAATGGCGGAATTATCAACGCCCTTGGCACCAATGCAAAAGTCGGCAAAGGCGAATGGATGGTGGTGGAAGCCGATGAATCTGACGGCACATTCACCAAAATCCCCGCAACAATCGCCGTTATAACTAATATTGACCCTGAACATTTGGATTATTACGGCTCGTTTGAAGCATTAAAATCCGCCTTTCAACAATTTGTCGCCAATATTCCGTTTTATGGCTTTGCAGTTATGTGTGTGGATCACCCCGTGGTGCAGGAATTAGTCGGCAAAATCCATGATCGGCGAGTGGTGACTTATGGCTATGCAAGCCAAGCGGATATTCGCCCCGTGGATATTGCGTTTAGCGAGGCGGGGCAAACTTTCAGCATAGAGTTTTCAGAGCGCATTGCGGGAATAAAAACGCTTGAAACTGGGTTCATATTGCCAATGCACGGCGAACATAATTTAAGCAATGCTTGCGCTGCAATTGCCGTCGCACGGGAGTTGGGGATTGATATGGCAACCATTAAAAGCGGGCTACAAGGTTTTAGTGGTGTGAAGCGTCGGTTCACCAAAACAGGGGTGGTTAATGGCGTAACTATCATTGATGATTATGGGCATCACCCCGTTGAAATCGCTGCCACCTTGAAAAGTGCAAGGCAAGCAGCAGGTTCGGGCAAAGTTATCGCCGTAATCCAGCCGCATCGTTTCACTCGGGTTCGGGATTTATTCAATGAGTTTTGCAAATGCGCCACGCAAGCTGATGTTGTGTTTATCTCAGAAATATATACAGCAGGTGAGCAACAAATTGACGGCATAAACCGTGATGCTTTGGTGCAGGGAATGCTTACCCAAGGGCATAAATCCGTGCATGGATTTGATGGCAAACAAGACCTCGCCACCGCACTTGCGCCACATTTGCAAGCAGGCGATTATGTTATCTGTTTAGGGGCGGGCAACATCACCAATTGGGCAGCAGATTTACCCGAGGAATTAGCCTCAATAAGTGCAATTAATGCACCAAAGTTGCAACACCGAAATTAAGCAAGGTTAGTTAAATTACGTTAAATCACTCAAATATAACCTCATTTGCCATGAATCCAATCGCTTTGTTACCTATTTTATTATAAGTCAAGCAATCAAAACTAGTAGCATTTGCAAGCGCAATCCCCCGCCCATGATTATCACTAGAACGGTTGGGATTTAGCTCCATATAATCTTGCCATGCAAACCCATCGCCAGCATCTTCAATCGTGATATAAACCCCGTCTGTCCTGCGAATTACCACGGCGATTGCTGTTTTATACGAATATTTAGGCGATGATAACCGCTTTTCAACCTCTTCTCGCCATGTTCCCTCAGCGATTAACTCTGATTTGCGAGCATACCCAATATCCAAATTGCCATGTTCAATGGCGTTGATTAACAACTCTCCAATCCCGAGCAAAGCCCGATTAGGATTAGGGAAAAAATTAGCAACAAATGCCGCCAAACTTTCTGCTTGCTCCAAAGTTTTGAACGAAAACCTGCATGAATCAACCAAATTAACCGCATGTTGATGGATATTAGCACCGCTTGAGAATAATTTCTCTTGGCGCAAATCACCAATTGCCGCCTGCAATACCGAATCCAACATTGGTTGTTGCAACGGTTTGGTGAGATAATAAAACACACCCGCTTCAACCCCTTTTTGCATTGAAGTTGTATCATGTTCATCAATCATCATGATAATTGGAATATTATTTTTACTCGCCAATTTAATATTCTTCACATTTGCGTATAAATCATTAACCTCAATTTCGCTATCAATCAATATCACCTCAATATTATTGCGAGGATTTTTCGCCATCAACATCATTGTTTCGCAATTCACCGCCATCATCAGCTGGTGACCATGTTCCTTAGCGTGAGAATGAATGATGCTGTTGGATATTTTTGCATCGGCAACCACTAAAATATTAACTTTATTGGATAATTTATTGCTATTAAACTCAATTATGTTTGCAATGTTTGATGAACTCATATGATACCTTAATCTATGTTTCGTTAAACCTTAAGTTGAATTAAATCACAAAACCATCAATTATTAGTTAATTTATATAATATTTTTTATTATAATACCCGCATTAGTTGTTTAGAGCGTGATAATTATGTCACTAAATTGCTATATCACCCGATTATTCGCAGCAAAAATCAACATAAATTGCCACATCTAAGTTGTGTTGCGGTTTGCAGCAAGCAACGCTAGAAATAAGAACGCAACATAATACACTAACATCATTTATTGTAACTCATATAAAATAAATATTCATTAACAAAAATATAATTATTCTGGAATAGCTCCATCTGCAATTAATGTTTTAACTATTTCATTCATTGCAACAATCTCTTGCGTGGTTGCGCCTAACCTACGCACTGCAACGGTTTGCGCTTGCTCCTCACGCCCACCAACTGCCAAAATCACTGGAACTTTAGCGACAGAATATTGCTTAATTTTATTATTAATTAAATCATCAGCCACATCACAAATCACTCTCAAGCCCCCATCACGCAATAAGTCCGCCACTTTATGCGCATATTCAGTTTGTGCAGGGTTTATGCTAACCACCGCCACCTGCGTTGAACAAAGCCAAAACGGGAACTTTCCAGCATAATGTTCAATCAAAATCCCCATAAATCGTTCAATTGAACCCATAATCGCCCGATGCACCATATGCGGACGGTGCTTCTGCCCATCTTCACCAATATAACTTATATCCAAACGGGTCGGCAAGTTCATATCCACTTGAATGGTGCCACATTGCCAATCTCGCCCGATAGCATCACGCAGCACAAAATCCAGTTTCGGCGCATAAAAAGCCCCATCACCCGCATTTAATTCCCACTCAAACCCGATGCGATCACAAACTTTGCGCAAAATTGCCTCCGCTTTGTCCCAGTCTTCCTCCGAGCCAATGCGAACATCAGGGCGAGTGGAGAACTTAACTCGCACATCTTCAAACCCTAATTGTGTATATACCTCCTTAATTAAATCACACATGCTAACAACTTCATCTTCCAACTGTGCATCTGTGCAGAAAATATGTGCATCATCTTGGGTGAAACCCTGCACTCGCATCAATCCATGCCTTGCCCCGTGCGATTCATGACGAAACACCTTGCCAAACTCTGCCATTTTCAGCGGTAAATCTCGGTATGATTTCAAGCCCTGCTTAAAAATCTGCACATTTCCGGGGCAACTCATCGGCTTTAATGCAAATGGTGCGTCGCTTTCAGCATCAATCACGAACATATTTTCACGATATTTATCCCAATGCCCTGAATATTTCCAGAAATTAACATCAAGCATTTGCGGGCTATTCACTTCAATATAGCCATGTTTAGTGATTTTTTTACGCATATATTGAATTAGCAAACTATAAATCGTCCAACCATTATGATGCCAAAATGGCTGCCCTGGTGCGCTATCCTCAAAATGGAACAGATCCAACTCTCGCCCCAATTTGCGATGATCCCGCTTTTCCGCCTCCTCCAACATTGTGATATGCGCTTGCAATGTTTTTTTGTCGGCAAATGCAATACCATAAATCCGTTGCAACATTTTATTATTGCTATCCCCCCGCCAATATGCACCAGCGATTTTGGTCAACATGAATGCGTCAGGAATATGCGCAAGCGATGGAACATGAGGCCCACGACATAAATCTACAAACGCATTATCCCCACCTTGAAAATAAAGCGATATTTTCCCCGTCTCAGTAGTATCACTTTCTGCTGCCGAGCGAATTATTTCTACTTTATATGTTTCACCACGAGCTTCAAATAATGCAATCGCCTTGTCACGTTCCCACATTTGGCGAACCACAGGCAACTTCTGCCCTAATATTTCACGCCCCAATATTTCACGCATCTTTGCTTCAATGGCAGGCAAATCTGCGGTGCTTAATTGGCGTTCTTCCAAATCAACATCATAATAAAAACCATGTTCAATTGTTGGGCCAATTGCTAATTTGCTTGTCGGATATAACTCTTTAATTGCCAAAGCCAACACTTGCGCCGTTAAGGTATGGCGCATTATATCCAACCCTTCCGCATCTTTAACCGTCAAAAAAACAATATTTGCATCACTCGCAATTATTTCGCTTAAATCACGTTGAACTCCATTCACCTTCATGGCGAGTGCTGCTTTCGCTAACCCTGCACCGATGCTTTGCGCAATCTCCACCCCCGTGATTGCTGCATCAAATGTGCGCACACTTCCATCTGGTAGAGTAATGTTAATTGATGAATTATTATGATTTACTGACTGATTCATATATTTATTATTCGCAAAAAATTATTCGCTACAACATAACAAACAAATCAGTCAATCACAACATTATTCATTATTTTTAATACAACTATGATGTATTTTTTACCTCCCACCGCCCACAACAACTTAGACGAATGGGAGGTGGTGACATCAGAACTTATCAAACAAAAGCCTCGTCCCAATTACCAACCGTAGCTGCCCTGCTATATTCAGTCACCCGATTTTCAAAGAAGTTAGTATGCTCAACCCCATTTAATATCTCGTCCATCCATGGCAATGGATTTGCACCTATTTTATAAATCGGCTGCAACCCTAATTGCGTCAACCTACGGTCACCAATGAAGCGAATATAACTCTTCACTTCCTCAGCAGTTAAGCCCTCAATATTGCTCACTCCAAACGCCAGATCAATAAACGCATCTTCCAATGTGATAATCGTATCACATATTTTATACAAGTCGCGTTGATGGTCCGCCGTGTTCACCTCAGGATTTTCCTGCACAAATGTGTGATATAAGCGAATTATTGATTGCGTATGCAATGATTCATCACGAGCCGACCATGCAACAATCTGCCCCATACCTTTCATCTTACCGAAACGTTGAAAGTTCAACAAAATTGCAAATGATGCAAATAATTGCAAACCCTCAGTGAAAGCCCCAAAAGCTGCCAATGTGCGGGCAATTCCCTCATTGCTTTCTGTGCCAAATGTGTGCATATAATCAAACTTATCTTTCATTTCTTTATATGATAAAAATGCTTGATATTCCGTTTCGGGTATCCCCAAACTGTCTAACAAATGGCTATAAGCTGCAACGTGGATAGTTTCCATATTTGAAAACGCTGCAAGCATCATCTGCACTTCAGTTGGTTGGAATATTTTGCTATAATGTTTCATATAGCAATTATTCACTTCAATATCACTTTGAGTGAAAAAGCGAAATATTTGCGTTAATAGATGCTTCTCATCTGAACTTAACCCAATGCGCCAATCTTTAATATCATCAGCTAACGGCACTTCCTCGGGCAGCCAATGAATGCGCTGTTGCATCAACCAAGCGTCATATGCCCATGGATAATGAAATGGTTTGTAAATTGGTAGAGCGTTTAATAAAGACATGCGTATAATACCTTATTTTGTGTTACTATTTCTATATTTTGTATTACTATAATATCTTTATACTACATATAGCAAAAAATGCAATCACAAAACCGCCATATTACAAAAATATTATATATCAAAACATATTACGCAATCTCATAAACCCAAACTTTAGCGGGTGGAATATGCAACAATATGGTTTTGACACACTCGCCTTTCATGCCATATTTCTTCAACCATATTGGGCTAATGGGCGATTTCAAACCCAGTGAAAATTGAATTATCTTACCCTCGTCACCAATCGCCTTCACCATTTCAGCAAAAATAACCTCGCCCATGTCATTAGGAATTGTCAAAAACGGCAAACTAGAAACAATAGAATTAACCTTCGTAATCCCATTTCGTTCCATAATTTGTGGCAGATATTGTGCGTCTTCCAACAAAATATTAGCCTGCGGAAAGGCTCTACGCAAAATATTAAATAAATATTTATTACGCTCAATCACGAATAATCTCTCACGCCCCACCCGCTTCAGCAACTGCTTGGTGACAACTCCCGTGCCTGCACCAATCTCAATCACGCTTCCCTCAAAATCCAAATCCACCAAATTAGACATCGCCTTGGTGAGAGTTGGCTGGCTTGGCAACACTGACCCAACCAAACGGGGATTTTTTATCCATGAAGTGATGAATATTTTATAATTCACTAGCGCGCTAGAAATTAACTGCATTTTGGAAGTTTTGGAAGCTGATTGCATTGATATTTTTCTACTCATACATTATTTACGTTACATAAATATTTTTTAATTGCCAATAAGTCAAGCGCAATTAAATATTAAAAAAATTGATTACCACTTGGTATGGCGATTATCTAAATAAACGGCTGCAATTTTTCCGATTAATTGAACATCAGAAACTCTTGCTAAACAATCTAGCCCTTGCACCAATGGAGATTCATGGTGTGGATTGTTTATTTCACTATCACAAAACGCCTGAGGGAACTTGGTTCTATATGCTGTTTGTTCTAATTTATCTCCTTTATATAATTGCTTAATTACATTTTTTATATCTTCATCAAGGTCTGCATATTTTATTTTAACATCTCTGCCTTTATGTTTTTCATATAAATCCCTGATTGATTGCTGCCAATCAATTTCTTTTTTCTCCATGAAAAGCAACATTGCATTAGGTGATATATATTTTCCGTCGCTAAAAACTTCTTTTGCGCCATCTTGAATCCAATCCAAAATATCATCTTCCATCTGCGCAATTGTAAGAGTTGGTTTATTACCATATTTAGCTGCTTGTGAAAAATTAGCTTGCATCTTGAATTGTTGTTGCCAAATATCATCATATTTTTCAAGCAAAAATTGCTGTGGATTTTGAACTTCGTGATGTGATTTATGAAGCTCGGCAATTGGCGCAATGACATCACCAATATGCAATGAGTTTGGATTGGCGGAAAATTCAAAATTACCCAAAACAGAAGCGGCTAGCAATGTGACTAGCTGGTTTTGATTAACCATATGTAGCCTATTTGCGATAGTTGGGTTATTTTTATATTCTTGAGTTTTTTCACCCAGTTCTGACATTTCACAGGCGAATAAATTGCAAAAAGTTATCATATATTCAGGGTCAATATGTGCGATTTTCGCAGCTTTTTCTAAGGAAGTAAAATCCCTTGTTTGCAACAATTTTTTCACAAACTCACAAGGCTCACCAATTAACATTTCTGCTTTACCAAAACGATTATTCCATTCCTCCATAGGAATGCTATCAGCTCTCCTATCAGCAGACATGATAACGGATAAGGCTTTGGTGAAAAACTTCATTCGTTCTGTTGTATTAGTATCTATCGGCAAATTATTTTTCATGATTTTTTAATGTTAGTTAAGATTATTAAATAAAAAATGTGCGTATTAATTGGTTAAAAAACCAATTAATACGCACAAATCAGATTGTGAAAACTAAGCAAATATCAATTATTTACTATCTTTTTTCACAACCAGTATTGTCTGCCATGTCAGGGTCGCTAGCATCTTTGTTTCCGTCCCACTCATCACTGAGAGGGTTGGGGTCATATGCAGTAGAGCCATTACGACTGCCGCTAATCCAACCAAAAACCACCGCGAACAAATCTTCCATCGGGGAAGATAGGGTAATTGCGCAATCCATTGTAACTCCTCCTAAAAAGAGTTGAGGGTTAATCGCTAAGCCATCTTTTTGCATCATTGTTAACTTTCGTTAAAAATAAGTAAGAATCAGGAAAACACAATTAACTTGATACAACACAACACAACACAACACAACACAACACAAAAATAGGGTTGTCACAAAACATTAACATTTGATTAACTTTATAAAATATTACGCAATTCACGGTGATGAATGTCAGGGTGGCACTTCTCACGCACTAATTTTGCGTATAAATGCTCTGCCGAAAACACTGAACGATGTTTGCCTCCAGTGCAACCAAACGCTATGGTGAGATAGCTTTTGCCCTCCGCTTGATAAAGCGGAATTAACCTCTCCAACATCTCACAAACAGATGCAAAAAATGGTGCAAAATTGCCATCAGCCAATATGAAATCACCAACCCCCGCATCGCGCCCTGTTTGCGCCTGCAAATGTGGCTCATAATGTGGATTGCGCAAAAAACGCACATCAAGCACAATATCAGCATTGGCAGGCAGCCCCATTTGATATGAAAATGAGATAATATTAATCGCCATCAAATCATCACTCACCCCAATAATTCGCTGCATTTGCCGTTTCAATAAATGCGGGGTATATTCAGTAGTATCCACCACCAAATCAGCATGAAGCAACAGCTCATCAAGCAGTTTCTTCTCCTGCAACAAATTGCCAACGATAGATTGCTCCGTATCACTATAAAGCGGGTGGCGATGCTTGGTTGCATTATAACGCCCAATCAACACATCAAAGCGGGATTGTAGAAATATTATCATGCACCCAAATTGCTGGCGAAACTCGTTGACGGTCTTAATCAACAAGTGCACATCAAAATCCACACAGCGAATATCACAACATATTGCGATTCGCTCAATTTGCGGTGCATTTTTCACGCTCTCAATGATTGCTGGAATAGCTGATATGGGAATATTATCCATACAAGCCACTCCAACATCTTCAAGTGATTTCATGGCAACGGATTTTCCCGCCCCTGAATATCCGGTTATTAAATAAAGCTGCATTTATTATTTACCCTAATTTATTACGCCATAAATCAATGTTTTTTATATGTTTTTTTATATGTTTTTTTACATGGCTTTTCACATGGTTTTTTCATATATCAACATTAACAAACGTAACAATAGAGCAAATAAAATCTTAAAAAACTAAATTATTTGTAATCTATGCAACCATAGCACATCATGCCGCCAAACTGCGAACTTCGTTCAATTCTGGGTCAACCCATGCGATATTACCATCTGTGCGACGATAAATAACATTAACACGGTCATTTGCTTGGTTGATAAACACCAACGCTGGCAACTCGCCCAAATCCATACGCATCACCGCATCGCTCACCGTTAAATGCTCAATATGGCGAGCATCTTCTGCAATTATTATCGGATTATCCGCAACTTCTTTCTCCACATCACTTGAAATAACATAATATTTTGAAGCAGATTTGCGTGCCACTTCCTCAGGTGATTTGCCATGATGATTGGTGATTTGACGCTTATAACGGCGCAATTGCTTGGCGATTTTCTCAGCAGCATCATCAAATGCCACATAAGCATCAGAGTTTTCACGGCGAGCTTGCAAAGTCAACCCCGAGTGAGTTCCCAAATTGCTGGTTATATCCACCCTGAACAAATGTCCTTGCTTGGAAAGCACCACATTCACTGCATTAACCCTATCAATATATTTCGCAATGGAAGCAGTTAGCTTTTCTTCGATATGCGTGCGCAAAGATTCGCCAACATCTAAATGCTTACCCGTAATAACAATATTCATTATATTTATCTCCTGAAAATATGCAAGCTTTGTGGTTAATAGTTTATATGATTAAGTTCTTTTTGTAATTTCACTGATGCACAAGTAAAACTGTGATTTGTAGCAAGCAACAATAGAAATCATAATATTATTATAGCAAAAAAAAGACATTACTTCAATGTAATTGGTGATGATTGGCAACAAAAATTACAGTTTGATGAAATATTTATTTGTGTTAATGTTTTATGTTGGAATAAACCAATCATCATGTTATGTTATGTTATTGAAAATAATTTTTAGAGAGATTTTAAGATGGTTAAAGCAATTGACGTAAAAGATATAATTGATAATGGAGTGTTTTTGAATGAATTGCATTATACTCAAATTAATGCGAATTTCACTCAGTTTCCTACAGCAATTATAGCCAAACTTTATAATTTGAATTATGACATTGAAGGACAGAAAATAACGGCAGAGTTTTTAGACGCATCTGATAAAAATAGTGATAAAGTTCCAGAAAGTGCCGTTAATTTAATACGGTTCAAGTTTGATGGGAATGAAATTGTTGTTCCAGAAGCATTATTTGTAAAAGATGCTATTGACGTTTCTAAAATGCCAAAAGGCAGTATTGATGAACACTACGATAATCGCAAGAAAACAGTCTTAGTGAACGAAAGCAGAAAAGAATTAGAGTTTTTATATAGAGATACATTAAACAAACTTGCTGAAAACCCACTAATGCAAGGAGAACTCGCTGTTGATGCAATTAAAGATATTAAGCCTAAAATGTTACAATATAGCAATGATGTCAAAAATCATACTAACATTGATAAAGTAGAATTATCAGATATATTGCCTGAAAAATTATTCACGGCATTTGACCAACAGCAAAGAGCCTCAAATAATATCAAGGCTTTTTCCGCTAAACATAATGGAAAAGTTGCTGAACCGAAAATAGAGCAGCAAGTTGGGTGATGACATAAATCATGTTTTTAACATCAATTATTTGTAATAAATTAACTTTTTTGTTATAATTTTTTGAATTAGATAAGATTTTCAAAAATGGATTTATGACAAATAATTTTGTGGCAAAGATAATCAAGGAAAGTGCGCTGGTATATGATATTCGCACCAAGCGAGAAAATGGAGGCGGTGGGTTCATGATTTTGCAGGTGGAAAAACCTCGCCATTCTGCTTTTCAACAAAAAATGCAAGGCAATGAAGCATTTGATGCTACTGACTACGGCACTATTTTGCATCAAGGCAGCGGTGAACCAAGCGCAGAACTCAAAGCCGAATTAAACAAAAAATTTGGTATGTATGATGGTGCATGAGTTGCGCTATTAACGGCACAATTCAAATCCAACATAACATATAAAAAAATATAAATATTTGTAATATTTATCACAATAATACAAATAAAATTATATCTTTATTTCACTTTTACTATTATAATAGTTGATAATATTGTTAATAGATAAGCAATTGCAAAATAGCAATTATAAAATAATAACTATTAAATCAACATTTGATACATAAAGTGATAAATAATATGTCAACAAATATAGTTAAACAACTCTCAATCATCACCCTGCTATTTTTAGCAACCAGTTTCATTGGTGAAAGCGTTAATGCAGCAGGACCAGACGCTGATTTGCCCGCAAAAGTGCGGCAGTTACGCCAAGAAATCAGACGCAATTTAGTGCGTGAATCAAAGTTTGATACTGCACCATATGAAAGTGCAAAAGTTCTGCCCGAAGATACCACCATGAAAGATGCTTGCTTCAAAAACATGCCCGAGCAGGATAAAACGGTTAATCGTAAATCCAACGGTGATTTGCAAAAAGAAAGCACATTATCAACTGATATAAACACAATTATTGGCTCAGTTTCTGACAAATGTATCACCACAAAAAGCACAAAAAAGTTCTCCCCGCTAGATTTGAATAGATGGTATCTCACTAGCATCATTGACCCAAAAGACCCTAAGAAATATTATCGCAATAGCAATAATGGTGATAAATTAAACGATAATGATAGCGGTAGCTTATATCGGGCGGAAACTGCTGAAGGTGGCAACCGTATGAAACATGCTTCACGCCTAGTTCGCCCCGATGAAACTATGCTAAATGGCTGCTCCACCACCTTGATGGTGAACAGCACAAGCAGCAAAACTGATATATCTGACCCAAAATGGATGAGGCGGGAATTGGATAATTGCGCCAATCAATATATATTGCAACAAGGGCGTTTTCCCCGTGTGAATGAAACTTACAAAGCATCATATTTTGGGATAAATGCGGGGTTGTGTCAACCGCTCAAACTGGAATTGCCTCCATCACGCTATGATAGATATGAATATGCTCCGAGTGAATATTTGGGGGTTGCATGGAAGAAATTATTAGTTGATGCGTCTTATACCAAAACCAAAGGTGCAAATGCAGAACCTAATTATGCTAAACATTCCAAAGTTAAAATTGTTAGCAAGCTAGCAATGCCAACTGATAAGTTTGGGCAGATTTTGATTGAGGATTTAGCAGAATCCAAAAAAACTGGTGGCGAGGTGGAATTAGGATATGAAAAAATATTAGATCCATCGCACCCATTTTCACCCCGCTGGGATTATAGGATTCAAGACAGATCCCTTTCAGCTGGCGGGCAGTTGGTTTTTTGCGCTGGTGTCCCCGTGGATATTTTAACATTCCGACAAGGGCCATTTGAGCAATCAATTGCCAAGAAAATAGCATTTAACATCGCATGTGCTGCCAATTATTGGTGCCGCAAACATAATAATTGGTGCGGAATGGAGATGGGCAATCAATGTTGTTCCACCGCTTATATTTTCAAAGATAAAGCCAATCCAGCTTATAGGCGAGCATGTGGTTTGCCGATCGTTGATGGTTGCAACTTCATCGCCCGCCCCGTCACTCCGCTGAACACTTTGAAAATGCGAGAAGTAAATGCGACCAATTTTCAAGGTGGCGAAGCACCTGAGGGATATTCATATAAGGATTATTTCGGTGTTCACAAGCCATATATGCGTTGCTGGGATACCAACACAGAATGCGGTGAAACCAAGCAAGTTTTTCCAATTAGCGGTGGATTAATTGGTGCAGCAAGCGCATTGGCGGGGGTTGACCCTGCGATTGTTAGCAACTTGGAAAAACTTGGTATAACCAACCCCGCTGACATCGCCAAAATTGCTACTGCAGGATTAAACCCGCAAACATTGCAAAACTTTGCACAAAGTGCGGGCGTGGGTAACTTAACGCAACTCGCCAATGCGGGGCTTAATCCTAATATGTTGGGTAATTTGGGTAATCTCGCTAATATTGCCAATATTCCAAATGTTGGTAACTTGGCGAACCTTGCAAGCCAAGGCGTTGATTTCAAATCACTTGGTTCACTTGCCAATTTACCTAATCCACTCGGAGGCGATGCAATTTCTGCCATTAACTCACTCGCATCTGGCAATGTTCCAACCAGTATTATTGGTGCAGTAACGGCAATGCCAAGCAATGTTGCGGGTAACTTGCCAAGTTTGATTCAATCAGCAGCGGGGGACCCAAACAAGTTGGTTGCAAATCTGGCACAACAGGGGGTAAATATAACCTCTGGCACTGCTAACCAAATCATTAGCAATGGACAACAAATTAGTAGTGCAATCAGTTCTGGCAACTTACCAACGGGTATTATTGGAGGAATAAACTCATCACAAATTAGCAGCTTGCAGGGCTTAATTTCTGGCGGAATTAATCCCGCTAACATTGCCTCCATTTTGCCAAATGCTGGCAGTTTAGGCGGTGCATTTGCGGGACTGGGCAGTGGTGATTTAGGCAATTTATCAGGGATATTGAAAGATCCATCATCACTTGCGAGTCTAGGCAGCTTGGGTAGCTTAGGTATTCCAACGGGGCAGCTTGGCGATGTAGCGAGCTTATTTGGTGGTGGCGGATTGGGTGGATTAGCTGGAGGATTAGGTGGGCTTGGTGGCTTAGCTGGTGAGCTTTCACCATCAGCAGTGGGAGCATTAGCTGGAGCTTCACCAGCCGCACTTGCTGGGCTTGGTGGGTTAGGCGGTTTGGGAGGACTTGGCGGTTTAGGCGGAGGAAGTGACAAATTATTATATAACCCAACTAGCATCAAAGGCTCAAATTACGCCATATTAGGGGCGGGACGTGAAGGCGAAAGCTGCATGATTGGTGGTGGCAAAGGGCTTGATGGCGTTGCCAAAGTTGATCCTATCACCAGTTGGAGCGAGCTAAAACTTTATTATATGCGTGCAACTCGTATGAACCTGAAATGTATAGCTAACCATGAAAAAATGTTCAAACAATATACAGGTGAAGGTGGGTTGCTTGGTGGAATTGGGCAAAAAATCCCAATCAGAGAGAAATGCACCAGCGGAGGCGATGGTTGTTACGCTAACCATAATATGCCTTTTCCTTGGCTTGGTTATTTATCTGACCCGAAAACCGCAAAAAGATTTCCTGATTTTGGCAATAAAAACGTCACCGTGGAAAAACTTGGCGTTGGATTGGACGATGCTTTACCAAATGATGTGTTGATATTTGGTGAAGATTTAGTCCGCACTGGCAACATCGCAACCGACCGCAATCCTTACGTTGGAGTGGTTGCCAATGCTGAAAATGAGGCAACCAGAAAAGCAAATGGAGGCAGCAGCAGTGGTTCGTTAGAGTTTGTCAAAATACGCGCATATAATCATGGCAAATATCTTGATGCGTGCGGTAATACTGACATGATGGGAGATTCCACTGTTTATACCATGTTTAAGTCTGGATTAACTGAGCAATATATAAAAATGTTTAGCGAAGTTAAGGATAATGTCCCCCCAAGTTATCACTGCATAGATCCTGCACTTTCTGCTTGCATTGAACCATTATGGAATAGCATTCCTCGTTATAAAATCAAGGCTTCATACTAATACACAAACATAGTACACTAACGTAGCACATTCAACTTTGCAAAAATGGCAGGTCGTCATGAAAAACTATAAAACTATAAACCATCATAAAATATTAACTCAGAAAATATTAATATTTAATATTGCATTGTTAATTAGTATTAGTAACTACAACATATCCATAGCAGCTGATTTTTTGTCAGCACCAGCGGAATGCTCAGGATTGGCAGGGATTCCAGCTAATCAAATGTATAAATATGATCCAAAAGGAGTTAAGGCGTTGTTGCGTCAAGGTTGCCCTCCACCAACTTCATGGAACAAAGCGGTTAATCATGAGTTAATCGCAGGAGGTGGCGCAACTGGTTTTAGTGATGCAACCAGAGTTCCAGCCCATGCAAGTTCGCTTGGATATAAAGCTAAAGGTGCATGCTCTGATTATGGCGTAACCAAAGCAGGTGGGATTTCAGATGATGGAGCGGTTGACCCTTGCAAAACAGGCAATGGCAAAGCATTTTTCAACATCAAAATCCCCATGCCACATATTCCAACAATTGGCAGCAATGAAACTAATTGTATGGGCAATTTGATTGAACAATTGTTAAACGGCAATGCAACTTTAACATTGGATTTAACCACCACAGGAACTTGCGCCGTTGGAACATTAAAAACCGCAAATGTTGGGCAGTGCGGGGTGGATTCCAAAACTGGCAGCATATGCCAAAGCCCCGACGGCACGGGAGAAGTTGGCTCAGCCAGCACGGGGCAGATTGATAAACCATTTTCTCGGGTAACCAACCCTAAATATGTAATGGTTAGCAATGTCACTCAAATGAAATATATTAATAATCCACTCAATCAAATGACTGCAATATACTTGCCCAATGGCGGGACTGTAACATTCAAAAACAATTCATATACCTTAGATAAAAATATGTTTGTGACCATGAATGCTGAAGGTGAAGTATTTTTTGGGCCCAATTGGAATGGAAATTGTGAAGAGTCTAACTTTTCATCAAATTGCAGAATAATATTAGATCCTGCACCCCTCGCTGCTGACCCTCCAGCTGGTAGTTTTGTGAGCATAACTCCAGCGGGTGGGGTGGTGAATATTGATTCCGCTATATTTGAAGGGCAAACACTTAACAAACAATCAGTTTATGCGCATTATCAGCCAACCAATAATGTTGATAATGGCGATAGCAGGAAGCCAAATCCACCGCAAGATCCGTATGACCCAAGAATTAATGTGACTGAACAAATCAAGCAAAATGGGCCGGGGCCACAAAATTGCATCTCAGCAGATATGGCGGATTTGGCAGGTTTGCCTCCAGCGCAAGATGGTTGTGTAGGAGCGCAACGAGTGGGATTGAGTGATTTAGTGCTAGATCCAAAGGGTGAGCCAACCTTAAATTGCCCGCCGTCATTATCATTATTTTGTGTGGAAGAAGTCAACGAAAACACCAATGATTCCGCCCCGCAAGCAAAGCAACAGGAGTAATAATAAACGGGGGTTTCGTTATACGGCAGCCCCCGAATAAATACAGAATACTAGGCTGTTAGAGTTAATCATACCAGCCCCATAAAAAATAGGCAATCTAGCTAAATATTAGAGTTAGTCATACCAGTGAAGGCTGGTATCAATGAAAAAACAGCTAAAACATAATATCCATATCCAACCCATCAACATATATATAACTCAACATATATCACTAGATTTTTGCGGATAAAACATTTATAACCCGTATTTGTTTTATAGCAACCAACCCAAACATCGCCTCCCCCCACCTCTAAAAATCATATCTAATGACATTACCCACTCATTCTTTGCTTTATCATTTCTTCTACTTGTTATTATTGCTCGCAACCGCACTTGCCTTGCCTGATGCAGTTTGGCAACCAGATGCGCATGATTTTATGTTTGTGGTGGGCGGAATTGCCATATGGCGTTATTTATGGGCAGCAACAAATTGGGTGCGAAGTCTAATATATACCAAACTGACCTTTCCCAAATGGCGGGCTCAAGCCAATGAGATGGGTGCATCTGCCCTGCCCCCACATATATATTTGCTTGTCACCAGCTTTCGTATTGATACTGAAACCACCCGCAAAGTTTATCACAGTATCATTGCTGAAGCGATAGAATATGCGAATAATCATCAGCTCCCCGTCACCATGATTGCCTCAATTGTGGAACGTGGGGATCAATTCATGATTAAGCAAATATTAATGCAATATGAATTGCCACATAACATGAAAATTATTTTTGTCCGTATCGGAGGAACAGGCAAGCGTGATGCGCTCGCATGTGGTTTTCGGGCGATTTCACGCCAATTGCCCCCTGATGATGCAATCGTTGCGGTGATTGATGGCGATAGCATGTTGCCAGAAAACTCCCTTGCAAAATGTGCCTCCATGTTTGCAATATTACCCAATCTTGGTGCATTAACCACTGATGAAGTGTGCGAAGTGGCGGGGGCGTGGCATTTTCGTGAATGGTATAATATGCGCTTTGCTCAACGCCATATTTTCATGGCATCGGTTGCGCTTTCTCGCCGTGTTCTCACCTTAACGGGGCGCATGTCCATGTTTCGTGCGGATATTGTCTGTTCAAACGAGTTTATTGACCGAGTTGAATTGGATTATGTGGATCATTGGCGGTTGGGGCGGTTTAAGTTCCTCACTGGCGATGACAAATCCTCATGGTTTGATGTGCTAAAAGGTGGGCATGAGATGATTTACGTTAGCGATGTGCAAATCATCACTATTGAAACTCCGCCTAATCCGAGTTTCTTTAATAGCTCCATCATTTTGATGCGCCGTTGGTTTGGTAATATGTTGCGCACCAACGACCGTGCAATAAAACTCGGCTGGCGCACTTGCAACTTTTTCCCGTGGATCAGCATTATTGACCAACGCATATCTATGTGGACATCACTCACAGGCGTGGTTGCAGCAATTATCGCAGCAATTGCATTTTCTCCTATTTATCTGCTCTATTATGGCTGGTGGATGTTATTCACCCGCTACATCATCACGCTAAGTTTGCTCGCTGGCAGGGATAATGTGTCGGTAATGTATCCATTTTTCCTATATTATAACCAAATTATCGGCTCACTGGTGAAAACTTATGTATTATTTCGCCTTGATAAACAAAAATGGACAAGGCAAAACACCACCTTAAATAGTGGCGGGGTGGGTATGCAAGAGATGCTCAAAAATGCTGGCTCTAGCTATTTGCAATTCTTAAGTTACGGCGTGTTTGTGCTGGTGCTTGCTACCCTAACTGGCGCACTACCCACCCCTGATTTCAGTTATTGGCTTGGCAAATAATCACCATATTATTTACCACAATTTCTAGCCTCCCGAAAACCAATTCCACCTAAAACCAACCCCTCCCTTAAAACCAGCCCCACTTAGTGAAATAACGGCTGGCGGATTGTATCATTATCCACAGTAACTTTTTGCTTTTGCGTGACCCACGTTGCCATGAATGCGTTATATGCGCATCGCAACAAAACCATACTTCGCTAATCTCCCAAACTCGTTTGCAGATATCCGCATCTTCAAAATAAAGGAAAAATCCTTCATCAAACCCGCCAAGGCGTAACAATATTTCAGTTTGAAACAACATGCAGCATCCGCTTGCAAATGGCAGTGAATATGAATTATCATAACCAATATCCAACATGGAATATCGCTCCAACCGTCGCTTAAATGGTGGTAAATTGGCGATGCGAGTGGGCAGCATCAAACGCAATCCCAAATCCAAAACATTAGGAGCACGCTTATTGAGTGGTTGCAACCTGCCATCGGGGTAATAAACCTTTGGGGCGACAATCCCCGCTTGTGGCTTAGATTTCATGAAATCAATCAGAACTTGCAACGCCCCATCATGTAACATTGCATCAGGGTTCAACACCAGCGTGAACAAAGCCTTAGGGGCAGCAAGCATAGCGATATTATGACCATAGCCAAACCCACCATTGCGTGGTGCATAAATCACTTGCGCCACTTCCTCAAACTGCGCAAGCTCCGCTTGATATTCCAACGTTGATGCACAATCCACAATGATAATGTGGCAATCAACGCCCCCACGCTCGTCAAGAGTTTGCGCCCGCACAGATTGCACACACCCCCGCAACTGCTCCAAATCACTATTATAGGTAACGATAGATATGTTGCATGTTACCGAATTATTCATAATGCTCTCCCTTAGCTAAATGAGTGCTTTCAAAAGATTTTGAGTTTTTAAGTTCCGCATTTTTATATTTAATGTTCTTATTGATACATTCTAAACATTGAGCTTCACTTAATAGAGATGAAATTATTTCGCCATCTAATTCCAAAACTTTCATAACCTTAACATTGGTTTTCTTGCCATTATCATAATAATATAACCATTGAACTTTCATACTAAATAATGTTGGGATATTATCTTTACCTTTCCAATGCTTCCAAAAAATCCGTCTTTTATTTTGAATGAAATATTATCATTAATATTCCAATCTCTATTAATAATAGCATTAAAATGTGTGCCTTCCACTTAAATATCAACAATTTCAATTTTTGGTGTATTTCTTCAGTGGGCGGGTTATCAATAGTTTGCTCAGGCGGAATATCAGAAATATAATCCTTAAAATCTGCTCTTAAAATTATAAAATTATCAGATTTATCAAAACCTATTCCTTTAATTTCATTATTTGCCCTTGCCGCCTCAAAAAACTGATTCTTGCCAATAAATGCTTGAGGATTATTTTCGGGAGTTATACCAGCTTCTATTAAATCTTCATTTGACAATGCCAAAAACATAATCACAATCAATGATATTTTTGATAATGCTAATGTTGCATCTGTTTTTACATGCGAATTTTTATTTTTATATAATAATGTTATTTTGGAAGAAAGATTTTTCACTTTATCTTTTGCTCTTTTTCCAATATTTTGTATTATTTTATCTAATTCTGCTCCTTTTGCAAGATTATATGCAATATAACATATACTTCCACCGGTTAAAGTTACAATCCCACCCCCAATAATAGGGTGGGATTCTATAAACATTATTACACCGCCTTCCTCCAAAGCAGGCATATATAATTCAATCGGCAGCTTTCCATCAAACCATACACGATTAAAATCATTAACAATCATTCGCACCGCTTCGGCGGTTTTAATAAATTGGTCAAGCGGAATGCTATGCTTGTTTTGTCCTTGCGCATCACACACATCAAAGTGCAACGTGATAGTTGATAAATCTTTTAGTTCCTCATCATTCAATATTATTTCAGTTGTATTCATTAGGTTTTCATACCACCAAACATCACCATAGTCTATATTTGTTTATAAATCACCATACCGTCTTTGTTACCTTATAATCAGCGAAAGACTGTAGCCCCGCATCACGCTGTGATATAATCGGATTAGTGATTGGCCAAGCAATATTCAACTCCGCATCATCATATTTAATTCCGCCCTCGCCCTTTGCATTATATAACCCACTAACTTTGTATAGCATGTCAGCAGGGCTATCACCCAATACACAAAAACCATGGGCAAAACCTGCGGGAATCCAAAATAACACCCCATTTTCACCACTTAATTCCACGCCGTGGTGCTTGCCAAATGTTGGAGAATCGGGGCGAATATCCACCGCCACGTCCCACACTCTCCCACGAGTTACGCCGACTAGTTTGCCTTGCGCTGGTGAAGTTTGATAATGCAACCCTCGCAAAATACCCGCTGCTGAACGAGAATGATTATCCTGCACAAAATCTTCCGCAATCCCAAGTTTGGCGAGTTTCTCAAGGTGATATCGCTCCACAAAAAACCCTCTCTCATCACCATGGAGTGCAAGTTGGATAATCTTAAGTCCGTCAATTGGTTCATCAATCAGTTGCATAATATCACATTTTAATTAGGGTTAAACGCTCCCTCCACCCTTGCGGGGTCAAACCGTAAAACGGTTGACGGTTGGGGTGGGGGGTTTTGAAATATGCTATTATTTCCCCGCCCGTTTCAAACTTCGCCTTCGGCTTGTTTTCAACAGCCCTCCCGCAAGGGGAGGACAATTTTTCTCAACATAATCTAGCATCAATTATAATATTTTCAATGACAAATACTAAAAAAATGATTATGGATAGTTTTTATAGTGTTTTCGCTTTTTATTTGCCTTGTTATTTTTCAAGGTGAAAAAGGCGTAAGCATATATTAAATAAAAATATATTATATATGTGCGCACTTTTGAACCCGCAGAAGAATGCAAGACAAATGAAAATGGAAGACACTAGATGGTTTATGTAAATCGCTTTCAATATATATATGATTATCTGGTGAAATATGTTGCGCCTGATTTGGTGCGTGGCAATGATGAGGCGTTGGCGGCATTAAAGAATGTCACAGTTGAATCCCCACGTGAAAAAGGCAGAGGTGACCTTGCAACCAACATTGCGATGGTGCTAGCAAAGCCTTTGGGGCGTTCACCGCTAGAAATCGCCAATTTGTTGCTGCCCGCATTGCAATCATATCGCCATGTGCAAGAGGCAAGCATAGCAGGAGCTGGGTTCATTAATTTGCGTATGAAACCTGAATATTGGCAGCAAGAGCTGGTTGCAATATTGCAACAATGGCATAATTATGGCTCATCTGATGAAGGGCAAGGCAAACGCATCAACGTGGAATATGTTTCCGCCAATCCAACAGGGCCATTACATATTGGTCACGCTCGTGGGGCAGTCGTTGGTGATGCACTAGCAAACTTGCTCCAAAAAGTCGGTTATGAAGTAGTCAAAGAATATTATATCAACGATGCGGGTTCACAAGTTGAAACTTTGGCTCGCTCGGCACATTTGCGTTACCGTGAAGCATATGGTGAGAACATCACAATCCCTGAGGGAATGTATCCTGCGGATTATCTTATTCCCGTTGGTAAAGCATTGCGTGACACATTCGGTGGAACATTGCTTGACGATGAAGAAGATGAAGGCGGAAAGCCAGTTTGGTTGGAGGAAGTAAAACAATTTGCGGTGGAAGCAATGCTTGATATTATCAAGCAAGATTTGCGTGGTTTGGGGATTGAACATGATATATTCACCTCGGAGCAATCACTACATGATGGCAAATGGCTGGATAACGGCGTTGAAGTGCTAAATAGCAAAAACTTGGTTTATCGTGGCGTGCTGGAAGCACCAAAAGGCAAGCAATTGGAAGATTGGGAACCAACTGAACAATTATTATTCAAATCCACCGCTTATGGCGATGATTATGATAGATCGCTAGTTAAATCCAACTATTCCTACACTTATTTTGCGGGTGATGTTGGCTATGCTTGGCAGAAATTATCCCGTGATTTTGATAGCTTAGTGATGATTTTAGGGGCGGATCATGGCGGTTATGTTTCTCGTATGACCGCCCTTATCGCCGCATTAAGTGATGGCGCAACTGAGCTAAAAATCCAGCTTTGTCAAATGGTTAAATTAATGAATGATGGCGTTGTTGTTAAGATGTCCAAGCGTTCAGGTTCGTTTGTCACCGTGCGTGAAGTGACGGAAGAAGTGGGCAAAGATGTTTTGCGCTTCATGATGCTCACCCGCAAGCCCGAGCAACCGCTTGATTTTGATTTAGCCAAAGTCAAAGAGCAATCAAAGGATAATCCTGTATTTTATGTGCAATATGCGCATTCTCGTTGCCATTCAGTGCTGCGTGGAGCAAAAGAACGTGAACCAATAGCTTATGCTAACTCAATAGTCACAGATAAACTAGATTTATCCTTGCTATCAAGTGATGTAGAATTGCAATTAATCAAAGTTTTAGCAGCATTTCCAAGGATTGTGGAGCAGGCTTCTAAGCATTTTGAACCACACCGCATCGCCTATTTTGTGCAAGAATTGGCGGGAGAGTTCCATTCATTCTGGAGCCATGGTAGCACAGATGCTAACATGCGGTTCATCGTGGAGGGAAATATTCCACTCACCACGGCACGCCTTGCCTTAGTCCGCTCGGTCGCAGTAGTGTTAAAAGCTGGATTAGACATTATCGGGGTTGAAGCATTGGAAGAAATGCGCTAATAAAGTTTATAGCGTTAATATGGTTGAAAAAAGGAAAATAAAATGAAAAATGAATATGATGCAGAGTTTGAAAATATGAGCAATGTTAGTAATGGCAGCCTACGATGGATTTCGTTGCTTGTGATGGCAATGGTGGTTTTTGGCTTTTTTTGGCTGATGTTATATGCTTATGATAATGATGCTAAAACAGGCAACTCCGAGATGATTTCAAGCATTTCTCCCGAGAATGAATCATACAAAATCAAACCTGATGAAGCTGGTGGAATGGCAATTGAAAACAAGGATATTGAGGCATATCAATTAATGCGCAATGCACCAAATGTTGCCAATGAAGTGGAACAAGTGGAGAAATTATTGCCACTAGCTGAACGCCCTATTATCCGCAATATTCCAGCCAATGAAACCGCTATTTTGGGTGATGTAATCGCAAAAAACAATGTGGCGGGCAGTATTCCGCAAGCCGTTGTTACGAACAACATCGTGAATGATAACCTAAATGGTGATAATGTTGATTCCGTAATTAATGAAGTGATAAGCAAGCAAGCGGGGCAGATTCAAGCTCCCAGCGCAGTTGCACAAATGAATGGTGCGGTAGCACAAATGAACGGCGGAGTTGCGCAAATGAATAGTTCGTCATTGCCGAATAATGGATTGCAAACAAATGCGCCAATTCAACAAAATCAAATTACAAATGATATGACTGAAACACCCGCAACAGCTCAATCTCAGACAATTTCCGCACCTGTTGAAAAAATTGTAACTGCCCCCACTCCTAAAGTGATTAAAGTTGCACCACCTAAAATCACAACGCCTAAAATTGTAGAAAAAATCATTGCTCCAACAATTTTACCCGCAAAAGTAATATCTACAGTTACCACCCCTAAAATTGCATCAATCGCAACAACGCCTTCCGCTCCCATAATTGCAAGTCCCGTATACAGCCCAACCGCCTCAAACGCAATCACTTCAAGCCCTGTAATTGCAAGCCCTATAGCTTCAAATGCGGCAATCCCTTCTAATGGTGGTAGTTCATATATCCAGTTTGCAGCACTCCGCACCGCCGCTGATGCACCAAGAGTTTGGGGAGAACTAAAGGCAAAACACCCTGAACTTGGTGCATATTCTTACTATACCGAAACAGTTACAACGGCAAACGGTGGAACACTGCATCGCTTACGTGCCAAAGGTTTCGCCAATCGCAATCAAGCCTTAACCATCTGTAGCGCAGTTAAAAATCGTGGGCAAGATTGTTTAGTATCAGCAAATTAATTCGGCCAATTAATATGGAATTATTACCCGCAATATTTGGAGTTTCAAGCACAGCACTCACCCCCGAGGAAGTGTTGTTATTTGAGCGAAATCAACCTATTGGCTTTATTTTATTTACACGAAACATTGAAAATCCGACGCAATTATCACAATTAACGGCGCAAATGCACAATATTTGCCGTGAATATACCCCCCTCATATTAATTGACCAAGAAGGGGGCAGAGTTGCTCGCCTGCGCTCCCCATATTGGCAAACTCCGCCCGCCCCCAAATATTATGCGGATATGGTGCAACAATATGGAATGGAATCAGCATTAACAGCAGCATATGAAGGAAGCGCAGAGATTGCCCGCAACCTCACATCGCTTGGCATCAACGTCAATTGCACCCCCATGTGCGATATATTATTTGACAATTCACACGATATTATCGGAGACAGAGCTTATGGATCAGCCCCCTCACAAGTGATTGCATTTGGGCAGGCAGTTGCGCAAGGATTGTTGGATAATGGCGTTCTGCCCGTGCTTAAGCATATTCCGGGGCATGGACGCGCGCTGGTTGACAGCCACGAATCACTGCCAATCGTCAGCGCATCTTTGGCAGAATTGCAGCTAGATTTCGCACCATTCAAAGCGTTGGCGCATCTGCCACTCGCCATGACCGCCCATATTTTATATGAAGCAATTGATGCTCACAATCCCGCAACTCTTTCTCGGGCAGCGATTAATTTAATACGAAACGAAATAGGATTTCATGGCTTAATCATGAGTGATGATTTATGTATGAAAGCCTTAAACGCACCCGTTGATGAATTGGCAATTTCCTCGTTGCAAGTTGGTTGCGATATTGTGTTGCATTGCAATGGTGAGTTCAACGAAATCGTCAGCATTTGCGATGCTTTGCAAGCTAATCAATATCATTTCACCAAAGATTTACTTGCGGGATTATTTGAACATATTAAATGATATAGCAACATAGCATTTTCATTTTTAATTAATCAAATTGGATTGATATATGAAAAATGAAAATGCTATATTTTATGCTTGTTTTACTTTTGAAATACATAAAATCGTTATCATTCAAGAGTGAAAACACTACAAATGTCACAGCACTGAATGATAGCGTTTTTCAACTTAATTATGCTAGGCATCAAAGACATTCATTATGATGATTTCAAAACAGCCGCTATAGCACTTTCACTTTTCAAGTGTCCTTAAGGTAGATATTTGAAAAGTGAAAAGAGTGCTATATTTTAATAGGTTATAGTGTTTTTACTTTTGAATAATGCAAAATAAGCACTATTCAAAAGTAAAAACACTATAGTAACTTTTACATTATTATAACTTTTATATGATAAAGGCTTCTCCATTATTGCGACTTTCCCATCATCGTAATTCTTTCTTAAAAAATGCTAATTATTAGCTCAATCCTGCAAAACTCTCGCCACCAAATCTTCCATATTATTAACCACTTCATAAATATCACGAGTTGGCGCAGTCGCAAAACCAGTTTTGATGATGTTATCCATACACGCCACCAAGTGATCCCAATATCCATCATGATTGAATATTATAACGGGCTTGGTATGCAAACCAATTTGTCGCCATGTTAGGATCTCAAAAGTTTCGTCCAGTGTGCCAAACCCCCCTGGAAATATCACAAACATTTCCGCCCGCTTATACATTAATTGCTTGCGAGAATGCATATCTTCAACAATCAAAGTTTCACTCAAATGCTTATGTTCCTGCTCCATTTGGCGCAAATGCTCAGGAAAAACGCCAGTCACCCAACCATTATTTGCTAGCACTGAGTTGGCAACCGCCCCCATCAGCCCGCAATCGCCTCCGCCATAAACCAAGCCCAAATTATGCTTTGCCATTTCTGCACCAAACGCTTTTCCTGCCTCAAGATGCTTGCTTGCCACAGCGTTTTGCGCCCCACAAAAAACCGCGATATATTTAGTTATATTCTCTTTATTTATCATATTTTTCCTTTAATTCTTTTTGTTTTTCTCTTTGGCGGGCTTAATTGCCTTAACTTTCACTTGTTTTTCCTTCACTATTTTAGACTTAGCTGGCTTAATCTTTGCTAGATTTTCACTTTTAACAGCTTCATTTTGCATATTTGACCTACTAGTCGGAGCAAAACTTGCTATTTTTTCACCATTCCCGCCCTGCTCGCTATTTAATATACCACTATTTAATTGACCGCCCTGACCTTGACCGCCCTGACCTTGACTGCCCTGCACTTGACCATTTTGTTGCAGCATTGCGATTTTACGCTCGCGAATCATGGAATGATGAGTAATCCTCTTGCGCGCCCCTGAAACTTGCGCAAATGTATATAAAACCAGCAAAATCAATATGATAGGAACAAGAAGCACTATCACCAACTCCAACATATTAAGAGAATCCATCTCAATACTCGCAATAGTCAAACCCGTGCAAAGCAGCACCAACGCTAGCACTACCCCCCATATGATGCGGATAATTTTGATGTGACCTAAAATCCCCTGCAATCCACTGACATAAACTTGCTCATCAGCTTTAAGTGAACCAATCAAGTTGCGCTGCTCTTCCATTTGCAAGCGCATTTCCATTAATTCTTTTTGCTTAACTACGATTTCCGCTTCCATATTTTTAAGCTCAGTTTTTTCCTGCTCAATATTCTCTTTTTCCAACTTAAATCCCTTGTTTTGATATTCAAGTGGAATATCCAGCGCATTGGTGAAATCTGAACCCGTGAACGACATTCCTTCAAAATGAGAGTTTTTGAACGAGGTATTATCCAAAATCGTTTCAATAAAATTGGTTGCATTGCAAATACATTCACGCATATCAACATTGGTGAGATTAGTGCGCCTGAAAATTGTTTGCGTTAAATCTGCCCCACGGCATACCGCATCTTTGAGATAAGCATTGCTAAAATCAGCATTTACCAGCATTGCATCACGCAAATTGGCGTTTTCCAAGTTAGTTTCTTCCAAATTAGCAGCATAAAAATTGGCACGGAAAAAATTAGCATAGGCAAAATTAGTTTGCGACAAATTAGCGTTGCTCAAATTAGCATTGCTCAGATTCACCCGTGACCAATTTGCTCCAATCGCTTGAACGCCATCAAGCATAGCCTCAGTTAAGTCCGCATCAACCAAAATTGTGCGGCTCAGATTTGCGCCTGATAATATCGTTGCTCTCATATTGCTTTGTTGCAAATCCGCATCAACAAAATTAATATGGCGCAAATCTAGGCTATGCAAATTGGCACGCCTCCCCTCACGCCCATCACTTTGCACCCATTGATTGTGCTGATGCAATATTTCATCAAACACTAATTGTGAAACACTGTTATTATTTTCCTCCGCTTCATTGCTCACGGGGGCGTTCTCCGCCTCGGTTTGGCCTGAGTTTTGCTGAGGGTTTTGCTGCGTAAATATTGGTGGCGGGGATAGCATTTCTTCCTTGGGTGGGGATATTTCTTCGGTTGCTTCAAAAGCGTTTTGTGAGGCGTTTTGTGGCATCTCAGCAACATATTGCGGTTCTGCTGGAGAATGTTGTGAAACTTCTGGAACATTCATTTCTGAAGCACTCGTTTCTAAAGGATTATATGGCTCAAAATCATCTCTAACCGCCTGTTCCATATTAATAATATCTTGCAAAATATTATCTTTTATATGTTCTGGCTCTTCAAATATTTCCTGATCTGATATCACTTGTTCCAAAACTGGCTGCTCCAAAACTGGCTGGCTTGATGTTGGTGACATCTCCAATATTTCTGGGGTATTATTCTCAGAATTATTATCCTCGGAAATGTTGTTTTCTGAAATATTTGAATCTGAAACATCACCCTCCGCAGCATTTGCAAGCAACTCACTATTATTAATTTCTGGGGTTAATTCTACCTTCAATTCTGTTGCTAATTCTTGCACGGCAGGCTCAAAAATGCGAGCGGGTGGCGGGGGAGGTGGTGCAAATTGTAATAGTGGAGGCGGTGGCGGAGGAGGTGATGCAGCGGCGTTCAACATGCTCAAAGTTGATGGTGCAGAAAATCCAAGCGGTGCTTTGTTCGCCATCGGTGCGTTAGGGCTTGGCGCAGAACTAGGACTTGGCGCAGAATTAGGACGGGGAGGAGGTGGTGGCGGTGGTGCGAACTTTTGCTCAACTTGAATATTTTGTGAATCGTTCAAATCTTTTGCTTGCGAACCATCACCCCCCCCATCATTTGCAGATGATGCACCAGCAGATGCACCACGCAATTCTGGGCGTTTCAAATCTGCCATATTTGGCATTTGGTTTTGAGAGGCAAGATTTTGAGGCGCAGCATTGGCATTTGGCGCATTAATTTTTACCTGCTCACCATTTTTTTCTAAATCTAATTCTTCCATAATTCTTAAAACCCTATAATTCTTATAAGCCTGTAATTCTTAAAAAAACCATGCTTATCATAGCCCCGAGCTTCTTAAAAATCACGCCTCTCAAAAATACTTATTAGCATCATTACTTAACCTATGATCAATAATATATATCATCAATCATTGCAATATATTTATTATACTCACAAAATGGTTAAATAGTTCTATAGTTATGCAACAACGAAATAGTTATGAATATGTTTAATTAATATTATATCTTTATCATCACCATATTTTTGGTAAAATGCGCCATTTTGTTTGTTGCATGTAATCAACATATTCTGGGTTTTTGCTAAGTAACTTTTCTTCCCTTACTATGCGATACCCCTCAAATATTATGAACACAGCAAACACAATCACATTCCAACTGCTATAATTCTGCGCTAAAAAACAAGAATAATTCACTAAATATCCCGCATAAATCGGGTGACGAACTACCTTGTATATACCATGCTTAACCACCCCACGATCCGCAGGAAGCAAACCAAAGCTCTTGCGTAATGTCATCAATCCAATAATTGAAAACACAAATCCCACCCCACCAATCAGTTGCAACGGCAATATTTCGGGCGTATTTTCAACGCCTCGGGCAAGCAACATAAAAAAAGTCCCAAGGAATGTTGCTACCAAATCTTGCCAAGCAAATGAAACATTTTTTGGTTTGTTACGAGTAAGCAATAAATAAACCAACAATCCATTAAAAAACATCAGCAACATTACGCTTATTTTATAACCTCCCGACTGGGCTGCTTTTAAGTTGGCCATAAAAAACAAAGTGAATATAATTGCCAACGCAAAGCTGCATAAGCGATTAAAATCATTGCTAATCATATATTGTTGTAATTTTTGTTTCATAAAATCCGCTATCTAAAATCCGCTATTAAATTATATTTTTATTTATATTTTGTTTAACCATAATTTTGCCATGCAACAAATATATTACTGGACAAATATAATTTCCATCAAATTATATGTTAATAATAATTATGGAGTTTTTTGCAAAACGTTACCATCATTAATTATTTCTTTTTGCAAGCCATCACTTTTTTGCATTACCTCACCACCTAACATTCCATCTTTCAAAGCTCCCTCAATTGGGGCTATCTTAATTGGCACAACCGTGATTGGCTTGAACTTGTCCATATTAACCTTACCTCCCTTATCACCTTGCTTATCAATTGGCGAAGATTCCCGCTCAAATTGCAACACTTCATCACCCCGTTCATTAATTGGCAACCCACCATCAGATGGCTTATCAGTTGGGGCAATTTTCATGTGATCCCCTTTCAATAATATAATCTCAATGCGACGATTTTTTGCCGCAACAGGGTCATGCACAAATAGCAACTCCTTTGCCGCCCTGCCCTGCACTTTGCCCACCTGCTCTGGGTTCAATCCTGATGCAATCATAAATCTTCTCGCCGCATTTGCTCTATCCGCAGAAAGCTCCCAATTGCTATAGCTCGCGGATTTATTGCGACTAAACGGTTTTGCATCAGTATGCCCCGTCACAGAAATGTGATTTGGCACATCAGCAATCACATGAGTGATTTTTGCGAGTATGCGCTCGCCCGTGGCGGTTAATTTTGTTCCGCCGTCATAAAACATTGGTTCAGTATCAGAATCAAGCAATTGCACACTCAAACCCTCGGGCTTTTGCTCCATCATGATGTTTTCACCCATTGAACGCATCTGTGCATCATCAGCTATCGCTTGGTTGAGGCTACTCGCCGCCTTATCAAATATCATCTGATCTCCCTCGGGAGTTTCCATAATAGCAGTTGGCTTGACTTCACCGATTTTTATTCCTTGCGGAGGTTGCCCTGATATAATGGACGGCTTGGAGGTATTTTCCCGCCTTACGCCCTTCACCAATACATCTGTGCGCCCGCCTTTGAAACCAATTCCAAGAGAATCCTTCAACCCTATTGTTGGACTAAAATAATCAGCGATGCTCTCCAGCTTACCCTCCGAAGTGCTGGAAATCAGCCATAACAGCAAGAAAAAGGCCATCATCGCCGTCACAAAATCCGCATAAGCCACCTTCCAAGCACCGCCATGATGCTTGTTCTCTGCTTTATATATTTTTTTAATGATTATCGGACGTTCTAGCTCAGCCATAATTTTATCTTATCCCGCACCATTACAAGCATTTTCAACTTCAGCAAATGATGGTTTATATAACACATCAATGGAAGTTCTGGCATATTCCACCGCAATCGCTGGTGCAACTCCTTTTGAATATGCAACCAATCCTGCCTTAATGCACTCAAGATAACGCACATGTGACTCCATCACATCACCAATATATCTAGCAATTGGCCCTACAAACCCATATGATAATAACACGCCGAGGAATGTTCCAACTAATGCTGCACCAATCAGCTTACCCAAAATCTCAGGTGGTTCGTTGATGCTGCCCATCGTGATTATCACCCCAAGCACAGCTGCCACAATCCCAAGGGCGGGCATTCCATCTGCCATAGTTGCGAGTGAATGGCTGATATGCTGCGCTTCACTCCTATGTGATGCAACTTCTTTTTCCATCAAATCTTCCAACTCATAGTGATTATCAACGCCCATCGTCATCAAGCGTAAATAATCAGCGAAAAAATCCACAGCGTGATGATTAGCTGAAAATGTTGGATATCTGGTGAATAACGAGCTACTATGAGGGTTGTTAATATGCTGCTCCATTTCCAGCATTCCTTTGCTGCGAATGGTTTTATAAACGCTATATTGCATCGTCAACAAATCAACATATGATGGTTTTTTATGCGGCATACCCTTAAATAAGCATTTCATGCTTTTGAGAATAGCTTTAATCAGTGGTGCGGGTGTGCCAATAATAAATGCACCAACTGCTGCCCCGATGATAATCAAAAACTCAGATGGTTGCCACAAAACGGCTAAATTGCCATGGTGCCATATATACCCACCAATAACACAACTAACCACCACCAAAAAGCCAATTATAAACTTCATAACATCACTTCGCTTCAAACTTATTTTTATATTGATTTATAAGTTTTATCATGGCGAATATTGATAAACTGTTAATTTTATATGTTTTTGCCTATTATTTTAATAGTTATGGTATTTTAATAGTTTTGGTTATTTTAATAATAACATTCAACAAATATATTTTGAACAATCAATTTAACAATTAAAAAGTCATTTCGTTTCAGCATCATTCTAGCTCTCATTTACTTAAGTCAAAATCGGCTTAAATCAAACTAAAATGATGCTAAACACTTTATAATCCTTAAGCAGCTTGTGCAAGCGTGCCTTCTGGAGTCATTTTGTCAACCGCATTTGGCAAAAGTTCTGCCAATTTTTCTGCAATAGTATCTTTATCAAGACCAAACTTTTCTGCCAATTCTGCAAGCTTATCTTCACCAAAAGCATCTGTCACTTGTGACGCATTAACAGGCATATTTTCGCCCTTCCCAACCCATGAGCTAGCAATTGCACCAAGTCCGCCTTTATCAAACTTACCAATCAAACCCTGCAATCCACCTTGCTGATCCAAAAACTTTTCCATCAATGTCGCTGCGCCTGCGCTAACTAATCCACCGATAACTCCATCTAAAAAACTCATAATTTTAACTCCTAAATAATATTTAAGTTGCCAAAACACTCTTTTTTTGTATGCTTGTCAAGTTAAAATACATCATAAACATATATGAAAAATCACTCATCACAGCCAACATTGCAACAAACCATGCTTTCACGCAGACAATTTTTGCAAGGAGCAGCTATAGGACTTGCCGCAACTTCAATCCCAGCGTCACTTTCTGCTGCATCAACCAACGCCAAAAATCAATCATTAAACTTCACTGAAATTGCCAAAAATAATGATGTAACTTACCATCTAGCCAAAAATTATTCCGCCAAATCATTGCTTAGTTGGGGTGATAATATCATTAATAACGATATAATTGGTGATAACTCTAAATCATTTGATGCAAGCGCATTAACCGCTACCACACAAGCCAAATCATTTGGTTTCAATAACGATTTCATTGCTTTTATGTCACTCCCACAAGGCAGCAACTCCAGCAATCACGGGTTATTATGCGTCAATCATGAATATACTAACTCCGAATTAATGTTCTCCACCGCACGGCTTGACACGATTAAAATCGCAGAAAAAAACGCCATTGAAATGAATGCACATGGTTGCAGCGTGGTGGAAGTGAAATATATTTCCAAACAATGGCATATCATTCATAATAGTCGCTATAACAGGCGCATCACCGCCAGCACGCCAATGAATATTGCGGGGTTAGCAGCGGGCGACGCACAAATGCGCACCACCTTAAGCCCAGATGGCAAAACAGCGCAAGGCACAATCGGCAATTGCTCGGGTGGCACAACTCCGTGGGGAACAGTTCTTACCGCTGAAGAAAACTTTGATGCTTATTTCGCAGGTTCACCAAAACCCGAGAATAAACGTAGTTATCAACGTTACGGCATCGCTAAAAAATCGCCCGCAATTAATCACTATCAATGGCACAAAACTGATTCTCGCTTTGATTTGGGCGTTGAGCCAAATGAACCAAACCATTTTGGTTGGCTCGTGGAATATAACCCATATGACCCGTTAAGCACTCCCATAAAACGCACATCAATCGGGCGTTTCAAGCATGAATGTGCTAAATTGCACGTCAATTATGATGGTAAAATCGTGGTTTATAGCGGTGATGACGAAATGTTTGAATATCTCTATCGCTATGTAAGCAACGGCAAATATATTGCAGGCGATGCAACCAATAACAATAAATTGCTTGATGATGGTGTTTTGTCTGTTGCACAATTTCACGCTGATGGCACACTTAAATGGTTGCCGTTAATTTATGGCAAGGGCGGGTTAAATGAAGCAAATGGCTTTGCCTCACAAGCAGATGTGTTGATTAACACACGCAAAGCTGGTGATGTGTTGGGTGCAACCCCAATGGATAGACCAGAAGATATAGAGATACACCCATTCACAGGTGCAGTTTATGTTTCGCTAACCATGAATATTGAGCGTGAGCATACCAACCCCGCTAATCCACGCTTGCACAATAAAATGGGGCATATTTTGCAATTAAACCCCAAGCAAATATCGCTAGCTAATAAAAACATATCTGACCACACAGCTAATATATTCACATGGCAACCATTTTTGCTTGCAGGCAACCCTGATGATGCAACTCATGGTGCTAAATATCAAAACCAACCGTCCAAACATGGTTGGCTTGCAAACCCTGATAATTTAAGCATTGATGGAGCAGGCAATTTGTGGGTGGCAACGGATGGGCAGCAAAAAACGATTGGCTTTAATGAGGGATTATACGCCATGAAAACTGTTGGAGCGCAAACAGGAAAACCGAAATGCTTCCTAACCGCACCAATTGGCGCAGAAGTCACGGGGCCTTGCTTCACGCCAGATTTCAAAACATTATTCGTTTCAATTCAGCACCCCGCCGAGGGATTGCACCCAGACGGCAAAACAAAATCTACCTATGATAATCCATCAACCAGATTTCCTGACTTTAATCTCACAACACCACCTCGCCCCACAATTCTTGCCATAACTCATATCAATGGTAAAATCATTGGTGACTAGCACTTAAGTTGTGCATATCATTTCTTATGATGTTTGCGGTAAATATCATCTTTGCAAAAGAAAAAGGCTATTAACCCGATATATGTCGCAATAGCCACCAAATAAACCTCCAGCGGCGCAATAATAGTTGCAATAGTCAGACCAATACCCAAAGCAATTAACGGCGTTACCTTGGTTCGTGGAATACGCACCAATTTTGTTGATGGAGTTTTAATATAACTCACCATCAAGCCTGCCACAAAAACCATATAAAAAGCGGTGAAAATAGCGGATTTATCTTGAATAAAACCCTCAAGCATCAACACCATTGGCAAAAATGAAAGCAACGCACCAGCGGGGGTTGGGATACCAATAAAAAAATTGCTAGAAACTTTTTCAACGCCGTCAACATGCATCACGTTAAAGCGAGCAAGGCGATAAGCCCCACCACATAAAAACGCTAAGGTTGCCGCCCAACCGAAAAAATACAAATCCTTCAAATGCCATTCGTAAATAATCAATGCGGGAGTAACGCAAAAATTGAGGAAATCCGCAAGTGAATCAAGCTGCGCTCCAACTTCGCTTTGCACATTTAGTTTGCGAGCAACTTTACCGTCCAGCCCATCACATATAGCAGCAATCAACAATAATAATAATGATAATTTAATGTCCTCGCGTATGTAACTAAATCTTAAAGCGGTTAAACCCAAGCACATGGCGGTGAGCGTTATCGCATTAGGGATATAGCGCAACAAATATCGCTTACCTGCAATTAATTTAGTTATCATCTAGCTTTTTTGCCACGTTAAAGCAGCTGGATTAAATGTTTCAGGGTTAATTGCGATAATAGTTTCTCCACCAATTGCCACACTATCCACATCAACCATTATCTTATAATGCTTCGGCACATAAACATCGCATCTGCTCCCAAAGCGAATAATTCCGTAACGATTACCCGCTTTAATTTGGTCACCTTGATATAATTGGCAGATAATTCGCCTCGCCACAAACCCAGCTATTTGCACAAAGCTCATAATCTCGCCTGAATCAGTCCGCACCGCAATGATTGAACGCTCATTATCCTCACTTGCTTTGTCTAATGCAGCATTCAAAAACTTGCCCGGAATATACACCTCTTTCAACACTTCACCACTTATTGGCACACGATTCACATGAACGTTAAACACACTGAGGAAAATTGAAACACGAGTATAATTCGCTGGAAAATCAACCATTTCAAGCTCTTTTGGCAGCGCAACATCATAATCAATAGCGCATATAATACCGTCGCCCGAAGCGAGAACCAACCCCTCCCCTTGCGGAATCATACGGTCTGGATTGCGAAAGAAATAAATCGTAAATGCGCTAAGTGTCAGAAAAAAACACCCTATTGGCGCATATATGAGGTAACCAAGCACAGTTAGCGCAATAAATGCAGCAATAAACGGCTTACCCTTAGGGTGCGTTCCAACGAGTAAAGTTTTTTTGGTGGTGGCGATGATTGACATATATATATGATATACCTAAAAATTAATTCTTAAGGGCAACTTAAACATGTTTTTGCATAATTTTTCAACTAAATTAATGTTATGCGTTGCCACAAAATGAATTATTACAGTTTGATGACATAAAAACTTGATGCAAATCAATTGCTTAAGCATAATCATACAAAAAAACTAAATCTTATGCTTGCTAACATTGCAATTTTTGCTACAACTGTGAATATGAAATATATTTTCTACGCATTTATTTGTATGATTTGCATCACAGCAACCACCGTTCAACCAGCCCTCGCAACTGAGCGTTCTGTGCCAGAGTTTGTGACGCAACTCAAAGCAAAAGCAAAAGCGCAAGGCATTTCCGATGCGTTATTAAATCAAGTATTGGTTGATTTCAAAGTTAGCCACAAAGCGATTGCAGCAGACAAAACTCAAGCTGAAGATAAATTACGCTTTACCAAATATAAAAATAATATTCTCTCAAACGACCGTATTCGTCGTGGGCGTGCGTTATATCGTGAACATCACACCTTGCTCAACGAAATCGCCACCAAATATGGCGTTCCAGCACAATATATTGTTGCATTATGGGGGACAGAAACATCGTTTGGTTCATTCACAGGTGGGTTTAATGTGCCACATGCTTTGGCGTCACTAGCTTATGAAGGCAGACGTGAGGAATTATTCACCACTGAGTTCATCGCCGCTCTAAAAATCATTGAAGCGGGACATATATCATACGCACAAATGAAGGGTTCATGGGCAGGAGCAATGGGGCAATGTCAATTTATGCCGACAAGTTTCTTCAAGTTCGCCGTGGATTATGACGGTGACGGACATAAAAATATATGGAGTAGCAAAGCAGATGTGTTTGCCTCAATTGCTAATTATCTCAAAACTAGTGGGTGGCGAGCTGATGAAAAATGGGGCAGAGCAGTTCAATTGCCGAGCGGATTTAACTTTGTTCAAGAAAATATCAACGGCTTTTTTCCACTTTCGCATTGGCAAGCTCAAGGGATAAAGTTCGCTGATGGCTCAATACCCACCAACTCAAATATTCAAGCGGCATTCATGTTGCCAAGTGATGACCGTAGCAATGCTGCGGAGGGGGCTTACCTTGTTTATAATAACTTCCATGTGTTGCTGAAATGGAACTTTTCTCGCTTATTTGCCACAGCAGTTGGGTTATTAGCTGATGAAATAGCCAAAGGATAATCGCTTTTCGTTGATTTTTGCGCTATCATTAATGAATAGCAAATTAATGGCCAATAAATATTTAATAATAACACCAGCAAATGAAATAATTTGTTAATCAACAATAATGGAATTGTAATAATGTTAGATAAAATGATTGGAATAATATTTGGCGCAATCGCCACAACAACAATTAAAGGCACAAAGCATTTGTTGTTGCGCCCAACTGCAATGATGATGCTTGCATTGCTTGGGGTTGTTGCTTGCTCGGGTAATAATAACGGAGGCGGAAACCGTAAACATATTAATGTCAGTAGTGGCTCACCTTATGGCGGAACATCGCAACCAACCCGTGTGAAAATCGGCAGTGCATATGATATTAAAGGCGAAACTTATCAACCGCGCTTTGAACCAGAATATGAAGAGGAAGGCATGGCATCATGGTATGGCCCAGGGTTTCACGGGCGAGCAACGGCAAGCGGTGAGAAATATGACCAATATCAAATGACAGCGGCGCATCGCACCTTGCCGCTGCCTTCACTTGTGCGAGTGACAAGGGTTGATAACGGACATTCAGTTGTGGTGCGAGTGAATGATAGAGGGCCATTCCATGGTAATCGTATTATTGATCTCTCCAAAGCCGCTGCTAATGATTTGAAAATGATAGGATCGGGCGTTGCTGAAGTTGAAGTGGAATATCTGCATGACGAAACAATGGATTATATCTCAGATTTAGGTTTGGAAGCCCCACATGAAATGCAAATTGCTGAAGGAAGGGCTAGTGGAAGCAGTAGGGTTTTTAATTCAAATGCGGCTTATTCGCCAAAATCTGTAGCGGCAATTCAAGCACCAGCCACTGAAAGTAAAAACATTAAAAGTAAAAACATTGAAAGCAAGAATATTGAAAGCAAGAATATTGAAATGCAAAATATTCAAATGAGCGATTTGTCAGATAATGCGCAAAAAACCAAACCAGCTAATCAATCATCAGTTCAGGCATCAGTTCAGGCATCAGTTCAGGCGCAAAAACTAGCATGGGAAGCACCCGTAGTGACGTTAAAACAAGATAAAAAAATTGAGAGTTTTGCCCCAATTAGAGCTACCACGCAAAATAATATTGAGCAAGCATCGCCTTTTGCCACCAGCAAAGATAGCCTTGCGGATATAATTGCGCAAAATAACTCAAATGGTCAACTTCAAGCAAGCCCTCTCATATCAAATAGCTTAGCATCACCCGCAGAAGCATCGCAATTTCGGGTGCAAACTGCTGCATTTAGCAGCCTAGTTAATGCGCAAAAACACGCTAAAACTCTGCACCCAATCGCCAAGCCGTTAATCAGTGAAGTGGCAAAAAATGGTGCAACATTATATCGTGTATCATTGCCACCCGTTGAAAGCTACGATACGGCAATGGTGATGTTGAAAAAAACTCAACAAATGGGTTATCGTGATGCTCGCCTCATGGTTGAATAAAGGGACTATGTTGAATAAAAAATTATGGTTGATAAAAATATATAATTTCAATGGAAAAAATTATGGTTGAATAAAAATAATATCCAACTTAATATTCACCCTGATAATCAAACAAAACAATTAATGATTGAATAAAATAATTAATGGTAAAATGAGCAATGAATAAATTATTATTAATATTATGTGTATGTGCTGTTGGCTTTGCTGCGAATGAGACCTATTCGCAAGAGATTGGCACGCCAAAAACTACCATTGAAACAACGGCAAAACACGCCGTGGTGATGGATCATGAAACGGGCATAGTGCTATATGATAAAGCAGCATATGAGCCAATGTTCCCCGCTTCAATGACCAAGATGATGACGGCTTATATGATGTTTGACGCTCTCAAAAGCGGCAAAATCAAACTGGAGGATACTTACCCCGTCAGTGAAAATGCGTGGAGCAAACAAGGTTCAAAAATGTTTGTCACTCTGGGAGACAATGTTGCAATCTCAGATTTAATGAAAGGCATAATCATTCAATCAGGCAATGATGGTTGCATCGTATTCGCTGAAGGATATGCAGGAACGGAGGAACGATTTGCCGAATTAATGACCGAAAAAGGCAAAGAAATTGGCTTGAAAGCTAGTATTTTCAAAAATGCAACAGGTTGGCCAGACGAGCAACATCTCACCACCGTTTATGATTTGGCAATGCTTGCGAGAAAAACCATATCTGATTTTCCCGAATATTACGCAGTTTATTCACAAGCAGAATATGTTTATCATAATATCAAACAATATAATCGTAATTTATTGCTTTCACGAAATATGGGAATTGATGGCCTAAAAACTGGACATACGGAAGATGCAGGCTATGGAATTACCATCTCAGGCGAGCAGCAAGGCAGGCGCACACATGTTTCCGTGGCGGGGCTAACCAGCGAAAAAGAGCGAGCAAACGAGGCGGCGAAACTTTATCGCTATGCACTGACTGAGTTTCGCCATATTGATTTGAGTGGTAAAATAATTGCAGAGATTCCGCTATGGTATGGTGCAAAGCGGCAAGTTGCAGCAAACACTGGTGCGCAAAAAATAGTGATTTTGCCAAGTTTGCAATCCAATTTCAGCGCAAATGTGCAATATGAATCTGGATTGAAAGCTCCAATCAAAAAGGGGCAGTTAATTGGTGCGCTAAGTATTAAGCTAGAGGGCGGGGTATCCGAGCAAATGTTGGAGTTATATGCCAGTGAAGATATTGACGAACTTGGTTTTTTCTCACGAGCTTTGGAGAATATAGGGCTATTATTGGCGGGTAAATAAATGCTTGCAGACGGTTTGTTCATCAGTTTTGAGGGAATAGATGGTTGCGGGAAAACCACGCAAACCAAGTTGCTTGCAAATTATTTGCATGATAATAATACGCCACATATTCTGACGCGTGAACCGGGGGGCGAGCCATTGGCAGAAAAATTGCGTTCATTAATGTTGGGTGAAGGAAAATCTTCAAAGGACGATAATTATTTGGAGGACGACAATTTTTGGGAAGAAGAATCCGAAATATTATTATTTTTAGCAGCACGAATTCAACATGTGCGCCGTGTTATAAATCCCGCTTTGGCGCAAAGAAAAATCGTCATTTGTGACCGATTTATGGATTCTTCCCGCATTTATCAGGGGGTAGCAAAAGGCTTAGGGATAGAGTTTTATGATATATTGCACCGACTTGTGCTTGGTAATTTTCAACCGCATATCACTTTTTTGTTGGATATTCCAGCGGAAATTGGCTTAAATCGTGTGCGAGGACGCAATGAATCGCAGGATTATTTTGAATCTATGGGGCTTGATTTTCATCAAAAATTGCGAGCTGGTTTTTTGCAATTAGCAAAGCAAAATCCAAATCGCATCATCACGCTTGATGCAACTTTGCCCCCTGAAATATCACATCAACAAATCACGCAAAAAATAAAATTATGGCGAGAATAGCAAAAAAAAATGCTGAAGCAGTGCCAGCATTGCCTAATTTTAGCGATGAGTTAATTGGGCTTAATGCACCGCTAAAATCATTGCAACAAGCATTGCAATCCAAACGTTTGCATAGCGCATATTTGCTTGCGGGCAGGCAAGGAATTGGCAAAAGCAAGCTAGCTTTGCAATTTGCCGCATCATTATTTTCACCGCAAATGTCACATGAACCAGTGGAAATTGATATGTTCGGTGAAGCTGTGAATGCAAAAAATCATGATTCAGAAAAACTAAATATTGATTGGAATGCGCCCGCAATTTCACAAATGCAAAACCGCTCCAACCCTGATTTTTTATATATCTCTCCAGCTTATGATGACAAAAAAAAGCGTTTTAAGGATTTGATTTCTGCCGAGGAAGTGCGCAAAATAACACGTTTTACGCACTTGAAAGCGAGCAATAATTGGAAGATAATCATCATAGACCCCGTGGAATTGATGAATAATTTTGCGGCAAACTCGCTACTGAAATGTTTGGAAGAGCCACCACCACAAACGATTTTTTTGCTAATTTCGCATAACCCATCACGTTTATTGCCAACCATACGCTCACGTTGCTTAAACATTAACTTTCAAAGTTTGAGTTTCGCTGATTTCACTCAGATATTATCGGCAAAAAATGTGCATGAAAACCATAATTTATTATATCATCTAACAAATGGTTCAGTCGGGCTGGCGTTGGAACTGCATCATGTTGATTTTGTGCAATATTGGCAGAAATTGTTAGAAATGCTAGAAACTCCAAGCAATCAACGCCTATCAATCATTTTTAATATGGCAGAAAAAGTGAACAAAGATTCCAACTTTTTGCTCAAACATTGGCAGTTGCTAGTGGAGTTCATCATGTTTGATTTAGCTCATTTTCAGGCAACTCAATTGCCGCGAAATAATATAATTCCGCAAAGTCTGTTGCATAAATCTGCACCAACCAAACCACATGAGGCTTGGCTGGACATCATCAGTGAACATAGTAAATTAATTGATAATGCGGCAATTCTCTATCTTGACAAAAAACAAGTGATTATTAATAGCTTATCATATTTTTAATGTTGTTTTTTGTGCGTGATATAAGCTAAGGTGATTAATATGTTAGAATTAATTCAATCAAATGCTTTTTATCAAATGACAATCCTGCTTTCGCTCGCCACATTGTTTGGCATGGCGGGGTTGCTGTTGAAACAACCGATGATTGTTAGCTTCATTATGGTTGGTGCGCTTGCGGGGCCTTCAGCTTTGGGAGTGGTGCAATCGCCTGAACATATTGAGTTGATGGCGGAGCTTGGGATTGCAATTTTGCTATTTGTGGTCGGGTTAAAGCTAGATTTGCAGCTAATTCGCACCCTTGGAGCAGTCGCCTTAATAGCAGGGCTTGGGCAAGTGGCAGCAACTATCGCCGCAGGATTTGGGCTTGGATTATTGCTTGGAATGGATTATATTAGCGCATTATATGTTGCGGTTGCCGTCACATTTTCCAGCACGATTATTGTGGTAAAAATGCTATCCGATAAACGTGAGGTGGATTCCTTGCACGGGCGCATTGCAATTGGGGTGTTGATTGTGCAAGATATCGTGGTGGTGCTGGCGATGATGGTGCTTTCCGCAATCGGGGCTGGTGGGGCAGAAGTTGGTAGTGACGCTGTCATCAGTAAAATCTTAACCACACTTGGTTATGGCGCAATAATGCTAATTTTTGTTGGTATATTTATTCGTTATTTTGCGGTGCAATTAGTTGGCAAAATCGCCCATTCACAGGAATTGCTAGTCACATTTGCGATTGCATGGGCAGCGTTGCTTGCCTCCACTGGCAATTATTTTGGCTTTGGCAAAGAGCTTGGCGGGTTGCTTGCGGGAATCTCACTCGCATCAACGCCATTTCGTGAAGTGATTATCTCTCGCTTACATTCCCTGCGAGATTTTTTGCTATTATTTTTCTTTATTGTGCTTGGTTCAAAGATAGATTTTGGCACAATTGGTTGGCAAATTATTGGCTATTCAGTGATTTTCTCAATATTCGTATTACTAGTTAAGCCATTGATTATTATGGCAATTATGGGACGAATGGGTTATCGTAAGCGGACGTCATTTTTGGCGGGAATTACGCTTGCGCAAATTAGTGAGTTTTCCCTAATTCTCGCTGCAATGGGAATGGAAGTGGGGCATATCACCCCTGAAACGCTTGGGTTAATCACATTAGTTGGCTTAATCACCATCGCAATATCAGTTTATAGCATCACTTATTCGCATGAAATATATCATTTGCTGGAAGTTCCGTTGGATATTTTTGAGCGTAAAAGCCTCAAAGATTTGCACCGTGAGGATATAAACGAAACAGATGAATATGAGAACGGGCAGCATGATGTGATTTTGTTCGGGCTTGGGCGTTATGGTGAAGAAATTGCGATGCACCTACGCAAACAAAAATTGCGCATTTTGGCAGTGGATTTCAACCCCGATGTTGTTAAAAAATGCAAGGAACAGGGTATGAATGCAATTTATGGTGATGGTTGTGACCAAGAGTTTTTGCACAGTCTATCTCTTAAAGGGGTGAAATGGGTTGTATCCGCCATGCCGCAACATGATATTGGGATAACCCACGAAGATCCGAGATATATTTTGATTGACACACTAAAAAATGATAATTATCAGGGCAAAATTATCGTTTCAACTCACCATCGTGATGAGGAGGGAAAATTATTGGAGCGTGGGGCAGATTTGGTACTGATGCCGTTTCGTGGCGCAGCACGTTATGCGACTGAGCAGCTAATGGAACTATATGATAAGAAAAAAATGCTATGATTTTAATGTTACATGATTTCAAAATTACCACGATTTCAAAATTACTGTGATTTTAATGTTACCACGATTTTAGAATTAATATTTTGAAAATGCTATAATATTGCTGTATTAATGACGTAATAACCATTCATGAATTAGCGAAGTTTGGCTCTCAGGAATTAATGAAGGCATATGACCAGCTCCCGCAATTTCATGCAGTTCCACAGCTACATCATCACGATTTTTCATATTAAGCGCATCATCTCGGCGCAATAATAACGAGTTTTCACCACGAAAAACCAATATATCACATTTCACCGACAGCCATAATGCTTCCAACGAAATATCTTGCGGATTTTCACCTATCAACTCACGCATCGGGCGCACCACCGCAAAATCGCCTAGTAATCGCCATATTCCATCATCATCACTATAAATGCGAGATTGGAAAAAATGCTGCCAATGAGCATCATTTTGCAGACCGAAATTAGCCTCATTTTGCGCACGATAAGCCGCTTCAAACCGAGCATTCTCACCAATTGGGAGCTTATAAGAAAGATATTGCATAATCTCAGCAAGCCCTTGCTTGGCAAGCACCGCCCCCACATCATTAAGCATTAACGAGCGGATTTTTGTGGGGTATAAAAAACACGCCATCATGCCCATAATCCCTCCCATTGATGCACCAACCCAGTGAATTGGTTGCGTAATGTTAAGATGCGATAGCAATTCCATACACAACAACAAATGATTATCGTTAGTATATCTCGTTTTATCCTCCAGATGCGAACTCAAACCACGCCCCACCACATCAACCGCAATCACATAATAATCGTCCGCCAATTTGCGTGCCAAAAAATCAAAATCATAGGCGTTGCAACTCAAACCATGAACACAAAACACGGGAGTGTTTTCAGGATTACCATAGGTGAGATAATGCAACCGCACTTCTTGCAAATGCGGGAGATTAATATTTATGAAATTGTTATGTGGAGTTGTTGTTTGGTTCATGGGGTATATTTAACATTATTATTCTAAATTGATATGGATAAAAACAAAAAAATACAAATAATATTTAATCATTTTGTTATTTTAATGAAAATGACACAAAACTTTGCTAATGTATTTTTATGGGTGAAAAGCAACCTCAGGATAAATACGCTGATATTGACCAAATGCGCGAAGAAATGCGCAACAGAATGACGCGCAGTCAAATATTAACTAATATTGGATATGGCTGTGTGGCTATTATTGGAGCTGCCGCAACTGCAGCAGGAGCAATTCCCGCCGCAACTATTTCAACTTTTATAATGGCTAATATTCCAATAGCAATTGCAGGTGCAGTGCTAGGAGTTGGTGCGCTTATGGTTGGTGCAACATGCACATTTATGGGTTGGCGAGAAAATGCTGAAATTAATGTGCTATCGGAAGAGATAAACTCAAGTCTGAATGCGGAAAAAATCGGTAAAAAAATTGGTGAAGTTCTCCTAGAAAAGGAAAAAAATCGTAGTGCCGTTATTGATCAATCAAATGTCTATTCTCAAAATCAACGTGTAGATGGTAAATTATGGACTGATACAATAGCGCAAATAACTACACCAAATAACGTTATGGCTAAATAAAATCCTTTCTCAATTGTTTCTCCAACTCTATTAAATCGTCAGGATAATCGCAAGTGAAATCCATATCTTCGCCCGTGATTGGGTGGATAAATCGTATGGCGGTGGCGTGCAATGCTTGCCGTTTGAAGCCCGCCAAAAAATCGTAAGTCTCATCATTCAAATGTGATTTTAAGCCAGCTAAACGTTTAGATGTGGCGGGGCCATAAATACCATCGCCGATTAATCCGCATTTTCCTGAAGTTAAATGCACCCGAATCTGATGCGTTCTTCCCGTTTGCAAATTGCACTCCACCAATGATGCAAAGATGGATTTCACCACCCCAACCCCGCCTGCATAAAACTTGGTAATGGTGCTATATTTAGTTATTGCTTGCTTGCCACCTTCCACTATCGCCATTTTCTTGCGATCATAAGGCGAGCGGGCAATTGGTGCATCAATTATGCCATCAAGTGGTTTCATCATTCCCCACACAAAAGCATGATAAGTGCGTTTGAGGCGGCGAGATTGCAATTGTTGCACCAACCCTTGATGCGCCAAATCATGCTTTGCCACCATGATCAAACCCGATGTATCTTTATCCAAGCGATGCACAATTCCGGGGCGCATCACCCCCCCTATTCCCGACAAGCTCCCCGCACAATGATGCAGCAACGCATTGACCATCGTGCCAGAATGTGCGCCAACAGCAGGGTGAACCACCATTCCAGCGGCTTTGTTAATCACTAATAAATGTTCATCTTCATAGATAATATTTAAGGGCAAATCTTCTGCCCCGATATGCGTTTCAGCGAGAGCGGGAACAATCACGCTAAACACATCTCCCAATCGCACTTTATATGAACAATTTTGCAATATTAACCCGTTTTTGCAGACGCAACCTTCCATTATCAAGGCTTGCAGGCGCACACGGGTTAAATCCGCAATGCTAGTGCTTAAGAACTTATCCAAGCGCAGACCAACGTCAGAATCAGTTGCAGTTACACTGATATTATCCATATTTGCGTCAGATATTAACATAAATCGCCAACTTGCCCGCCCATAATAACCATAAAAACGCAATCCCAATCGCAATTCCATAAGGGACTGGCTCGCCATGAGTGAATAATTTAGGAATATGGTTTTTGCGCATTTTCAAGGCAATAAATGGTGCATATTTGCGTGATGATAGCAGAAATAATGTTAATATTCCGCCAAGTATTGACATTAACAGGAAAAAATCCAACAATATTCGCCCATATTCCAACCATAATGAGATAGCAGCGAGCATTTTCACGTCACCACCGCCCATAATGTTAGCAACGAACAACACAAACCCCACCGCAAATACTAATGCAAAACCAAGCAACGCATTTTGCCAATTTAGCGGTGCATCGGTTGCAAATAAAGCTATTGGAAACAATAAAATAATCGCCAAGTTCACCATGTTAGGAATACGATACGCATAAGCATCAGTTGCCATTGCCCACAAAGTGAGAATGCTCAGCGCAACAGGAAATAACAACGCAATTTCAGTATTCATTGCGCTAACATAACAATCAATCCTCATTTGTCAATTTTTATATGAATAATGGTTTATAAAGTAATGTTGAAATAGAATGAAATCATTTTTTAATTGACATTAACGGGGGGGAGGTAAAATAGAATGTGATAATAGATTTGTCATGCGCTTTTTAATGTGTATGAAACTATTTCGGTTCTTTATTACTGAAAACAATGACTACATTTGGACAATCACTCGCTGCACTTAATTCTTTAAGTGAAGCAGAATTAAAGTCTCTAGCTAAATTAAAAGCACTGGAGTTAATGAATGGCTTCACGTTTGAATACGTAAGACACGTTCTAAAAAGAGACCCAAAGGAGGATGTTATCTGCAAGGAAAACATCACTATAGTGAGAAAAATCATCTCACAAAAAGAAGGAGGATTTTTTGGTTATAAAATTAATGTTAAAGGTGAAAGCCTAGAACTATTAATTGACTATATGGCTAAAGAGTTTCGTCAGGGTAAGTCTGATGAGTTCTACACGCTAGAAAGAAAAATATGCGTGTTGTGCTATAAAGAAATATTGCAAGAAATTGCTGTTATCTGGGAAAAAGCAAATAGTCGCTTTGCACCATACGCAAATTCCCTTGCAATACGTCATATGCAGCAACAACTTAACACTGTTGCTATTGAAGCCTTCTTCAGAAATAGTGATTTAATTGTAATTAGGCTCTAAGTTTTCGTATCCTCCCCTTTAGCATTATAGTGCTTTGGGGGATTTTTTAATTCAACAATTCACGCAAATCATAAAGCTGTTGCAAGGCGGCTTTGGGAGTTAATTCATCAATATTCAAGCCTTGCAATAATTCTAATGCTTGATACTGACCAGAACTTAAATCAATATTTTTACTTAATACAATATTTTCACTTATTGCAATCCTCGCATTTATTGCAACCCCTTCATTTAGCGCAACATCAGAACTTGTTGCCATTTCACCATTCATATCATCGCTTGCATCACCCGACACATCATTCGCAAAAAGTGGCAAATCATGATGATTATTAACAGCATAATTCTCCATTTCTTGCAATAAATGCTTAGCTCGCTTAATGACAATTGGCGGCAATCCTGCCAATGCTGCCACATGCACCCCATAAGATTTATTAGCAATTCCTCGCCCCACTTGATGCAAAAACTTAACCTCCCCCTGCCATTCCTTCACCAACATTGTGTAACAACTAAGTGATGATAACCTCCCCGCTAGCTTGGTTAATTCATGATAATGCGTGGCAAATAATGCCCTGCAATTAATATGATTATGCAAATGCTCCACCACTGCACCAGCGATTGCCATACCATCATAGGTTGCCGTCCCCCGCCCTATTTCGTCCAAAATCACCAATGAACGGCTGGTTGCTTGGTTCAAAATGGTTGCCGTTTCCAACATTTCCACCATGAAAGTTGATTGCCCTCGTGCCAAATCATCAGCAGCACCAACACGGCTGAAACATTTGTCAATCACGCCAATGGTGGCTTCGTCCGCTGGAACATAACACCCCATATGAGCCATAATCGCAATCAACGCATTTTGACGCAAAAATGTGCTTTTCCCTGCCATGTTGGGGCCTGTGATGAGCCATAGCACATCCAAATCACCGAGCATACAATCATTATGAATGAAACTCTGTCCACGATATTTTTGCATTTCCTCCACCACGGGGTGACGCCCCGCCACAATTTGCAACTCTTTGTTGTTGGTGATTTTTGGACGAGTATAACGGCGTGAATGTGCGATTTCTGCAAATGCTAGCACTAAATCCAAATTAGCTATCGCCCGAGCTGATAGAATAATCGCATCAACTTGCGCCAAAATCATCACTCGCAATTCTTCAAAAATCTCTAATTCTAGCTTTAATGCTTTTGATGCTGCATTAATGATTTTATGCTCTATCTCGCCAAGCTCCACCGTGCTATAACGCAAACAATCTGTTATAGTTTGACGGTGAATAAATGATACAGGAACATTTGCCTCAAATCTGCGGGCAATTTCCACAAAATAACCAAGAACATTATTATGCTTAACTTTCAATGATGGAATATTAGTTTTTTCGGCATAATCTGCCTGCATTTTGGCGATAACTCGCTTTGATTCATCACGCAATTCCCGAAACTCATCAAGGGCGGGGTGATATGCTGCTTTGATGAAACCGCCATCACGAATCATTAATGGCGGTTCAAGCGCAAGTGCTTTTTGCAACTGCTCTATCAATTCATCAAAACTTGCAATATCTGCAACAATTTTCTGCAATTCTAACGGTAGAAAACTATTTTGAGAATTATTTTGAAAACTATTTTGATATAGGGCAGTTTTGATAAAGCTGATAATTTGCAAACCCTGCATAATCGCCACCATATCACGCGCACCGCCTTTGCCACCTCCCATTTGGCTGGTATGCAACCTGCCTATTGCTCGCTCCAAATCAGGAATTGGGCGCAATGTTTCACGCATAGAACCACGTCCATCATAGTTAATTCCCCATTCAACCGCATCTAACCGCTTTTCTATCATCTCTTTGTTAGCAATTGGCTGACTTAAGCGCAAACTAAGCAACCTTGCGCCAGCAGCCGTTACGGTTGCATCAAGTGTGCTAAGCAAGCTCCCTGACCGTTGCCCGCTTAATGTGTTATGCAACTCCAAATTACGCTTTGTTGCCGCATCTATTTGCATCACTGCGCCATAATGATGTTTAGTTGGCACATCAAGGCGGGGGCTAAATTGCTTTTGCGTCATTGAGATATAATCACACAACACCCCGCAAGCTCGCATATCTGCATCGGTAAAATTATTATATGAGCATTTTGTATTATAGTATCGTTGCAATAATTGCGCTGAACTTGCTTGATTATCCTCAATTATGGTGATGACTTTATCATATTCAAGCAAAATCTCTTTTAAGTTGTCATTTGCAAGCAATGATTTAGCGATTAATAATTCACTGGGAGGATAACTTGAAAGAACTTCATTAATTCCATAGGCAGCAACTCCATTTACAGCCATTCCACGCTGGTGATTATTGCCATTATCCTCCACGCTAATTATGCCAAACTCTCCCGTGCTGATATCCGCCCATGCAACCGCATATTCTACCCCCACTTTGCTGATAATTACGATATAATTCGCTTGAGTTGGCTTTAATAACCCAGCTTCTGTAATTGTCCCCGCCGTGACAATTCGCACCACATCTCGGTGCATAATCGCCTTGTAACCCCGTTTTTTAGCATCTTCCGCCGTTTCCAACTGTTCGCATATTGCCACCTTCTCGCCCGCCGCAATCAACCGCTCCAGATACGCATCAGAGGAATGAACAGGCACGCCACACATTTGAATTGGCGCATTTTTGAATGTCCCTCGTTTGGTTAAAGCAATATCCAAAATGCTAGCGGCTCGCACTGCATCTTCAAAAAACAACTCATAAAAATCACCCATGCGATAAAATAGCATCATATCGTTATGGCGTGATTTTATTTCAAGATATTGCACCATTCCCGCCGAAATATTCTCGCCTTGATTGGCAGTTTGATTGATGTTTTTGCTAGATTGATTAGTATTTTGCTTCATATTTTTAGCTATAGCACTGATATTTGTGCAAATATAGTGTTTTTGCATTTGACTTTTGTGATATTTATTCTTATTAATGTCATAACTTCTTAAAATATTATTATTTTGAATATTTTTGCGTGAATGATTTTAATATTATTAACGCAAACATTCTTGAAAATAATGTAGTTTTAATTGGGTCTGTAGCTCAGTTGGTTAGAGCGTACGCCTGATAAGCGTAAGGCCGGTGGTTCAAGTCCACCTAGACCCACCATTTAATTATAATAACTATAACGATTATTTTATTCACGGTTACCTCAAGTTCCAGCGTCACTCCAGCGGAGATTGCAACCCATTCAATGGCTGACTTTTGATAGCAAACTTATATGTTTTAACCCCCATAAAATATGGCATTGACAATTAAAGATATATATTATTTATGGCGAAGTCTTTTTTTATCCATAGATATACGGAAAGCCTGAGCATTTTGATAGATTTGGAGTATC
>JAYUJH010000009.1:0-1150 GCA_043765375.1 Alphaproteobacteria bacterium
CGCCAATTGGTTTTGGGCGAGAAGCTCGCACTGGTGAGGATAAAGACGCAGTTAGCCGCATGTTTTCACCCGAGTTTCGCAACCGCCTTGATGCAATAATTCCATTTGCGCATTTAGAGCAAGATGTGATTGGCAAAGTGGTTGACAAGTTCATCATGAAAATGGAATCGCAATTAGTTGAAAAACATATCAGCATTGAACTAACACAAGAGGCTAGGGCATGGTTGATTGAACATGGTTATGAACGCAAAAATGGTGCAAGACCAATGGGTAGGTTGATTGCTGAACATATCAAAAAACCACTCGCTAATGAGATTTTGTTTGGTGAATTAAGCAAGGGCGGAGGCTGCGTGATTATTGATGCACATAATGATAAAATCACAATCACCAGCAAACCTCGTATCTTAAACGCCAAAAAAACTAAACCCTCAAAGGAAATGGAAGGAGTTTAATCAATTATTATGAAAATTATTTTTAGTTATCACGAAGTCTTATATATTCATTAATCATACTTTCAGTTACATCACGCTCATAACAAAGCGGAGCTTCCCCACTTTTTCTGCTGTAAGCACTTCGTTGACCACAACTTCTTCCGTTTGACATTGCATGATATGGACAAGGACACTTTCCATCATAGCTTTCAATAGATTGCTCAATAATATTTTGTTTTATAGATTGTTGCGTGCTTTTAGCATGTGCAATTGTCTTATAGCAAAACAATTCAAATATCAAAAAAATATACAAGAAAAGTTTTTTATACATTATCTCATTTCCTATAATACATAAAATATATGTAAGAAAGATTTGTTAAATATTATTATCTTACAAAAAAATTTTGTGCCGTAATTAAACGGTTAGAAAAAACCTAAGAAATAATACTACAAACTTTTCACCTGCATCTGCGCTCAGCATTAAGATCACGTAATTCTTTTAAGCGTTTTTCACCAGAAAGCTCTGCCGCATCGCCCTCCATAACGTTCCCTATACCAAAATCACCTAAAAAACCTAGAACATGCGCACCACTAGTATCGGTGCGTTGCATTCTAACGCTGTGTAAAAACTCATCTGTCTTTGCCATTTCAAGAGCTATATCCCTGCATTGCATTACTTGCTTTTCAACGCCAGAAACTGGAACTACTCGTCCATATCG
>JAYUJH010000010.1:0-3334 GCA_043765375.1 Alphaproteobacteria bacterium
GTAATCACCGCCTCGCCATCATCACCTAAATCAGCACAATCAAGATTTGTAACTTCGCTTAGCAAAGCATTATTTGCAAGGTAATCATCAAGCGGTGGAAAGAAACTTTCAAACCCGCCAGAATCTCTGAACATGCGCAATGATTCTTTAGTTTTACGATTGCCCGCCTGTAACATCAGCAACATCACACATAAATTATTTTGCGTATCGTGAATATTAAAGCGGTCACTCTTTTCTAAAATCTTAGTTTTGCCACCGCTTGCCGCATCTAATATCTGCCGATAATGATGCTCACGATTGCGGAGTTGCTTGCTAGTTTGCTTATAAATCGTATCACTTGGCATAATCCACAATACTAATCCAGTATTGCGCTTGAAATAATCCTGATTAATATATTGCACCGCTCGGCTAGCTAATAAAGTTTTTCCTCCACCTGTTGGCACTTTGAAACAGATGTTAGGAATATGGCGTTTCATTCCATCTAAGCGAGCTTGATATGGTGAAACTTTGCTCTCACGCAACGGCAACGCAATTTTACTCCGCAAAATATTCCACGCATCACTTGGATAATCGCTATAATCGGCTGGCAAGGCGTTCGCATTATGTTTGCTCAACTGAAATTGATAATAATCTTCCTTATCCTGCCGAGCAGCTTCCAATTCCTGCAAATAAAGCGACAATTTCTCCAACACTTTAATTTGATATTCTTTCAGTTCCATTACTATCACCCAATCACTTTATGAATGGCATATGGCAACTGGCAGAAAGTTATGCGATGGTCTTTTAAGCTATCCGCCCCCATATATTTTGCCGTGGCATAAACTAATTTCTCCTTTTTGCTGCCCCTGCCATCTGCATGTGCCATGATTAACTCTAACCTATCAGAGTTTAAGGCGGAGGCGTTGGAGCGCAAGAAACCTTTATCAGGTTGATAAATCAGATAAATGGCGTGGGTGGCGGATTCACCAACATAAAAATCTGCTCCTGCGTTAGCTAGCTGTGGCAAGCTGCCTCCTGTTGCGGTATAGAATATATAACGAGCTAACGTATCATAAGCGGGGAGTGGGTTTTCGGCGTCACCAGCGGTTAATAATGTTTCAATGTTCATTGGCTCACCAAGCTGGGTGAAGGTGAAACTGCCACCAAACCCTGCCTTGAGGGCGGGGTCTTTGGCTGTTGCAACGCCATCAATCACACGGCGGACTCGCTCAGCGGTGATGGAATCTGCATAATCCTCACATTCAATTAAAATAAACTTGCGGTTGCCACCATCTTCACGGTTGAGGGCAAGCACCGCATGTGCCGTTGTGCCAGATCCTGCAAATGAATCAAGGATTATGGAGTCGGGAGTTGAACACATATCAAGCAAGTGTGAAATCAAAATTGAAGGCTTTATGGTGTCAAAATCTTCTCTACCAAAACCTAAACTTTCAAACTCATTTTTTGCTGATTTCAAACTTCCTTTTTCAAGAAGCAAGTTTAAGAAAACTCCACGAATATCATTATCTGAAGCATATTTCTTTTTATAAACTGATTGATTGTTATTTTCATCAGTTTCAAATACAAGCATATCTTCTAACAATAGTAAATCTTTAGTTTTTTCTCCTATAGTCCATCTGTAATTTTCTGGTGGCATATAAGTTGTATTATCTTTAGGATTTGCAATCGGAAACTTCATTGTTTCTCTATTATAAGTTCCCTTATCTGTCTTGATAATTTTTTCTAAATTATAATAACCAATTTCATCTTTATGCTTATATCCTTTATCTAAAATCCTTAAATTAAAACTAGAGCTATTTTTTTTAGTATATAATGCAATATATTCTGTAATCACGCCAATTCTGGTTTCAGTGTTACTTGCACCTCCTTTTTTCTTCCAAACCAATTCGCAAACAAAATTATCTTCACCGAAAATTTCGTCCATAATGCTACGTAAATGATGCACTTCATTATCATCAATACTGATGAAAATCACCCCATCATCGGCAAGCAATTCATGCAGCAGCGTCAGGCGTGGCCACATCATGCACAACCATTTATCATGACGTTCCATATCCTCCTTATCAACGGGGTTAGCCTCCTTCTTCAACCATTCCCGCATCAATGGCGAATTGACTTTGTCATTATAGCACCAGCCCTCATTGCCTGTGTTATATGGTGGGTCAATATAAATGCACTTCACCTTGCCCGCATAATTGGGCAGCAGGGCTTTAAGGGCGTGGAGGTTATCACCGTGAATAATTAAATTATCCTCCAGCGATGGGGCTTTGCCTTCAGGCGGACGGGATTTGCTTACATCATCATGTGGACGCAATTCACGAAACGGCACGCTATGATGGTGCGAGCGCACAAAGTTTTTGCCCTTAAACTCCAATGTTGGCATGATGGTTTTATTCCTATGTGGTTTTGTAACCAATACTATAGAAAATTAATCAGCTAATGACTATCATTTTTTTTGAAACTTTTTATGTCACAGCTCCCTTTACCACGTCTATAATGAAACATGTTCTTCTGCCCACTGCTAATTATGCTAATTTCATGGTGATTATTAGCGCAATTAGCGTAATTAGCGTTAGCATGGTTTGGTTTTAGAAAAATCATATTTCACCTACTGCATAAATCAGGGTGTAACAAATATTGTTTTTTGCCAGTTTCACATGGTTTGAGATAATGATGTGAGGTGAGCAATTTCAATATTGGTTCTAATGTTGCTTTGTCACGATATTTCACGGGGGTGATATTTTGCAGCAAGGCGCTACTCGTTATCATAATACTGCTTCAAAAAACTGTCGCATTTTTGTCTCATTTTTAGTGTGGATTTTTGGCAAAGTTCGTAATTTTTCATAAATATTGAACCATGCAGCATCACTAATTCGCTTCTCAAACATAAATAAACCATTGATATTGTTAATAATATCAACATTATAACACAATTAAATAATTACACAACAAAACCTAGCTTAATATTTAATATGTAATTTTCTAACTTTCTCATTATTGCTTCTTTTGGAAATGATTTTATAGTTTAAAGTGCGTTGTTAGTCAATTTTCATTTATTCAGTAGCTATGATGTGAATGAGCCAATTAATACAACCACCATGCAAAATGCGTTGCAATTATCAAAATGGTATTTAGAAGAAGCAAAGCTGATATTGCAAACAGTAAAAGCAGAAAATAAATATAAGGAAGCAGAAAGTGCGCTGAACTGGATTAAAGAGCGACAAAATAATGGTATGGGTGATGCGCTCGGGCGCACAGTGGCGCATGCTTCCATGCGAATATGGAAATTGACCCAAAGGGCGGCAACGCTTTGACGATTGGTCAAAAAAAAGAG
>JAYUJH010000011.1:0-1102 GCA_043765375.1 Alphaproteobacteria bacterium
AATTACGTAGTGCAAGTATAGAGGGTAACTTAGTTGAAACACTAAACCATAAATTAGATAATTTATCCCCCCGAATTGTTATTGAAGCACCAATTGAAGTATAAAGGGCATGCGTATGAAAGACACAATATCTGATGGATTATATATATCGTTTGTAGCAACCCTTGCTTATCTCGGGGTTAATAGCTTGCACGATGTGCTATCTTTAATCAGCGTTGGGTTTGCAATATTAGTTGGTATCGGCAGGTTTGCATTAATTGTTAGGGAGTGGAAAGCAAAGCGATGACACAATGGCGATGGAAATATTTTACTCGTGATGAACTAAAATGCAAGGGTGACGGCACGTTTGTTGCGAATAATAATGCGTTGGATAAGCTAGAGCGATTGCGGGAGTTGATGGGAGTTCCATTAACAATTAATAGCGCATACCGTTCACCAGCGCATAATCGTAAAATTGGTGGTGCAGATAATTCAATGCACGTTCAAGGCAGGGCGTTTGATATTTCAGTAAAAGGACACGAGCCTTCTGCTGTATATACTGCCGCCTTACACGCTGGATTTACTGGTTTTGGTTTTTATCGCACATTCTTACATGTTGATACTGGTGCGAAACGTTCATGGGGCGGCTACACTACACAATACACTCATAATATTACTAACCCCCCTAAAGCATTATCCACAGAAAAAGAAACAGAAAAGCCAAACAAAATTGAGGGTGTAAAACTTAGCGATAACCATAAACGGGCAGCCGTAGCCACCACAAGCGTTGTTGCAACTGGTGGGGCGGTTATGGCAATTAACCCAAGCATTATTATTGAACATGCACCCACGGCGTTATCATTTCTACAATCCGCTGATTGGCGAGTTGCGATAGCGGTGATTGGCGTGTTGGCGGTTGGTGGTCTAGTTTGGTGGCGGAGGCGAAGATGATTAATCGTATTAACATATATCTTATATCAATATTCACCGCATTATCTGCAATAGTGGCAATCTTTATGTCAGGTAAACGAGCAGGTAAATTACAAATAAAGGTAAAACAAAATGAAGCCATTATTGAAACGCAAAAAAGAATCAATGAAGCTGGGAATATTAGCAATGACGA
>JAYUJH010000012.1:0-43887 GCA_043765375.1 Alphaproteobacteria bacterium
ATCAGTTTGGTGAAACTTGCTTCATCAATGCCATCATCAAGCATTGGGGTGATTAAAGCGGTGAATACGCCTTGGATTGGTGGCGTTGATGTTTGCGATATAGCTGTCATAAATCCCTGTATGATTTGTAAATATGTGTCAATATAGAATATTTATCATGAGAATGCAAATAGTTAGGGTGAATAGTTCGGGAGTTAGGGTGAAATATTTGGTAGGTGGATTTATGTAGTTGTCATACTATTCTATTAATGAAGTGATAGTTAATGGAGTGATAGTTTTTTTGTTAAGAATAAAATGTCTGCATGTTCGTCATATCAGCCCCAGAAAAACTTAGATAGAAAAACTTAGTATGAGTTCTGGTATCCATCATAATCAATCATAAAAAGTGAAATTGTTATAAATTAATTAGTGACAATAGTTTTTTTATATTGTAAGTATGATGACGATCGGGGTGTAGCGCAGTCTGGTAGCGCATCTGGTTTGGGACCAGAGGGTCGGGAGTTCGAATCTCTCCACCCCGACCACTTATTTAAGATATCACTTTCTAGTTGATAGTTAAATAAAAATATTATACAATTTATTTATATTAAAACATAGTTAAATTGGAAATGTTTATGAATAATATGCAATCAGCACTCAAAGCGTTAAAAGATAGAGACCCTTTGTTAGACACTTCACTGGACAATAAATTGGCGTGGCACGATTTTTTTCATTCACTCGCTCACACAAAATCTTATGGCGACGCAAACAAGGAATGGAAAGCTGTTGGAACAACCCTAAAAGAAGAAGAAATTGTTGGAATATATGAAGCGGTTTTATTAGATTATAGAGCTCTTTACGAAGATGGAAAACTATCTGTAGCTGGAATAAAACAGAGTGACGATGATGCAAAAGAATACAAAAAAGAAACTGGAATAGAACAAGTTGATTATCCACTAACATTAGAGGAATTAACACAATCTGTTGCTATTAGATATAATTCGTCTAGTGAGTCTCAATCATTGATTGACCCCAATTATGTTGCTGAAAAACCGCTTGCCGACCGAGTGATAAGGCATCACATGGTGAGAGCTCAGATAATGAAACAACAGCTTGACGATGCTGGAGTTGACTTTATAAGAATAATTATTGAAAAAGATATTGATGCACTAAATAATATTGATCCAAAACTATTTGACGTATCAAGTCATGAAGTTATAGCGCAAATAAAAAAGATAGATAATGAAAATACCCCATCTGTTTGTCAACCTAAAACATGGGCGGAGCGTATATCAAATAGAGCATCGACGTCAAGTATTCTTCAACTATAAGTTTTGTATAAAAACACTATGACATCTCTGATGTCATAACTTAATCTCACTTACGCCAGAAAAATGGCGTGAATAGCACTAACAAAGTGAACAACTCCAACCTGCCAAGCAACATACAAAATGAAAGCACCCATTTTGCGCTGTCACTCAAACTGGAGAAATTACCGGCGGGACCAATTATGCTGCCAAGCCCGGGGCCAACATTACCAATTGCCTGCCCCGCTCCGCTCATGCTGGTGGTGAAATCTAACCCCGTCATAGAAAGCATTAATGTGCCGATGGTGAAGCAAAAAGCATAAAGCAAAATGAAAGTCATCACCGACATCACTACATCTTCAGCAATGGGCTTGCCCTCATATTGTGGCAAAAATACGCCATTTGGTTGCACTAATCGCTTTAATTGCACCTTGACCATTTGATAAAATACTTGCAAACGAAATATCTTGATTGCACCCGCGGTTGAACCAGTGCAACCACCCACAGCAGCAATGAAAAATATTAAATTAACGGGAAATGTTCCCCAGCCATTATAATCCGCAGTGGCGAAGCCTGTGGTGCTGATAACGGTTGCAACCGCAAATGATGCGTGCCTGATTGATTCCAGCATAGGCATGGAATTAACCCCGACTAACCATATAACAATCATCATTACGAACATCAAGTAAATCGCCAAAAAGCAGCGTATCTGCGAGTTGCGCCAAACGGGGATGAAATTGCCGACTGCCAATTGATAAAATATCAATAACGGCAATGACCCGCATAACATGAAAAATATACATATCGCCTCAATCACCCATGAGTTGAAATGTCCGATGGAAGCATCATAAGTGGAAAATCCACCAGTTGCAATGGTTGAAAGTGCGTGGCAAATTGCATCAAACGCGCCCATTCCCGCTATCCAATAGCACCATGCACACAACAAAGTGAGCGAGATTGAAATTATGGTGATGGTGAGGGCAATTTGCTTGGTTTGTGGCAATAATTTTCCACTATTATCTGAGGATTCCGTTTTGAAAAGCTGCATTCCACCAACTTTGAGCATTGGTAATATCGCAATCGCTAGCACTACCACCCCAATCCCACCAAGCCCGTTGATTAAGGCTCGCCATAGCAACAGCCCCGCTGGTTTATTATCTAACCCAACAATTACCGTTGAGCCAGTGGTGGTGATGGCGGAGGTTATCTCAAAGAAACAATCCGCCCATGTAAGGTTAATTCCAGAAATATATAACGGAAACGCCGCCGCACTTATCACCGAGATGTAACTCGTTGAAGTGAGCAAAAATGCTTGCTTAATTTTAATGTTGTTTTGATGCCCTTTATTGGTAAAAAATAATGACATACCAATGAATATGGAAATCACTCCTGAAACGGCGAATATCTGCCAATTATCATCATTTGTAATTGCGCTCGCAACCATCGGCAGGATCATCATGCCCCCAATGATGGTTAGCATGATGCCGTTCACTAGAAATATTGGTCGCCAAAATAACATAATTTGTTACATAAACTAGTTTGTGGATTTTAGCAACTAATCAATATATAGCCTAGCTTAACAATATTTTGTGGATACCAGCCTGCGCTGGTATGACGAACTCTAACAATTATTATATTAACTAGAATTATGTTATATAATTATTTTAGTCGTTATATCAGCTCTCAATTATATGACACAAATATTGCAACCGTCATACCAGCGGAGGCTGGTATCCATAAAAACGTGTGTCACATATTATCGTAATCTCAAGCCGTTAGCATTTCAAGCCCCTGGCATTTCAAGCCCTGAGCATTTGAGGCAAATTGCCTGACATTCCCATCGCCGTTTCAATAAACAAACTCTTGGCGGCAGGAATGCGTTGAAATGCGGACATACCAATTTGTCGCAATTTGCGCACGCTAGGCGAATTATTAGAGAATAAGCGGTTCAAACCATCTGTCACCACCACCATTCTTGTTGCATCAAGGCTGCGCCAATTTTGATATTGTTGCAATGAATGCGCATCATTTAGCGCAACTCCGTTCAAGCGAGCTTCACTCAAAATATCGGTTAAAGCCGCTACATCACGATATCCCAGATTGACACCTTGCCCCGCAATTGGGTGAATAGCATGGGCTGCATCACCAATTAGCACCGTATTTGGGGCGATATATTTTTCTGCATGAAACAAATTAAGCGGGTAGCGATGCCTGATACCAACAAGTGAGATATCACCCATTAAGCCTTGCAATTTTAGCGCAATTTCTTCCAAAAAATCCTCATCGGAAAGTTGCATAAAATGCTCCGCCATAGCGGTTTTTTCGGTTAGCACCACGCATGAATGATGCCCCCCTTTTATTGGTTCATTTTCTGCTATATTATTATCAAGCAACTTATCATCAAGCATGGGCAGCAATGCCAAAGGGCCTTGCGCAAAAAACCACTCAGTTGCAACATTATCATGATTTTTTTTATGATGAATATTGCATATAATTGCGTCTTGACCATATTCAAACTTGCGGTGACCAATTCCGACTTTGGAGCGGAACTCAGAATATCTTCCGTCCGCTATAATTAATAATTCCGCTGTGATGTTTTTGCCACATTTGAGCGCAACAGATATATTTGGCTGATGCTGCAATGTTTCAATATTTGCACCCTCCAACAAAGTGATATTTTCATCTGCCATGACTGCACCAAGCAATGTTTGCCTCAATTGAGTGTTGCGCACCATGAAGCCAAACGGTTCACCCACTTGATCGCTATCAAAATGCACCTTGGCGGATTTTTTGCCTTCCGTTATTAATATTTTTTCAATTGGGCAGGCTTGCTGTTGCAACTTATCCCACAAGTTAATGTATGTTAGCACTTTAACCGAAGATTGGGATATTGCGCTCGCCCTACCGTCAAAATTGGCTTGCAACACATCTGCACTTAATGCTTTATCAATAATCACGGATTTAATTCCAATTTTTGATAAAGCGATGGCTTGAGCTGAACCAACTAACCCCCCCCCGATTATTAAGCAATCAGTTTGCACCGTTAAAATCCAAACTGAACATTAACGCTGTTGCGTGGAATTATCCCAAAGTTTGGCTGGAATGCTGGAACGAATGCGGGTTGAAATATTGGCTGGAAGGCTGGTTGACCATAATAATGATTACGATTAACCACTATTGGCTGCGGAGCATAATATTGTCTGACGGGAGGAGCATAATAATTATTATTATAAACATTTGGGCGATAACCATTATTATAACCATAATCATCATCGCAATCGTCATTATAAACATATTGGTTGATTTGCGCTGGTTGCTGATAACCATAGCCGTTATAGCCGTGGTGTCTATTTTTGTGGCCACCCGCAAAGCCAAATGTTGGTAAAGCTGCAAGGGCAATAACAAATAACAAAGCTGATTTTTTCATATATCTCCATGAAACATTTATAAAATATTATTACCCTACATATACTACATTTTGATACTTCACACAAATGGATTTTTTGCAATCTGTGCAAATTAATTTAATGTTGTTCACACTCAATAATCATAGCGCCATTCCAACCCAATTGTTGGTTCTCCTTGCGAATTGGTGGAGGTTTTGCCCGTGACCGTGGGTGATAATTCAATTTCGGTGCTGATGCGTCTGCTCTCTGGCGTTGTGCCTTGCTCTATGCCCACAAAAACTTTATCCGTGACATATTTTCCCGCACCAATTGTGGGGCTGCCATCTGCTCCTTCACCCACATTCAAGCTATCCACCCCCAAAACTTCACGCACTGAACCAAGCATTCCTGTGCCACTTTCGCCTGACGCTAATGAAGCTGCTGCTTGCGCCAATTGCAATGCTTGAAATGGTGATATTTTCTGCAATGGTTTGCCAAATAATAGCAAAGCGAGGATTTCATCTTGAGGCAATGAAGGCGTTGAACTTAAAGCTAATTTAGGGCGCAATACTGCCCCTTCCAACTCCACATTAATTTGTGTATTATTAGTTTTGGTGCTGCCAGAAAGTTGGATATATGGCTTGAGTGGTGAGCCATTCATGAAGCGAATAACCCCCTCATTAATTTGCATGGTTGAGCCAAGCAACGCTAACCGCCCTCGTTTGCTGGTTAATTGACCTTCAATCTTTGGGGCAATTTTTGGGGAGTTAATATTGTTGATAATATGCAGATTTCCACCAAACTCCGCATCAAGCCCCCGTCCTCGCACAAATATTTGGTTAGGTGCATCAATGGTTAAATTAATTGCAATTGGCAATTTTGGCGGTAATGCTTGCCCTGCAGATGATGTTTGATTATTTCGCATTAATGTTTTGCGAGCCATATCATGACGATAAATCTTGGCGATTTTTGCAATTGCCGTCTTCCCACCAGATGGAATGAGAATTGCCGTTTTACCTAACTTCATTGCCCCTGTTAATTGTAATGATTTTGTTTTGCCAGCCAATTGCAAATTGCCCGAAATTGCGCTATCAACCATGGGAGTGCAAAATATCGCCGCATTGCTTGTTTGCACCTTAAAGCCTATAATATCCGAAGCAAAATCTGCCACGCCCGATGCAGTTATTTCGCCTTTGTCACGGTCACCATAGGCTTTGAATGATTGCAATATAAATTGTTGTGAGGGGGTAATCTGTGCTTTCATTTCACCATGGCGAAAACATAACCCCGATGCAAGGTTGGTATAGTTGAAATCTTTAAGTGTGATATTCGCCTTGGTGATTGGGTTGAGCGCATCACCCGTTGCAGACAAATCCGCCAATAAATTGGCTTTAATGCGATGCCCTAGTGGTGAAAGCCAGCTATTAAAGCGCGAGATTGCCACTTCCAAATGGCTGGTTAATGCAAATGGTTTATTTGATAATTTGAATGAAAATGGTTGCAAACTTAGCTCTAAAGGAAGGTTAAGTTTGCCACTACCCAGTTGTTCCGCTCCACTCACCAGATTTGCTTGCGCATTCAGTGCTTGCTTAGCATATTTACCCTGTAATTTGAGGCTAATTTGTTGCGGGGTAATGTTATTTTTGTCTAATTTATTCATTTCATTAGCAATTAAATTAGCATTAAAAATTATTTCAGGATTATTTGGTTCACCAGTGATGCTCGCACTTGCATTCAAATTAGCCTCCCCCATGGTTGGAATATTATGTTGCAATAATGGACGAAGTGGCAGATTTGGTAGTGCAATTGTAATATCTAACTTGTTGTTTGTTTGTTTGCCTTGTATATTCAAAGTTGCACCTTGCAAAGTTGCGCTGGCAATTTCAATCACGCTTGGTTTTAGCTCCCAATCTTTTTTGTTCCATGTGAGATTTGCGGGAGATTTTAACTTGAAATTATGGTCGCCATATTCACCCACCAAACTTGCAAATGTGGTTGCGTTTTTTGCATAATTTCCTGCAAGTTCCAAGGCTATTTTGTCGCCTAGATATTCCCCCAAACTATTTAATGCGAACGCGCCATTCTTTGCTGATATATCAAGTTTTTCAAGTTGTGCATCATATTGTGGGAGGTTTATGTTTGTTGCATTCATCTGCAATTTTTGCGCTGACAAATCTGCTTCTAGTGCAACCGCACCGCTGGTTTGTGTGATGCCAAACCAATTTGATAATGATGCTATATCGTCGCTGTTGAACTTGATTTCACCTGCTAATTTATCACTTATCACTAGGTTTTTAGCGGTGAGAATTGTGTTTGGCGCAGTTTTGCTTAACGCTTGAATGATGTTTAATTGTTCAATTACATTATTTTTAATGATAGCGTCTAATTTAATGCTGGATAATGTGTTATGCTGCAATTCCACGTTCACAGTTATGCGCCGCTTGATGTTTGCTTGCGCCGTTGCTTGCAACTCACCTGCTTGCGCTTCTATTTGTAGCTTGTTTTGCTTGATTTCGGCAGTTATGATTGCTTCATTGCCTAACTTCAAATGCGCCAATTCTGGTGGGGTGGTTAAGTTTTTTGCCGTTATTTTCAACTTATTATTCAAGTTCAAAAATGCACCATCACTCACTAATTGCCATGTTATATTCGCTTTTTTGCCAATCCATGCTTGCAATTGCGCAATATTTGGCAATTCCCCTACAATATCTGCTTGCAATGTTTGAGCGTTAAAATCCAGCGCAATATCGCCTTGCGCATCATATTGTTGCTTGTTCACCACCATAGAAATATGCGGTTTTAAGGTTGCTTGCTTGTTGCTTATCTCACCTGTTAAATCAAGCGAAGCATTGCCACATTGCAATTTTGCTGCCTCAATCTGCCATAAATCTTTATCTTGTTTAATTGCTGCATTCAAGTTCCAATTTTTATCACCTAATAATTTGTTATTTTCAATAAAAGTTGGTAACTGCACAAACTTTGGCAATGCACCATTGCCTATGATATTCAAATGGTTAGCATAATCAGTTGTAATGGTTAAATCTGCGAGTAACTCCTCACCCAATCGCAAATTGAAACTCCCCCCGAGTGATTGCAAATCCCCTTTGAGCAAAGATTGCATATTAATTGATTTGTCAGGCGGCAATTTCAGCAAGCTGCCAACAAGCCCGCCCGCCTCTTCATTCAGGGCTAAATCTAGCAGGAAACTAGAGCGGGAATTGGGGGCAAAATTGAATAATAATTCAGTGTTAATCCCTTTTTTCACCAGCAACTGCCCCTTAAAGTTCATCATCTGGTTTTTGTTGCCATTGATACTTAGCTGCAACTGTAATTCTTCCGCTCCAGCCACCCCTTTGGAGATGATAATATCAGGAAATGCAACCTTGCCAATTGCTAATTGTGGAAATGATAATAATTGTTGGTTTGGAGCTTTGTTTGTTCGTTTGGGAAATGGTTTGAGCCATGCAATTTTTTGCGCTTTGAGTGAATTAATCACCATTTCACCTTTGAATAAACGCAATAATCGCAAATTAATCATTGCCTCGTCAATCACCAATAAATCATCAACCTCGTCAGAAATTATCACCTGTTGAATGTTAATATTCCACGGGATATGTCCACTAATATTGATGATTTTCACTTGTTGCTTTGGCGTGCTTAATTGCTCGCTAATAATGCCCGCCAACCAATTTTTAACGGGCTTGGTTTGGATTAATCCATATGATATTATCAATAATAATGGTAATCCAATTAATAATATTTTCAAAAAAATGCGTGAAGTTTTCTTCATCAAAAAGCCTGCCCTATACTAATATAAACTCCGAAATTAGTTTTATCGGCGACATCGTCAAGTGGCACACCAATATCAAACCGCAAAGGACCAATTGGGCTGAAATAGCGCACTCCCGCTCCTGCACTGAAATATAATTTTTCGCCCGCATTAAACACATTACCCTGATAAACATTGCCAGCGTCCATGAATAATACTCCGCCAAATTGTGGGTTGAAACGTAGGCGCAACTCCGCATTAATCTCAGTTTTAACCGTTCCTCCAGCGGGCAGACCAGCCTCTCTTTCGCCAATTGCTTGAAAATTATAACCCCGCACTGAACCACCACCACCCGCATAAAAACGTAAATCGGCGGGAACATCGCTGCGTGCTGCTCCGTTAATTTGTCCATAAACACCACGGATTGCAATGATTGGTGAATAGGGCAACCATTCTTCAACAGTTTCATCTGCCTCATCAATTAAATTATTAATCGTATCATGTGGTGCATCATGGGGGGCATCACTGTTGGTTGCGTAAATATCGTTAATATTGAAATATAAATTGCTGCTAATTTCTGATTTGATAAAGCTCACCCCACCGCCTTTTGCATCAATATAAGGGCTGATGCTGCCACGAGTGAAAACGCCCGAAGTCGCATCAAATAAATCATTGCGAGAATCCCATTGCATGAAAATTGGCGCATAAACAAGCGCAAAATCTTGAGTTCCTCGCACATCATTTATCTTGGCAATGCGCAATCCTGCACCTGCTCCCACCAACCATTGCGGGTTGATAATATAACGCTCTAGTGCAACTAGGCTTGAGATATTGGTGGAATCAAACGCATTTGTTTTTTCATTCTTGGCAGATGCGCTCAACTGCAAGTTTTGGTTTGGATTGAGGAAAAATGGAATGGTATACTGCCCCACGCCTGATTTTTCTCGCCCTGTTAGGGTTAATTTGGTGGTGAGGCGATGCGCCATACCGTATAAATTACGATGTTCCCAGCCGAGCCTTGTTCCCACCCCTTCATCAGTTGCATAATATCCCCCCGCCGTGAAAGTGCGGTGAGGGCGGTCAGTTACATCAATATTAATTGGCACATTATTGGTTGTGGCTTCGTTAGTTTTTGTTTCACCATTGTCATTTGCATTTTTCTTTATTTCAGATAATTGCGGTTCAATATCCACTCGTGCAAGCAACCGACTTTGCAACATTTGTGACGTGGTTGTATCAATTTTTTGCTTATTGAAACACTCGCCTTCACGCCAAGTGACATAATTATGCAATATCGCATCGTTGATATCAGTTTTGCCTGAAAATTGCGTCTTGCCAAAATTGGCCTCGCCTGTATGTTTCACCTTAAACAGCACCTCCGCTTGGCTATTTAACCGATCCAGCACCAATGTTGGCGTGACTTGCAAATCAAGGTAACATCTGCCTCGCATCAAACGCTCCTGAATATCCAATGCAGTGTTTAATGTTGCGGAGTTATTAATTGGCGCACCAATAATCAAGCCATTACGAATGATAGTTTTGGGAAAATTGCGGGCTAAGTCCGTTGCTTTTGTCGGCGCATCTTCCCATATGATTTGGTGATTGGCAAACATATATTGCCGCGCTAAACGAATATCAAGCCTCACTATTGGGTTGCTGTTTGCTTTTTCGTCAGTCTTCACTTCTGAGAGGGGCAATACTTCTGAACGAGCCACCACCTCTGAACGGGTATTCGCATCATAATAACCCTCTGCATTCAAGAAATCCGTCACTCTCGCTGCCATTAACCCACTTACCGCCGTTAATTCATCAATATCTTGCGGTGGGTTAGCTTCGTCAATCGCTTCAATCGCAATTTCTTTTAGTTTTGATGTTTCTAGTGTCGGTTCTTCAATTCCTGTGATTTCCACCTCATAATCAATTCCCGCATTGCCCATAATCCGTTTCAAGCTAAACATGCTTAAATCTAGCGCATTTGCTTTCATGGAGCTAATTATAATTAACGCTATCATCAAACCAATAATTATTTTAGCCATCTGCTACCAGGTTTAATCGCTGGTGTGCCGTGCAAATGCGCTGGTAAATTATTCGCTGCATAAGCCTTCACCTCAATTTTTAACAATGAATATAGCGGAAATGGCAAGCCATGCTCCCCATTTGAGCGGTCAATCAAGCTGGCTTCCGCCACAACTATTGCGCCGTGAGATTCCACACATTTCACCGCCTCCAACGATGATTTACCCGTGGTGACAACATCTTCCACCAGCAAAACTTTCTGCCCTTCATGCAACTCAAACCCACGGCGCAACGCAAATGCTCCGTCAACTCGCTCGCAAAACATGGTCGGCAGATGCAATTGTCGCCCCATTTCATAGCCAACCACCACCCCACCCATCGCAGGGGCAACAACTACGTCTATTTTATTTTGGGCATCTATTTTATCTTGGCTATCTATTTCATGCGTGGAGGATTTTATAATTTCCGCTAGTGCAGCGCATAGTTTTTCAGCACGCCATGGTTGCATCATGATGCGGGCGCATTGCAGATATGTGTCACTATGCAGCCCCGATGAAAGCACAAAATGCCCTTTCAAAATCGCCTCCGCCGCCTCAAAATGCGCTAATATTTCAGCTTCATTCATATTTTTTTCCTTTTTATAGGGTGTAGTGGTTAGGGTATAGGGTTTAGTCATGACAAATCAAAATCCTCGGTTAGTGCTTTATTCACCCCTTTGATGGATTTGAAGTGAGCGAAATAAGTTTTACGACAATAATTTTCAATGCGCCTATTTAACTTTTCACTATCTTCATAATTTGTGTAACATATTTCAAATTTTTCAAAATATTCTTTTTCATTAGTGGCTACACATTCACGATATTGTTCCTCATTCCGACTGTGAATATTTTCTATAATTTTATAATTAAATAGCAAATCCATATTTTGCTCATCAAAACCAAACCCAAGAAACATAATTCTCTGGGCTTCTTCCGCAATATATTGTTTGAATGGTTGCAAGTTTTCTTCAATTTTTTCGTTACGCTCATCAATAACCTTAATGCGCTTTGCTGCTTTAGAAATAAGTTGTTTCCCACATTCTATTTCACCAAGAGTGGGTTGTTGTTCGCCACGAAGAACAACATAACTACCTTGGCTTATAATTGGACTTGTTGAATTATGAGAACCATAAATATATGGCATATATTTTTCTTCAATATGATAGCCATATTCAAAACGCGGCATAGATAGCGATGTTCCTCCAGACGATTTTTCGTTTTTTCCTTTTACACAAATTTTTTTATTATCTTGACTTAAATAAACTTTGAAATCATCTAACACTTCAGGATTATTCCAAGGCACTTGTCGCACAGCACCATAAACATGGGTGATGGCAGTGTCTAATTTTTTAAGCACTTTTTTCTTTTCATCATCGCTAAGCATGGTTGCTTTCCAAACCCGCTCCAGCAAATAATAATCTAGCGACACATCATAATTAAAAGTGATAATTTTGAATGGTAATGGTTCATCATTAATCAACCGCTCCTTATCTGCAAACATGGCATGGGTCAGATAGCGATACCAATTTTCGTTGTTGCTCTTGCCTGCAATCTTATCCCTATCCTCACAACTTAAAATAACCTCAGCAATTAACTGTTTGCCAAAGTTAGTGAGGTCAGGGTCATGCGAGCAATGTTGCGCCAAAAAACTATCAATGCTGAATGGGTCATGTAGCTTGATTAATTTAATAAACTTTTCAGCTTGCTCATTATTGCTTTTGCCTGCAACTGCAACAATTTTATCCACCAGCTCATAGCCAAGCGGGTAGCCATAGGGTATGCTTGCGCCAGCTCCCACTACGAATACGGTTTTTTTATTGAAATTAATGTAATTATCTTGCTGCGTCATAACGCATCACAAAATAGCCAAATAATATAAAAAGTCCACTATATTAATTTATTTTGGTGACAAAGCAATCTTGGCTCATATTTTGTAACTTTTGGCAAACGGTGGTTGCACTTTGTTGACTGAGATTTTTCAGGCGGGCTCGGTGCAGAATATTCGTTCCATGTTCAGAATATTCCACATAAGCGATTGCGCCGCTTAAATCATTACGCACCTTGCTGGCAATTTTCTTGAGTGCGGTTTTGGCGGATTCTGCCTCACGGAATACTCCCACTTGCACCGCCCAGCCTTTATCAGCGGATATTGCGGGAGGCGGTGTTGTAACATTTCTCTGTTCTATACTTCTCTGCACAATATTTCCCTGTGCTATATTTTTTTGCGCAACTTGATAATTAGCGTTGATAATTCGTCTGTCCATATTTTTTGCCTCAAGCATTGACGCCCCAGCCAGTGGCGTTCTATTGAGTGAAGCCCCAGCCATTGCGACATTAATATGTTTTGGTTGCTGTTGTATTGGGGAGCGCACCATTATTGCACCATTAACTATTTCACGATTATTAACCATTGGCTTTGCCGTTGGACGTGGTGAAAATGCACCATGATTGCTAGCATAATTCGTTTGATTTTTGTTCGGATATTGACCATTTTTCCTATCCATCGCTAACTTGCCGTGCATTCGCTGCAATAATGCTACCATACGATTATCACGCTCGGCTGCGGTGTTGCCACCCATAACTACGGCAACAATATTGAAACCATCATGCTTGAATGAACTAACCACGTTAAAACCAGATGCGTTGATGTAGCCAGTTTTGATGCCGTCAACCCCTTTTAATCGCCCCACAACCCTGTTATGCGAGCCATAACGTCTGCCTTGATACATAAACTCTTTGGTGCTAAAGTAAGGAAAATATTGCGGGAAGTCACGCCGCAACGCTGCTCCAAGCAATGCCATATCATGTGCGGTTGTGACTTGACCATTATCAGGCAATCCATGTGGATTTTTGAACCTTGTGCGCATCATGCCTAATGTGCGGGCTTTTGCCGTGGCAATCTGAGCAAATCGTGCAACTGAACCGCCAACATGTTCCGCCACTACCACTGCTACATCGTTGGCGGAACGAACCACTAACGCACCAATCGCTTGTTGCGCTGTTAACCTGCCACCACGACGCAATGAGATGTTGGTTTGTGGTTGCGACGCTGCCAGTGCCGAGATATTCATCGGCGTATTTAGCTTAACTGTGCCACGTTCCATTTGTTCAAACAGCAAATATAATGTCATCATTTTGGTTAGTGATGCGGGATATCTCTGTGCGCTACCATTTTCTTCATGCAAAACTCGCCCATTATCAGCATCATAAACCAAAACTGCATGGCGTGATGAACTTGCGATTGCGCTATTACTCGTCACCAGCGCAACGACCAGACTCATCAATATAAATATGATTAATTGCCGCATTATTTCTATTAATTCCTGTTATTTATTTTGTTATGATATTTATTGAATTATGAGGTTATGTTGCGATTTGCAGTGAGCAATAATAGAAATAACAACATAATCTAATTTGATTATATACATTATGTCGCTTAAGATATATAAAAAATTGCTAAGAGCAAGCAAAAATATGGTGGTTAAATTAAATATATGATGAAATATGCAAGATTATATATATGTTTATTGTTGTTGCTGAATTGTGGTGTGAACGCAATTGTGTCCAATGCAGCGAATGCCGCAGAAGCAAATGTAAATGGTGAAATTAGTGGTAAAACCAATAATAATGTGCAAATTGTGCAAAAAGATGAGGTGCAAGCATTGGTTTTGAGCAATAAAACTCTGCCCATCGTGCTGATTAATATGGATTTTTTGCGTGCAGGTAGTTCTTATGAGAATAATGCGGGTATAGCGCAATTGACTGCTTCCATGCTTGGTGAAGGGGCTGGAAAATATTCCGCAAATCAGTTCAATGAGGAGCTGGAGCAATATGCAATTGAGTTTGGTGCAAGTGCAGGGCGTGACAATTTTTCCATTCAAATCAAAACATTAGCTGAAAATCTTCCCAAGGCGATGGAATTATTGGGGGCGGTTTTGACTGAACCACATTTTGCCGATGAGGATTTGCAGCGCATTAAAATTGAGCAATTAGCCAAAATAAAAGCGATGAATGACAATCCCGCATTCCATTTGCAGCAATTATTTCATCAGCAAGCGTTTGATAAACATGCTTATGCTCGCTCGCCACATGGTGATGAGGCAAGTATCTCTGCCATTAAAGCAGCTGATTTGCGTGAGTTTATGCAGGCTCGGTTGGTGCAAAATAATGCAAAAATATCCATTGTTGGTGATGTTGATGAAACTTTGGTGCAAAATGAGATTTTGCCATATTTTGCTAAATTGCCCAAAAACAATAATGCAAAAACGAAGTTGAATGAAATAATAATTACACAACTTGATTCTGCTAAGAATTATAAAATGGATATTCCACAATCAAGCATCAACTTGGTTTATGCGGGGATTAAACGTGATGATAAACTGTTTTATGCGTCATATATATTGCAACATATTATTGGTGGGAGCAGCCTTTCATCAAAATTGGGGGAGAGTTTGCGGGAGGAAAATGGTTTGGTTTATGGTGCAAATGCGGGGTTTGCCCAGCTGGATTATGCAAATTGGTTCAGTGCATCTTTTGCGACAAAATCTAGCCAAAAAGATTTGGTAATCAAGCTTGCCAAACAAGTGATTGCCAAGGTGGCAGCTGGTGAAATTACACAGCAGGAATTGCAGGAAGCCAAGGATTATCTGGTTGGATCATTTGCGCTTGAGACGGATTCTAATGGGGAAAAATTGCAATATCTCAGTATGATGCAGCGTTTTGGTTTGGGGCGTGATTATTTGCAACAGCGCAATGGTTTGATTGAGGCGGTGAGTTTGGCGCAATTGCAGGAGGTTGCTAAGCGTTTGAGCGGTGAGCCATTAATGATTTTGAGCGTTGGCCATTGATTTTTTGGGTGATAACTGAAGTTTGTGGAGTTTTTTTAAGGGGAGAGTTTTTTAAGAGACGAGTTTTTTTTAGGAGTGATTTCTAGGATTGTTTTTTCAAAGGGAAAATAGGGGTTTTGTGATTTTGGCATAGATGTTGCATATATTGATTTATATAAATATTTTTGGTCTGTATAAATATTTTGCAAAACATCATTTGAGCTTGTTATATGTCAATCTTTTTGCTTCAAACTGCCAATGTTCCAGCCGCTCCAACGGTTGCAAATGCTGTATCAAGTTCTGATAAAGTAGCATCATCAAATGATGGCTCCATATCAAATAATGGCACATTCGCTGGAATATTTAACTTGAGTGAGCTTAAGCAAAATATTAATAACAAAATTAATGGCAAAAATCCACAATCCACTGATGAAAAAGTGTCAAGCGGCGTTGATATAAGTGAGCTTAATAATGGTCAAGATTTGAGTGCTATTCCAGCTTATTTCCCCCAGATTATCCAACAATTTAACGATGATGTGGTGCAGGGTGCAAGCTCTTTTGTGGGCGCTGGGGCGAATAATGTTAACATCGGCAAAGCTCCAGATGGCATCAAAAATATTGCATCAGAAAATAATTTCATGTTGCAAGCTATCGCAATGATTAAGGGTGATAATGTTGGAGGCGGGGCGGTTCAAGGTGATTTGGCGTTGCAATCAGCACCAGTTATTGAGCCTCAAATAGCGGGCGATGTTTTAGGTAATGATGTAGCAATAAGTGATTTTATTGTGGGCGATGCTAGTTTGGCACAATTTGATTTTCAAGCGAATATTAGCGATGCGAGCCAAGTAACTAATAATCAGGCAATTAACAATAATGATGCTGGTTCCTGGCAATTATTGCAATCGCAGGATTTTATGGGGGCAAAAATGGCAGCTATTGCATTTGTTCCGCAGAATGCTTTGAATGGCGTGAGTTCGCAATCATCAGCCGTTATCGCCCCCGTTACGGCTAATTATGCGGTGGCAATTTTGCAAGGCGAGCAAGGCGTTGTTTCAAGTGATGTTGGTGTTGAAACTGATGTGGTGGTTGGCGGCGAAAATCTCAATATTGACGATGCGATGGATATTATCAACCCTAATAATGGCGGGGATAAAAGCGGATTTTCTCAAAATAACGCTAGTCAGGGCAATTCTCAAGGCAATTCTCAAAATGGTGATAGCCAGTTTTCTCGCCTCGCAGATCCTGCAATACTCACTGAAACGCTTGGTGATTTCGGTGCGGATATATCAAGTTTTGGTGATGTGTTCTCCATTAATGATTTAGCTGGAATAAATAATGGTAATAGCGAAAAAGATATTGCGTTATTGCGGTTTGAGGAAGTGAAAAATGCGCAGCCAAATATTGCATCTCAAGCGTCATCTCATGGGGCAGCGTTGGAGCAAATATCCATGCAAATCAAGCGATTGCACGCCAACAAAACTGGTGAGATTAACCTGCAATTAAACCCAAATGAGCTTGGCAAAGTTGAAATACGAGTGGTAAGTGATGCAAATAATAACATTATGGTGCAGGTAACGGCGGATTCTCGTGATACTTATGATTTATTACGCAATGACCGTGCAAGTTTGGAACGGATTTTGCAAGCTAGTAACATAACTAATAATATAAATGGGAATAATGATAATTTGAGCGATGGTGTGGGAATAAAGTTTGACGAAAACTCACTTCAATTTGCTTATCGTGAGGGTAATAATAATGGTGGTAATGGTGGTGGAGCAGATAAGAATAGTAATCATTCGCATGTTGAGGCAACGCAAGCAAGCGCACTAAATGATGCTGGGGTGGACATGCCTTCGCCTGAGCAAATCATCAATTTGAAAGTAACAACTGGAATTAATATCAAGGTTTAGGAGCATAAAATAATGGCAATTTCAACAGCAATAGAAACAGCAAATATCGGTGCGCAAGCAAGCAAGGCTTTAGCGGATAAAACGATTAAGGATTCAAGCATCAAGCAAAGTGAAAATCCATCAAAGGCGCAAACTGATGGCAAAAAACTGGCAGATAGTTTTGATGATTTCTTGTTGTTGCTTACTACGCAATTGAAAAATCAAGATCCGACTGAGCCGCTTGATACTAACCAATTTACGCAACAATTAGTTTCATTTGCAGGGGTTGAGCAGCAGGTCAGCACCAACAAAAACTTGGAGAAATTGCTCGGCGCATCAGTTAATGCGGGTGTTCAACAGGGTATTGGTTATATTGGGAAAACGGTGGAATCCCTAGGCAATAAAGGTGTGCTGGAAGATGGCAAGGCTTATTTTGCTTATGAATTGCCAAGTTCGGTCAATGAGGCAACGGTTAATATCTTAGATGCGTCGGGAAATATTGTGTTTAGTGGTAAGGGTAACACGGAAGCGGGCAAAACCATTGCATTTTGGGACGGAAAAAACAGCTTTAACGGCAGCCAAATGCCCGACGGAACTTATCAATTATTGGTTAATGCGAAAGGTTTCAAAAATGAGGAAATATTGGCAAAAACTTTCACTACGGGCAGGGTGAAATCAGTTGAAACTGATAAAGATAATAATGTGATGCTTTCAGTTGGCAACGCAAAAGTCAAGTTGAATGAGGTTATATCAGTTCGTGAGCAACCTTCATCAGTTAAAGTGGCTGGGAATTAAGCGTCACAAATAATTAAGCGTCATAGACCATTGAGCGTCACAAGCAAGCAAACAACTAATAATTTATCAAACGAAATGTTATAAACAAAAGGGTTTAGTTATGTCATTATACGGAGCATTATTCACAGGCGTTTCAGGATTAAATGCACAGGGGCAGAAAATTGCCACCATTTCTGATAACATCGCCAACGTCAACACGGTGGGATATAAAGAAGGGCAGGCGCAATTTCAGACATTGGTCGTCAACACCACCAGCAATTCTGCCTATTCTCCAGGGGGGGTGCGCAACACAACCCGCATAAATGTTGATAAGCAGGGGATTATTCAATCAACAGCTGCACCAACAGATATTGCTCTTTCAGGTAATGGATTTTTTGCGGTTAATTCATCGGCGGACGGTTCATCGCAACCATTATATTCTCGTGCGGGGTCATTTCGTCAAGATGCAACGGGTAATTTCGTCAATTCGCAAGGGTTTTTCTTGCGTGGTTGGCCATTAGATAGGGAGGGGAGGTTGCCCGGTGAAGTTGGTAATACTAACTCAATTTCTAGTGCTAATTTGGAGAGTTTGAAAACTATTAACGTGGAAAACTCAGGCGGGGTTGCCAGTGCAACAACTGAAGTTAAGCTCGGGGTGAACCTTAATGCAGCGCAAAAAGTGCAGCAAGGGGCGGGGGTGAACGTGGTGATGGACGCTCTTTCACCAGCTAACAAAGATAATAATGCTGATGCAATTATTGTTCCAGACGAAACTTCGGTAACTGCGCCTTCATTTGGGCTTTCCACCCAAAATAACTTGGCGAGGGGGGATAAGTTCACGCTAACCACGGGCAGTGGGTTGAAATATGATTATGCTTACGGCGGGTTCACGATGGGCAGAAATGTGACTGACCCTGTGCTTGCAACCAATATTGGTGATGGCGGGGCAAACATTGCCCCAACCGCTTTTGATAATGCTTCAGGGGGGACGGGTATATCAACAACAATAGGGGTGGCATCTTATACAGTGGATATTGGCGTTCCAGTAGCGGGGCTTGGGCTAGTTCCGGGCAGCAAAGTTCGCTTGAATAATGTGGCGTTGAGCTTATCAAGTGGGATTCCAATCTCGGAGTTTAATGGCGTGGTGACTGTGGCAACTGTTGCGGGTAACACTTTCACGGTGGCAGCAAGCGTGCCTGCAACTGCCGCAGTGAGTGAAACCGCTGGTTCATTTAACACTCGGTTATTCTCAGGTAATGTGTTTGATGCAACTAGTGTGAGCCAACCATTATTTGCCTCCACCACCAATTTGAATGATTATACCACGGCAGCAAGAAGTTTCACCATTACCAATGCAAGCGTGCCAAATGGAACGGTTACATTCACTTATACCACCAGCAGCCCCAATGCAATTGATGGACAATTTAACTCACTCGCCACCCTCGCTGATGCAATTAGCGCAACCGCTGGGTTGACTGCTCGTGTTTCTGGCGGAAGGCTGGTTGTTGGTGCAAAAAATGCTAATGAAGCAGTAACATTTGCTAATTTAGATTCATCAGGTAGCCTTGGTAAGTTTGGAATGAATTGGGTGAGGGAACTTGATTTGAAAAATATTACTATTGGTGATAGACGATTTTCCAATATGAACGGCTTGGCTGCTATTGTTAAGGCAGATTCAGGCGTGAGTGCGATTGTGACTAACCCACTTTCAGATTCCACTTTAACTATTTATAATGATAACCCACTTGATACGATTAGGTTTGAGGATTTTGTTGCGCTAGCAGTTCCTTTGCCTGTTGCATTTCCTGTTACATCAGTTGCAGGTCCTCCTGGAACAGTTGATATAACTGTTACATTATTAGGTCACACATTTGTTGCAGGTGACAATGTAGTGCTAGGAGGGCTTACAACGTTTGCTGGAATTACCGCAACAGAATTGAATAGATCACACCAAGTTATAAGCACTGTTGCTGGGACGAGCTTTACTGTGCGAGTTCAAACAGCAGCGGGGGGGGCAGGGACGAGTGTCCCTGCTGGTGGAGAAACGGCGCAATCCACCAATGCGGGGAGTTTAATCGCTGAGCTTGGCATGGTGAAATCACTCAATGGCGGAACATATGTCAAAGGGGATACTGGTAGTTTGGGTCCTGTTTATGATGCAGCGGGAGTGAATGGCAAAAACATGGCGTCGGGCAATTTACCTGCGCATTTCAGCCGAACCGTCACAGTTTATGATCCACTGGGAGCAGGGCATGATTTGCGCATTGCATTCCTCAAAATTGGCGAGAATAAATGGGCAACTGAGGTTTATGCAATCACCCCTGCGGATATTAGCAGCACTCGCCCTAATGGGATTGTGGCAGCTGGTTTGGTGGAGTTTAACGGTGACGCATCGCTCAAAAATGTGAGCAACGAATTATTATCTAACATTAAAATAAATTGGTCAAATGGGGCATCTGTTAGCAATATTAAGTTGGATTTGGGTAATGCAGGCTTGCCAATTGGCACACCAAGTGCAACCATAATCGGTGATACCAGCGGATTAAGCCAATTTGATGGCAGATTTAATGCGAACTTTATCAACCAAAACGGCTCACCTGTGGGTGAATTGGTGGGAGTGACGATTGACAAAGAAGGGTTCGTTACGGCGAGTTATTCCAACGGTGAAACGCAAAAGATTTACAAACTTCCAATCGCTGATTTCACTAATCCTAATGGGTTGCGGGCAATTACGGGTAATGTATTCGCTGAAAGTAGCGCATCGGGTGACGTTAATTTGCGTGAAGCAGGCAAAAATGGTGCAGGTGATGTTGTTTCAAATGCGCTTGAGGCGTCCAATGTGGATTTAGCGGAGCAGTTGACGGATATGATTGTAGCACAGCGGGCCTATCAATCCAACACGAGGGTTATCACCACAACTGATGAATTGCTGGATAGATTAACGCAAATCTAGTGGGTGATGGCTAGCGGGTGATGGATAGCGGGTGAAGATTGAGTATTTATAGTGTTTATGGATATTAGTTCCCGAGCGGGGTCTTGTCATACCAGCGAAGGCTGGTATCCATGAAGTGCATTTTTGATTAACGGGGAGGGGTTGTTATATTAGTCCCTCCAAGCAATGCAATCAGCGATTAACTTGATTATTTTGCTTGATTAATATCGGTAAATCACTAGTTGCAACTGCTGGACTATTCGGGGCATTGCTGGATTCAAGCGTTGCATTCCTTGTTTGCTCTGCCTCACGTTGTTGCGTTATCGCTTTTATCATACGGGCGGGCGAGTTTGGCTTTAATGCGTCGGGGACTTCCATATTTTGCATTGACGCCATATTTTGAATTGATGCCATGTTTTGAATTGATGCCATGTTTTGAATTGATGATAGGCTCTGTAATGATTCCATTCCACCACTGGCAAGCATAGATTGCATATTATTAATGCTTTGCGATGTTGTATTTTGAGTTATAGGATTTTGTGCTGTCATATTCTGAGTTGGGCTTGGTGGCTTGCCCTGTTCCAAAGTTTGTTCCAAAGTTTGCCCAGGGCTTTTATTTGCTATTGCTTTTGCTGGCTGGATAGATTGCGTTCCCCCTTGTTGCATATTTATCTGTTGCGCTCCCATTGGTTGAATTGTCGCTTGTTGCGGCATATTTGGTTCTGCCGTAACTTGCCCCGCTATAATAGCCTGATTTGTTGAGGTTATTTGTTGACGCTGATCCCGCCGCATTTGGCGCAAATTATCCGCAATGCTAGAGGTGCTAGCCGTTGTGGTTTGTTGCGCCGCATTATCCCGCACCTGCCGAGCCTCCTGCCTTTGTTGCCTCGCTTGTGCTTGAGTGCGCGCTTCTTGGCGTTGTTGCCGTGCGATTTGCTCCTGAGTTTGCACTTGCTGCGCTTGAGTACGGGCATCTTGGCGTTGTTGTCGCTCGGATCGTTGCGTGCGAGCCTCCTGCCGTTCCTGCCTTGCTTGCTGAGATTCCTTGGTGGATTGCTCCTGCTTTTGGGATTGCGCTTGAGTTTGCTCCGATGTTACCTTGTTTGCCCGCTCCGTTTTCACCATATCAGCGATTGCCTGCATATTATTATTCTGACGATTGGCGTTTTCATTTTGTTTGGCGGCATCATTTTGTGGCTTACTCAAATCCATGGTATTTGCTTTGCCACTTTGCTGAGATTGCGACTCACCCCCAAGGTCACGCCCTGTTTGCGCTGAACTTAACCCCGCTTGGGTCATTTCCTGCATTTTTTGCGCTAACTTGTCCATACCAACTTCAATCGCTTCCAGCAATTCTTTGATTGGTTTTGATGCACCTACTTTATGTTCTTCAGGGGCGGTTGCAATTTCCACTTTGAGCTTGTTAATCGCCTGCGTTAGTTCATAAATTAATTCGCTATTGCCCGATGCTTTGGCTGCAAGCAACTCGGATTCCAAATCTTTGAGCATATGTTTTTTGCCTTGATGCTTGAAGATTCCAATCGCATTTTTGGCATTAATGACCTCATCATCTTCTAACAATTCGGGAGCAATTTTCTCAGCATTATCCAAATGATGTTTGAAAGTGATTGCCACATTATCCACATTGGTTATAAGATATTTAATGGCTTTTGCATCATTATTTTTCATCACTTCATCAAGTGATTCATTGCTAAACTTGATTTTGAGTTTGTTCAAAATATCATGGGCAAGCCTGATTGCCTCATGTTTGACGGGCTGGCTTAGGCTTTCAACCGAGTTGAAGCTTGATAGGGTTATTGCATGGTCACCCTCAATTTCTGTTATTGCAAAATCTATATTCACATTCTCTTTGAGGCGCATAAATGATTCATATTCCTCGCTTAAACCGTGGATATTTTCACTGGTTAGGAAGTTATAATCAGCGAAACTGGAATCATCATTAGTGTCACTTGCTTCATCATTCACTTTGGTTGCAATTGGCGAAACAACGGCAACAATATAAGAGCTGCCTGCAACAACGTTCGCACCTAATATTTTATCAGAAAAAATTATTTGCCGTTGTTTTGGGTAGTCGTCCATGGGGCATTAACCTTGTTGGTTGTTTCATTCTTGCTGCTGTTGTTGCTCAGCATTGGCGTTGCCAAGTGCATAAACGCATAATTCCTCAAATGAAACATTATTTTCTTGTGATATTTTGAATAATTTCTCAAAACTATCCATCACATCGGCGGGAATTGTGCCTCCTCGTTCGCTGGAAAGCCATGATGATTGATTTTGCAATGGGTGTTTTTTGGGGTCTGGTTCACCAATATAAACGTGGAATGGGGCTTTTTGCCCACCAAAATCGCAAGGAATTGTAAATCGTTTCATATGTTATTTCCTCAATTCAAACTTCAATATATTATAAATTATAATTGTTACCATTATGTTACAATAAGATTATGTTATAATTCCTCTTGTTGCGAGTTTTGGGGCGATTTTGGGGCTGTTATGTTAGTTTTAATTTTCCAATTTTTGACTTTTATCACAGTCGTATTGGCGATGATGTCGTGCCAACCTTGGCGTTCTTCGTCCCACATTATCCACATAAAACCGAGGGTTAGGGGGATTGCTGAGAGCAGATAAGCAGAGTAACGCAATATAAATTGTTTGAATGTGGGCTTATTGAAACTTTCCATATCAACAATTCTCATACGCATTAACCACTTCCCCGGAGTGCAGGAATATTTTTGCCAAAACCACAAAAATATCATACCAAAAATTACAAAATGGGCGATATAATCCAATATTAATCCATAAAAAAACTGGCTATAGATAAGCAAATCAAATAATTCACCGCTAGAGAGATGCGAAACATCGCCTCGCAACGGGTTGATTGCCCCGCCATAAAGAACGCTTGAGAGCCGTAATAAAATTGGCATTAATAACATAAAAATTAGCGAAAAATCAATGATTGCCGCCAAGCTACGGTCATTGAAGCTGGCATAGGGGCTTGCTTTTTCGGCAGCACGTTTGGCAAGCATATTTCTGCGTGGTGCGCTGGCGATTTCATCAGCTTTTTGCAACCATTTCTCAATTTTAGTGGCAATTTTGCTGGTTTGCGGCGGAGGAGTTCGTTTTTTTGGCATTTTTTTCACTTTATAATTTTATTATCTATATATTAAAAATATATCAATATATGGAATATTATGCAATGTTCAAGGCGTGAATATGAATGAAAATAATAGCTTGGAGCAAAATAATAATCAAGCATGGTTGGTGTGGTTGCGAGTAATTGCGACAATTGCGGTGATTATCCTACATTGTTGCGCCGCTCCGCTCGTCAATTATGACATAACAGATTATGTGAATTGGTTGTTAGCCCTTGTTTTGCGCAATATTGTTGCGGTTTCAGTGCCATTATTTTTCATGATGTCTGGCTATTTATATTTAATCAAATCTGAGATTAATATTAGTCATTTTTTGCGTAAGCGTATGATGAAAATTATTTTACCATTATTAATATGGTCATATTTTTGGATATTATATAATAACGGATTTAACCTGCAATTAATCGGGTTGCATGATGTTTTATTACCATTTAAGCAACCTGCGATGTATCATTTATGGTTTATGTATCCTTTAATTGGGTTATATTTAGCTTTGCCATTAATTCATTCATGCGTTCGTAATTTACCAATAAAATCGCAACAATATGCGCTATATTATTGGGTTTTGCTGGTTGGCTTGACTGATTATTTCACACGATTTTTTGGCTTCACTTTTGCCATTCCCGCTCAATTTATCACAATATGGGTGGGCTATTTTGTCGCTGGTTATTTGATTACTGCATATAATTTCAAACCACGCCTGCTGATTAGTTTGTGTGTTGCCATTATTACAGCTATGATTTTTGGCACATATTGGCTAACTAACCAAGCACAACCAGCTCCTTCTCATATGTATGAATTGGGCACGGCGCATATGATGTTGCTTGCGCTTGGGATATTTTGGTTGGCGCATCATTATAAAGATAAGTTTAAGCAATCTCGCTTGATTGAGTTGTTGTCAGATCGTAGTTATGTAGTTTATTTGGTTCACCCATTATTCATGATGCAAACTGATAAGTTATTGTTTGGTGATATAGCAAATCTACCAATATTTTATTTGCCAATTATGGTGTGCATTACTGTTGTTTGTTCGTATGGTTTTGCAATTTTGCTAAGGACTTTGTGGTTAAATAAAATATTTGGGTGATAAATATAAATATTATGAGATTATTATTAAACCCTAAGTTAATTTTAAGAACTCAAAAAATGCTTGATTATGTTGCAAAATGTCGCTTGTTTGCCATGTTTCATCATCATTCCATCTATTAATTGCACTTAAATCTGCTCGTTTGAAGGATAGCACAGGCGCATTGGGATAGGGCGAGAACTTGGCGATGGTGGCGCAAGTTGCATCATGGTCAATGCTTGCATCACTTTGGTTTATAACGATTGCGTGAACTTCCACCTCCGCTTGATGCAAAAATTGCAATGCGGTGAGGCTATGCGAAATTGCCCCTAAATAATCACTGGCAACCAAAATTGCGGGCAATTGCAGCTCACTGATTAAATCTGTGATGTGGTATTCATAATTAATTGGCACAGCAACTCCGCCTGCTCCTTCAATCAATGCGTATGAATTGTGATTTTGTTTAATCCAGCCTTTGCACCATGCAACCAAATCTTCAAAGTTGATGCTCTCGCTTGAGAGTTCTGCTGCTCGGTGCGGTGAGAGGGCTGGTGCAAAAATCCATGGACTAATATTGCAAATATTTTCATATGTAATTGGGGTTTTTATAGCATTTAACAAAGTGACTGCATCGTTATTATGTTGCCAATTTTCAACTCCGCTCATGATGGGCTTGCAAACGGCAATATTTTTGTTGCATCTCAACCAATAGCGGGCGATGATTGCACTGATAAAACTTTTGCCAATATCCGTTCCAATCCCCGTGATGAAAAACTTAGGTGGGTGGTGATTAATTTTAATAATATTCTCCAAAGCGTGCAAGGTGATCTATCGCACCAACATATTGTTTGTTTTTTGGTAGGCTATAATCATAAATGGCGTTTTCATCACAAATGAAATAACTTAGGCAATCATATAATTTGTTCGCTATATCAACGCTTGGTATGGCGTTAATTGGTCGTGAAATATCTGATGGATTATTCAACTTCCCTGAAGCGTCCCAATATTCCAATAATTCCGTTTGCGCTATATTATCCATAATTAATTGCGCAATATATAATTGACATTTCTCAAATGAGGTGATTTGGGAATTGCTTGGGGTTGTTCCAGTTTTGTGATCAATAATATTAATTTTGCCATTTTTCAGCCATTCAATTCGGTCAATTCTAGCGGTTAATTCAATGCTCAACCCACCTTCTAACATGAATGGAATGCTATATTTTGCCTCAGTTTCCAGCTTTTTGATGCTTGATTTGCGTGACTGTTCTATGTGGCGATAGCCCCCTAATATACGGTTCAATTTTGCATGATGAAATTGTGCTTGCGATGCTGGCACAAGGATTTTTAGCTGCTCTTCAAATAATTTTGCCAATTGCTCCAAATAATATGGTTGATTATAATCTCTAGCTGCTTGATGCAAGGCGGCGTGAAGGATTTTGCCGAAATATTTTGGCTGCATTTCATCATCTAGCGGGTCAAGCTCCCGCAACTTCAGAATGTGGCTGACATAAACTTTGAATGGATTCTCAAATAATGATTCACACATGGTTGCGCTGATACTGCGGGGGCGCATAGCAAGGGGCGGGTTGATTATTGCAGACTCAATTGGTTGATATTTCACTTGTTGCGAATGTTTAAGCCATTCAAGCAAATATGTTGCGGGGGCAATATCATGTTTTTGCATTAATAATTTCAGGCGTTCAAATAACCGAGAAGATCTAGTATGCGCCCCCAATTCTTTGTTGGAGCGGGTGAATAATACATTATCAAACCGTAGCATAATCGCCATATCATGGGAACTTAAGCCAATTTTGCGCTCAAAATAATTCAGCCCCAAGCGATTGCGCAATTCATTATTTAGCCATGGGTCAAGCGGGGGAGAACTTGGAAAAACTCCCTCATTCATACGGGCGACAATCAATAAATCCGCCACTTGTAACCGTAATTCTAGCAACCCAATAATCGTGACATGAGCATCAATTGGCGGTGATATTTCACGCATTGGCGCACATTGTTGTTGCAAAATGCTCAAATATTCACATTTGGCACATGTAATATCGTCGCTGATTAATTGTAGATTTTGCTGGAGTAACGCTCCCGCATTGCTACGCTCATCGTTTGTATCAGGGTTGAGGATTAGCCAAACTTGTTGATGCAGTTCCATCATGGTTTTGAGTTGCATCGTTTGATATTGCGTTGTTGCGGTGATGTTTTGGGTTAAATGCTTGATTTTATTGATTATTTCTAGAGTGTCACATAATTCATTATGCAATTCCATAGGTAAATCTTGCGTCATCACCGCAGCAAGCACATCATTTAGGGTGCGATATGGGTGCATGGAACGCAACATTTGATGTTCCATGAAATCAGCGAGTTGTTGCATATTTGGGTGATGTTTGATGCAAATAACATGGCGCATTAATGCGAGCAAATTAGCGGATTTATATTCGCCAAACAGCACCTCCGCCACGAGCAACATGAAGTTGAATTGTGGGTGATGATGGGCGGCAATTCCTGCGCTAATATCTACCTTGATGTTATGAGAGTTAAGCATCGTTTTGAGGCGCATATTAAGTGCATCATCATCGGATATAATGATGATATTTCTTGTTTTATTGTTTATATGGCTTTCACTAAGGCAATTCTCACTCAAAAAATGGCGAACTTTTAAGCAAATAGCTTGCGCTTCAATTGTTTCATTGTCACATTCCAGCCATTCAATTCCCCGTAAATCATGGTTAGTGATGTTATTATCATGTAATTTGTTGCGTTGATGCAACATTATGCTTGCCACTTCCCCCCGTTTGCTCTGCCCTGACGGAATTATCTCTACATCGCTCCGTGTTGCATTGAGTTTGCTTAGCAACATTCGCAAATTATAATTGGCAGAAGTTGGAGTTGCTTGGTTGAAATCCGCATCATCTGACCAGATATCCAACTCTCGCAGGATAATGCAACCAAATGGTTGTGCATGAATTGCGCATAATAAATTGGCGGTGTTGATTGCGCTACCTGTTGAGCCTGCTGCAATAATTGGGTGCTGGTGCGGTGATTCTTGCCAATATTTGCATAGCGCATCAGTGATTGATTGTTGATGTGAAATTGCCTCAACCATTTGTTCTGCTTCAAGTTTTGCATCTAACCATTGCATGATTTGTTGAAATAATTCTAATGATTTTAACCAATGAGCGGCATAATCTGCCGTTGTTGATGATTGCATTATGGCGGTGTGCAAATGCGCAATCGTAATTTTTGTGCGCAAAAAATCATCACGCAATGCAAGGAAAGATTGTGCATATTCCAATGCGCCAGCAAAATTGAGTGAGGCGTTGAAAAATTGCGGTTGGGTGTTGCTAATGTTCAACAAATGACGAGCTATAGCAAATAATCGTTGTTGTTTGGTGATGATTTGTTGCGGTGGATTTTGCCAAAATGGGTGAGTTATGGGCAGGAAATCCAGCAATTTTATATCTGAGATAGTGGTTAATTTTGGCAAGATTAAATTAGCATCTGACGCTTGAAATAATCGCATTTGAAATAACTGATTTTTCAGTGATTGGCAAGCCCTGCGAGTGGGCAGCATCACGGTTAAATGCGCTAATGATGTTGGGTTGGTTGCATCATAATATTCCAGCAAAATATGTTGCGCAAGAGCGGTTGCAAAATGCGTTTCACCTGTGAATGTTATGAGTTTTGTCTGCTTCATGCTTTTATTATCATTCATATTAGCTATGTATCATAATTTAAGCAAGCATTGCATCGGCAACAATGAAATTAACACTTGTTTTGCCTTGCCAAATATTTGCACTCAAGCTACCGCATAAATGGATTTTTTTATCTTTCGCAGCTATTAAAAAATCACCAAGTGGCGTGCCAATGCAACGAAAACACATTGCTTTGAGGCGAAACTTGCTTGCATCTGTTATATTCAAGCGCAAATGCTGCTCCTTCAGCACATCAATATGTTGCACCATTGCTTCGGTGATAACCAAGTTAGGGGAGGGGTTGCCCATACCGTAAGGCGATGCTTGCTCAAGTATTTGTAGCAATTCAAGGTTCGCCATAGCACAATTAATTGGTGCATCAATCTTCAGGCTGCGAGTTTGCAAATAAGCCCCAACATTTTGTTGCAATTGTGCATTGAAAAATTGATGTATCTCACCAAGGCGAGCCGTTTCAAACGAAAAACCTCCAGCCATTGCGTGACCTCCGCCTTCAAGGATAAGACCATTTTCGCGGGCGGATACTATGCACGCACCAATATCCACCCCATAAACTGACCTTGCACTTGCTTTGCCTTTGTTGCCATTTAAGCTGATAACCACACTTGGACGGTTGAACTTGTCTTTGATGCGGCTGGCGATGATACCTATCACACCTTCATGCCAACCATCACCTGCTACCATGATTATATCACAATTAGCATCTGATGTTGTGTTATCTGATATTTGTTGATGTGCTGCAAGCATCGCTTGTTCCAGCACCATGGCTTCAATCGCTTGACGCTCTTGGTTGTGACCATTCAAGCGAGTGGCAATCTCATTAATCACATTTGCATCGTTGGAAGTGAGGAGTTGCACTCCAAGCGATGATTCCGCCACCCTTCCGCCTGCATTAATGCGAGGGCCTAACATAAACCCCGCATGATATGCGCTTAATGTTTCGCCCTCCGCTCCCGCCACTTTCAACAATGCTTGCAACCCTGCATTTGCGCCAGATTGCATCACTTTCAAGCCCTGCTTCACGAATGCTCGGTTGATGGTGGTGAGTGAAACAACATCGCATATTGTTCCAAGTGCAACAATATCAAGCAAGCTGATTAAGTTTGGCTCAATTGCGTTTGTTTTGGCAAAATATCCATTCTCACGCAGGGTTTTGTTGAGGGCAACTAATAGCAAAAAACATACGCCAACCGCAGCGAGGTGAGTGTTTGGATTATGTTCATCAAGGCGGTTTGGGTTGACATTTGCAACTGCTTGCGGCAATTCTGACGCTCCTTTATGGTGATCTATCACGATAACATCTAAACCAATTTCAGCAGCATGTTTGAGTGGTGCAAATGCAACTGCCCCACAATCAACCGTGATAATTAAATCTGCCCCCTTCGCTTTTAACTTGTCCATAGCGGAAATGTTGGGCCCATATCCTTCTTTCATACGGTCGGGGATATAATAGCCGACATTAATTTTGCTAGATGAACCTTGGGGCAATTTTTGCGCAGGTAACATTTCAAAATAACGCATTAATAATGCGGTGGAAGTTGCACCATCAACATCATAATCGCCAAAAATGAAAATAGATTGATGCTCATTAATCGCCTTTATAATTCGCTCAACCGCTTTATCCATATCTTTCAATTCAAACGGATTTGGCAGAGCATTACGCAAAGTTGGTTGCAAAAAATTGGGGGTTAAATCGGCAGTAACTCCACGCCCCGCTAGCACCCGTGCCAAAGGCTCAGGGATTTGCAAATATTGACATATTTCCTGCACAATATTATTATCATTGCATCGCCATTGCCATTGCTGCCCTGATGCGGAGATTTCAGCAAAATTAGTGATGGCAAGTAATGGCGAATTATTGGTATAATGTTGATTTAGGTGCATATTTGCCATGTTAAATATATGTTATAACTAAATATTAGCATTTATATGTGAAAGATTGTTGCAAATAAAGCATTATTAATTATTATGAAACGATTATGGTTATATATTATAGTTGTAATGACTAAAGTTATAGTTGCAACAATAAAAATTATATCAAATTAAGCCTGCCACATAAAAGTTTTTAATGAAAAAACCTCGCATTCACACTGCTGAAGAATATGCACAAATTGCGCAATCAATTGATGATGGGTCGTTCTTTGCGGAAGGGCGCAAATGGTATTCGTTGATTTATATGTATTTCATGCCAGAGCGTTGCATTTATGTTGTTTATTGCGCGCTTGCTTTTGTTGCCATGTGTATGGTGTTATTATCACTGATTATGTTGCAGCCTCTTTCACCAACAACGGCTTTGCTTTTTCCCATGAAAAATGTGTTGGCGGAAGTGCCACGCATCAAAAAATTGCGGGTTAGTCCGCATCAGGCAGTGAATGATTCATTGCAACGTTTTTTCATTCGGGAATATGTTTCACGGCGTGAAAATTATAGCTTTGACAAAATCCAAACATCATTTCGTTTTTTGCGCAATCACTCCAACGAAGCCGTGATGAATGATTATCGTGCATTGATCGATCCAAACTCCCCTCGTAGCCCAATTAATATGTATGAACGCAAATCCACAAGGCGCATTTATATTCAAGATGTGATTATTCGCCGTGCTGATAATGGCAATATTAATGATTATGCTGAAGATAGAGATTATTACGCTGATGTTTATTTCATGGCTTATGTCACAACTGGCGACAAAAGTGAAGCAACCAACTGGCATTCGCAAATTAATTTCAATTATCAGCAATTAAGAGTAACACAGCCGAAAGATTTAGAGCATGAAAAGCCAAAAGTTGCACCAATGAAGTTTACAGCAACAGATTATAGTGTTATTGATGCAGAAGAAGATGAATATAAACAAAATAGATAACATAATTATGCGCCAAGTTTTTCTGATTATAGCTTTATTATTGACGCTAACATTCGCTATGGGCAGCCCAGCGAGCGCGTTGCTTGTGCCACAGCCACTTGCGGTTGAGCCTCGGTTCAAAACTATACCATATAGCCCCAATGAAGTGTTTAAGTTCACTGGTCATTATGGTTATCAATCGGTGATTGAGTTTGAAGAGGGCGAGGAAATTAACACTATTTCAGTTGGTGATTCAATCCCTTGGCAGTTTCAACCCATGGGTTCACGCTTGTTTCTCAAGCCGATTGAACAAGATGCACAAACAAATATGACTGTTATCACCAACCGCCGAACTTATTATTTTGAGTTGCACGCTGAGGAAGTTGAAGACATAACCAACAAGGATTTGACCTTTGCTTTGCGTTTTGCTTATTCTGATTTGGAAGGGCCATTGCTGGAAGGAAGCGGTTTTTCCAGTGAAGTTATCCCTGATTTGATGGATCCTGAGGTGCGCTCCAAACTTAATTTTAACTATTCTATAGTTGGTTCGGAAACTATTTCACCAATTCGTATATTTGATGATGGTGAGTTCACCTATTTTGAGTTTAAGAGCATTAACGCTGATTTGCCCGCATTTTATACTGTAGACTCACTCGGCAATGAATCAGTGATAAATTATCGCACGGCGGGGAGTTATATTGTGGTAGAAAAAGTTGCCGCAGTGCTAACTTTGCGCAATGGTGCGTATGTTATGTGCGTATTTAATGAGAGTCGCAAGCTGGATAAATTGCCAGAGCCGCCTCAAGAATCATGGTGGGAGAGGTTATTTTAATGGATTATTTGCATCAATATGATTTGCCTGATGATGTGGTTTTTGTAGGTGACATCGCCATAGATTGCGAGGCGATGGGGCTTAACCAATTGCGTGACAGGTTGTGCGTGGTGCAAATTAGCGATGGTGGCGGCGATATTCACTTAGTGCATTTCCCTACTGCGGATTTTAGTTTGGCGGAGAACCTCAAATCATTGCTTGCTGAGCAAAACAGGGTTAAGATTTTGCATTTCGCCCGCTTTGATGTGGCGTTAATTCGGCAATATCTCGGCGTTGCAATGCAAAATATTTACTGCACCAGAACCGCCTCACGTTTGGTGCGCACTTATACTGATAGGCATGGTTTGAAGGAATTATGCAAAGAGTTTTTGGGAGTGGATTTATCCAAGCAACAGCAATCTTCATATTGGGGGGCGGATAATTTGACTTCGGAGCAGGTTAGTTATGCCGCTTCAGATGTGTTATATTTGCACCGCCTACGTGAAATATTGAGTGAGCGATTGAAAAAAGAAGGGCGTTATGAACTAGCAATTGAGGTGATGCAAGCAATTGGTGTGCGTGCATGGTTGGATATTTCAGGTTTCGCTGATGCTGATATTTTCGCTCATAATGGTTGATGAACCCGTTTTAATCACTCAGTCTTTATAGCAAAATCATTCATGAACTTTTGATCTTGACCTTGCAAAATTAGCGATATATTTTTAGCGATAAAACGAGTGGTGCAATCAATTATGCTACGTTCATCGCTATCAAACGGATGTAAAACATAAGAGCTAACGGCTGCAACATGGTTTGGACGATCAATTCCAATTCTGATACGGAGATAGTTATTACCAATCACTCTATCAATATCTTTTAAGCCATTATGCCCACCATTGCCACCACCTAATTTCACTTTGATGCGCCCTGTTGCAAGATCCAAATCATCGTGAATTACAATGATTTTTTCAACTGGTATTTTGTAAAAATTAGCGGTTGCAATCACGGCAGTTCCAGATTTATTCATATATGTTTGTGGAGCAATGGCGATTATTTGCTTGCCGTTAATCTCGTCTTTCCAACATAATGAATTGAACTTTTTACCCAGATATTGCAATGAATATGTTGAAATTATCTCATCTAATGCGAGAAAACCCGCATTATGCCTTGTTCCAACATATTCCGCCCCAAAATTACCCAACCCTACAAGCAAAAACATAGAGTTGTGTTATTTATTATTAAGCTGCTTCAGCGTCAGCATTTTTGCTTGCACGCCCTGCAATGGCTGCCAAAGTGAAATCACGCCCGATTGTTGAGGTAACACCTTCAGGTAAGCCAACATTTGAAATATGGATTGATTCACCAATATTCACGTTCAACAAATCAATCTCAATTTGTTCAGGGATATTATCAGTTGAGCATAATAATTCAACATCAAAACGCACCACATTCAAGTTGCCACCACGGCGAATGCCTACGCAACGGTCACGATTGATGAACTTAACGGGAACAACCGCTTTGACTTTGTCACCAGCATTCACACGGACAAAATCAGCGTGAAGGATTGAATCATTGACAGGGTGGATTTGCAAATCTTTGGTAATACAAGTTATTTCTTTGCCATCAACTAATATAGAAACTATTTTGCCAAAAAATCCGCCTTTTTTATATTCACGTTGCAAATCTTTGTGAACCACAGAAAAATGTACCGGCTCTGCGCCACCACCATACATCACTGCGGGAACTTTTCCACCATTACGAACTGCACGAGCTGCGCCAGTTCCATTTTCAGTTCTCAATTCAGCGTCAAATATATAAGCTGGTTTCATCGCCTTTAATCCTTAAAATAATATCAATATAATTAAAGATTGTTATAACAAAAAACACGCAAGCGCAATAGATAAAATAAATAAACTGCATATAAATTGCATTTTTATCAGCAATTATTTGCAAATCACCAATAAAAAATGATAGTATGAGGGTTAAACATAGATAAAGATATAAGCTAATGCAAAATAATGATTTGATTTCGTCAGTAAAAGTTTCACCAGCAACGGAAGCGACAGAGGGGTTTAATAATCTACCAACTGCACCATATCAACCTTTGGGGGGTAACAGGGCAGCGGGAGTGATTGACGAATTAAGAGGAATGGTTAATGAGCCAAAGCGTTTGTTTGATCGGGTATTTTCTCGGTTCGTCAACTCGCCTGATTTTAACTATAATTTAGCGGAGGAATTGGCGAAAGCGGGACGATTTAAGGACGCATTATTGCGGTTGAAAATTAATTTATGGATTAAGAAAAATCATTTCAAATCACATTATTTGATGGGTTGTTGCTATATTGCACTTGATGATAAAGTAAAAGCAAAACAATCATTTGTTAATGCTGCATCATTGAATGAGAATGATTTGGAGAATAACTTTATGTTGGCAAGCCTAGATCCTTATATTGTGCCATCAAATCGTCAACCAACCACCATGCCACTCAAAATTGCACAGGATTATTTTAGCGGAATTGCTGAGAGCTATGAGGTAACACAAGCACAAGCGGGATATCGGGCGCATCAATTGGCGGATCAAGCCGTGTGGGAGGTGCTGAGCCGTCGCCGTAATAATTATGAAGTGCTGGATCTTGGTTGCGGAACGGGCTTGGCAGGGGTGTTACTGGCTGAACATGCGGATTATATTGTGGGAGTAGATTTTTGCAAATCAATGCTGGATTATGCAGGAATGAAGCGTCGCCCTAGCGGACTTCGTATTTATACAGAAACAATATGCGATGATTTACGCTTATATATTGCAGATGCACGCACCAACCGTTTTGATGCGATTATTGCAGCGCATGTGTTTAATTATGTCGGTGAAATTGCGTGGGTGTTTGACGGAGTTGCTCGTAGCCTGAAGGAAGGCGGGGTGTTTGTGTTTCAAGTGGAACGCTATGCTAATGATGGTTATTATGGTTTGCTTGGGGGATATGGGCGGTTTGGTCATAGTGATGGCTATATTCGTCAACATATTGAACGTGTTGGATTATATCTAACGGGGGTTGATTTGGTGAATGTGTTCCCCAATTATCAAATGGTGCAATATGTGGTGCGCAAACCCCCAATTAATGATTAATTGGAGTGGGGGATACAAGCTAACCCTTCCCTTTTTTGTGTGAATGAAGATTTTAATGCTCCGCCCTTGCGGGGGAGCGGGTGAAACAAGGGCAAAGCCCGAAGTTGAACCGTGGGGGCTTAAACCGTGAGAAATATTTTATAGCAGTTTCTAATTTTATTTACCGATTATATCGGTTATTAAAATTAGATGTACTGCTATATTTTTAATAGATATAGTGCTTACTTTCAATTTCATTAACTTGGAAAATTCAAGTAAATGAAATTGAAAATCACTATATTTCACCCCCCACCAAAACACTTGCGTGTTTTGACTCCCCCGCAAGGGTGGAGTTAGCAGGGGAGTGTTTTGCCTTTATATTAATGCTTAAGCCTATAATCCTTCCCCTATTAATGCTTGAAATTAATGCTTGAAATGCCTTATTCCTGTGAAACATAATGCTATTTTATGTTGATTAGCTGCTTTAATCACATCATCATCGCGGATTGACCCACCTGGTTGAATAATTGCGGTAATTCCAGCCTCTGCTGCCTGATGAACATTATCATCAAACGGGAAAAACGCATCAGAAGCGAGTGCTGCGCCTTTGGTACAAAGCCCCGCCCGCTCGGCTTTTAATTGTGCAATTCGCACGCTATCAATACGGCTCATTTGACCAGCCCCAATTCCAATTGTTGCGCCATCTTTAACCAGCACAATCGCATTTGATTTCACATGTTTAGCAACAGTAAAAGCAAATAGCATATCTTGCATTTGTGCCTCATTTGCCGTTGTTTGGCTAACCATTTCTAAGGCTTCATCAAGCAATTTCGCATCGTAACTTTGTAGCAAAACCCCCCCTGAAATGCTACGCAATTGCAACTCCTCAATTAATGGCAATAATGCACCATCGCTATGCAACAAGCGGATATTTTTCTTGGCTTGCAAAATATGCAACGCTGCATCGCTATATGATGGTGCGATTATCGCTTCAGCAAATTGTTTGGCGATTTCTGTTGCGGTTTGCTCGTCAATTTCCACATTTGCGGCAATAATTCCGCCATAAGCACTTTGATCATCGCACGCAAATGCTTTGCTATATGCTTGCGCTAAATTATCCGCCGTTGCTGCCCCGCATGGATTGGCGTGTTTGATGATGACAATTGATGGTTGTGGCAGTTCACAAACCAAGCACCAAGCCGCATCAACATCATTTATGTTGTTATAACTTAATTCTTTGCCATGGATTTGTTTGGCGGTTGCCACTGTTCCAGCCAGATTTGATGTTTGATAAAACCCAGCTATTTGATGCGGATTTTCGCCATAACGCAAATCTTGAACTTTATTCATTGAAAATGATAATGTTGGTGCAAATAATTGAGCTGATTTAGTTGATGTTTGTTCTGATATTGTTTGTGTCGCAAACCATTTGCTGATTTCGCCGTCATATGAGGCAACATGAGAAAATGCTTTATATGCCAATTTTTGGCGCATTGCGAAGTTCCAATCATCGCTTTTAATCGCCTCAATTACTCCGTCATAATCATCGGGGGAGGTGACCACTCCAACAAAAGCATGATTTTTGGCAGCAGCACGCAACATTGCGGGCCCGCCAATATCAATATTTTCAACTATATCATCATAATTTGCACCAGATGCTACCGTTGCCTCAAATGGATAAAGATTTAGCACCACCAAATCAATCGCCATGATGTTATGCTGTTGCATCTCTGCCAAATCTGCATCATTATTCCGCCTTGCTAAGATTCCACCATGAACTTTGGGGTGCAAAGTTTTAACTCGCCCGTCCATCATTTCCGCAAGTCCAGTATAGTCACTCACATCTTGCAATTCCACGCCCGCCTCTCGTAGTGTCTTTGCTGTGCCACCTGTTGAGAGGATATGCACGCCAAGTTGCGTTAATGATTTTGCCAGTTCAACCACTCCAGTTTTGTTGGATACTGAAATTAATGCGGTTTTAACGGGATATTGCCTTGATGAATATTTTTCAAATGCAGCTGATGTGTTTTTTTTCATGTTTTCTCATAATATATTAACAGATTATCTTTATATTATTTACATGTATAGCAACATTTTTATTAACTTAAATATAAAACTTATGAAATATAAAATATTATAAAACGTGAAGTCTAAAAAACATGAAGCCCATATAACATGAAACCCATATAATATGAAACACTATAAAATATTAATTAAGTTGAAGCAAAAAGAGATTGACGGATTGACCAAACAAATTGGTAACTTGCGCCAGCAACGCAGCATTTTGGAGCAGGTGATTGAGCATTTGCAACAAGAGCTGAACCAAGAAGTTTTAACTGCCATTGGGTTGTTGCAACTTGGGGTGTTTTTTGGTGATTATAGTGAGAGTAACAAGCAAAAGCGTATGGAAGTGCTGGAAAAAATCAGTGTAATTGATCAAAATATCAACGTGATTACGGACAAAATGATGCTGATTTATGGTGAAAAAAAGAAGTTTGAAATTGCAATGGAGCGTCAAGTTAAAAATATTGCTTATATTGCAAGCATGAAAGAGCAACAATTTCTGGACGAATTAGCGATAACCCGCTATGATGCTAATTGATATGAAAAATATAATTATTCTATTAACCATGATAATGCTTGTCGGGTGCGTGCATAATTCCCGCATTCAACTTGATTATATTGATGTGCGTGACGAATGTAGGGATTTCTCGGAGGACAATTTTGCTTCATATGTCGGGCAGTATCACGGTGGCAGGCAGCTTTCAGGGCGCGACAAAAGCGCAATACTTGCCAAATTATTTGCCGATTGTATGTATCAAAAAGGGTGGACAGTCGCAACGCCATCTGGTGGCAGGGGAGCAGGTGGAGCGCAACAACCGCCTCCGCAGCCTCAGCAACAATTTGCACCACAACCTCAACAACAACAGATTGCTCCACCACTCAGATATATTCCAGCGGAACCGCCCCGCCCCGCAACAAATATGCCAATTCCATCAAATCGCCAGCGTATTAACCAATGATTAATGCTTTCTCCACTTTAACCTGCACAAGAAGGCTTGAGTTTGATGCTGCCCACCGTGTGATGCTGCATGAAAGCAAATGTAAATATTTGCATGGTCATCGCTATGTGGTGGAAGCAACATTTGCCGCCAATCAATCAAGCAATCAATCAAACGCACAATTGGACGAGTTGGGGCGGGTGATTGATTTTGGCGTTATCAAACAATTGCTTGGTGCATGGCTTGATACGCATTTTGATCATAACACTATTTTGCATGAAGCAGACAAACCACTTGGTGCAATGATTGCTAGCCAACTTTCGCAAGATATTTATTATTTGCCATATAATCCAACTGCTGAGAATATTGCTAAATATTTGTTGGAAATAGTCTGCCCGCCATTATTTGCCAATTGCGCCATCACCTGCACTCATATCAGAGTTTATGAAACCCCAAATTGCTACGCTGATGCGAGATTATAATTGTTAGTTTGAGATTATATGGTTTTTTATGGAAAGTTTATATTTTGTCGTCATATCAGCGGAGGCTGGTATCCATAACGATGTAATGAGGCTTAAGTTTCATGGATACCAGCCTCCGCTGGTATGACAAACGCAAAAATATATTGTAAAATAACAGCTTTATATAAAACCAAATAATTCTCAATTCCTCGTTGATGAAGTTTCAAGCAAGCGATCTATGCCAATTAAATGTGGTTCACCACGAAAATTAAGCGCATTATTAAAACGATTAACGCAAGTGGTAAAGCGTTTGTCACAACCTTGCGTTAGCGAATATGTATCACCTATCATCATTGCATAAGGCGTTGGTAACATTAGCTTGATGCGCCCAGAATTGTTCATATTATCATATGATTTCACCTCAAAGCTAAGCCCTGCATTTGCACCATTAGTGAAGTTCAGCACACCATATGTGAATAATCCTGATGGTTCAGTGCGGGACAAATCATAAAATACAATTTTTGCCTCTGCTCCCAATATTGTTTGGGTGATTGCGCCACTAACAATATTTGCAGTCATGTTGATTTTGCAATGTTCATCACCTAATTTTGCCCGACATGTTGTGCTATATATATCACCCATTGAACCTGATAATTTAGAGGTTAGCCCCCGAACTTCTACCACAAAGCTGTTGCCATCAAAACGCAATTCCCCAAGCCAGCCATAACGCATAATGATTTTGCCCGCATTTAATTGTGTGTAATTGACGCTAAACATCAGCAATTCCGCAAAATCATATAAGCCAGAGATGATATCTTGTTCAGTGATTTTTGCATCATTTAACATGCCTTCAATATCCAAATTATCCACTTTTAAGGAAGCAGAATTAATGATAGCGGTTGGAGTAAATCCAGATTTTGCATCATAGGTTAGTGCATCAATGGTGAGTGGCTGGTCGTGGTCAGTAAAGCCCAGCACCACACCATCACGCCGTGTGATTTTCCAACAATTAGCGATGGTTAAAACCTCGCCGTTCAAATGAGTTTGCATTATTTGCGTAATGTTTTTCATAAATCCCCGATATTGATTAGGTTGCGTTGCTATTTCTACTGCTGCTTGCTGCAAATCGCATTTTCATTTGCGCTTCTTCGCTCATGTATATTTAATACATGTCGCTTGAATGCTCGTGAAACTACAATTTTCGCTAGCGCATCAGCGAAATCAGAATGCAACTTATTAAGTTATTTTTAGATTTGCACATTTTGGTAGATAGAAATTATATGTCATATCAGCGGAGGCTGGTATCCATTATTTTTTTAGGGTGGATATCAACCTCCGCTGGTATGACAATAAATGCCAAGCCAAGCCTTAAACCCGAACTTCCACCAACAAAATCTCATTCCATGAATAAACGCCATAATCATCAAGCCGTGTGGAGATTTGATCTGTTTCAAAGCGCACCCATACATCAAACTCATAATCTGCGGTGATGATTGCACCAATAGCTGGGGCAGTTGTGAAGTTCGCAACCCCTGTTGTATAATTCACATTCACGCCATCTGATTGCAATGTGTTATTAACATATATTAATGCACCGTTATCAACTGGTTTATTAATGCTACGAATATCAATTTTATCACCGCTAATATAATTTTTTACCAATTGAAAGTTTTTGCGCACGCCATCGCCTAAGCCAATTTGCTGATTAACTCCCTGAAAATCTGACCAATCCTTGAAGCGAAACGCATAGCTCCGCCCCTTATGTGCGCGAAAAAAGCTGATTAATTCGTCTATTTGCGCCTTGCTTTTTACGCCATGAGCAACATTATAGGCGCATCTTGCTTGCTCCCATTGACGGTTGCGTTTTTCATAACCAGCGGCATTGCTGGTGATATTGGTGGAAAAAATCGCCCCGCCAGTTGAGCCATAAGAGATATCAGTGGGGAAGCGTTGTTCTGTTGTCATGGTAAAAAAATCCTCAAACGTTGCATAAACATTACAACAGCATTAATATTACGGCTGGAAGTGATTTTTTTGTTGCAAAGTAAATGTTTTTTTAATTAAATGATGGCTATGAAATATTTATCAAAATATATGCCCTTACATAAATCATCTTTGCTACATAAACTAACATCATTGGTTGCGCTGACTATGTCACTCAGTTCATGTGGTGGCAAGGATTCTCATGTTTCATCTGCGCCATGGAAGGAAACGGACAAGCATTTAACTTGCGATCAATTATTGCTAGAAATGAATGATGCGAAGTTTTGGCAGGGCGTGGCGCAACGCAACAAAGAGTTTGGCGTTTCTGATGTCATATTCCCAATTGCGTATATGAATACTAAATCTAGTGCTGATGATGCAATGGCAGCGACTTCATCACGTTTGACTAACCTTAACAATATTTATCAAATTAAAGGTTGTGCCAAGCCTTATGCGGATACGCCAATTCCCGCACCATCTGTGCAGCCTTGAAAATTGTTTGAATAATTATTGATGCTGATTTTATGAATGCAAATATAGTTGAAGCTAACATGGTTGAAACCGCTATAGCCGAGGACTACAAAGTCTTAGCACGAAAATATCGCCCACAAACATTTAATGATTTAGTTGGGCAAGAAGTTTTGGTGCGAACATTATCCAACGCAATAGATAGCAACCGTTTGGCACACGCCTTTGTGTTGACTGGTATCAGAGGAATTGGTAAAACTACAACTGCCCGCATCATTGCCAAAGCATTAAATTGCATCGGTGAAGATGGATTGCGCACCACCCCAACCATTAATCCATGTGGGATATGTTCGCATTGTGTGCAAATCAAAGAAGATAGACATATAGATGTGCATGAAATAGATGCAGCCTCAAATACGGGCGTTGATAATGTTAGAGATTTGACCGAATCAACCCATTATAAACCCGCATCGGGGCGTTATAAGGTTTATATCATTGATGAAGCGCACATGCTTTCCAAACAAGCATTTAATGCGCTGTTAAAAACATTGGAAGAGCCAGCTGATAATGTGGTATTCATATTTGCGACCACGGAATTGCGCAAAATCCCCGTGACGATTTTATCGCGTTGCCAACGTTTTGATTTGCGTCGCCTCCGTGCTGAGGAAATGGTGACGCATTTGCGCAATATCGCCAGCAAAGAGCAGGTGATAGCCGAAGATGATGCGCTGGAACTAATCGCTATTGCCTCTGAAGGTTCAGTGCGTGATGCACTTTCGCTGCTTGACCAAGCGATTTCACATTCTGATAAAGATTCTGCGGGTAATTTTCACGTTAAAGGTGAGACTTTACGCAATTTGCTTGGGTTGGTTGACCGCACCCGAATGTATGAAATGTTGAACCATATTTTTGCAGGAAATGTGGCTGAAGCGTTGCAAGAATTGCAGTTTTATCATCAGGCAGGGGCGGATATGTTGCAGTTGGTGCAGGATTTAATGCACGCTATACATGATATAACTAAATTATTAGTCATGCCGAAATATACGTTTGATAACACATATTCTGAGGGCGAGAAAAAGTTTTTATATGAAATGGCGGGCAAGTTAAACGTGGCTGCGACCTCACAATCATGGCAAATTATGAGCAAGGGTTTGGAGGAAGTGCGCCGTGCAAATGATGAATTGCGGGCGACTGAAATGTTGTTAATCAGGGTTTGTTACGGTATGCAAATGCCCGACCCGAGCGATTTAATGAAGATTATCAGGGGTGAAAATGTCAGTGCTGAAGTTGTTAAGAGTGACATTCTCAAGGGCGAGATGAAGGCGGAATTGCCAATTTCTCCCGTTTCTGATATTTCACAGTTGAATAATGTTGGTTTGTTACCGCCACAAGTTGTATCGCATTCACAACTACAAGCGCAAGTGCTGGAGTTTCCTAAGGTTGCTGCTTCAGCTAATATCTCCCAAGATAACATCATGCAAGATAATGTTGCACAGGCTAATATTGTGCAGGATAATATTGCGAAACCTAATAATCACGCCCAGATTGATGATTTTACCAGCATAATAGAATTATGTGAGGCGGAGAAAGAAATGATTTTGCGTGAGGTTTTGCGCAATAATTGTTCTGTGATTTCATGCGGTGATGGTGAGTTGATTATCTCGGATAAATCAGATTTCCCCCGTGATTTGCAAGCGAAATTGCAAGCGTTGTTGTTGCAAAAAACAGGGAATAATTGGCAAATAATCACTAAATCATTGCAGGGGCAACCAACTATTGCTGAGCAAATGCAACAGGTTAAACATATTGAGATGCAACAAGCAATGCAGCATGAGGTTGTGGCAGCGGTGTTTGAAAACTTTGTTGATTCACAGTTAGTAGCGATAAAATAAAATTATAATATTAGGCTATGTTGTGGTTTCACTAGCGCACGACTGAAAATTGGATTTGAGGAAAACAATAATAGGAATCACCCAAATTAATGGTCATGGTGCGACGCTCCGCCCTCCATCACATAATTTCTGCTACAATAGGGGCAGATAGCTTGGTGAGTTTCTGCGTCAATCGTTAAATATATTCTCGGGTGTCCCAACGCTCCACCACCGCCATCGCATGAAATGCGTTTGGTTTTCACATAAATAGTTTCAAATATTTTAGATGATTGATTGTTCGGTAATTGATTATTTTGCATATGACTCAAAATATCTAATTCAGCAAAAAACGCAAGTTATATTTTATGGGGCTATATTTTAGGCATTGACAATTAAAGATATATCTCATATGTTATATGACATAATATATGGATTATTTTATGGAAAGTTGTAAGTTTTGTTTTGGTGAAGTGCTTGT
>JAYUJH010000013.1:0-8835 GCA_043765375.1 Alphaproteobacteria bacterium
ATCTTTCATTAAGTTAATTGATTATAGCATAAGTTAAAAATTGTCACGCAATTTTCACAAATATTATGTATATTGGATTTGATGAAAGATGATGAAAAAGAGTTATCAACTAAACAACATGGTTTGCCGTGGTTAGAATTATTGGTTGGAACAGCAACTGGGCTTGGTGCCGCAGCCGTAACTGTGAGCAAAACTCAAAAGGATTTTATTGCTAAGTTTCCGCAAATTAATGCGGAACTAGGTCTTGATATTCAATCTATTGAAGATTTTAACTATTATCTTGACGAAGCAAATAATTTTATTTCTACTTCCATGAAATATACTGATGAAGAAATATGTGATTTATTAGAATCATCAGGAATGAAGGTATTAGATTATTATTCCATTGCAACCCAAAACGTATGTAGATTTGTCAAATTAAATCTAACAGAGCCTGCTGATATTGATATGGCTAAAGTTTCCACGGTAGTTGGGACTGCCGTGTTTGCTGCGTTAGCAGTTTGCGTTGCTAAAGAAATATACAAAAACTTATCACCTGATAATAATGTAAATAGCGCGCAATTAATCAGTCACAGTCTATATGAGAATGATAACGCACAAACAAAATCAGATAATCACCACATATTTAGTTGGTAAAAAAATGGCAACCCTGTTTGAATAGGGTTGCCACAGTTGAACTAGTTTTTAGCTGCGTTTAATTTCGCAATGACTTGTGCAACTTCTTGCGACAAACCAAAAGCCTCGTTTTGTTCAAGTTTGGCTTTTGCCTCAATTTCCTTGAGCTGGTCTGCTTTTTTGTTGGATACAAGGGAAATTCCTTCTACCACTAAAAAAACTCCTCCAGCAACTGGTAAAGAAATAGGAGCAAATATCACCGCAGCTATCCCCGAAATGACCGCTAGCAGTTTTCCGCCAATCCAATTATTTTTCTTGGAATTAGCCTCTTTTTCCATTTCAACTTTTACGTTTGCAAAAGCACGAAAATTGGTGATAGAAGCTATTAACCATTTTTTCAGGTTGACGTCATCTTGCAACAAACCAAAACACACTGCTATTTGAAAGGCAACCTTTCCCGAATATTTATTCAAAGAACGGGTAGCAATCAATTCAGCGTGGCATTGCAGAAACAAATCTTTTGCTTTTGCAACTATTGCCAGTTTTTGTTCAGCAGGTAAGGTTTTTGCGCTAACCAAACAAATCTCGGCAGCTTCAGCAATTTTGAAGATTTTTTCTCCAAAAAGGTTTTTAACTCCTTTAGAAATTTCTAAACTAGCGGGTGCTAGTTCGTCTAAAATCAAAGGAAGTATTTCAGAAACTGTTGAGCGTTGCAGGGCAATGTCAACAATATATTCACCCATTGTGGGTATGGACATAATATAAATCTCCTAGAAGATTTGTATTGTGAAAGCGGTTCTTGAGCTTTCACTGAACTTTTGAAGGTTTAGTTAGATTGAATTAAAAAACTCAATATCACTAAAAAGAACCCCTAAAAACTTGCTGTTTTATAAATAAAAAAGCAAAGATTTCATGATGTCATTGTTGATGTTTTTTCATATTTTGTCAATGATTATTTATTTCTCCTATGGGAATTAATTAATGTAACTTCCACTAATCACCCCCCTATTTAATCTTACCTCAATCCTGCCTTAATTTTGCTAAAAACTCATCAACCTTGCTGTTTAGCCCTTCCGCTTGGCGAGAAAGCTCTTGCGATGCGTCAAGTATTTGTCCTGCGGAAACATCTGCTTCCTCCGAATATTCCGTCACTTGTTTGATGCTTTGCGTGATTACATCTGTTCCACGGGCGGCAATTTGCATATTTTGCGCAATTTCGTTGGTGGTTGCTGATTGTTCTTCCACCGCTGAGGCAACACTATTGGAAGAATGTGCAATATTTCCTATGGATTCCTTGATGTCGTGCAGTGATTTAACGATATTCTCGGAGGCATGATTCATTTCATCAATCACACGGGTGATTTCTTCAATGGATTTGTCAGTTTGATTGGCGAGATTTTTCACTTCACTCGCAACCACCGCAAAGCCTTTGCCTGCCTCGCCAGCCCGTGCGGATTCTATGGTTGCATTGAGCGCAAGCAGGTTAATCTGCCCTGAAATATCGGAGATTAATTGGATAACTTCCTTCACTTTACTGGTTGCTTGCATCATTGAATTAGCGTGCATATTCGCCGTTTCCGTCCGTTGCACCGAATCACTCACCATGGAATTGGAGCGATACATTTGCGAGGCAATCTCCCGCACTGATGCTGAAAGCTCCTCCGTGGCTGATGCAACTGATTGCACATTAAGCGAAGTCTCCAATGCGGCATTGGCTGCCCCCCCACTTGAACAATTAGAACGGCTAACAGCTGCTGCAACCCCTTCCGCCGTGTGGGAAAGTTCAGTTGCGGCAGATGCAACCATAGAAACGAACCCTTTAACTTCTTCCTCAAAATGATTAGCTAATTTGGCACGTTCATGTTGCATATTTTGCCTAGCTAGCACCCGTTCATTCATGGTGTTTTTGAATATCTCCGCACCTTTGGCAAGTTCGCCGATTTCGTCATTTCGCTTTGTATGTGCAATCTCGCAATTCATATCACCATGAGCAAGAGCGAGAATGGTTTTAATGACTTCATTCAATGATTTTATCAATAATTTTGCAGCGTAATAACCAATCACTGAAATGAACAGGACAAATGCGATGATTATCCATGAAGCATCTTTCACCATCTTCCAAACGGGTTCCATCACCATATTATAATTTTCTTCCAGCACCACCGCCCAATTCACGCCTAAGGCTTTGATTGGAGTTGCTGCTATATAAGTTTTTTTACCGACTAACCCCTGTTCCAATCCTGTTGCATCATCGCCATTGAGAACTTTGTCAATCACCGTGCCTTGCACTTTGGAGAGCAATATATCATTTACATCATTATTTGCGGCATCAGAACGCAATAACCCATCAGCCCCGATTAAATATGAAGTGCTGCCATCGCCTAATGTTTTGGAAAAATTAATGATGGAATTGATTTTATCAACGGGCATTTGAAAGCCAAGAACGCCAATTAACTTACCATCTTTTTTGATTGGGTAAGCGATGAAACTTGCAGGCGCGCCATTGCTTGGTGCATATTTAGCATAGTCAATTAATATAGGTTTTGCTGGTTCGCCTTGAGGATTATTGGAGTTTTGTGCCTCTGATTTTATCGCTTGCTTGAAAGCATCTCCAAGCCCCGAATCTTTATACTGCCCCGTTGAGATATTTGTTGCATAATCCAACTCTTTGAACACGGTATAAACCACATTACCATCTGGATCAAACAGGAACAAATCATAATAGCCCCGTTTGGCAATGAAGTTACGAAACCATGGGTGAAAATGTTGATGCGCTATGCTATAAGATGAATTATCATCTGCCGCATCAAGCAAGTGTTTTTCACCAATTTTATTGGGATTATCTGTGATATATAAACGTTGCAAAATCTGCATTGGGTCACCACCCAAGCCAATTTCAAACCATGAATTGGAGAATGTTTCAAGCGCATTTATCGTCATATCATTATTGGCGAATAAGCTAATATCATCACCAATTCCACTCAAATAATTCTCAATTTCGTTTTTTTTCAAATTGGCTAATTTCAGCATCTCATGTTGTTTTTCTGCAACCGAATTAACGTAACTATTATACGTCAACACCGAACCAACCGCCACAGAGTTGATGAATGCGCTAGCAATCATCATTAGTGATATTTTACGAGAAACAGAAAAAGATTGCAAAAACTTCATAGCCTCAAAACGCCTTAAGCAAAAATTATAATACTTATATTTATCATTATTTTGGTAAAGAAAAGGTGAATAAAGGCGTGCATAATTTTAAGGCGAGATGTTTTATTTTTATCTCATTTGGGTTTTTGCGTAACTCCCCGCCCGAATATAATTGTTTTTGCCATAATAAAACTATCCGCTCCAATTTCTGCAAATATGGCGTTTGGCGGGTGATTGCTTGCGTATGCTCCCCTAATTTATATGATGCCAATTTATATGATATTTGGGGCGTATCAGCATGGTGATTATCAGCATAAGGATTGGTGCGAATCATAGCAATTTCACTGCATAAATCCGCTATATCATGATATTGTGCAACCGTCTGCGCCTCGCCCGCTGCATGGGCTAGCACTGTAAAATAAGCCCGCATAACTTGCTTGATGGCGGATAAATCCACTCCCTTGAGGCTTGCGGGTAGATTATCCGCTATCACCTCGCACAACTCAATATAATGCGCAATTAACGCAGGATATTGCTGCAATTCTTGCAAAATTGGGGTTGATGGGGTTGGCGTTGAAGGGCTGGGAGAAGTTGCGCTATCAATAATTTGTTGCAACTGCTCACACCACCATTTGAGGCGCACTAATCCAACCATTTCATCGGATATAATGGCGGGAATGCGCATCACTTCCGCTGCAAAAACAATGGATAAACATATTTGCTGGCGAGCATTTGCATCAACAAATAACGAACATAAATATCGTTCATAATCATTGGTTTTTGCGGTTATTTGTATGTCGTGTTTCATATTATTAATGTGGGTGACAAAATGCAACTATCATCATATCAGCGCAGGCTGGTATCCATCTTTGTTAATAATTATTATTACAAACGAAAGCAACTAGTTTTTTCTGATATACCGCCACGTGGAAAGCATGCTGTTGTATTTGTTGCAGATGATGACGTTGATTCATAACAACCAACTAGTTTCGGTATCGGGATATTCAATCCAGCAAATATATTACTACTCTGCGTCATTCCAGTTGCGGGAATTGCTTGCGTTGATGATGATTGTTGTTGAACTGCTGGCGGTGCAGGAGCGGTGGCGGGAGCTACAATTTGCACATCTAGGTTTGCAGGTGCGGGTTTGAGTTCCACATCTCCATTGCCATGTTGTGCAGGGGGCTGTTGTGATGCACCTCTGGCGGGTGAAGAACCAAAAATGCCTGCGTCATATTCCTGTTCAATAATTGCTTTTTGTTCATTAGTGATTTTGCGAGGGTCACCCATCGGGATTATGCCACGGTGCATTGCGTTGACTGTAACATTTGTTTCGTAATCAACGGCAGCACGTTCTGATGCGCCTTTGCTTCTATAGCTTTCAATTAAACGTTTCCCGTCAATTGAAGTATCAACCAAACCGTTTTTGCGAGCCTCAACCGCCATTGCTACTACGGTTGTTTCCATTAGTGCGAGTTTATCACGCTCAAACTCACCCCACATTTCTTTAGAACTCATACCAAACTTGGCTTTGTTTTCATCGTCTAAGTGTTTTTGAACTGCCAAAGCATGATCAATTTCTTTTTTGTCACCAGATGCTAATGCTTTTCTTACATTTCCGTTGATTATTGATATTTCCTTTAAGTTTTCATCATTAAATCCACGCGCACTTTTATAATCCTTGAAAACGCCTTCCCCTGGGCCTGAACCTTGAATATCATTTAGCACACGGCTCATGGCTGCACTGGTTGAGTTCATCACTCCATAATCAGCCCAATTGCCACTTTGCCCACCATTCATGTTGCCTGAAAGCGATTGAAACGCCATCATTAATGTTTCCATGATGCGCTGCATCATCGGCTCCATGCCCTTGAACATTTCCCCTAATCCGCCGTCCATTTTCGTATCACTACGACCACGTTTATTCTGCACCATAGTGTTATCAAGCAAATCGTCCATCGCTGCTTGGTTGAAAGCGAACGGAACTCCAGCCGCTGCTGCCGTCCGCACTGCGATTGCATCTTCTTTGCTATAACGCTGTAATTTTGTGCCAGAATCCTGTGCGGGAGCATCGGGTTTTGTTGGAGTTGTCGCTCTGCCTGCTGCTGGTGCGCCAGTTGAAGTTGGCGGGGTTACTAATGATTGCCTAGTCGCATCACCGAGTTTATCAATATCAACATTAATACCAAGTGCCTTCGCTTCATTTGCTAGCGCATTAAACTTGGTGTTTTTCTTGAGTGCTATTTCTAAATCTTTTTCAACTTCAACCGCTAATTGCGCTTGAGTCATTGTAGGATTTTGCGATTTATTTTCTTTGATAGATTTTTCTAATTCGGCAGCATAAATCTCCAAAGTTTCATTGATTTTACCTTGAACTGTTCCTTTCAACATTGGTGGGACATCATTCATTTTTTCTGCAACGGTTTTACCATTCAAAAATTGTTTCTCAAATACGTGCTTTGAAAGTTCTTTAAGTTGAGGCGAGGTTAATGTTGTGAAATCACTCATGAAGACCTCCTACCTGTTTTTTCTATTCCAGAGCTAGCAATTTTTGCTGGTGGCGTATCAAGTGGCACAACTGGTTTGTCTGCTTGTTTTGACTCACCTTTTGGCATTACATTTTTTGAAGCTTCTATTGCTTTTTCAATCCCACCACCAATCATAGGCTCAATAGCAACTGCTATTTTCTCCGCACCTCCCTCAGCTAACTTATCTATTCCCAAAAACCCAACGATAGCGTCTCCAACAATTGGTATTCTTCTTATCATATTTACAAAAAAATCAGTTGCAACTTTTGCAGCGGAATTACTTAGGCTTTTGCTATCAAATAATGGTTTTTCTGTTTTGCTTGCTTCACTCATATTTATAATATAGCAAATATTTACTCAAAAGAATATGAACATTTGATGAAAGTTGAAGTAATATTGATTAATACTTGATGATTATTTAGGTTTATTTATATTTGTGTCACTCCAGCGCAGGCTGAAGTCCATGGCAACGAGTAATGACTATGACCATGAATATTAGTATTTATTTTCCATTAAGGGGCTGGTATGAGGACTGTTTATATTGGATACTCAAAAAAACTTACAGCTTCAAATCTTCTGTTCATACCATGTTTCGCCAATCGCAATTTTTTCTCTGCCATTTTTCTCACGCCATTCGTTAGTGTCTCGCAGGGAATAAATGCAACCGCAATATTGTTGTGCATAAAACTCCTCTTCCTTAGCGAGGTCATACATTCTTGCGCCCCCGCCATCTTTGCGCCAATTATAAGTCCAGTAAGTTATATCATCATAATGCGAGGCCGCCCGCACACCGCTATCATTAATTTGCTGCATATCTTTCCAACGAGAAATGCCAAGCGAGCTGGTGAAAACTTTGAAATCATGTTCATGAGCATAAAGCGCAGTGCGCAAAAATCGCATATCAAAACACATGGTGCAACGCACGCCCCGCTCTGGCTCTCGCTCCATACCCTTGGCACGAGCAAACCAATCCTGCACATCGTAATCCGCATCAATAAACGCAATACCGAGCTTTTCCGCATAACGAATATTTTCCTGCTTGCGGATATTATATTCCCGCAATGGGTGGATATTAGGATTATAGAAAAATATAGTTAGTTCAATCCCTGAGGCGTGCATTTTCTCAATCAGAGGCCCCGCACAAGGAGCGCAACAGGAATGGAGCAACACTTTGCTTTCATCATGTGGCACTTGAAATTGGTTGTCATGTTGCTTATCATGTTGCATATTACTTACCTTTATCATTAAAGTTATGTCGTTATTTCTACTGTTGCTTGCTGCAAATCGCATTTTCACTTGTGCTTCTTCGCTCATGTATATTTAATACACATCGCTTGAATGCTCGTAAAACTACAATTTTCGCTAGCGCATCAGCGAAATCACAACACAACTTGTATTTTATATTCTTAGTTACAAACATCTCAAGCTAAAATCTGCTCCAAAGTAAAGTTTTCCGTGGAGTTACAAAATTGACATGTCACCGAAATTAAGCCATCAACTTGCATATCTTTTATCTCAGATTGCGGCATATTGCCTAGCATTGAGGTAATTTTTTGGCGTGAACAACGGCAAGTTTTGCTGATTTTATGCGTATCATAAACCCATACTCCCCCTTCATTAAATAAGCGATAAAGCAAGGCACTTGGGGCAAGATATAAATCCGCTAATTCCTGCTTGCTTGCCGTCATTAACAATAATTTATGATAATCCCAATTTTTGTTATCATTCATGTTTTTATTGGAGTTAGTGCTTTTATCATCTTCAAATGCAATTTCTGGCATTCGCTCCAGCATTATTCCCGTTGCAACATAGCGATTGCCAATTTTAGCAATATAATTATGAAATAACACGTCCAACTGCTGTGATTGATTGAAATAATGCGAAACTGCCTCTGAAATGCAATCGCCTTCAAGTGGCACAATCCCTTGATATGGCTCACCATATGGAGTGTCCAGCGTGATGGCGAGATAACCTTTGCCAAGAACTTGTTTCATTGTTGCATTTGCGGGCATTAATGCGATTGCTTCTGCATTTGCAACATTAGCATAGCCTCGCACTCCAATATTATTTATTCCACTATTATTTGCTCCTTCATTGTTCACGATGTCGCACACTATGAACGAAACAGCACCATCACCTTTAATTTGCAAGGTAAGCCTACCATCTTTGGGCAATTGCGTTGCAAGCATAGCCGATAATAGCAATAATTCCGCTAGTTGCATTGCTACTGGTTCAGGATATTGATGCGCATCTAATATCTCACTTAGCACATCGTCCAACCGCACCATTCGCCCCCGCATAATGGAGTTATGCAGCATAAAGGGTTGCACCAAATCTTGATGCTTCACTAATCCTATGAGTGGGTGCAGATTTTCATTCATAAACTCAGTAATTATATTTATTAGCGGAGAAAGTCAAGATCTGACTTTCTGTAGAGTTTGTCATATAGTGCTTATCTCAATTTTATTTACTTGTTATTTTCAAGTGAATAAAATTAGAAAAAAGCACTATATCTCATATGTTTATAGTGATTTATCCTAAT
>JAYUJH010000014.1:0-40463 GCA_043765375.1 Alphaproteobacteria bacterium
CATAGTGTTTCCATTTTTGGCGTATCCAAAAATTAGATAAAAACACTATGAAATAAAATATATCAATATCAATGCGGCTCCACACTACATGGCAATGCCCACGTCCGTTCTTTTCATGACCCGAAGGGAGAGGCGGAGCCACGAGCACAAAGCTGGAGGCGGAGCCAAACACAACCGCATGTGGTTGGCCAATCAGACCCAGTCGCGCTTCCGCTTTGGCAATCGCTTTCTTAAAATCAGCCATACTCACGCTTTCACCCTGGGCGGATTGAGCGAGAGGGAATACATAAATTGTTGGCAGCGTGTGGCACAGCTGATGGCGTATATTTCATTATAGCACTTTCGCTTTTTATCAATATTTTTTAAGATGGATAAAAAGCTATGTAGTGCTATATTTTATAAGGTTATAGTGCTTTCACTTTTCATTCATCATAAGATGATGATAAATGAAAAGTGAAAGCACTATAAATGCGCCCATTAAATCAGACGACATAAAACCACGCAATTCATGGATTTCCACGCACTCATTCGCCGTCTTCATCAAATGAAGGGCTAAATCTTTCGCACCTCCGCGCTGATTGCCATTTAGGATCATCTGTGATACTCCTGCGGTTTGACACCAAGAGCTATAATCAAAGTGTTACTGATATCATGGATTTCTACACAGGCCTGCTTAATGATATTCTCCACCTCCGCCGAAGCCTCAAGTTCACCCATCTGCACTGCCCAGCGACAAGGCCAGCATGGATCGTGCCAGTTCCGATTGCCCACCCAAAGGGAGGCGAAGCCAAACGTGCCAAGCAGTTTAGCAATTTCTGTGTGATCAATAGAAGGCTGGCGGGGTTTTTGCTGGTACCGCTTCGCACGCGCCGTCACCGCTGCATCATAAAATAGCTTCTGCCGAATATAGGCACTGATCGCCAATGTGCCAGCCATCTCCTGCAATCTCGCCTTTTCCTACGCAGTCACTCTTATGGACACGGGAAGCGTGGATTTATTACCCTTACGCCGTGGCGGTTTCGCTGGTTTTACCTGTGACTGCTCATTAAAAATATCGGAAAGACAGGGCTGGGATAGGTCGCTCATAACGCACCCCCTCCCACCTGTAAGGGCTGCGGAGCTAATTCTACCAGCATCTCTTCCGCAAAAGGCTTGAGTTGCGCCTCAAATTCCGTTAATTCATTAAACAAAGAGTTTAAACTTGCACCCGATAGGAGCACTATTTAAATAACAAATAACACATATTAGTGGTTTTTAATGATCCCAAAACGCCATAAATATTTATGATTTGCTTTTTATGCAAAATAACATTAAATATTACAATTATTATGTTTGTGGAATTATATTATTTATGGAAATAAACGTTAGTTATTATTGGTTTGCCCTTAGCATATCATTATTATTGCTGGAAGTGACGGGAGTCAACGGGATTGGGTTGTTATTTGGCGGAGTTGCAGCTGGAATTGTCGGCGTGCTGGTGGAAACGGTGATTATCCCACCACATGCAATTGCAATTCAATGGACGATATGGTTTTTCATCACTGCGTTGGTGGCAATTGGGCTTTATAAACCAATTCAAAAATGGCGCACTAATCCTGATTCCCGAGATGTTTTCAATAATATTATTGGCACAACGGCGAAAGTTGGCTCTGGCGGGCTGATGCTTGGCAAACCAGGGAAAGTTAGCTGGTCTGGCACATTAATGAATGCGGCAATCTCGGAAGATTCAAAACAAGAGGCGTTTTTTGAGGGCGATATTGTGGAAATTAGCGATGTGCGGGGCAATCAGTTGCTGGTAACCAATATTAACAAAACTATCTAATAAAATCTTTATCAGAGCATTATCATAGCATTATCGGAGGCTAATCATGGAAGCATTTTTCTTAACCATTGGGGTTATTGTTGTTTTATTTGTATATAAGGGATTAAAAATTGTGCCACAGCAAGAGGCTTGGATTGTGGAAAAGCTCGGCAAGTTTGATCGCAAATTAGAACCAGGGTTGCAGTTTTTAGTGCCATTCATTGAACGAGTTGCATATAAACACTCACTCAAAGAATATGCCAAAGATGTGCAGGAACAAACGGCAATCACCCGTGATAACGTATCATTATTGCTGGACGGCGTGCTTTATGTGCGCATCGTTGACCCAATTCAAGCATCATATGGCGTGAGTGACCCGATTTATGCTTTGACTCAACTTGCACAAACAACTATGCGCTCAGAAATTGGCAAACTCACCATGGACGAATCATTTGAGGAGCGGGAAAAACTTAATGTTAATATCGTGAACTCCATCAATGAGGCGGCGCAAACTTGGGGCGTGCAGTGCATGAGATATGAAATTAAAAATATTTCTCCACCCGCAACAGTGCTAAAAGCAATGGAATTGCAAGTTGCGGCAGAGCGCAAAAAGCGGGCAGAGATTTTGGATTCTGAAGGTAGCAGGCAAGCGAAAATTAATAGTGCAGAGGGGGATAAAAAACAGGTGGAACTAGCCTCGGAAGCATCAAAGATTGACCAAATTAATAGGGCTGAAGGTGAGGCAGCGGCGATATTAGCAGTCGCAGAAGCAACCGCACAAGGGATCAGCATGGTGGCAAATGCAATCAACCAACATGGCGGGGAGGAAGCGGTATCGCTGCGGGTGGCAGAGCAATATGTGCAAGCCTTCAGCAAATTAGCGAAGGAAAGCACCACCATATTATTACCCGCCAGTGTAGGTGACGCAGGAAGCATGGTAGCGCAAGCATTGGGTGTGTTTGATACTATCCGCAAGAACAAAGCAAGCAACGCAGGAGCAACAGGACATTCTCAACCACCCGCACCAATCAACCCGTGGGGTGGGAACAAGGGATAGAACTTGATGCGAGTATTAATACTCTTAACTTTCATAATTTTAGGGGTTTTCCCTTGCCTATTGCTTGCGCCAATTTGGGTTATTGCCTTTTTCGTAGGATTTGCCTCCATGATATCCCCACAAGCAGAATGGCAAGATGTGATAATATTTTTATTTGCTCCTGCGGGGTTATTTGGAACTATATTTTTTTTGCTAACAATAGCTGATTATGGTAACAGCCAACATTGGAATAAGGGAAATTATATTACTGGTATATATGGTTTATCTGGTGCATTAATTGCTATCTATATGGATAACTATCAATTAGAGCATTTTTCAGAAGAACCTACAATAATTTCTTACCTTTGCCCCTACCCAATTTTTGCACTCGTGGTTGCATATTTAACTAGACATAAAAAACAAAAACTCATTAAAACAGAATTATGAAAAAAATATTATTATCGTTACTCTTCGTCATAGCAGTTGCAACACTTGCCATTTCAAGCCATGCTTATGCAGCCTCCAAGCACGCACTCACCTTGTTTGAGCAGCCTAAATATGCGCCCAATTTCACACATTTTGATTATGCCAACCCTGATGCACCAAAGGGCGGAAATGTGCGCCTATATCACCCTATCACCTTTGATAGCTTGAACCCATTCATTCTCAAAGGAGTCCCCGCCCCTGCGATTAATAATATGATTTATGATACGTTAATGACGCAATCATTTGATGAGCCGCAAACATTTTATCCCCTGATTGCCAAGTCAGTGGAGCTTGCTGATGATAAAAGCAAAATAACTTATCATCTCAATGAACAAGCCAAGTTTAGTGATGGCAGCCCCCTCACTGTTAATGATGTGATATTTAGTTTTGATATTTTGAAATCAAAGGGTCACCCAATGTATAAATTGCGGTTTTCGGATATTGAAAAAGCCGAAATTAATGGCAAAAATGCGGTGACATTTCACTTTAACCCCAGCAGCAAAAACCGTGATTTACCCTTCATAACGGCGAGCTTGCCTGTGATGAGCAAACAGTTTTATACGGGCAAACAATTTGACAAAACCTCGCTAGAGCCACCCATTGGTTCTGGTGCTTATATGGTGGAAAAAATGGAAGCGGGGCGATATATAACATATGTTCGCAACCCAAATTATTGGGCGCATAAGGCGGGAGTTGCCTCACGCAAAGGGTTTTTCAATTTTGATAATATTCGCTATGATGTGTATCGTGATGAAACAGTGGCGTTGGAGGCATTCAAAGCAAAGCAATATGATTTGCGGGAAGAATATGTCGCACGCAACTGGGCGTTATCTTATAATTTCGCTGGGGTGAAAAATGGTGAAGTGGTGCTGGATAATACCCCGCATCAAATCCCACGAGGGTTGCAGGGTTTTATCTTTAATTTACGCAAAGATAAGTTCAAAGATAGGCGGGTGCGTGAGGCGATTGGCTTAACTTTTGATTTTGAATGGATGAACAAAGCGTTATTTTATGATGCTTATACCCGCAATAATAGTTTATTTCAAGCAACGCCATTTGCAGCGAGGGAATTACCAAGTGGCAGCGAGTTTGAATTATTAAAGCCATATGTAGCTGATTTACCACCAAATATTTTCACGCAAATATATAACCCACCAAAAAGTGATGGCACGGGTTTTATGCGCTCCAATTTGATTAAAGCGGATAAATTGCTAAGTGAAGCGGGTTTTGTGGTGAAAAATGGCGTACGAGTGCATCAAGCAACGGGCGAACCATTGGTTATTGAGGTGCTTTCACGGCAGAAATCGTTGGATAAAGTGGTGATAGCAATGCAACGTAATTTGAAAGTGCTTGGCATCACCATTAAAAGCCGTATGGTTGATGAATCACAATATCAAAAACGGCTGGAGAGTTTTGACTTTGATTTAACCACAATATGGTGGAATATGGGCTTGATTTACCCCGGAAATGAGCAAGAAGCATTTTGGAATTGCGAGCAAGCCAAAGTTCATGGCAGCCAAAACTTGAGTGGTTATTGTAGCGAATTGGTGAATAAATTGCTGGATAATATCAGTGAAACTGAGGATTATGCAACTTTGCTAACCTCGGCGCAGGCGTTGGATAGGGTTATTATGAATGAATATATTTTTATTCCGCATTTTTCCATCTCCAAGTTTCGCATGGCATATTGGGATATATTCGGCGTTCCCGAAACCCGCCCCCCTTATGAGCGCGCTTTTGATACATGGTGGCTGAAAACGCATGATGCTAAACATGATAACAGATAAAACGAATATTATTTTCTCTAGTTTTAATTTGAACGCAATGCAAAAAATAGCGATAGCCGTATCTGGTGGGGCGGATAGCATGGCTTTGGCGTTGTTATTGCAGCAATATTGTGCAAATCATGGGGTTGAACTGCACGCACTTCATGTTAATCATGGGTTGCGAGAGGAGGCAGAGGCGGAAGCGCAAACAGTGCAGCAATGGTTGCATTTGCGTCATATTAATGTGCATATTTTGCGACCAGCAACTAGCATTGCCGCAATGAATGGTAACTTGATGCAAAATGCCCGCAATATACGCTATGAATTGATGCAGCAATATTGCGCTAAACATGGTATCAAGGTATTATTTGTAGCGCATCATGCTGAAGATCAAGCGGAAACATTTTTAATGCGGCTTGGGCGGGCAAGCGGAGTTGATGGATTATGCGCTATGAAACAACAAACACAAATGGGTAACATCACTATTTTGCGCCCGTTGATAGGGTTGCGCAAATGTGATTTAATCCAATATTTGCAAGATAATAATCAACCATGGATTGAAGATCCAACCAACCATAATCATAAATATATGCGCAGCAAAATGCGCTCCCTATTGCCAATTTTGGCAGATGCAGGGGTGAGCATTGAGCGCATCAACAAATCCACGCAGCATCTAGCACGAACGGCGGATTTTCTGCACCAACATACGCAAATATGGCTTGAACAAAATAATTGCCTGAGTGATAATATAGTTAAATTACCCGTTGAGCCATGGATTGCCCTACATGAGGAAATGCAATTGCGCACATTAAATATGTGTTTGCGCATCATTCACCCGCATAAACATGAGTTGCGTTATGAAAAATTACACTCCCTCCAGCAATCCATGTTGCAACCAAACAGCTTCAAAGGACGCAGTTTGCACCATTGTTACATAAAATTACAACATAATAACTATATTATTAGTGCGGAACACTTGAATAATTAACATTTTTGCATCATATATCTTATAAATATTGAAAATGAAATTAGTTTTAAGGAATTGATAGAGCATGCCAAACATTAATCGTAACCTTGTCATTTGGCTCGGTATATTTTTTGTTACAATCCTTGTGTTTAATGTGGTTGGTGAAAATGCTAGCACCGCTGGATATCAGAAACCAACATTTTCACAATTTTTGACCCAAACACAAGCGGGCGAAGTCACCGAAGTGGTGATTGAAGAATCACGTGATGCGGGCAATAAAGTTGTTGGAAAATATACAAACGGGATTGGATTTGTTAGCAATGTTCCATCTAACTATAATTTGGTGGATTTGTTGCGAGAAAATAATGTTGAAATGAGCATCAAAAAAATTGATGGCGAAATGGGTGGTTTTCTAGGCGTGCTGTTATCATGGTTTCCTTTGCTATTGTTCCTTGGAGTATATATTTTCTTCATGCGTCAACTTCAAAGTGGCAAAGGCGGGGGTGCAATGGGGTTTGGCAAATCACGGGCAAAATTGCTGAATGAAAAAACCGAACGTAAAACATTTGCTGATGTGGCTGGAATTGACGAAGCCAAGGAAGAACTAAATGAAGTGGTAGATTTTTTGAAAGATCCAACCAAGTTTCAAAAATTAGGTGGCAAAATACCCAAAGGTTGCTTGTTGGTGGGCCCTCCTGGAACGGGGAAAACACTGCTTGCTCGGGCGATTGCTGGTGAAGCTGGAGTGCCATTTTTTGCAATCTCAGGTTCTGATTTTGTGGAAATGTTCGTTGGGGTTGGTGCAAGCCGTGTGCGTGACATGTTTGAGCAAGGCAAAAAAAATGCACCTTGCATCATTTTTATTGATGAAATTGATGCAGTGGGTAGGCATCGTGGAGCGGGGCTTGGTGGCGGAAATGATGAACGTGAGCAAACACTTAACCAGTTATTAGTGGAGATGGACGGGTTTGAATCCAATGAAGGCGTGATTTTGATTGCAGCAACCAACCGCCCTGATGTGCTTGACCCTGCGTTACTTCGCCCTGGAAGGTTTGATCGTCAAATAGTTGTGCCAAATCCTGATATTAACGGACGAGAGAAAATCCTCAAAGTTCATTCCGCCAAAGTTCCATTGTCACCAGACGTGGATATTCGAGTGGTTGCTCGTGGAACACCGGGGTTTTCGGGAGCTGACCTTGCTAATTTAATCAATGAAGCGGCATTGCTTGCAGCTCGTCGTGACAAAAAACTTGTGACCATGCGGGAGTTGGAAGAAGCGAAAGACAAGGTAATGATGGGGGTTGAGCGCAAATCTATGGTAATGTCTGACGATGAAAAACGTATGACCGCTTATCATGAAGGCGGGCATGCAATTGTAGCGATGCATTGCCCAGCCTCTGACCCAATTCATAAAGCAACCATCATTCCACGTGGACGTGCTCTTGGAATGGTGATGCGCTTGCCTGAATCTGACAAAGTTTCATATCACCGTGACAAAATGCACGATGATTTAGCGGTTGCCATGGGTGGACGTGTGGCGGAAGAATTAGTGTTTGGCTATGATAAAGTTTCAAGCGGAGCATCTTCGGATATTAAATATGCAACCAGCCTCGCCCGTGCCATGGTTGCTGAATGGGGTTTGAGTGATGCTTTAGGACCAGTGCTTTATGGTTCAGGGCAGGAGGAATCTTATCTTGGTGGTGGCAGGGGTGGCAGAAGTGGAATATCTGAAGCAACACAAGAAAAAGTTGATTCTGAAGTTCGCCGTATTGTTGAAGAAGCACATGCAAGAGCAAAAAATATTCTAGTGGAATATCGTGATGAACTAACTCGCCTATCAGAAGCGTTGCTTGAATATGAAACTTTATCTGGTGAAGAACTCAAAAAAATTGTCGCTGGTGAAGATTTGAACCGTGATAGCGTTTCAACCAAACGCCCCAATAAAATCCGTTCTTCAATTCCAAACAAGTTAGTGGAACAAGTTGAGGCGGTTAAATCTGAGGAAACTATTGATTAACTAGCGTATGATGTTTTAAGTTTTTATCAACATATATATTATATAGATTTGGTGAATAGTTGAAACATCATAAAGCTAAAATGCTATAATTAATCTGCATAATAAACGCAAAAGTTTTCATGCGCAATGAAAGCGGCAATTGGCAAAGAATGAATATCTTTGGTGATTGCTGCTTGTTCAAAAACTTCACGTTTAGCCGCACCTGTGATATGCAAAATCACTGATTGCGCCCGCATAATCGCATTGTGAGTTAGGGTTACACGTTCTAATGGTGGCTTGGGAGAATTATGCACAGCAACACAAAAATCGTCACCAACATTGCTCAAACCAATGCTTAATGCGGGGTGATTGGGAAATAATGATGCGGTATGTCCATCATCACCCATGCCTAAAATGGCAATATCTGGGGCAAAATCAATAGAACGCAATGCTGCATCAAGCCTTTTTGCGCCCTCATCAACATTTTCTGCACTTTGTGGCACAAGTGAGAAAATCTGCACTGGTAAGCCCGCAAATGCCAGATACAACAAGCGCTCACTGCTTTCTGTATCATCAATCGCAACCCATCTTTCATCAACCATGATTAATGTTAGCTTGGAAAAATCAAGTGGAAGCGCAGCCAATGCTTGAAAAAACATCATCGGGGTGCTACCACCCGAAACGGCAAGCACCGCACGCCCATTCATGGAAATGGCAATTTGCAGGGAATCCGCCACGTCCTCCGCCAATATTTGTGCTAATTCTTCGCGTGTATCAAACTCATAAAAATCACTCATTTATTTAACCTTATATATCATAATATAATCTTCACCCCTCACGGCTTGCCTGCGGATTTGCAATCCTTGCCTCGCCAACTCTCCCGCAAGGGGAGAATAAAAAATCACTCATTTGTGCCATTCTCTGCCATCTTGTTTCATCATAAATAATGCGTCTGTTGGTTCACTTCCTGCGGGATAAATCTGCGGAATAACATTCGCTTCATTCCAACCATTCAAAATTGTTTCCACCCAATTCCACGCCGCCTCCACTTCATCGGAGCGCATGAATAAAGTTTGATTGCCCCGCACCACGTCCATCAATAACCGCTCATATGCCTCGGGATAACGCTCGTCAAACTCATCACCCAAACTCATATTGAGATATACTGGCTTAAAGCGATACCCCCCCGGCCCCGGGATTTTGGTGAACATTTGAAATTGAATTGATTCATCTGGTTGCAATCTAATCACCAACTTGTTTGACATATTAGGCAATTGTTCATCAAATACCTGATGCGCAACGGATTTGAATTGAATCACAATCTCCGAATAACGAGTTGCCATCGCTTTGCCTGTGCGCATATAAAACGGCACACCAGCCCACCGCCAATTATCAACATGCGCCTTGATTGCCGTATAAGTCTCGGTAGTGGATTTTGGCTTACCAATTTCAGTGAGATATGCTTCTAACTTACGCTCACCAATCGTCCCTGCGCCATATTGCCCACGCACTGACTCAGTTTTCACAGTTGCCGCATTAAACGGTCGCAACGCTCGCAAAACCTTGAGTTTCTCATCACGAATTGCATCTGCGGTGATTTTGTTCGGCGGTTCCATCGCCACCAAACAAAGCAATTGCAACAGGTGATTTTGCACCATATCCCGCATCGCCCCTGCATCATCATAATATGAATGTCGGTTTTCCAACGATGTTGATTCCGCCACGGTGATTTGCACATGGTCAACCATTTCACCATTCCAAATGCGCTGAAACACATTATTTGTAAAACGTAGAACCATCAGATTCTGCACTGTTTCTTTACCCAAATAATGATCAATGCGATAAACCTGACTTTCGTCAAAAAAGCGTAACACGCTGGTGTTAATTTCATTGAAAGTTTTCAACCCATAACCAATTGGCTTTTCCAACACAATGCGGGAATCTTGCGTTTGCAAGCCCGCCGCATTAATATGTTCACAAATTGCACCGTAAATGCTTGCTGGGGTGGAGAGATAAAAAATACGGATTTTGCTTTCACTAGCTTCTTTTTTATCATGCTCAAGCCAAGCCTTCAAACTAGTATAATCATCAGCGACATCAGCTTTTAACACATGATAATGCACACAATCGCATAATTTTTGCCAATCATCTTGAAAAAACTCATTTGGTGCAATGAAATCATGTGCAATTTTCTGCAAAAATTCACCCACATCACGGGGTTTTGTGCCAAGAAGTATGATGCGGCTATGGCTTGGCAACTGCCCCTCTCGCAAGCGATGATATAATGCGGGAATTATTTTGCGTTGCGACAAATCCCCAGTTCCACCAAATATAATTATATCAGATGCTTGCAATTCCTGCTTTGACATTTAATTACGCCTTAAAGTTATTTATAAATATATATTCGCAATTTCATTTATATTGCGCAATTTGTCAAGAATGAAAATCCACAAAACAACTCATATCATATCTTCAGGGCGCACCCATTCGTTAAATTGTTGTTCCGTAACTAACCCTAGAGCAATTGCCGACACTTTCAAACTCAAGCCATTTTGATGCGCATTTTTAGCAATTTTTGCTGCATTATCATATCCAATATGTGGATTTAAGGCAGTCACCAACATCAAAGATTCATTGAGCAAACTCGCTATACGGTCTTTATTAGCTTCAATTCCGCTAACACAATTATTGGTGAAACTCCACATTCCATCAGATAGCAACCGCACTGATTGCAATATATTATATATAATTAACGGCTTGAAAACATTTAATTCAAAATGACCATTGCTTGCACCAATCGTCACCGCCACATGATTGCCCATCACTTGCGCCGCAATCATCGTCAGTGCCTCGCATTGGGTTGGGTTCACTTTGCCCGGCATGATGGAAGAACCCGGTTCATTTTCAGGCAGTTGCAATTCACCCAACCCACAACGAGGGCCTGAACCAGCCAAGCGAATATCATTAGCAATTTTCATTAATGATGCGGCGAGATTGTTCAAAATACCATGTATTTCGCATAATGCTTCATGTCCTGCCAAAGCTGCAAACTTGTTTGGCGCAGTCACAAATGGTAAGCCCGTCAGCTCTGCCACTTCATGCGCAAACATTTCAGCAAAACCAGCTTTGCAATTAATCCCCGTACCAACTGCCGTGCCACCTTGCGCCAATTCATATAAGCCCTTCAAGCGATGTGGATCGCTCAAAGCATAAATCGCATATTCCACTTGCGCAACATAGCCCGAAAACTCCTGCCCCAGAGTGATTGGCGTTGCATCTTGCAAATGTGTGCGTCCAATTTTGATGATATCCTTAAATTGTTGCATTTTATCAACCAAAGCATCTCGCAATCCATATAATGCGGGGAGCAATCTTTGCTGCAATTCCAACGCCACAGCGATGTGCATTGCGGTTGGGAATGTATCATTAGAGGATTGCCCCATATTCACATGGTCATTAGGGTGAACGGGCTTTTTGCTACCCATCTCACCGCCGAGCATCTCAATCGCCCTATTACTTATCACCTCATTAATATTCATGTTAGTCTGTGTTCCAGAGCCAGTCTGCCATATGCGCAACGGAAAATGTTCATCAAGCGAGCCATCTCTCACCTCATTTGCTGCATTCATGATTGCGGTTGCAAGATTCGCCTCCAACGCACCAAGCTGCATATTCGCTTTTGCGGCGCAATATTTAAGCGTACCAAGCGCAGATATTAGCGGAATTGGCATAGTTTCAACCCCAATATCAAAATTGATAATTGAGCGAGCCGTTTGCGCTCCATAATATTTATCCGTTGGAACTTGTAACTCACCGAAACTATCAGATTCTAGGCGAAATTGCGTGGCGGCGGCGTGGCTTGTAACAATTGACATGTGGAATATCCTTATATATTTTTTGGCAGTATATTTTTTGCTAATATATTTACGCATATTCATAATGTTTTTTAACAAAAAAATCTAGCATAATTATGGTAGTTTCAGTTTTTATAAGTCCGTTTTATGAACTATAAAAATTGACGTGAGTTGCTATTTTTCACTTTTAATTAATGATTTTATCGCCATATTGAAACCATGGTTAATATCATATTCAAACAAATCATCACCAACGCCAACAAATATGGTGACAATGTTTCCACTCAAGATTGGCTGAAGTTCCTCGCCATCATCACCATGACGATTGACCATATTGGTTGGTGTTTCATTGCGGAATCAAACCCATATTACGAATGGTTCAGAGTGATTGGCAGAACACATGTACCTATATGGTTCTTTTTTGCGGGATATTCACTGAAAAATAAGTGTTGCGACAAGCAGCTACTATCACTCGCCATATGGCTGGTGGTGATTAATATCATCGGTGGACGGGGTATTTTAGGGCTAAATGTATTATTTAGCATCATTATTTGCAGGGCATGTGTGTTATGGTTGCGGGAGCGTAACCTGATAGATACTCGCATCTGGGATATATTTTTAGTATGCGCCGTATTCTCATTCATCACCTCCATGTTATTTGAATATGGCACAACTGGGGTGCTTTATGCGGTGATGGGAAATATGGTGCGCCACAGGATAGCTGATAAGAAAAATAATGGCAAAATTGAGCGCAAACAGCAAATATTTTTTATCGCCACATTTGCATTATTTATGTTCTATCAATATATCTCAATGGATCTGAGCATTTTGCAATCAGTCATCATGACTTTGGGGGTTGGATATTCCAGCTGGCGACTTTCACAATTTGAAATGCGCAAATTGCCATGGTTTGAAAAAAGCAGCAAATCACATTATAATATAGGTTATGTCATACGGTTGCTTGGACGCAATAGCTTGTATTATTATGTTATTCATCGCACAATTTTTATACTTGCCTCATATTACGGTGGATTTCACCACCCGCAACCATTCCCTATTTTGGGAATATTTGGATTGTGATAACATATTAATCACAAGCAAAACGGTTGATTTTGCTTAAATTATGCGCAGTTTTCTCCCAATAATAAGGCGCAGTCACAAACTGCAACAACGCCCGAAAACCAGCGAATGAATGCAACGCAAAATAAAACGGATACAGCAAAATATACAACATATTAATGCGCATTTTGCTTGTTTGCATCACCATAATCGCCATCACCCAATGCAAGCAAGCAGCAATTAGCAATATCCACATCGCCATATCATTTTGCCATTTTAATTGCAAATCAATGATTATTAACTTTAAGTAAATCAATATAATAATCATGCAAACCAAGGCTGAAATAACATAATTAATACTACTCAATCCCACAAAAAAATGCGCACCGCTAAAACTAAATATGCGCCATTGTTGCAACCGCAACCAATTTCCCTTCATCATCACCCGCCAAGTCTGCATATATCCTTTAATCCAGCGAGTGCGCTGTTTCACCCACGCCCCCAAGTGAATTGGCGCTTCTTCCATCGTGCAAGCATCAATTGGCAAAGTGACATAACCCTCACTTGCCAATCTCAAACCCAAATCCGCATCTTCCGTGACGTTAAAACAATCCCACCCACCAAGTTTGCGCAATATTTTCACCCGCAAATGGTTACTCGTTCCTCCCAGTGGAATTGGAATTTTTAGGTGATATAACGCAGGCAACAAAGTTTCAAACAACATGGTATATTCAATACAAAACAAGGTTGTGAGCCAATTTTCTCTTGCATTATAATAATTCAGGCGAGCTTGCAAACAGGAAATATTTGGCTGTTGTGCAAAAATTGAGGCTGCAAAACGCAGTTGACTGATATTTGGCGCATCTTCCGCATCATAAATTGTTAAATATTCTCCTTGCGCAAATTGCAACGCATAATTGCACGCCCTAGGCTTGGTTTGTGGCAACGCAAATGGCACAACCACAATATGGAAACGATTATCAGGCGCATTGGATTTAATCGCATTTAAGGTTTGCAAATCTCCCTCCTCCAAAATCAACTTCACGTCCATCTTATGAGCGGGATAATCAAGGCGAGAAATTGCGGCAATAATTCCACTCACTGCCTTTTCCTCCTGAAATAGCGGAACTAAAATTGTATAAATTGGCAAAGCCGCATCATCATTTATAAGCGGGGTTTGGTTGCTAATTCGCATCACTTGCTTGCGACAAAGCATTCCAACTACGAATAATAAAGTTTTGAACGCCAGCATCAGAGTATAAAATAATAAAACTGCCCCAAAGCAAAAATTAACACATGATTGCGGGCCTAGAGAATACCATAATAATATGGCAACAAATATGCTTAATATGCGATATGGCAATTTTGCTTTTTTGTTAGGTGCAATCGCATAATGCGGGTGCGAATTATATAAACCATAACTCGCCAAATTAACCATAGGTTGCTTGAAATGCCTTGCTAAATATTGACGTATATCATGCGGTGACGTGATAAATATTTTTGGTAACGCATCTGGGGCTATGCCGATTTTTTGCAACAACTCATAATTAATCACATCAGGATTGGTTGTCGCAAAGCAAATCTCATGATTTTCACATGCAAATGGCACGCAATTATGTTGCAAATATAGCGAGATATGTTCAAAATGTAACATGGTCGGCGCAATGTTGCATTGCAACAAATTAATGAACGGTAAATCAAGCTGCTCCGCCAAAGTTTGATAAAACTGGAGATTATTCAAATGCCCATTATGCGTTAGTATTTCACCAATTTGTCCACCCGCTTGCTGTTGATTGGCTAATGATTGCGCCATAATTTTCTCTGTTACCAAGTTTTTCTCAACCAGCATCTCACCAATATATTGACGTTTGGCGGTGTTATTTTCTGGAGGAATATTTTCTGGAGGCATGTTTTTCAAATGAGCGTTTTCTATAAAATTTTTTTCTATGAGAGTATCTTCCAAAATCCAACCTTTCAAGTTATCGTTTTGAAAACTAATATTTTCTAAGCGCATATTTTCTGAAATCCCGTCTTTCAAACTGCCAGCTTCCAAGCCACCAGCTTTCAAGCCACCATTTTTCAAATCATCATCTTTCACAGAGCCAACCATAATGAAAAAAGCCCTCCGCCACCTGCGCCCGCATTTTTACCCGACAAATGCTGAAAAAATCCGATTTGCACGGCAGTTGAATTGCTTATGTTATACGCCAGCGAAAATTGTGCATTAGTCAAATTATAATTATTATCCCCCGCTACACTCGCCAAAGATTGGCTAATTAGCTGCGTTGATTGCGTGATATTCACCTCAGGAATAATCGCTAATTTTTCATTAATACGCAACCCTAACTGCGCTCCCAGCAAATATTGATCATCAAATGTGCCAGAGCGATAGCGATAAGCAATCTTCCCCGCCACCCAATTTGCATTCAAAAATCCATCATTATTCGGCAATAAATCAAAGTTTGCTCCCATTAATAAAGCCAGTTCCGCTGCTGCTTTTTCGTATAATATTTTACTATTAGCAGTTTTGTTAGGATAATAAGATGGTAGGGAAAAACTTCCCTGCGCCGCTAGTGCGTAATCATCATCACGATATAATTCTCGTCGGGCGAACAAATCACTGCGACTAATTCCTTGTAAGTCATAATTGACAACATCACCATTTCTATCAGTTTGCTTGGAGGAAAAAACGTTAAATCCGATATTCCATTTTGGTGCAACGCCATATTCTGCTAAAAATTGTAATTCATTTTTGCTAAAATCACTACTTTTAGCAACTTTCTCACCCTTTGTATCAAAATATTTATCTGTAGCATAATAACGATATGTGACAAAATTGCGCCATTGCCCAGTTTCAATATTCCAAGGTGATGCTCTAACTTCACTTGCCAAAGCCAACGAAAACATCAGATTAATGAATAATTTTCCTAACATCTTGCATCGCAATATTAATTAATTGATCGTCCGCTTCATTGCTCATTTTTTCTTTAATCAGCTCACGAGCAGCCATTAATGCGATTTCCACAACTTGCCTTTGCACATCTTGCACAGCAATCTCTTCCGCCCGTTTAATTTTCAAATTAGCTGCTTTCAATCGTGATTCTATTGCGTCTTTCAATTTTATTTCCGCTTCCTGACGCATCACCTCAACTTTCAAATGCGCATTGCGTAATATTTCCTCTGATTCTTTCTCAATGGAGCGATATTTTTTCTCATATTCACCAAGCATTGCTTGAGCATCTTCACGCATTTTCAGTGCTTCGGCCAGCTCACGCTCAACTTTCAAAGCTCTGCCGTCAAGCAAGGCAACCATTGCCACCGCTATTTTTTTATAAGCGAACAGCACGAACAACCCAAATGCAATTGCCGCAACAAAGGACTCATCAATCATCAGCTTGCCCCTTCCGTTTTCGCTATAATCTTATTCACATGGTCGGCATTTGCTGTTTTACCCGTTATTTCTTGCGACAATATTTGCACCAAATCTACACTTAAGTTTTGCAGCCCATTAGCTAACTTCTCGCAACGTTGTTCAATTTCTAGCTCACCTTTGTGCATAATCTGCACTATTTGCGCATCTAATTTGGCGTTTTCAACATGCGCTTTTGAGTCAATTTCTGAAGTTAACTTAAGCATTAAATCATTAGACTTTTGCAAAGCCTGCTTATAAATCAACTCATAATCCTCTTTAGCGATTTTTGCCTGCGCTGCTAATCTTTCTGCCTGCTCTAAATCTCTTTCAATGCGGTGGCGACGTTTTTCCATCACCTCATGAATGCTTGGCAATGCACTTTTGCTAATCAATATATATAGCAATGCAAAAGTCAGCAATAGCCAAAATATTTGACTAGAATAATGGTCAGTTTCTAGCTGAGGAAGGGTCACTTCACCCTTCTCTCTCGCCAGAACTGCGCCACTCCACACAAACATCACCGCAAATAGACAAAAACGCTTTATCATGATTTCACTTTTATAGGAACAATAACAAAGCAGCAACACCGAATGATAGCAAGCCCATAAACTCCGTTAAAGCTGCACCGAGCAACAAGTTTTTAGAAAGTTTTGGCTCAGCTGATGGGTTGCGTGCAACACCGTTCATATAAGCAACAAAAATGTTTGCCACACCAAGAGCAGTTCCCAACATTCCAAGAGCCGTTAAACCCGCACCTAAATATTTTAATCCTTCCATATCCATATTCAAAACTCCAAAATTGTTATTAATTAGTTGTTAATGTTATTATAATATTAATGCAAGCACATCTTAATGTAAGTATATTTTAATGTAGATGCACCGCATCATGCAAATACACACATGTTAAAATTGCAAAAATATATGCTTGTAATATCGCAATTACGATTTCAAATCCAGTTAAAAATACCACAAAAAACAGTGGTATTACCCCCGCAACTCCCATCATGATAGCAAAACCTGCGAAAATCTTCAGCACCAGATGCCCCGCAAACATATTCGCCATCAAACGCACTGAAAGGCTGATTGGGCGTGCTAAATATGATACAACTTCAATTGGATAAACCAATGGAGCGAGCCATAATGGAGTTCCCGCTGGCAGAAAATATCCGAAAAATCCGAATCCATGCTTGATTAATGCAACCAATGTGACCGTTACAAACACCATCAAAGCAAGGGTAAAAGTTACCGCCAAATGGCTGGTTGCCGTGAATTGATAAGGTATCATACCCACCAAATTACACATCAACACAAACATAAATAAGCTAAATACAAATGGAAAATATGCCCGCCCTTGCTCACCAACATTATCACGCAAAGTGTTGGATATTGCTTCATATGTTATTTCCACCAACGCCTGAAAGCGATTGGGAACTAAATCACGGCGACGCATTCCAACCATCAAAAAGCTATATGCCAAAATCACAGCCAACATCATTGCGAATGATGAATTAGTGAAATCCACGCCATAGCCTGCAATCTCGGGCATTTGCGCCAAAGTTTTGATTTTGAACTGATCTAGGGGCGAATGTCCCACGTTGAAATACCTACATATATTGCTTGAACTTAAACATCTATTTAGGCAAATATTTTGCGTTTGTCTAGCATTTTTTCAATATAATTAATGCACATTGAAAATATATTGCCAACATAATTAACGCCCGTTCAAAACCACCCCCAATTCCTGTGCTTTTTGCGTCGCATAATCTGCCAATTTATCTTGCCAATGTTCCACATTTTCAATTTCCGCAAATACAGAAACTTTTTTCGCTTGGTCTTTAGCCTCCACTAAGCCTTGATGCTCATAGGAATAAACCACCGCCAACGGTTGCTCAATCTCGGAAATACGCGCTCCCGCTGGAACTTTTACGCCATTCAAACGCACTCCCGCCCCAATCACTGCCCCTTCCCCAATCTCACAATTGGAGATATTTGCACCAGCATTAATCACCACATTATCCGCAATATCAGATTTGAATGTCGTCACATCAGCATATATTTTAACGTTTTTGCCGATTTTAGAGTTGGTTATTTCCGTATTAGCACCAATATTAGTTCGTTTTTTATCATCATTCATGTCGCAATCTGCGAAAAATCCATCAATAATAGTTGCGCCAGTATTAATCCCCACATTATCACCAATATAGCACGCACCATAAACATTGGCGTTGCTGCCAATTATCACGCCATTGCCAAGCTCGGGGTGGCGACGAACTCCGCCATCAACCCTATCATCATTTGCTTTATAACGGCTTCCACCCAACGTCACGCCATGCAACAAAAAGCAATTTTCGCCAATAATCGCTGTTTCACCAATCACCACCCCTGTATTATGGTCTATAAATAAATTGGGGGCAATTTGCGCTCCGGGGTGAATATCCGCCCCCGTCATACCCTTTGCCACTTCGGAAATTGCCCTCGCCTGTGCATATAAACCCAATTTATCCGCCTCATCATTGGTTTTGAGTGCCTGATTATATAGCTTATTTGCCGCTTGATGTGTTGCCATCACCGTCAACCCCGGATAGCGCAATAATTCTACATCACTCGGTTTGCGCTCAATCGCAGCCCTTAAGTTTTCAGCCCTACTCTGACTATCATCGCCATATTTATCAAGCGCAGGGTCATTGGCAATCGCTGCTTCCAACCAGCCATTTTTCGCCGTTGCATAATCAACACGCAAGCCCTCAATTTGTTTGGTGAGAGTTACAAACTCACTAGTTGATTGTTCACTCTCTGATTGTGGGTTTAATGGTTGCAGGTTTAATGGTTGTTGTGTCATATATAGTCCTTTATTTTTTAGCCTTTGATTTTTTAGGCCTTTATTTTTTAGGCCTTTATTTTTTAGCCTAATATTTTTACGCATTATACATTTTTTTCTAGTTAATACAAATTATTTCTGCATATTAATTTTATTGATAATTTTGTAAGTAATTTTTTGATGATTTAATCACTATATATATAAGCCTCATCTAACCAACCTAACAATTTTAATATATATAATATTTGCAAAATCCCTATATCACGCCTATATATATGTTATTATGATATTGCTTGAAGATAGAACAATAATTGCCGTCACGGGGGCTGATAGTGCCAAGTTTTTGCAGGGCATTATCAGCAATAATATGGAACAGGTTAGTGAAAATAAGGCAATTTTCACCGCTTTGCTTAATCCACAAGGTAAGTTTTTGCATGATTTTTTTGTGATTAAAGCAAATAATAAATTACAAATTGATGCAGATTTATTGATTGATGTGGAATCCCGCCAAGTGGAACTTTTGCTTGCAACTTTGCACAAATATAAATTACGCTCCAAAGTGCAGTTTCAAACACATAATGAATTATGTGTTTATGCAGGTTTTGGGGAATATTCTATCAATCAAGATTATCTGATATTCACCGACCCTCGCCATGTAAATATGGGGGCTCGCATCATTGCAAAATCACCAATAACCACAACCGCATCATTATTTGATTATCATCATCATCGCATCAGTAACCTAATTCCTGAAGGCTGGCATGATATGATTTATGAAAAAAGTTTTCTGCTAGAAAATAATTATGACGCAATTAATGCAATTGATTTCACCAAAGGTTGCTATGTTGGGCAGGAAGTAACCGCTCGGGCGAAATATCGTGGTGAAGTGCGCAAGCGCATTTATATGGTGAAAGGCGAGGTTTTGCCACCATTTGCTTGCGAAATAACATCACAATCTGGCGTTATCCTCGGACAAATGCGCTCATCAACCAACAATTTCACGCCAGATACTCCACATAATATAGACCAAAGAAATATAGCCCAGAAAAAAATAGGCCAAAGAAATATAGGCTTAGCACAATTGCGAATCGCCGAAGTTCAAACCGCCATCTCAAATAATGAATTAATCATAGCAAATGGTAACCCGCTCACAATTAATCATATTTAACATAATTACAATGTATATGTTCAGATATAACCCTTAGCACATGATATAATTACATATATCCAGCTTGCCGTAACTTCTCAAAACTAGCTTCGTCCTTATCCGCACCCATAGGTCGCCCTGCCCGCTCACTCACTTTGGTGATGCGCAATTCGGCGATAATTTTGTCAATCGTATCAGCTTCACTCGCCACTGGCCATGTAATCCCTCGCTCCCCTAGTGAACGAAACCGCATCATCGCTCCAGCAAAATCTCGCCCTTCAAACTCACCATAAGTTTTGGCGAGATAAAGCGGCACGATTGGAATGGATTCCTGCGCAATATATTCCCAAATATCCAGCTCCGACCAATGCAATAATGGGTGAATTCGCATCGTTGCACCACTTGGAATGAAACTATTATAATATCCCCAAAACTCGGGCGGTTGCTCCTTCACGTCCCAACTTGCATCATTCGCCCTCGGGCTGAACACCCGCTCTTTGCCCCTTGTGCCTTCTTCATCACGCCTGATTCCAGCCATAATCCCCTGAAATTGCTGCGTTTGCATCACATTTTTCAAACCCAAGGTTTTGCGGGCGGCAATGCGAGTTTCATGCTGCAAACTTGCGTCTGTTTCTTCCAATGGTGGACATATTTCCACATGCAAATTAACGCCCCATTCTCGGGCGTAATGCTCCCGATAAGCATATACTTCTTCCATTTCCAATTGCGTATCACAATGCACCAGCGAAAATGGCACATGACCGAAAAACGCCTTGCGCACCAACCATAGCAACACGGTGGAATCCTTTCCAAACGACCATAACATAGCGAGTTTATCAATGTTCGCATAGGCTTCACGAATGATGAAAATGCTTTTTGCTTCTAATGCTTGTAATCTGTGGTTTTCTGTCATATAATTTGTGTGATTCTCCAATTATTAATAACCCAAACGAAATGAACAAACAACAATTTAATGATATAAATATGCAGGCTATCAACATACCTTTCATAAAACCACATTTAATCAAAATACCTTTTATTAAAATGCAAGGGCTTGGCAATGATTTTATGGTGATAGATGCCCAGCTTGATGAAAGTTTTGCGCCCTCACCCGAGCAAGTGGCAAAACTTGCTAATCGCCGCACAGGAGTTGGGTTTGATCAAGCCGTGATATTACGCTCAAGCGAAGTTGCCGACGTGTTTATGCAAATCATCAATGCAGATGGCTCTGAAGTTGCCGCATGTGGCAATGCAACCAGATGTGTGGCTTGGCATTTGATGGAGCAAAACAGCTTAAAACAAGTTTATATTGAAACTCTATCAGGGGTTTTGCAAGCGGATTATGTCGCACATCAACGGGTTAGCGTGCAGATGGGTGCGCCAAAATTGCAGTGGCAAGAAATCCCATTATCGCATAAAATGAACACTGCCTCAGTTAAACATGGTATAGCAAATCTGTCAAATGGCGTGGCGGTGAATATTGGCAACCCGCATTTAGTGATTTTTGTTGATGATGTGACAATGATTAATTTGCCAAAAATTGGCGCAGAACTTGAAATATCCGCCATATTCCCACAAAAAGCCAACATTACTATAGCGCAAAAAATCAGCGATACCCACCTCAAAATCCGCACATGGGAGCGTGGCGTTGGCATCACTCAAGCATGTGGAACAGCCGCCTGCGCCTCAATGGTTGCAGGGCGACGGCTGGGATTACTCATTGAACGGGCAGATATTGAAATGCTCGGTGGAACGGTTATAATTTCATGGCGTGGAGGCGATGAAAATGTCATGATGGAGGGCGAAGTTGCTTATAGTTTCCATGGCACATTCACCATATAAATTACATTTTTTAACAAAATATAAGTTTTAGGTAAATACGAGCTTTAGGTAAATACGAGTTTTAGCAAAATCTGGGCTTGGACTAAATATATGCTTTAATCAAATATAGGCTTAAACTAAATGTAGGCTTCAATTAAATGTTTGCCTTAGCCTATGGTGCTTTCTGAAGTTATTTACTTTTTATTTCTTAAGTTAATAACTTCAGAAAAAAGCACTATAACTTATATAGCAACCACATAGGGTTTATCAACCATATAAACTCTCAGCTCGGGCTTTGAATGCGCCAACCATTTTTTGAGTCGCCTTACCAAACAACACCCCGATGATTTTTTCCAGAAAAATGTTTTTGAAAGCAAAATCAATATGAAAATGGATATTGCAACCAGCCTCATTCTGCCTAGCTCCAACTAAGACTTCATCGCCTTTAACATTACCGCCTGCATCATCTGCATCGCTCTCGCATTTATTTCCCAAACATTCAAATCGCCATTCATTGACTAAATGGTGAAATGGCCCCCTTATCATCTCCACTTTAATGCTCATATCTGCCTTACTTCCCGTCACTTTGGAAACATAACTCTCCCGCACATGCTTGAAGCTAATCATCAATTCCGCCTCAAAATATCCATCATATTGCGCCAAAATGCGGGCAGATTTGCACCAAGGCAAAAACTCTGGATAACGCGCAACATCAATCACCAAATCATAAAGCTGCTTTGCACTATAAGGTGAATGTTCAATAATATTTTGACGGGGCATAGCGTGATTAAGGAACTGAGGTTATATTTTGTTTTGGAAGTGAAGCTGCATCTGGTGAGCTTGCATCTGGTGAATTGGCATCTGGCGAACTAAAGTCTGGCGAACTTGCATCTATTGGCATTTTCTCTGCATTAACATTTTTCACATCGTTTTGCTTTGTAATATCAATATTTTTCGTGTCAACATCTTTTGCACCAACATCTTTTACATCAGCGTTTTCCTCCGCTGCATCTTCCACACATTCATTCAAAAAAACGTCATATTGTGCATGTGGTGCAAAAGCAACAGCGGGATAATTTGCAAATATCCAACCAGAATAAATTAATGCTTTGTCATTGCCATCACGGGGAGCATTTACCTCAACCAAAGCTGCATGTTGCGGCACTGCGCCCTCTTTGTTAATATAGCATTTCACGGGATTAATTTCTATGCGGTCGCTCATTACTCGCACGCCCATTTGCGCATCAAATGTTTCTTTGGAGGCTTTGCGCTTGTTTATAACCGTAAATGTTGCTGATTTAGTGAAGATTGGCTCAGGTGGTTTTGGTGGTTCGGGCGGAGGCAACTCGCTCACCTCTGAAGGCGTTATTGCGTTATCAGTCGGAGCTGGTGCGCCAGAAAATGAGGTTAAATAATTTGGGTCAGCTGCCGCCCGTGATGGTGAAAAAGCCTCTTGCGCCATCGCATAATCACTGCACAATAAACATATTAATATGACGATAATTTTTATCATGGCATATTCAGCTTGATTTCATCATTATTTTTTGAACCATCACCATCTTTGAGGTGTTTTGGACTAACTTCATCAGTTGCTCCCGCATCAATTCCACCACCGCTAAACACAAACTTACCAAGTAGTTGCTCAAGGCTAACTGATGGTTGAGTGAACTCAATTTTGCCATCATTTTTTAGCATATTTTCTGACCCACCAACCCCGATTGCAACAAACTTGCCGCCAAGCAAACTCTCGCCCACAATTGTTGCTGTGCTATCTTCGGGTATTTTAATATTATCATTAATCAACATGGTAAGCTCTGCTTGATAAGTATGCTCGTCCAACCGCAATCCTTGAACTGTGCCTATTTTCACCCCACTAATGCGAACATCTCCACCAGAATTAACGCCCGTAACGTCACTAAATGACGCCTTCACAACGTAATTATCTGCCCCAACTTGCTTGTCACTTGCACCATAAACCGTGATAAAAAAATAGCTAGCTGCGAATAATACTAATGCTCCAATGACGGTTTCAATCAGCTGTTTGTTCATAATTTATAACCTTCATCACTCATAATTGTATGCTCTCAGGGTGTCCAAGGTTCATAATCAGCAACGGAGGCTGCCCGCTTGCCACCAGCTGCCAAATGCCCTTTCGGTTTATATGCAAATGATGTTCCAGTCAAGTTTGGTTGATGCTCTTTTTGCCATTCATAATGCGGAGTTTGTGTTTCATCTGGCAATTCATCAACCATATGATGCAACCAAGCGTGCCACATTGGCGGGACTTTTGAGGCTTCAGCCAACCCGCTATACATCACCCAACGTTTTGATTTTGCTGTTTTCGCTACCCGTTTTTCCACATAATAGCGATTGCCGAACATATCCTTGCCGACTAATTTACCCTTTAATAATGTGGTTATTTTTGTTCCTATTGTCATGCCATCTCAAATTATTTTACATCATAAAAATTGGAATTATCAAAGTTAAAACCATCAAAATGGAATATCATCATCAAGGTCAGGAGCGGATTGCGGACGGCTTTGATTTGCACCACCATAATTTCCACCATTTCCGCTATTATAATTATCCCCGCCACCATTATTATTGCCCGCACTGGAGGAATTATTGCCATAACCTCCACCGCCTTCATCTTTTTTACCGTCTAGCATGGTTAAGGTGGAGTTATAATTTTGCAGTACAATTTCAGTTGTAGATTTTTCTACGCCGTCTTTGTCAGTCCATTTCCTTGTTTGCAATTGCCCCTCAAGATAAACCTTGCTACCTTTGCGCAAATAGTTTTTGCATACTGAAACTAGCCCTTCACTAAATATCACAACTCTGTGCCATTCAGTTTTTTCCTTACGCTCACCCGTGCCACGATCCTTCCATGATTCCGATGTGGCAATTGAAAGATTGACAATTTCCCTACCATCTTGCGTTGCTCGCACCTCTGGGTCTTTGCCAACATTACCAATCAGGATAACTTTATTAACGCTTCCAGCCATAATTCAACCTTTACTCAACAACCACTAATTCACTAAATACTAACTCAAATCTCAAACATATATGTTTAAGCTAATATGCACCCACAACCACTTAGAGCTACAGTGCAGAACATAACGAAGATATAATTTTTCATAACTTAAACTAATAGAGCATAATTATTATTTTTCAAACAAAATAATGCATTGAAAATAATATTTAATTCTAAGCAGAGTTTTTATAAAAAAATAAAAACACACTAAAATCAACTCAATACAACCGTGGATACCAGCCTGCGCTGGTATAACAAAACACTATCAATTCACTTTCAACGTAATTCAACTTCTTAAACTACTAATTCCTTACCTTTTAATTTCTGAGGGGCTTATTATTCGCCAACATATATTCTATTCGGGCGCGGGTTGCCTTGGTTTTCACCAATTCAATAAAACAATCATGCTCCAACCGCAACAAATCCGCCTCATTCAGCACATCATTGCAATCAGATCCGCCACCACTTAACACATGCGCAAGATGCGTGCCAATCAGCACATCATGCGGGGTTGCTTTGCCCAGTGCTTTAATGTTATCCAACGACATTTGCAACGCAACTTTCGCCCCCGCTCCCCCCAGCTTGATTGTTGGTGCGTTTGGTGCGAGGTAACCCTGCGCTAACTGCAAACATAACGCCTTAGCATCGGGCAGTAACCGCATACGGTTCATGGTGATTTTGCTATTTGCATTTAGCAACAACATTTCCTGCGCTTCATGTGCGCTAGTTGCGACTTTGGCAAGCATAATTTGTTCAAACGCCTTGGCCGCAACGGGTATCGCACCTTGAGGCATGAAACCTTGAGGAGTTTTCGCCGCATCACTCGCCTGATAAGCACTCCATCTGAGCAACATTTCCTTGCAGCCACCCCATGCAGGAATTACGCCAACGCCAACCTCTACTAACCCTTGATATGCTTCAATATGAGCAGCCACGCCATCACAATGCAAAGTGAGTTCGCACCCACCGCCCAGCGCCATACCCGAAAGCGAGGCAATCACAGGAAATGGCGCATACTTCAAGGCCATCATCGCATCTTGTCCACCTTTAATCACCGCAGAAATATTGTTCCAGTCCGCTATATTGGCTAAAAACATAAAAAACGGCAAGTTCGCTCCGAGCGAAAACTTTTCAGCATCAGTTGCAATCACCAACCCCTTGAACTCGGCTTGAACTTTGCTAATGGAGCGATTAATCATTTCAATCACGCCATCGTCAATCGTGTTCATTTTAGTGGTTAATTCCAGACATGCAATCCCATCACCAATATCCCATAATTTGGCAGAAGCATTTTTCAAAACAGGTGATTTGCCAAATGTTGCATCAGCTAACATATAAGCATCGGGCGAGCTTGGCATCACTTCATAATCACCGCTTAAATTGAGATATTGCCTATGATGACCCTCCGTGCGGTAAAAAGTTTTGCCACTCGCAACCTTAAGCAATGCAGGCACTTCAAGACCCGCTTTTTCACATTCCTGCGCTAGCCAATCCGCCCCAGATTGCTGCCCATCACCTAGCTTGTCAATCAACTCAAACGGCCCCCATTTCCATGCGAAACCAAGGCGCATTGCCGCATCAATATTCAATATATCATCAGATATTTCAGGCAATAAAGAAGCCGCATAATGTAGAGTTTTCACCATCGTTTGTTTCGCAAAATCTCCCACTTTGTCAGGGTGATTAAGCAACGCACGCAAACCCGCCTTGCTAGCCACCACCGCATCAGGCACAGCATCATTTGCGGGATGATATTCCCCCGTTTGCAGATTTTTGGCGAGCTTAATTTTTTTGCCCCCAATATTCTCCATCTTATAAAATCCACCCTTGCCCTTGCGCCCAGTAAAGCCGTCCACAATCATGGATTTAATCATCTCTGGTTCAGCATAAATCTTATGGAAAATGTCAGTTGCAGGCAATGTTGCAAGCATCGCTTTGGCGATTAACGGCATTAAATCAATTCCAATTAGGTCATATAACCCAAACATGGCAGTTTTTGGCACGCCAATTGGCTTGCTCATCACAGCATCTGCCTCTTCAACACTTATCCCTGCTTTTATCGCCTCCAACAACCCCGTCAACAACCAAAATATTCCGATACGATTAGCGAGAAATCCAGCGGTATCCTTGCATATTACCACCCCTTTACCAAGGCGCACATCCGCAAATTGCTTGATGCGAGCAATATGTTCAGGCGCACATAAATCCCCGCCCGTCACCTCCAGCAATGGTAAAAAACGGGGTGGATTGAAAAAATGCGTAATCATAAAATCACGCTTAAAACCATCACTCATTCCCGCAATCAACACATGGAGCGGTAAGGTGGAAGTATTGCTTGAAACGATGCTGCCCGCCTTGCGATGATCATCAATGGTGCGATAAGTCTGTTGCTTAACGCCCAAATCCTCCAGCACCACCTCAATAATCCAATCTGCATTTGCTAGTGCGCTCAAATCATCTTCCAAATTACCCGCAATGATCCTCTTGGCGTTTTTAGGGTGAGTAAATCCGCTTGGACTCGCCTTTAACTGCTTTTCTACGGAGGATTTGGCTAAAATATTGCGCTCTTTAGCGTCTTTTGGCACAATATCCAACAGATGGACTTGCACACCAGCATTCGCCAACAACGCAGCGATCCCCGAACCCATCACGCCCGAACCAAGCACTGCCACATTTTTTATTTCATTATTCATTTTGGTAACTCTTCTTTTTTAACAGAATATAACTCATATCCTGATTTTACTAAATGTTGCATTATAATTTCATGATTTATTTCATGCAAATGTTCATTAGAAATCTTAACTCCTCCGTTAGCATCAATTATTGCTAACTTCCACATTGTCACGGCTGGATACAGAGCTTCTCCACTATCTTTTTTAACATACCATTTTTTAGGGTCTATATAATTTTCTGGTCTTTTTCCGCTATCAAATTGTAAAAAAGCATTTTCCACATTATGCGTTGTTAAAGTAATATCAACATTATTTATTTTAATAGTAATCATCTCTCAAATCCTTATATTAAGTTAAATCTTAAATCCGCTCCAATACTGTTGCAATCCCTTGACCACCGCCGATGCACTGAGTTGCAAGCGCATATTTACCGCTTCCTTGATGCAGCAACATTGCCGCTTTACCAACAATTCTCGCACCCGTTGCCCCAAGTGGGTGACCAATCGCAATCGCCCCGCCATGGATATTAACCACTTCCGCACGTAACCCAATTTGCGCAATGCACGGAATTGCTTGCGCTGCAAATGCCTCATTCACTTCCGCCACATCAATTTGTTGCGCCACAATTCCCGCACGTTGCATTGCTTTTTGTGCTGCTTTAATCGGTGCAAGCCCCATCTCTTCAGGGGCAACCCCCGCTACTGCTATCGCCTTAATACGGGCAAGTTTTGGCAATCCATGCACATCAGCATATTCTTCTGAGGCAACCAAAACCGCTGCTGCTCCATCAGTTAGGGGCGATGCCGTCCCCGCTGTTACCAATCCACCCTCCAAAAATGCGGGCTTTAATTCAGCTAGCGCATTGAGGCTAGTATCAGGGCGCAAACAACCATCTTGCATCACGCCGTTAATTGCGATAATTTCCGCTGCAAAATCCGCCGCCGCCGCCTTATTTTGGCTTAACATCGCAAATTCTTCCATTGTTGCACGTGAAACATTGCATATTTTAGCAACATGCTCCGCCGTCAACCCCATATTCGTATATGCTTGCGGGCGAGATGCGTATAATTGCGGATTTGGCAATGGGTTAAACCCCGTCATTGGCACGCGCGACATTGATTCCACCCCCGCTGCGATGAAAACTTCACCCGCTCCAAGTGCAATTTTGCCCGCTGCAATATGCACCGCCTCCATGGAAGATCCGCAAAAACGGTTGATAGTCGCACCCGAAATGCAATCAGGCAACCCCGCCAACATCACCACAAGGCGAGCCATATTCAAGCCTTGCTCCCCTTCAGGAAAAGCGCAACCGAGCAACAAATCCTCAATATCATCATGATTTAATTGTGATTTTGGCAGTTTGGCGAGCAATCCCTGCACCACACCTACCACCAAATCATCGGGGCGAACTTTAGCAAATGCTCCCTTATAAGCGGGGGTAAAGGCTGAGCGAGCATAGGCGCATATCACGGCTTGCTTAGGATAAAATATTTGGCTAGATTGTGTCATAATTATTCCGTTTCATCTTGCGTTAAATCATCTATTTTATTATTCGCATCTTTTTGCTCTTTTAGCACATCATTAATATTTTTCTTACGATTTTTCTTCAGTGCAATCATGGAGGCAAACTTACCAATTGGCTCTGGCGCATCTTCCGTTGGCACTTCTTTTGTTTTGTTGGAGCGATAAGTATTCTCAGTGCAAGTGATGGTGAAACCGCCCTCTTGCAATGCCTCCACCTCTAGCACCACACGAAATAATGGTAGGGAATCATCAGTTGCTTTGCGGTAAATTATGGTGAACAATTTATTGCTTGAAGGAATACTAACCTCGGGGAACTCCTCGGCAATCGCCATCAAATCCGCATAAGCCTCCTCCACACTATCATATCGCCAACCTTTCTGCACACGGCGCAGCACCCAGAAACCCCAATCAGGGTGTTTGCTCTTTTTGCGCTTACGTTGCGGGTGCTTGCCAATCTCAACCTCCAACTTGCGCGCGATTAGCGTATATTTTTTATCAGGAGTCATGTCAGGAGAAATCAACGCGTAATTCCCCGTATAACCCGCCTCTTCCTCCTTTTTTGTTACGTCATAACCACGAATCCACAACACGGTGGTGGCGGGAGTTTCCAAATCCGCAAGCGAAGATTTAACGAACCGATTTTCTAGGTAAGTGATTTTGTTCAGGGCATCATCATAGTTTGAAAAAGCATAACGCATTTTTATCACCGCATCAATAATTGGGTGACCAGCATGTGCTAATACCTTTTTATTTGAGGCGTTCTTATCTGATTGTTGCTTATCTCGGGCTTGCTTGCCTGGCGAACTTTCGCTTGATGGTTTTTTATTTTTTATATTGTCAAGAGTTCGGGCTTCACTACCCGCCTCTATATGATTTTGGTTCTCATTAGCTAAGTTTTCGCTGGCAAGATTTGCCTCAACTTCGCTTGCCCCTGTTCCATGTTGCATAAACTCATTTGCTTGTTCATTCGTCATAAGGTTTTACCTGTATTATTTTATGTTATTTCATTTATGAATAGTTTAATTTATAGCAGTTTCTAATTTTATTTACCGATTACATCGGTGATTAAAATTAGAAACTGCTATATTTTTAATAGATATAGTGCTTTTTTCTATTTTTACAAACGCGGAATAATGCGTAAATAAAAATAGAAAGCACTATATATCGTTTTTTCATTTTATAGAGGCCTTTCTTCAAATCCCAATAAAAATTAAAAACACTATAATTATTTTTATTCAATATAAATTACTAACGTTAAAATTATCATAAAGTTTCAATGCAATATATTATTTATTTTATTTTTATACAGGTTATGCTTTGATTTCTAATGTTGCTTTCTGCAAACCACATTTTCACTTGCGCATCAGCTATATCATAACGCAACCTAGCAGGTTATAATTTTATTCGCATGAAAACGGCAAGGCAATAAAATTGATATAAGCGCAACATCTTGCATATATCTAACCATAACAAAACAAAAATATTTGAAATTATTCATATAAGACTACACTCACAACAAAAAAAGGCGCAACCTATTATGGTTACGCCTTTTTAAATTATTTCACTAAAAATTAAGCAGCTTTCTTAGATAATTTCCCAGCTTCTTCCATTGCCTCAGCGCAACGCTTATTAATCAAATCAAATGCTTCAAAAGTTGATTTTGAAACCATTTCTGAAATCTCACGGCAAGAACTCATGCAAGATTCAAATACTTCTTTGTTCACAGCAGTTTGTTTTTTGCCTGAAGCCTCTGAAACACCAGCAGACATCACATCGCGAGATGCGCTAATACATTTTTCAATGTTAGTTTGCATAACTTCTGCACTGCGCTTGTTCACCGCTTGGATTCCTTCAAGCACAACTTGGTTGGCAGCAGAACATGCTTCCATGTTGCGACGGCACATGTTTATCACTTCGCCCATATCCATGGTTGGCATTTTGAACTCTGAAAAAGATTTGAAAAAATCATTTGCTTGTTTGTTATTTGCAGTCATCACTTAATTCCTTAAAAATTACTAAAATTGATAAATGTAACATGCTATATTTGAATTGGTTTGTCAAGCATAATATTGTGCGTTGCACAAAAAAAATTTACATATACAAAAATGCTAAGTCATTGTATTATCATGATTTAATTCCACAGCACGAGCCAGAGCCGCTTGCACCGCTTGAAAAATTAATTGCTTCAGCGCATCGTTTTTTTGCAACTGTTGCATTGCTGCCGCAGTTGTGCCACCTTTGCTGGTGACTTCCGCCTGCAATTGTTGCAATGATTTCGCAGGCTGGATTGTCGCCAATTTTGCTGCACCAAGCACGGTTTGTTGCGCCATTTGGCGAGCTAATTCCGCCTCAATCCCAAGCTCCGTTGCGGCATTAGCCAACGCCTCCATGAACAAATAAACATATGCACTTCCGCTGCCAGAAATTGCGGTTGCAACATCAATCATGCGCTCCTCTTCCAGCCATATTAATTGCCCAAGCGGTGCAAGCAACTGATTAGCAATGTTTTTTTTATAACCACTATATTCATAGTCGCCATAATTTTTACTATCTCCATATAAATTAACCACCCCCTCACCAATCGCAACTGGAGTGTTTGGCATGATTCGCAAAATTGAAACATCGCCCAGAATACGATGATAAAACCCAATATTCAACCCCGCTGCCATGGTGCAAAATTGGATTTTTGGCGAGCTTTGATTTGGTGATAAACTATTAGCTGTTGCATCAAAACCTATATCATCATTCGCAACAATTCCACTATCAGCAAAACCGCCATTATCCATAAAAACCTTAATATCCAGCAAAACTTGGTGCATAATCTGAGGTTTCACCGCCAAAATCACCATCACTGGCTGTAAATTATGCGGTAATTGCGCAACATTATTCACCCAATTAACTCGCTTATTATCTCGCAAATCGTCGGGCAGAATTGTTGGCTTAACCACATAAAATATATTATCGCTAAATTGCAATAATCGGCGCAGCATGGCCGCTCCCATATTGCCGCAACCAATCATGATAATCACCTTATTTTGCATATTATTTTTGCTTATCAAGCGGCTTTGGAGTGAGTTTCTGTGGTTCAGTTGCAATGATTGGTGTTATGATTTTTGGAGCAATAGTTTTTGGAGCAATAGCGATTAACATTTTTTCTGCACGATCCCGCATTGTTGGAGGGGCTGCCAAATCCTGCGAAATACGTTGCAAAACATCGTGAGCCGCCTGCATTTCACCTGCATCAATATGTTTTGCTGCCTGCATTTCAAGCGCACTCAATTTATATATTTGATTTTCTGCGCTTGATTTTGTATGTAACTGCGCCCAATCATAATATGCTGCAACTGATTTTTTACCCGCCATTTTCTGCATTAATTCACCAGCAATCGCCGTTGCTTCGTCTTGTTTATCTGCCAAATATTTCAATTTTATTTGCCACATTTGCGCCATTAATGTGATTTTTTCGTCAGAATTTTTCGCCAACTCATCAATTGTTTTCTTGGCTTGGCTTGCTTTACCATTATCTATCATCTCAATGGCTTGAAAAAAACTCGCACTTGCTTTTTGATATTGTTCAATTTTGTTATTTTGCCACCAAACATAGCCAATGGTTGCCAACAAAACCAACGCACTAAGCGCAATTATATATTTACTAAATAATCGCAATAATCCTTGCAATTTCTCCTGACGCATTGCATCATCAACTTCACGAAAAATACTGTTATCTTGCTGTAAATCAATCATTATTATTGGCAACCACCCAGCTTTAATATTTGTTTTTTGGCCATTTCTTGGCTCATTCGCTTGAGTGCAAAATTAACATTTTTGATTAGCTCTTCAAAACTCATACGCAACATTTTTGCAGTTCCAATCATCACATAACAATGCCCACCTTCACAATTTGGGGCAAAAAACAAGCGAAAAATTTCTCTTAATCTGCGCTTAACTCGGTTGCGCTGCACTGCATTTCCCACTTTTTTGGTCACAGTAAATCCAATATGAATTAATTCATTATCAAACAAAACGTTATCATTTGAAACAGATTTATTTTCAGGCAAAACCTTTTTAGGCAAAATCAACTCATTTTTTGCATATTGCAATGTGAATGCGGAGGTGAATACCACATCGCCTTTATTGCGCATCGCTAAAAAACTAGCACGCTTGGTTAACTGGCTAATATTTGCTTGCATGATTTAAGTTATTTAAGCGGATAAACGGCTGCGCCCTTTTGAACGGCGTGAAGCGATGACTTTTCTGCCACCGACAGTCGCCATTCTAGCACGAAAACCGTGACGACGAGTTCGGACTAATTGACTTGGTTGATATGTGCGTTTCATTTCGCAAACTCCAGATGTATAATTAAAAATAATTTAAGACTATAACTAATTTCACACTGACTGTAAATAGTCAAGCATTAAATATTAATAACACGCTAAAATAACATAGCACTAAATGCCAATTTCAACTGCTTTGCCACCCAAAAATCCGCTCATCACCCGCATATAATTTTCATCGGGGATTAAAAAAGCATCATGTCCGTGTGGCGAATCTATCTCAGTGAAGCTAACATCGGCGTGAGTTGCGTTTAATGCCCGCACAATATCACGGCTTTCGCTGGTGGGATAAAGCCAATCGGTGGAAAATGACATCACCAAAAATGCAACTTTAATTCCTGCAAATGCTCGTGATAAACTCCCCCCAACTTCCTCGCTTAAATCAAAATAATCAGCAGCTTTGGTGATGTATAAATATGAATTAGGGTCAAAACGTTCCACAAAACTCACTCCTTGGTGACGCAAATAACTCTCAACTTGAAAGTTCGCATCAAAGCTATAATTGCTAGCATTACCATCTTTTGCATCAACGTCTCTTGCACTAATCTCTTTTGTGCTAGCGTCATTTTTCAAACTATTATCATTTTTTAACATGCGCCCAAACTTACGCTGCAAAGTATTTTCTGAGAGATACGTCACATGTGCCGTCATACGAGCCACAGAAAGCCCTTTCACGGGGAAGGTTTCATGCGCATCATATTTTCCACATCGCCATTCAGGGTCAGCCATAACTGCCTGCCGTCCTATTTCATGATAAGCAATATTTTGCGCATTATGTTTGGAAGTGGTGGCAAGTGGAATGGCGCAACATAACAATTCAGGGTAACTGGTTGCCCATTGCAACACTTGCATTCCGCCCATTGAACCGCCAATAACGGCGAATAATTTTTCAATTCCAAGGGATTCCACCAATAATTTTTGCAATTCCACCATATCCGCAATGGTAACGATTGGAAAATCAAGCCCCATAGCTTGCCCATTTGCACCAATATGTTTGGGGCCAAAAGTTCCAATGCACCCACCGAGAATATTTGAGCATATCACAAAAAAGCGGTCAGTATCAATCGGTTTGCCCGCCCCAACCATAAAGTTCCACCAGCCTGATTTCCCCGTGACGGGGTTGCCTGATGCGACATATTGATCACCCGTTAGCGCATGACAAATGAGAATTGCGTTGGTTTTCTCAGCATTTAATGTGCCATAAGTTTGAAATGCCACAGGAATATTTGAGATTTCAGTTGCACATTTCAGTTTTAATGGCTTGTCCACCGCCAAATGCGTGATTTTGCCAATCATAATCTGCCGTTTTAATGCGCCAAATGAATGTATTTGCTGCTCAGTTTCCATCATCATATCACTTTTTTAACAAGCAATCCGCAATTACACAAGCGGGAAATTACGGAATGGTTGTTATGGCGTTATGGTGTAGATACCCAGCCCTTGGCTTCGCCTCCCTTCGGGTGCTGAAGTGACAAACCATAGCAGTTTCAACCAATCACTAAACCAGCATCATTGGCGGTGATTTTCACCACATCACCATCTTTGATTTCACCTGATAAAATCGCCTTAGCGAGAGGGTTTTCAAGATAGCGTTGAATCACTCGCTTCAACGGGCGTGCGCCATAAATCACATCATAACCCGCATGTGCAATCCATTCATATGCAGATTCAGTCATTTGCAATATAATTTTACGTTCATTCAAGCGATTTTGCAATGCAGCAATTTGAATGGTGGCAATATTATAAATCTGCGCCCGTCCAAGGCGATTAAATAGCACAATTTCATCAAGGCGGTTGAGAAACTCAGGGCGAAACGCTCCACGCACTGCCTCCATCACTTGAGGGCGAACCGCCTCCAACGATGCCCCACTATTTACATTATCATCGTTATCATTATCAGCATCAGGCAACTCAGCGATATAATTCGCCCCTAAATTGGAGGTCAAAACAATGATTACATGGCGAAAATCAACAGTTCTGCCTTGAGAATCCGTTAGCCTGCCTTCATCAAGCACTTGCAACAACAAATTAAACACATCAGGGTGAGCTTTCTCCACTTCATCAAATAATATCACCTGATATGGCCTGCGACGAACCGCCTCCGTGAGCGTTCCCCCTTGTTCATAACCAACATATCCGGGAGGCGCACCAATCAAGCGAGAAACCGCATGTTTTTCCATATATTCCGACATGTCAATGCGCAGCAATGCTTGCCCATCATCAAACAAGAACTTGGCAAGAGATTTAGTCAATTCAGTTTTTCCAACCCCCGTTGGCCCCAAAAATAAAAATGATCCAAGCGGACGGTTGGGATCTTGCAACCCCGCCCGAGAACGACGCACCGCATTGCTAACTGCCGTGAGTGCCTCCTCCTGCCCGACAACATTTTTGCGCAATTCATCTTCGCATCTGAGCAACTTATCCCTTTCACTGCCAAGCATTTTCTCTATAGGGATTCCAGTCCAACGTGATATGATTGATGCAATATCAGAATCCATCACCGATTCACGCACCATCACATTATCTGTTGCATTATTATCAGCCATATTTTTATCAACCATGTTTTTATCAAGCGAAGTTATCTTTTGCTCCAACTCAGGGATTATGCCATAAGCCAATTCTCCCGCCCTTGCCAAATCACCATCACGTTGCGCTTTTTCCAACTGCGCTCTAGCATCTTCTAGCTGTTTCTTAATCTGACTGGAATCTACCAATTTTGCTTTTTCTGCTTGCCAAACGCTAGTCAAGCCAAATGATTTTTGCTCCAACTCGCTTAACTCTGTTTGCAATTTAGTTAATCTCTCTTTTGCTGCTACATCATTTTCATGCTTCAACGCTTCCGCCTCAATTTTCAACTGAATAATTTTGCGATCAATTTCATCTAATATTTCTGGTTTGGAATCAATTTCCATGCGCAATTTTGCTGCCGCTTCGTCCATCAAATCAATCGCTTTATCAGGCAAAAATCTGTCTGAAATATAGCGATTTGAAAGTGTAACAGCGGCAATTATTGCACCATCAGTTATTTTCACACGGTGATGAACTTCATATTTTTCCTTCAATCCACGCAATATTGAAATGCTATCCTCAACATTTGGTTCTGACACAAAAACTGATTGAAACCGCCTCGCCAAAGCGGCATCTTTTTCAATATATTTGCGATATTCATTCAAAGTGGTTGCACCAACGCAGTGCAATTCACCACGAGCAAGTGCAGGCTTGAGCAAGTTAGAGGCGTCCATTGAGCCTTCAGCTGCACCAGCACCAACCAATGTATGCAACTCATCAATAAATAATATAACTTCGCCCCCCCCATTATTATTGCTTTTTCCACCCATATTTTGTGCTTCAATTTCTTGCAACACTGCTTTTAGCCGTTCCTCAAACTCGCCACGAAACTTTGCTCCCGCTATTAATGCGCCCAAATCCAGAGCAAGCAAGCGTTTTCCCCGCAAGTTTTCGGGAACATCACCGTTGATGATGCGCTGTGCCAACCCTTCAATAATCGCTGTTTTACCCACCCCCGGTTCACCAATCAAAACGGGATTATTTTTAGTGCGTCGTGAAAGAACTTGCATAGTGCGCCTGATTTCTTCGTCACGCCCAATCACAGGATCTAACTTATTTTCCTCAGCTAATGCGGTGAAATCCTTGGTATATTTCTCTAATGCTTGATAATTCCCCTCAGAATTGGCGGAATTAGCTTTTCTTCCGCCTCGCATATCCTTAATTGCTGCGTTAATCTTTGCGGGAGTTGCACCAAAACTTTGCAATATTTCAGCAATTTGCGTATTTGGCAATAATGATGCTGCCAACAAAAACATTTCAACCGTGACAAACTCATCACCTGCTTTATGCGCTGCCTCCTCCGCTGCCCCAATCAACTTGGCTGTTTGCGGGTCAAGCATCAACTGCCCCGCTCCACTGCCAGAAACCACTGGTTGCGCTTGCAATTTTGCCTCTAATGATGCTTGCAATTGTGGTGGGTTAATCTCCATCGCTTGCAACAAATTAACAATGGTTTTATCGCTTGATTTCACTGCTGCTAACATAATATGTTCAGGCAAAAATCGTTGATGCTCCCGCTGCACCGCCATCATTTGCGCTGCTTGCATTAATTGCTTGGCCACGTCACTATATTTCTCAATCTGCATAATTATGTTTCCCCGTGATAATATATTATTTTATAATATATAACTTGTGCAGGATTTAGCTTTTTTCAAGTGCCATAATTTCAAATGATATTTCTTTCAATATGATATTTCTTGAAAACTAGGTTGTGTTACAATATCATTAATATATTGTCCGTAGCCTTACTGCCCACCTGCCTTGTTTAAGCCAGATTTTTGCAACCCAGATTTTTCTAGCCATTTTTGCGCCATTGCCTCATTTTTTGCCGTTCCAATCCCCCGAGCATATAGCAACCCCAACTGATATTGCGACTCAGAATCACCCGCATTTGCTGCTTTCTCATAAAATATCAACGATTGCGCCAAATCTTGCTCAACATTTTCTCCCACCGCATAATAGCTTGCCAATTTTTTCTGTGAAGTCACATCTCCCATATAAGCAGCCCGCTTCAACCACTCAATCGCCTTGATATTTTGCCCATATTGCTTGAATGATTTTACTAATTTTTTCGCCATTCCAACCGTTAGCAACTTTGGATTTTGCTGTAAAAATGCTTCTGCTTCCAGTGTTTGCTCCAAATTATTCCAGCGAGTTAAATAATTTTTACGCAACAACGCCAAAGCTCGCACATCACCACCATTCAACGCTTGTATCGCATATGATTTCGCCAATATTTGCCCACGACGAACGCCATATAATTTCTTAGCAATTTCATAATTATTAGCAAAATCGCTAGCGACAACCGTTGCAAACCATTTAGATGCTGCTTGCGCATCACCAGCATTTGCGGCAACCAAGCCAAGCTCCATATTGGCTTTCACATCACCATTATTTGCTAACTTCTCCAACCAAACACGCTGTTTGCTTGCATCTGCTTGCAACCAACCGCCTTGCTGATATGCTTCATTCAACGCTCGCACCGCCTTGAAATTGCCAAGATTTGCAGCTTTTTCATAATATTTCACGGCACTTGCCAAATCTTGATGCTTTGGGTCATAACGCAAAATCTTAGAAATTGGCATATTACCCGCATCATTTCCTTGCAACTCCGCTAGCTTATAATATTTCAACGCAAGCCCTGAATCATAAAAACTCATATGTTTCATGTTATAAAGTTTCGCCATATTGGGATACCATTTTGCATCATTTTCCGCTTCATAATCATGCAATAATTCCGCCCATTTTGCTTCCATATCATCTTTATTCGCATCAGCATATAATTGATAAAGCGCAACTTTGGCGGGTAAATATTTCACTGATTTATTGTTTAATATGAGCGGTTCTAATAATTTAATCGCCTTGCTTTCATTACCCATCTTTGCATAATAATCAGCGAGCATTGTTGTTGAGGCGGCATCACCAACTGCTGCGCCCATCAATTCTCCTGAATTATCTACATTGCTTAACTGTGCTAATAAGGTCAAAATCTCAGTATCATATTCCCCACGCTGGGCATAAAGCAATTGCGCCAACTCACGTTTTGCCTCAATTCTGATATGCGCATATCCACTATTTTTTGCTACACGAAACGCCTTAATTGCCGCATCTTCATTCGCCAAATCCTGAGCCGAGTTCTTATCTTCGGCTTTACCTTGTCCTGGGGCTTGTTGTTTGGCTTCACCTAAATCTCTATATTTACGCCCCTTCAACAACTCCCTACTGCCTGATTTTTCATGCAACACTACCCTATTATTCAAGATAGCGTTGTTCAAAATGGCACTATCAAAACCCGTGGAACAATTGGTGAGCATCAACCCAACCAACATTAACATTATATAATTTCTTTTTCGCTGCATTATCCTTTACTATCTCAAAATATAATTAAGGTAAAATAAATAATAGCTGCATGAGATATTTTAATGAATAATCCAACCTATTGGCAACAAGGAATTGCGCATTTAAGCGCAAATGATGAGGCGTTAGCGTTGCTAATTGCGCAACATCAATCAAGCATTTTGCAAAGCCGTGGTGATGCGTTCCACACCTTGATGCGCAGCATTGCGGGGCAGCAAATATCGGTGCAATCCGCCGATGCGATATGGCGAAAAATGGAGGCGATTATTCCCGAAATTACCCCATATAATTGCGCTAATTTAACACATGAACAATTAAAATCATGTGGATTTTCACGCCAAAAAATCAGCTATATTGAGAACTTAATCGCCTTTGCAAATGATGGCAAGCTAGAATTGCCACAATTGCAAGCCATGAACGATGCGGAATTAATGAAGCATATTACCGCTATTAAAGGGATTGGGATATGGTCGGCAGAGATGTTTGCCATGTTTTGCTTGATGCGTCCAGATATTTTGCCACTTGATGATATTGGTTTGCAGCGAGCAATGGCGCGGCAATATGGTATTCAAGCTAAACCGTTTAATAAAATGCAAGCAACGAAAATTGCGGAGGTTTGGCAGCCATATCGCACTATTGCCACATGGTTTTTATGGCGTTCCATTGACCCAAGCGAGGTGAATTATTAGGTTATTTTGTTAGAACCTGTATTAACAGCTTTTCAAAATGCCTGCAACATTTGATTTTCTGCGCTTCCGCTGCTCATGTATTTCTATATACACTGCGCTGCGGTTCTCAAAAATACAAACGT
>JAYUJH010000015.1:0-39616 GCA_043765375.1 Alphaproteobacteria bacterium
GTTATTGCAATAAATTATATCACTTCCTCTAAAAACATTGCTAAATAACAAAGGATATAACTCATCAGATTCACCATATATAGTATCATCGCCGTCACCGCCATAAATTGAATCACTGCCGTCACCGCCTTCAATATAATTACCACCTAAAGTTGAGTTGCCATAAACAGTGTCATGGCCTGATCCTGCGTAAATGCTGTTATTTCCATTGCCAGAATAGATGAGGTCATTACCATCTTCGGTTCTGACAATATTATTTTCCAGCCCAGTGGTGGGTGTAGTGTCATCTCTTAAATCAACGGTATCATTGCCTGCTCCGCTATTGATGATGTTGCTACCATGTCTATCGGTGATGGAATCATTACCAAACCCACCGATTAGATAATCATCGCCGTAACCACCATTAATAATATTGTCGCCATCGCCACCAAAAATTAAATCATCGCCATTATTACCCATCAAACTATCATTGCCATCTTCGCCGTAAATGCTATCGTTAAATAGGCTGCCATATATAGTGTCATTACCTGCTCCAGCATCAACTATTGATGCAATGGTTAAGTTGAATGTTTCTGCTGCTGATGTTCCAAAAAATCTTTGTGTTGCTGGCATGTGATTTGTTCCTGTGTTAGATTATATAATTGCATCGTAAATTAGTGTTTAATTAACGATATTGCAATGATAAAATGTGGGTGATTTGGTTTATGTTGTGAAATATCGTTTTAATGTGGATACTCAGACTCTTTAATATGGATACCAGAGTTTATATGTTTTTTTGGGGGCTGGTATGACGAACACAAAAAAATGCGTTAATATCCGAAATATCCGATGGCATAACAACCCATATATTTCACAACCCAAACATTTTACAAAGGCCAAGGGGTGATGTCCATAGCGGCGGCTAGCTTCGCATAGCTTGCTTCAAGGTTGGTGTTTTCCTGCTTATTTTGTGATAAAAACTTCTCCAGCGGTTGAAAATAGTGAATGGCTCGGTCAACTTCGGCATCTGTGCCTTTGCGATAAGCCCCAAGGCGAACCATTTCCGCCATATCTTCATAAGTGGTGAGCATCTGCCGTGCCATCACAATCAGCGCATTTTCTGCACCATTATTGCAATCAGGCATGGTGCGTGAAACACTACGCAATATGTTAATTGCGGGGAATCTCCCACGCTCGGCAATCGCCCTATCCATCACGATGTGACCATCTAAAATCCCCCGCACACTATCAGCAATTGGTTCATTCGTATCATCGCCCTCAACTAGCACTGTGAAAAACCCCGTGATTGCGCCTTGTCCCTTCATACCAGTCCCCGCACGCTCCAGCAAACGGGGCAGTTCAGCGAATACTGTTGGCGTATAACCTTTGGTTGTTGGTGGTTCGCCTACGGATAAGCCAATTTCCCGCTGCGCCATAGCAAAACGAGTGACGCTATCCATCAAGCATAGCACATTCTGCCCTGCATCACGGAAATATTCGCATAACGCCATAGTGAGATAAGCCGCTTCACGTCGCATCAAAGCTGCCTCGCTGGAGGTTGCTACAACTACAATGGAACGTTTCAAACCTTCCTCACCGAGATTATCCTCAATAAACTCTTGCACCTCACGCCCACGCTCGCCAATCAAACCAATCACATTGACATCTGCCTGCGAATATTTAGCAAGCATTGACATTAACACGGATTTCCCGACGCCAGACCCTGCGAATATCCCCATTCTCTGACCACGGCAACAAGTGAGAAACGCATTTATCGCCCGCACCCCCATATCCATTTTGCCCCGCACCCGCTCCCGCATGTGAGATTGCATCGGAGTTCCCCGCACGAGATACGGCACGTTACCCATTGGCAATGCACCTTTGCCATCAATTGGTTCACCAAACGCATTTACCACTCGCCCAAGCCAACCAGCACATGGCATGATAGCGGCGGCGGCGTTATCCACAATAACCCTAGAGCCTTGACCAATTCCTTCTAATTGCTCAAATGGCATCAGCAACGCCACCTCGCTTTGAAACCCAACCACCTCGGCTTTGATGAAATCATTAGCAAAATGTTCATGACGCTTGCGCTCAATCAGGCATCTATCACCCACTTTGAACACTGACCCAAGCCCTTTGCATGAAACAACTAGCCCTTTGACCGTATCCACTTTGCCATGAAACTGGGTTGAATTAACTTGCTTCAGCGCATCAAGATATTCCTGCATTCTCTCACCTAAAACATCATCATATAATATTATTACATGATTTGCTAAATTAATTCTTTGATTATAAACTCCTCCAATGATTTAATCACCGAACTGTGGGATTGTTGTTTAAGCAAGCAAATATTAATATCATTTAACACAGGCAAACCCGAGCAGGTGATTGCATTTAATGTTGGGGGAATCATATTTCGTGGCAATAAAGAAAACCCAAGCCCCGCCTTAATCGCCTCTATCTTGCTGGAATAACTGGGTGATGTGAAAATTATTCGCCATTTAAGCCCCGCATTTTCTAACATTTCCAACGCATGAGAACGATAAACGCAAGGGGCAGGGGATAGCACCAGCGGAATTGGTTGGTTGTTGGCAATGAAGCTATCAATATAATTATCCGCTCCAACCCATTCCAATGTTTCTGTCCAAATATCCACACCATGAGGCAAATCATATTGTTGCATATTTTTTATCAACACAATATCAAACTCTGATTTTTTGAACCTCTCAAGCAAGTTTAGCGTTAAATCACACTCAATTTGGAGCTTAATGCGGGGGTGAATCTCATGAAAATCTCGCAATATATTATTAAGAAAAACTACTGCAAAATCTTCAGGCAAGCCAAAGCGAATCTCGCCCTCCAATTCAGGTTCTTTGAAACGGTTAATTGCCTCATGTTGCAAATTAAGAATCTGTTTAGCGTAATTATTAAAAATCTCACCATCATTGGTGATTTCCAGCTTTTTCCCACGCTTAAATAATTTCACCCCCAGCATTTGTTCCAGATTAGCTATTTGTTGACTAACTGCTGATTGGGTGCGAAAAACTTTTTGCGCCGCTTGGGTGAAGCTCATAGTTTCCTTCACCGCAATGAAAATCTGTAATGTGATTATGTCCATAAGGTAATTATATCCATCAAATTGACCAGTTCATAAGTTTATCTAATTCATTACATTAAAATTATTCGTTTTTCTAATATCATAAAATATTATAATAATCAATTATCAAATTAGATTATCTAATAACTAAACATAATAATAGCAAAACACAATAAAATTAGAAATTGCTTTAACAAGGAATAAATATGAAAAAATTAATCACAACCACCATCATCACCACAATATTATTTGGCTCGGCAGTGATGATTGCCCAAAATGCAGGTGCAAATAATGCTGGTGCAAATAATTCAAGGGGTTATAATTCAGGTGCAAATAACGCAAATCAAGGCACATTAAAGCCGCAAAAATATTGTTCAGCAAATATTGCTTTGACTGAAAATGAGGTTATCAAGGCGCAACAAAAATGGGCGGAAAATATCATTGCAATTGGTAAATCAAGCAACCCAAAACCTCAAGCTAAAAAAGCGATTGATGAACTTTATGGCTTTGATAGAGGTAAAGTTTTGTTCAAGCCAACTTTGGCAAGTGTTGATCAATTTAGGGGTGATAAGCAGGAGGCATTATCTTATTTTGTTGGTGGAGAAAACAAGGAAGATGCTGGGTTTGCACTCTGCCAATTCACAGATATTAAGTTTGAAAATGAAGCGATTATCACCAATTGTGATACGGCAATTGCCATGGGTAATTATTTTTTCACCACCATCAAAGGCGAAAAGATGAAAGTGGAATATAGCTTTGCTTATCAAAAAACTGCTCCAAACGAGGTGAAAATCATTTTGCATCATTCATCATTGCCATATCTTCCTGTTGCGCCCATAGCTCAGCCAGTAGCTCAACCTGTGGCTCAACCTGCCAAGCCTCAGCCTAGCAACCAGCTTGTGCAACCAGCAAAACAATCATGAGAAATGATTTATTTGCAAAATATATTAGTTTTTAGTTGACAATTTACCTGTAAAACGACATATTGCATTTCACTTTGATTATTATGAATTGAGTTTTTGTGGTGTATGTATTCTAAATATATGAATTTTTAGATATATGTATTTTAATAAGCGTCACTAAAGCCTCATAACTTCAAGGCCCCTTCGTCTAACGGTTAGGACATCGCCCTTTCACGGCGGCAATACGGGTTCGAATCCCGTAGGGGTCACCATTTTCATTGATAAATCAATTTCAAAAATGGTTCGCTGTTTTTTTGTTGGTGCATTAAAATGCGCTGTCGGGGTCACCAAAAGCACATGATAATAATGTCCAAAGCAATCCAATAACACTAAATATTCTGCGAGTTTAATGCTATTTGTTTAGGCGTGAATAACCAATAAGGTATAGTCATAGGGAAAATTAAAAATGGAAAAAGAACAAAATAGACAATACTGGACTTATGCTCCGGGTGAAAATGCTTGGTGCTGGAACAATAAAACAGAAGACATTACAGGCTTAAAAGGTGATTTTGCACTTGGAATTATGGGAATGGGGTTTTTCAATAACGAAAAATATAATTTTAATAATGAAAAAGAAATATTAGAAACATTGAAAACACCTGAGAATGATAATCCGTCAAAAACAGCAAATTTAATTTGGGATTTCTATAAAAATGTTGCGATTGGAGATGTGGTTTTTGCCCGCAATGGAAAAAGTAAGTTGTTATCACATGGCATCGTAAAATCAGATTATTATTTTACAGAAAAACGTAAAGAACACAGACATGTGCACGACGTTGAATGGTATGAAATTGCAAGTGAAGATGGAGTTGACTTAGGTTATGAGCTTGGAAGATTTACATTTTCAAAAACAGGCAAGCACTTGGAAGCTCTAAAAGAACTATGTAACTTAGATGATTCAACATCATCTGAACGAAAAGTTAAAGATATTGTGAAAATTGAAAGTGATAAAAAAATCTCTGAAACTGAAAAAGAACGCCTTATAGCTACGCGTCTTGGTCAAGGCAAGTTCAAACAAGATGTAAGAAAAATTGAAAAAGGTGGGTGCCGTGTTACTGGTGTTGATGACATAGATTTTTTAATGGCAAGCCATATTAAACCGTGGTGCAAGTGCACTCATGAAGAAAGGCTTGATAAATATAATGGTTTATTATTATCTCCCCACATAGATAAATTATTTGATAGAGGATACATATCCTTTGAAGATAATGGTGATATGCTTGTTTCAGAAAAAGCAAATCAGGTTATTGGAATATGGAATATACACATTAAAAATGTTGGAACATTTCATTCAAAGCAAAAAGAATATCTTAAATGGCATAGAGAAAAAGTTTATAACAAAAGAAATGAGTTATAAAAATATCACCACCGCACACGGTTTTCGTTCCATCGCCTCAACAATTTTCAACGAAAACGGCTTCCGCCCTGATGAGTTTATTTAATGATTCCTATTATTATCTACTTATTCGCTGCTCTCATTCGTGGGTAATAGGAAATAAACGGCAATTAGCACATTGTGAGCGTGACCAAGTGCTTGGCAAGCTGTAACCATGCGGAATGTCTCCATGAACGTGCAGAAATGATGCTAATTGCGGGGTGATTATCTGCAAAAACAAGGTTTGTTATAATTTTCAGTTCTAAGGAAAGTTCGGAAATTACGGAAAGTTGTTATGCTAACTTGTAAAAGAAATGCGATTTTTTTACATATTAGCAAAAAATGTGTATATAAAATGTGTTTTAGAAGGAAAGAATAATGGCACAATCAATAGAACCAAACATTGCAGATTTAGCTAATGGGTGGCTTAAATCATATAAGCTAGCATATAAATTAGAACAAGAACCAGTTAATGCTGAGATTGACAAGGCTCTTTTTGACTATTTCACTAAAAATGGTGGTGCGGGTGCAAATAGACCAGATGCTAAAATATTGCTTCAAGATAAGAATTTAGATTTTTACCCTATTCTTATTGAATATAAAGGATATAAGGACAAACTCGTAAAGCTAGACAATAACGGGCAAGTTGAAAACAGAACGGATAAAAACGAATCTAATTTCAAGAATATCAACTCGTTTGCTGTCAATGGTGCTGTTCATTATGCAAACGCATTGTTACATCACACAAGCTACACCGATATTATCGCTATCGGAATGACTGGCTACAAAAATGAATCAGGCAAAATCAAGCATGAAATAGGCGTTTATTATGTTTCTAAAAGCAATTTAGGTTCAGGGCAAAAAGTTGGTGAATACTCAGACTTTTCATTTTTAGCACCGAAAAATTTTGACGCTTTTATTGAAAAGGTAAAAACGCTTCAACTCTCACAATTTGAACTTGATAAGTTGAAAGAGCAAAGAGAAAGAGAAATTGACCAAAGTCTTGTTAAACTTAACAACGATATTTATCAAAATGAAAAGGGCTTGGGAGAAAATGACCGAGTTTATCTTGTTGCTGCGTCAATTATTGCAACGCTTGGTATAGCAGGGAAAGTTGCACCACTTGAAAAATCAGACTTAAAATCTTCCACCGAAAATGGAAATAAAGACGGAGATATTATTGTAAGAAAAATCCAAGCCTTTTTGAAAGAAAAAGAAATACCGACAGAAAAGAGAGATTTCATATTAAGAACACTGCAAAACACACTAACCACAGAAAATATTAACAAAGTTGAAAATGGTGAAAGCCAATTAAAGAGAGTATTTGCCAAAATTGTAGATGATTTAGGGATTTACTATAAAATTGGCTTAACAACTGATTTTACAGGAAAATTATTTAATGAAATGTATGGTTGGCTTGGGTTTTCTCAAGACAAATTGAATGATGTTGTGCTGACGCCCTCTTATGTAGCTTCTTTGTTAGTGAAATTAGCACGAGTAAATAAAGATTCTTATGTGTGGGATTTTGCTACAGGTTCAGCAGGATTATTAGTTGCTGCAATGAATGAAATGCTTAATGATGCCAAGAGCAATATTAACTCGCCCCAAGAGCTAACTCAAAAAGAAATTAAAATTAAAGCGCAGCAGTTGCTTGGATTAGAATTGCTCTCAAGCGTGTATATGTTGGCTATCCTTAATATGATATTGATGGGAGATGGTAGCTCAAATATCCTAAACATTGACTCAATGAAAGATTTTGACGGTAAATATGGTTATGGAAAAACTGATAGTAACTTCCCCGCAGATGCTTTTATCTTAAACCCACCATATTCTGCACTAGGCAACGGAATGAACTTTGTGGAAAAAGCCTTGGGAATGATGAGCAAAGGATATGCAGCAATCATTATCCAAAATTCAGCGGGTTCTGGCAAAGCAAAGGATTATTGCAAAAGAATATTGGCAAAACACACACTTCAAGCTAGCATCAAAATGCTAGTGGATATTTTTATCGGTAAATCCAGCGTGCAAACCAATATTTATGTATTTAAAGTGGGCGAAAAACATCATAAAGACGATATTGTGAAGTTTATTGATTTTTCTAATGATGGTTACACCAGAACCAACCGAAAGAAAGCAAGCAGTAACTTAAAAGATACTGACCAAGCAAAAGAACGCTACGATGAAGTGGTGAACTTGGTGCGTTTTGGTGCAAACAAACTCAATATTTTTACTCATAAAGAATATCATGAAGGAATGATTGACCCGAATAATGGCGCAGATTGGAATCAATCCGCATCAATAGACACCAAACCCACTTTGCAAGATTTTAAGAAAACTGTGAGCGACTATTTAGCTTGGGAAATAAGCACTCTGTTAAAGAATCAAAGTTTAGAGGTAGATAATTTGGGAAAGTAAATACCCCACTCAACGAAAAATTGAAAGATGTTGAGTGGGGAGAGTTTAGGATTGATGATTTATTTGAGAAAATTAAAGTAAAATCCTTAAAATATAAAGCCTCTGAATTACCAAGTAATCCAAAGCAAGGTTTTACTCTACCTGCATTAACGGCTGGAATACAAAATCAAGGGTTGAATAATTTTGTGCCAGAACATAATGCAACAATTCTAAAAAATGTAATCTCAATTTCTGCAAATGGAGCAAATACAGGAGCTACTTTCTATAAGAGTAAAAAGTTCACAGTTTTACAAGATGCTTATGCAATACAGTGGAAAAATAAAAAGGAGTTCTTAGTTGATAATCAACATCTCTTTTTAGCCTCATCAATTTCTAAAACTATATATGGCAATTACGAATGGACAAATAAAGCTGGTTGGGAAAGAATTAAATCGCAAAAAATATCCTTGCCAATTAAAAATCGCAAAATAGATTTTGAGTTTATGGAAAGTTTCATAGCGGAATTAGAGGCAGAGCGCATCGCCGCACTAGAAAATTATTTGTTAGAAAATGGGTTAAGTGACTATCATTTAACCGACAAAGAAAAACAAGCATTAGATGATTTTGAGAATCAAAAATTTGAACAATTTAATGTTATTGATGTATTTGATGTGAAGAATACACGAAATATTTTATCAAGAGACATTATCCCCGATAGTGGTAAAACTCCTTATTTATGTGCAAGTTCAGAAAATAATGGCGTAAGTTCATACATAACATATGATAACCAATACATAGATAAAGGTAATTGCGTCTTTATTGGCGGGAAAACATTCATTGTTTCTTATCAAGAAAAAGATTTTTTCTCAAACGATAGTCATAACTTAGTTTTATATCTGAAAAACAATGATGTGATAAACAAAAATAATCAACTCTATTTGGCTTCTTGCCTCAATAAAAGTTTAGGTTACAAATATTCTTGGGGAGATAGTATAAGCAATAGAAAAATACAAAAAGATAAAGTTTCACTCCCCACAAAAAATAACAAACCTGATTATGAAACAATGGAGGCAGTTATTTCTGCCATTAAAAAATTGGTAATTAAAGATGTGGTTTTATATGTGCAAAAAAAGCAGCAAGCAAATAAACTAACAGAAACTCCAGCATAGATATTTATGACGCACTTTATGAAGCGAATGTTGAAAAAGTAATATTTATGACAAAACCATGAAATTAACTAACTAATATTCAATAATAATTAGTAATTAATAATGTATAATGCTATATTAGTTTAAGTATTAATTCTTTTTAGTAGGTTGTTTTATGAATTGGAGTGCATCAGAACCAGCAGAAGTTGCCGCAGTGAGTGCGCCTAGTGCGCCTGAGCCAACCATTGACCAGCAAGTTGCAAATACTATAGAAAATATTGGGATTGGGATTAGCGAGAACTTACGAGATTCTATCGCATCAATGTCAAATGATGAAAAAAAATTATACTTATCAGATCCAACTTTGCCTGGGAAATTGAAAGAGGCACTAGACGAGATTTCGGGTTTAGATGATAAAGCCGCCGGAAGTTTTAACGTTGCCAATTATCCGCCGTCAATTCGCCCCATGTTGGAAGCTGCCGTAAAAGATCAGAAAGAGAAATTAGCATTATCTGAAATTGCCATGGGAGCAGTTTTAGGAACTGGAAGCGGAGTTATTTTAGGCACAACGCTTTCAGCTTTAGGAACTACGCCTTTGGGGACGGAAAGAGCAGCGATAGGGACAGAAGGGTTGAGGGCAGGAGAGGGATTAACTTTGGGAGTTGCACCTGCATCACAATCACAGGTTTTTTCAACGGCAAGCCCAGCAGTATCAGTGTCACCAACTATAGCATCATCAGCCATAGCCTCGCCATCTATTGCGGCGATTCCTCCAGCACCAGTTGTGCCATTAATTGCGTCGTCATCAAATATTGCGCCACCAGAAAAATCCAATCTAATTGGCGTTGCTTTGGATCAAAAAGCATCATATGATCTTGATGATGATTTTTATTTTGATCCAGAACCGCCTGCTGCAACAGTTGGTGCATCACGTTCACAAACAACCCCGCAAACTGCACCAAACTCACCAAAAGGTAAGGAAGCAGCAGCAAAGAAAGATGCGGCGAAAAAAGATAACAGCCAAATATCAAAAATACTTGAAATTGTTATGGCACTCTTGAGTGGAAAAGGACTTGCTAGTTTGTTTAGTGGTGGAGCAGAGGAGAAAACCGATGTTGCTGATGGAGCAAATCCTCCACAAAAGAGCCAAACAGAATTGAAAGCGAATGCGATGCAGAAGCAGACAGAGTCACCCACTCCGAAAATAGCATCAAGTCAAACGCTAGATGTGGAGTTGGCTAAAAACAACATAATACCTTTTCCATCATCAAAACCAATATCAGTTAGTCAAGGAGATGATGTAACACCTTTGCCAACCCCAAAAGTTGCAGCAATTGGCTCGCCATCACTAGTTGCAGCGGGCGGTGACGGCGGAAGGGGAAGGGGTTAAATCAATTAAGCCCTGTATGCGTCTATGTCTTGCATTTATTTGTTAAATAAACTGATCTCCAAGTTAAATATGGCTTGGCTTTAATCAATCTCTAAACCTTACTTATCAATAAATGTAATCATTTTAATCTTAATTTATTAAAAATAAAACCTAAGTTCTCACGCCTTAAAAATATTGCGCTTAAATCCATTACTAACAAAATCTATTTTATATCGTCCGTAATCTCACTCTCTACAATTTCACCTTCAATCGTTGCGCCGTTAATATCACCATCGTTATTATTGTAGTGATATGTTTTTCCCGCAAATTGTTTATCTCTAGATTGCTTATTATTTCGCTCACTCGGCAAAAAGCTGCGCACATAAAACGTAACCGCCACCACTCCAGAGATTGCTAGCAGCAATGCAAATGCAAAAAATGCAATGAACATCACCACCCCAATTATGCTTAATGCTATTAATATTTTAATCAAGTTTTTGATATTGTGCATTTTTGTTGCCTTATATAATCAGAATTATTTTATAGCCCATAGCTGCGGGCGATGCTACCCATCACTAGATACCAACCATCAACCAGCACAAAGAAAATTAGCTTAAATGGCAATGAAATCACTACGGGCGGGAGCATCATCATACCCATCGCCATCAAAATTGAGGCGACTAGCAAGTCAATAATTAAAAAAGGAATGAACAGCAAAAAGCCAATTTCAAACGCACGTTTCAACTCGCTTATCATAAAGGCGGGGATTAGAACTTGATAAGGCGTATCTGCCCGTTCCTCCAGCTTCAAATCTGGGGTCATATTCACGAATAATTCCAAATCTTTATCTCGCACATGTTGCAACATAAACACACGAAATGGTTCTGCGGCAAGCCCAATTGCTTCCTCCTCGCTGATTTCTTCCTCAATTAATGGCAAAATGCCATCATAATATGATTTTTCCAAAGTTGGCATCATGATAAACGCCGTCAAAAACAAAGCAAGCGCAATTATCACTTGATTGGGCGGGGTCGTTTGCGTGCCAATCGCCGTTCGTAAAAATGAGAGTATCACAATCACCCGTGTGAATGAGGTCATCATCACCAAAATTGAGGGAGCGAGGGAAAGCACCGTCATTAGCATGATGATTTGAATCATACGAGCAGTGGCTGAACCGCCTTCAATCCCGCTAATATTAATATTCAAGCCATCTTCGGCTGCAAGCAAAAAATCTGGCGCAAATAAAGCAATCAACAGCAAACTAAGTTTTAGCATCAATATTCTCAATTTTATTGTTTTTGGCTGTTTTGACGATTTCATCAGAGGTTTAATTAGAGATTTCGCTAGGGATTTCATTAGAGATTTTTTCAATTATTTGCGCTTTTTCACCATCTAACAATAACATATATTGTGAATTGGCAAACTGCAACACAACAATGCGTTTTTTGGGATCAAGATATAAATTATCCAATATTTTGATGCTGCCATTGCTACTTTGTCGCACTTGCAATTTGTTTTGTAACCCTAATTTACGCACGCCATAGCTTAATGCTAGCATTAATATGATAACGGCGGCGAATGACAGCCCGATTTGCAATAATTGTTGCCAAATCATGATTGCGTTGAGTTGGAGTTTGAACTAGAATTAGGAAATTGTAGCACCACATCTAAGCTGGTATCACCTAAATCGCCGTCTTTAGAGAAGTCCATGTTGCGTGTATAGGCTTTGGCAGCTGTGCCTGTTTGCTCGCTTCGTTCAATGAAATAACGCAAATTATCACGCCTATCTTCCATAATGTCACGTAAATCCTTCAATTGTGCATCAATTAATTCCCATTCCTCAGTATAATATTCCGTTGCACCTTCTGGTAATGCCTCAAGTTCCGCTTGCAACCCCGAATATTCAGCGTCAATTGCACCAAGCATTTCATAATCCTCATTTTCCAAGCATACCAGCAAATCATTAATATAATCTTTTGTGGCAGCAACTAGCTCAGCAATACGCTCTGGGTTGATTTCTGCCGTGGTTGGTTCTGTCATGATTGGTTGCTCCTTGGAATATGTTTAGTTCTGGGATTTTTAATTTTTGGGTTTGCCATAAATCTTATTAACATGATATACATAATTTAATATTTCTGCAACTGCCGTGAACGCTTCTAGCGGAATTATTGAATCAATTTCCAACGTTCCTAATATTTCCACTAGTGGCGCATCCTCTCGCACACGCACGCCGTTTGCAAATGCAATGCTCAATATTTGCTCAGCGATTGTGCCTTTGCCCGTTGCGGTGATGCGTGGTGCTTCGTCCTTATCCGCCTGATATTCCAATGCAACTGCTTTCAGTTTTCTCGGTGGTTTAGCTGGTTTTTCACTATCAAAAACATCAATCATGATATGGTCTTCTCAGCTTGATTTAGCAGGATATTTAGCTAATGAAATAGGATAAAATTGTTGCAATGCTGCAAGCAAATGCTGCATGGGTAATCCTTTAATGGCGTATTCACTGCCATCTACACTTGAGAATAATGCGCTTCCCGATTTTTCATAACAATAGCCTCCGCAAGCTTGAAAAGGTTGGTCTTTCTCAACATAAGCGGTTATTTCTGCTTCGGTTAAATTGCGCATCGTGAGTGTGACAATTTCGCAATGCTGCCATATTTTTTCACCCGCATAAAATAAACAAGCGGCGGAATGTTGTCTATGTTCCCGCCCTTGCAGATATTGCAAATGTTGTTTTGCCTGTGACGATGTTAATGGTTTGCTATAAATCCTAGCGTCATCAGCGCATATTTGGTCTGCCCCAATCACATAATCATTCATGTGTAATTCGCTAACTGCCTGCGCTTTTCCTGCTGCTAATTTCAAGGCTTGATCATGGTGGGATAGAACATTATGAGGCGGCGAGTTTGCAAAATCTTTTTTAGCGGATTCTTCATCAAATGTTGAGGGAATAGCAACAAAATCTATATTTGCCTGTTGCAATAATTCATAGCGTATTTGGGAAGTTGAGGCGAGAATGAGAGTCATTTGCAGCTATATAACCCCTTCGCATTTGCAATTTGAATTGCCAAACCGGGGCGGGCGTTAATCTCCAAAATCATGGGGCCAAAACGTTTATCCAACACAATATCCACCCCAACATAACCCAGCCCACTCGCCTGTTGCATTTTTACCGCAAGTTCCAAAATGCGCTCCCACTGCGGAATCTGATGCCCCGCTAACATTTCGCCTGTTTCAGGGTGACGGTCAATATAGCGATTATACTGCACCGCCGTTGTTGTCACCCCCGTTGCCATGTCAATGCCCGCACCAATTCCGCCCATATGAAGATTTGCCTTGCCGTCCGATGATTTTGTTGGCAAGCGCAACATCGCCATAAGCGGCACGCCATTGCGCACAATAACCCGCACATCTGGCACTCCTTGATAAGTGATGCTAGAAAAAACGGGATCAAACACTACTGTTTGCTCAATCAAAGCACAATCTGGTCGCCCGCCTAACGAAAACATACCACTCAAAATATTTTGCAGATGATAGCGTATATCTGCTAGTTCCAAAATCTCGCCTGATGCTTTACGATAACCCCGAAAGGCTCGCTCTTTAATGACGATAATCCCTTCGCCACCGCTACCATGCACGGGTTTAATCACAAATGATTGATGATTTTCAACTATTTTTTCAAATTGCTTCACGTCATGTTGAAATTGCACCACACCATAAAGTTCTGGCACGGAAATATTCACTGATTGCGCCAATTGCTTGGTGATTAGTTTGCTATCTGCCACGGGATAATGTTTGCGACGATTATGCTCCCCGATGAATGAGAGATTTCGCCCATTCATTCCCACAATTCCATATTGTTTAAGTCCAAACCTCCCAAACATTATTTTGCAGCCTTTTTCTCTTGCAATTGACGCAATGATTTTTGCAATTGCCTAAAACGTAAATATTCAGTTAGGCGATAACCATTATAACGCCCTAAAATCAGGCAACCACCAAAAATTACTAACAATAATTCAGGAAATGTTATCATCGCATGTTTGACATAATCATTGACCGCAATCACATAAACAATGCACGCCATTACCATCGTTCCCGCAAACGCCATTAACGCACCTTTGCCGCCTTTTTCCTCCCACATATTAGACATACGCTCAATGAACATTGTCATAATTACAACAGGGAACAACGCAACCGAAACGCCAACGGAGAAGTCACTATCCTTAAATATCAACATGATAACCGTGATTAAAGCAACAACCATACATAATACTGCAGCAAGCCTTGGCACAAATAATAGTCGCAAAATATTAAGATAACCCCGCATCATCAACCCAATACAAGTTAGCCCCACAAATAAAGCAAGCCCATCAATAATTCCTGTTTCACGCATTGAAAGCGCAATTAATACGGGCATAAATGTTCCAAATGTTCTAACCCCAATCACCTGACGAACAAACGCTACCACCAACCCACCAAGCGGCATCAGCAATAATATTTGCAGAACAACTTGTTGCTCTAATGTCAATGTTTGAATGGCGAAACGATATGCTAGTGGTTGAGTTTCCTTGCTCTGCCACAAAGCGCGTGACATTGCACTATCTGTGTTTGGTTTGACGGAAACGCTGGTTACAAATTGTTTGAAATAATTAGCATTAACCAGCGGTTCACTACCAACCCACCAACGATATAATGGAGTTTTTGCATCAATGAACTCACCTTTTTCAATATTGAACTTGTTCCACTCGCCTTGCTCTAATATTTCAACCCATTGACGCAAACGAGTTGAGCGTATCATTTCATTTTTGAGTTGCAGCCCGTTGGCAATTCTTGTGGGATAACCGGCAATTTGCGCTAATGCAACATAAAGTTCATATTCATTTTTTAATTGCATTGCTTGCGTTAAATATAGGCGATTTTCATTATCATTATTTAATATTTTCCATAATTCATTCAAAAAAGATGAAGGCGAGGTTGATTTGTTCAAGGCATCATCAACTACGTTATCAATCTCCGCATAAAGCGCATTTAAGGATTCATCAGCATTATAAACACGTTTTTGTTTTGAGAAATCATTAATTTTGAACTTTTCTGGCACTTCATTTGGCTGGATTTTCGCAAGCTCGTTATTTTCCAACTCATACAGCATGAAACGCACATAAATTGATTCCGTGCTAGCGGGATTTCGCTTGGTGAATTGAACTCGGCGACCACCATCACGACGACGACTATCATTTTTGGTTATTTGCTTACCAAAACCACGCCCCATTGATTGCAGATTTACCACTGCATAATTATGATTATTGGCTGGATATTCAACATTAATTGCGGGTTTATTTTGTGCATTATTGCTACGATCTGGGGATTGCAAAGTGGTTTGCATCTCCACATACCAGCTATTAATTTCAGTATTTGGAGCAATCGGAAATGACAAACCATAATGCTTATAAGCGGCAATTCCAAGCCCAGCCAATATACAAAATATAGCTATTGAATAGGTGAGTGCCGTGCGCCACATAATGAATTAGTCCTTGTCAGTTGTTGTGCCTTGAGTATTGCTATTATTTTCTGTTATCATTATTTCAGGTGGATTGCAAATTATTTGACGTTTTGCTAAATCAACATGCGGAAAATTGGCTTGATTGAAAATTAGCATAATATTTTCACCATTTTGTTTGGTGATTTCTATGATATCACCTGCACCAAAATTGTGAACTTGGCTCACCTTACCAAACAACACATCATCACTAATGACATCAATCCCAATTAAATCATTGATATAATATTCATCGCTAGCCTTAATTTCAGGGAAATCCGAGCGTGAAATATATAATAATATATTGCACCATTTTTCTGCCATGGTGCGATCAGTCACGCCTTCAATTGCAACAATTATTTTACCATTTGCGCTACTAATAAGATTTAATTTGCATTTGTTTTGATTAGAATTATTTTCGCCGTTTGCGAAATTTTCACCATAATAAAAATCATATTTTTTGATTAAATCAATATTGTTAGAATAATAATTTAAGCGTAACTGCCCTTTCAATCCAACTGCCGCACCTAATTTGGCGATAATAACCATTTCAGGTGAGGCATTCATAGGAAATTATTCCGCTGCAACTTGCGCTGCTGCTGCATCAGATGCGGCTTTGCGAGCTGCTGCTCTTGGAGGGAGTTTCTCAATTTTTTCTTTCGCCGTATAAACTGGAGCTTCATTCCACAAACCAACTTTGCGCAAATGACGAGCCACTGCTTCAGTTGGTTTTGCACCAACGCCTATCCAATATTTTACTCTTTCAGCATCAAACGTGAATCTACCTTCGGCTTCTTTAGCTAAAAGTGGGTTATACGTCCCTAATTTCTCAATGAAAGCACCGTCGCGTGGCGCACGCACATCAGCTGCAACCATACGATAAAATGGACGCTTTTTTGAACCACCACGAGTCAAACGTAAATGAACTGCCATATCTACAAAAATCCTATAATAATTTAATTTCAAACATGCTTAAAACCATATTACAACATAAAAATCAAGTATTATTTTTTGAAAAATAATTGTGTTTCAAAACGTGGTTGAGTTTTTGGTGATTTGGGCGGGGCTCGAACCCGCGACACTCTGATTAAAAGTCAGATGCTCTACCAGCTGAGCTACCAAATCACATGTAAATAAATACTAGTGCAATATAATCAATTATTTGCGCATGTCAATTGTTAAATTAGCTAAAAAATGTAAAATATTGGTAAGTTTATAGGTTATGTTGTGATTTGCAGCAAGCAACAGTAAAAATAACAACGTAACCTAATTTTTAAGGTGATTTTTTAACGATTAATCGCTATTATTCATTTAATGTTGAAAATACTAATGTTGATAATATATGTTGCGCTAAATTGTGTTTTGGCAAGCAACACCAACGCGGCAGAAATGGTGCAAGTTTCAAGCGGAACAGGGTTTTTTGTCAGTCGCACAGGCCATGTGGTGACAAATGCTCACGTTATTGCGCAATGCAAGGATAATAAAGACATAAAATTGCGCAACCAAGATGCAAGTGTAAGCCCATCAGAGTTGGTGGCAATTGATGAAAAAATTGATTTAGCATTGCTCAGCACAGGAGTTCGCCCCAATCGTATTGCGTCAATTCGCTGGATGCACACCGAGATTCAGGCAAATGAGGAAGTGTTTTTGATTGGTTATCCGCAAGCAAAATCCATCACCAGTGATTATGTGGTGAAAACTGCGAGCATTAAGGCGTTGAAAGGTCCATTTGGTGAAAACAAATGGCTACAATTCACCGATGCAGCTTTGCAAGGTAATAGCGGAGGGCCTTTGCTGGATTATTCTGGCAATGTGGTGGGGGTGGTGACGGCAAAAAGCAAAATTATGCGCTTAAATCAGCTTTCAAACCGCCAAGAAGTGATTGAAGAAAGCGATATTGCGGTGACTTCCAACGAGTTAAAAAAGTTTTTGGATAAATATTATATTCATTATAATTTGAATGATATTGGTTATTCCATGACAGAACAAGCGTTGGAGACAACCGCCAAAAGCTACGTTGTGCATATTTTTTGTGAAGTTCGGGCAAAATAAACAACATAAATAAAAAATCCTTGCAGTTGCTTTTTGTGCTGAACTATTATAAAAAATCATAAATATAACAAATAAATATGGTGATTGATGATGTTTGACATATTAAATGCTCGGCTTGGTGGGATTTTTGGCAAATTGCGTGGCAAAGGGCGTTTATCCGAAGATGATATCAACGCCGTGATGCGAGAAGTGCGCATTGCATTGCTTGAGGCAGATGTTGCACTCTCAGTGGTGAAAGATTTCATTAATTCACTCAAACAATCCATAGTTGGGGCGGAAATAATCAAAAGTGTATCACCTGCTAATATGGTGATTAAATTGGTGAATGATCATTTAACTGAATTGCTAGGGGGTGAGCATCAGGAGTTGAACTTAACCACCACTCCGCCCGCCATCATCATGATGATAGGGTTGCAAGGATCGGGCAAAACCACTTCCACTACCAAATTAGCTTATAGGTTGCGCACAAAGCATAACAAAAAAGTTCTCGTTGCATCGCTTGATGTTTATCGTCCTGCCGCACAAATGCAATTAGAGGTGATGGCAAAGGCGGCTGAAGTTGCATCGCTTGAAATTATTGAAGGGGAATTGCCACTCATCATCACCAAGCGGGCATTGAGTGAAGCACGGCTTGGCGGGTATGACGTGTTATTGCTAGATACGGCGGGTAGGTTACATATTGATGATGAATTAATGCTTGAGTTGATTGCGGTAAAAGCCCTCGTTAATCCGATTGAAACTTTGCTAGTGGCGGATTCTCTAACGGGGCAAGATGCGGTTAATATTGGGCGGGAGTTTAACGAAAAAATTGGCATAACTGGTGCGATATTAACTAGAATTGATGGTGATGGGCGTGGTGGTGCAGCACTGAGTTTGCGCCATATCACTGGGCAGCCAATCAAGTTTGTGGGGGTGGGTGAGAAAATCACAGAGTTTGAGCCGTTCCACCCTGAGCGCATTGCGGGGCGTATCCTAGATAAGGGCGATATTGTTTCACTGGTGGAGCGAGCAAGTGAATTGGTTGATGCAAGCGAAGCGGAGGATATGGCAGCACGAATGAAGGCGGGCAAGTTTGATTTTAATGATTTGCTTGCGCAACTGCGTCAGATGAAAAAAATGGGTGGAATTGGCTCTATGCTTGGTTTTATTCCGGGCATGGGCAAGTTCAAAGATGCGATTTCAGGGGCTGGCGTTGATGATTCCATGCTTAAGCGTCAGGAGGCGATTATTATGTCAATGACCAAAAAAGAGCGACAATTTCCAAAGTTGTTGAATGGTTCACGTCGCAAACGCATCGCTGATGGGGCAGGAGTGAGTGTGCAGGAGGTGAACCAATTAATCAAGCATCATATGCAAATGGAAAAAATGATGAAGAAGATGAAGGGCATGGATCCCAAAAAAATGATGCGAGCAGGTGGTATGGAAGGGTTGCTGAAGGGCATGGGTGGCTGATTTATGGTTTGGTGTTAAATATGGCGTGTTACACAATATTTTATTATCACTCTGGCATTTTATTGTCACTCCAGCGCAGGCTGAAGTCCATAAACCCAATAATTAATAACAAAAGCCAATCATATAACAAAAATTATGAATTGTTTATTTGATGTTTATGTTGTAATTATCGTTATAGCATTTTCAATATCGCATTTTTAATATTATTTATAAGTTACAAAATTATCATGGCACTGCTTCCATCGGGATTACAAGATACAATTTCACCATTTGCATTGCAAGATAGGTTCATCACCAACATATTGCTGGATAGGTTTGGGCTATTTGGTTATGCGCAGGTTAATCCACCTTTACTAGAGTTTGAAAACACATTATTTGCGGGCAAAGGTGCAGCGCAACATCATAATAGCTTTCGGGTGATGGATAATATGTCGCATAATATGATGGCGTTGCGAGCGGATATTACGCCACAAATTGAGCGCATCGCTTTGAACATGTTGAATGCGAATATGTCAGCCCCAACTCAGCCATTGCGATTATGCTATGCGGGGCAGGTATTGCGGGTTGAACCTGCCAATATGGGGGGCAAACGGCAATTGCGTCAAGCTGGGTTGGAGCTTATTGGTAGCAAAACGCAAGCCAATCCGCTGGAAGTGTTGATAGCAGCGATTGAAGCATTGCAAATATTGGGTTTAGCGCAAATTGTGGTGAGCATTTCATGCGGTGGCATTTTGCAGGATTTGCTCGGTGAAAATGTTGATGGAAATGTTAATGAAAATATTGATGACACGATTGATGATGTTGCTATAATTAAAGCGATATTTCATAAAGATGTTGAAGCACTGCCCGCTAACACGCCAAACCGTGCGGCGATTATCGCTTTGCTGGAGCATGATTTGGGGCGGGCAACGGAAATATTACCACATGATGTGGTGGAGAAATTATTGCAAGTTCAGGAATTAGTGGCGCAGGTGCAAAATTATTTTAGTTTGGTTGAGAATGGTGCGCAGGGAGATGGTGCGCAGAAAGTTATTGAGAATGATACTCAATCGCAAGGAAATTATCAGGTGGAAGTTTATTCTGATATGCTTGATGTGAGTTCCTTTCCGTATCATCAAGGGGCGTGTTTCACGTTGTTGGATAAAGCGAGCAGAACTGAGATTGGGCGGGGCGGGTGCTATCATCTTAGTGACGAATATTATGGTTGCGGTGCAACTTTATACGTGGATAATTTGGTGGCAACCAAACTGAATTATCCTGCAATATCAACAGTTAAGATGTTAAGTGAGGGTGATTTTTTGCGTGACGGTAAGGCGTTGCGGACGCAAGGTGTGGTAACCGTGATGGAGTGAGGTGTATTGGTTTTGTTGCTCTCACTTAACCAACCCGCTCCCGTCACGCTTCTGCAATTCACACGCTCCCGTCACTCCAGCGTAGGCTGGAGTCCATAGTAAAACGAGTAATGCTTGAACTTATGGATACCAGCTTTTGGCTACGCCTCCCTTCGGGGGCTGGTATGACAAACTCCAAGATAGATGTTGGCGTTTGACTGAGTTTCCTTTTTGGGGGTGGCATGACGAACACAAAAATAAATTGATGAACTCCAATAATTAACATAATGTAACTTGACTTTTTGAGGGGGGGTTATACTAAATTTATTAAATTAAAAGGAGGTAGTTTTTATGACTACTTTATCTGCTACGGTTGCTAAGTCAACCAACTCTCAAAGACAAACCCCCAGAAATGTCATAAGTCTGTCTAGATTTGGTTTTTTGCGGCAGTTTGCAGTTGTTGCAACTGGAAATGTCAAAAACATCATCAGTCCATGCGATACAGGAGACCACAGCATATATGGCTCAGGCACATACCCGGTGACGGATAGTGAAGGAAAAATTTTACATTGGATGACAATATATAGTTGCAGGAATTGCTCCTATTCATATGAAGAAGAAAACTAAACGTCAGATTAAGTTATTAAATTAGCTTAATCTGTTTTTTTTATGTTGATTTGCGTTTTTTGTTGGATACCAGCCTCCGCTGGTATGACAAGTAGTTAAAGTGAGATATTATGTTTATGGATACTAGCTTTTGGCTGCGCCTCCCTTCGGGTGCTGGTATGACAAACTCTAAGATAGACAACATCGTTTGACTGAGTTTCCTTTCTCGGGCTGGTATGACAGCATTATTCAAATATCCAAACCCACGCCATCAAATCAAATCATCGTTGCGGTTTAATTTGCGATATAACGTGGTGCGACCAACCCCTAATTCCTTGGCGGCGATGGTTTTTGAGCCACGATAATGACGGCAGGCCTTGCTTACAATTTCATATTCCAACTCTATGAACGGCTTCATGCTACCATCATCTTTCAGCATTGAAATGTTGGTATCAGTCATGCTGGTGCGTTGCATCATATGATGGTTGTTAATCAAACATAATTGCGGGCGTTTGAGGTTGAATGATTGCTCCACAGCATTATTTTTTGATTCACTGGATAAATCATTTTGCGCAATTTCATCATGTGGTTTTTTGCTAACCATATCCAGAGATTGGCTAATCAAATCACGCTCCAATGTTGAAACTCCAAGCATCTGCCCCAATGTTTGGCACATCACCAAACAATATTGTTGTAGCTCTTTAACGTTATATTCCCAGCTATGCCTGAGCAAAATATCAATATTTTCGCTAATTGCCTGTTCAAGGCGCAAATGTAACGGAATATTTAGCGTTCGTTGAAATTGTAGCAAATAATGTTTAGCGAGCAGTTCTATATCATTAATGCGATTGCGAAGCGGTTGCAACAACATATATTCATATTGGTTGTTGATGAAAATCTGCTGCATATTGGAGATTTGTTTCGCCGCAGAGGAACTATAAGCCGAAATTGGGTAAGTTATGATGATGATTAATGTTGGAGTATTTTTGGAACTCCCAATAATATTAATTAGTTGTTGTTGCAATTTTATCAGGCAATCTTTGCTGAAATCTTGAATTAATGGAATGAGCAAAACGTCTTTACCGAGATATTTTTCAATTTCATTAAATTGCGGTTGATTGATTTTTGCAATATTATCTATCGTGGGTAAGTGTTTTAGGGCGAAATATTGTTTGATAATGCTTTGGGTAAGCAGGTGTTTGCCTGTGCCAATATCGCCTTCAATCCAGATGATTTTGCTATTATTATCAGCGCATTTTCTGGCACGTTTAAGCATTTTTAGCGTGATATTATCGGCGGTTAAAAATCCATGAAAATCATCAAACGCAGGTGATTGTTGTGGTGCGTATAGTGATAACTCGTTTAATGATAAATTATTGAGTGTTAAATCTTTTATTGCGCTGCCATTCATATTAATCCTGCTTTTGCTCAACTGATTTCATAGTTTTTATTGCATTAATATTATTAGATTATTGATGAATTATAGATAATTACTTGCAATTATGCAATCATAAGTTTTGTTTTTGTGTTTTTATTGCAACTTAATTGAATATGTCAGTTTTATTTATTATGATATTTTGCATTAAAGAAAATAATTTTAATTGCAATAATTGTAAATGTTGCTTAAAGATTATATTTCATATCTTTATTATATATAATAATTACTAACGAGCAGTAAATGTTAGCGAAAAAGTTACAAAAATTAACTCTTGTTAAGATAACAGCTAAAATAGCGATGAGTGTATTAGCAGTCACCATTATAGCAGGTGGTTTTGCTGCTCCCGCATTTGCGCAAAAATCCACCTCAAAAAATATAGCACCACAAAATATAGCAACATTAGGAGTGAATAATCCTGCGCCAAGCAACCTTATTTCTCTGGGCAAAATTAATATTGCAGGCAATCAACGGGTTGATGCAGCGACTATCCTGCGTTATGCTGAATTGCAAGAAGGGCAGAATGTCAGCATCAATGAGATTAATGCTGCTATTAAACGTTTATATATGACTGGTTTTTTCACTGAAGTGACGGTGCAGAAGCAAAGTTCAGGGATTATTATTCGTATCGCAGAAAATCCGATGGTGAATGAAGTGCGGTTTGAGGGCAATAAAGAACTCAAGGAAGATAAGCTCGCACCCGAATTGGCGTTGAAACCGAGGGGGTTATATACTCGCCCAAAAATACAAGCGGATTTGGAGCGATTGCAATCATTATATAGCCGTTCGGGACGATTTTCTGCCAAAATAACGCCTAAATTAGAGACGTTAGCGCAAAATCGTGTGAATATAATCTTTGCAATTGAGGAAGGTGATGTCACAAAAATTGGTGATATTGAGTTTATTGGTAATAAACAATTTGATGATGCAACTTTGCAATCAGTTGTTAATTCGGATACTAGTTGTTGGTATTGTTTTTTGTCGGATAATGATAAATATGACCCTGACAAAGTCGCGTATGATAAAGAATTATTACGGCGTTTTTATACTAAGCAAGGTTATGCTGATTTTGTGGTAAAATCTACCACGGCGGAATTAAGCCCCACTCGGGATAAGTTTTTTATCACCTTCGCCATTGATGAAGGTAAGCGTTATCGCATTGGTGCAGTGAAAATCAAAAGTGCGTTGCCAAATATTGCTAAACAAGAATTGCGTGATAAAGTTGAAATATATAAAGGAGATTTATACAATTCTGAGGCGATTGAAAGCTCTATTGATATGTTGGTGGAGGAATTGGGGGATAAAGGCTTTGCATTTGTGGATATTGACCCTGAGATAGTTAAAAACAATAAAACTATTGATTTAACTTTCAAGGTGGCGGAAGGCCCAAGGGTTTATGTTGAGCGCATTAATATTGAGGGTAATTTGCGCACCCTTGATGAAGTGGTTCGCCGAGAGTTTCGTTTGGTGGAAGGCGATGCTTATAGCACCTCCAAAATGCAGCGTTCAGAGCAGCGATTGCGCAATCTTGGCTTTTTTGAAGATGTCAAAGTTACAACGGCGCAAGGCACAGCACCAGACAGAGTTGCCGTGAATGTTAATGTCGCAGAGAAATCCACTGGTGAAGTGACCTTGGGTGGTGGATTTTCAACCGTTGATGGTTTGCTTGCTGATATAGGTATTAAGGAGCGCAATTTCCTCGGGCGTGGGCAGGAAATGCGAGTTAAAGGCACATTTGCACAATTGCGTCAACAATATGATATTGGTTTTACTGAGCCATATTTTCTCGGGCGGGAGATTTCAGCGGGGTTTGATTTGTTCAATACATTGCAAGATTTTCGCACCCGCGCATCATTTGACCGAGCTTCAACAGGTGGAAAATTGCGCTTTGGCTATGCTTTGAGTGAAAATCTGCGCCAAGATGTTTATTATTCATATCTGCAAACGGATATTCGCAACATTCGTGCGAATGCTTCTCGCTTCATCAGGGATCAGCAGGGGACTAACCTTACATCGTTGATTGGGCAGACGTTAACCTATGATAAATTGGATAATCGCCTTGCGCCAACTGAAGGTTATATGGGCAGGTTCACCTTAGATTTTGCGGGGCTTGGGGGCAATTCTGAGTTTATTCGCCCTGATGTTCGTGGGCAATTTTTCCATAGTTTTGCACCGCAATGGGTTTTCATGCAAAGCGCAACTGCGGGCTATGTTCATGCACTCAACCAAGGGATTCGCATTCAAGATAGGTTCTTCATTGGGCAAAGAGAAATGCGTGGTTTTGATTTAATCGGGCTTGGCCCTCGTGACCGAATAACAGGTGATGCTTTGGGAGGAAATATTTATTATACCACCTCAACAGAACTACAATTTCCACTTGGATTGCCTGATGATTTAGGGATTATGGGGGCTGTATTTGTGGATACGGGGACATTATACGGTTTGGATCAATCAGGAGCAAACGTGCTTGATGACAGCGCATTGCGTGTTTCAACTGGAGTTGGTGTTTCATGGAACTCGCCATTTGGTCCTTTGCGGTTGGATTATGGTAAGGCGATTATTAAGCAAAATTATGATGTTACGCAAAACTTTAGGTTTAGTTTCGGCGGGCGGTTTTAGGTTATGTTTTGATTTAGCTAGCGCACCAGCAAAATTATAACGCAACTTAAAATGGCGACTTTAACATAACAAATTATCAACTTGAATAATACGCAAAGAAAGTGTAATTAAATTATAATAAAATATAGGGGATTATATGGAAATTGTGGTTATGGGCGCAGGTATAACGGGAGTTACCGCAGCATATGTTTTGGCATCTCGTGGGCATAAAGTCACAGTGTTGGAGCAGGAAGCGGCAGCAGCTTTGCAAACTTCATTTTCCAACGGTGCGCAATTAAGCTATTCTCATGCAGAGCCGTGGGCGAATCCCGCCGTGTTTGGCAAATTGCTTGGCTGGATGTTTCGCAATGATGCGCCATTAGTATTGCGTCCTCGGGCGGAATTGCGCATGTTGAAATGGTCAATGATGTTTTTGATGAATTGCAGTGCAGCAAGGGCGCGTGAAAATTGTGAGCGTATGTGGCGCATTGCCTCATATTCCCGTGATAAAATGGCGCAAATCCGTGGAGAGACTGGTGTTGAGTTTAACTTTTTGCAAAATGGTATATTGCATGTGTTTTCTGATAGAAAAGCCTATGCGGGAGCTATCAAACAAGCGGATTATCAGGAGACATTAGGTTGCAAGGAGCATGTTTTTAGCAAGGCGCAAGTGTTGGAAAAAGAATCAGCTTTGCAATATGCTAACAAAGATATTATTGGTGGGCTTTATTCTGAGACAGATGAATCAGGTGATATTCATTTGTTCACCCGCAATTTAGCGCAATATTGCCAAGAAAATCTCGGCGTGCAGTTTTTTTATGGAGCGCAAATAACCTCCATTGAGAAAAATAATGGTAAAATAACCAGCGTGAAAACTTCGCAGGGTAATTTTTCAGGCGATTCATTTGTGCTTTCACTCGGTGCATATTCGGCGTTGTTGGCTGAGCCTTTGGGGTTAAAACTTCCAATTTATCCTATGAAAGGCTATAGCATAACTGTGCCAGCTTGGGAAGATGCGCCGTCGGTGAGCATAACTGATGATGAGAAAAAAGTTGTATTTAGTCGCTTGGGAGATAAAGTCCGTGCGGCTGGAACGGCGGAGTTTGCGGGCTACAACACGGAAGTGCGTGAGGTGCGAATTAAGCAAATTATTGGGTCACTTGAGAGTTTGTTTCCGAGGGCAACCCTTGATGATCGCATGACAAAATGGGCATGTGTGAGGCCGCAAACGCCAGATGGCCCTCCAATTATTGGGCGAACCTCTATTGATAATTTATTTTTGAATACGGGGCATGGAACTCTAGGTTGGACGCAAGGAGCAGGGACGGCGCATTTGCTCGCTGATATTATGGAGGGGAGGGAGACTGAAATTAAGATTGCGGGGCTAGAACTTTCACGTTACCGTAAATAATATTTCATGGTATATGGTGAAAGATAAAAGGCGAGGTGGGTTGTTCCCAAAGCCGCTCGCAAACGCTGTGACTAATCCAGTTGCTAACATATTGAATAAGCGTGGTTTTTCACATGACGCCATTATGAAATATTGGGTGCAAGCAGTTGGTGATGATGAGTTAGCGCAATATGCGTTTCCAATGAAAATGAGTCAATCGGCTAATAATTCGGTGTTGCTGGTGAAAGTTCACCCTGCTTATAATGCTATTTTTGCGCATCAAGCGGACGGCATTTTGCAGCGATTGAACCAGTTGCTTGGGGTTCGTGTGGCGCGCAAAATTGCTGTTATTAACTGACATTTTCACAAAACATTCATAATTTTTTGCATAAATAATGTTATAATAAATATTATTAAAATATAATAATAACATGAAATTAATAAAATAACATAAAACTCATAAGTTCAAGAGATTTAATGGAATCAGCAGAAACTCAAATCACTGATAGAACAAATCTATCTCCACAACCTCCCGCCATTGAGAAAAAAGAGGCGGGAATTGGCTGGGGAACGATATTTGCTGGAATTGGTGTTATAAGTGCGATATTTGGTGCCGTAACTGGGTTGTCACATTTGGGTGAGCAACCTCTACATCTTGGTGCTTCGCAAGGAACAGTTGATCAGATTTCAGCAATGGCGAGAGAGAAAGATTCTCTTGATCAGTTGGACGAACATGGCAAAAAAATTGCTAATGGAGTAGCTGGTAAAATTGATGAAACAATAAGAGGGGCTGAGGCTTTAAGGCAAGGTGGTGGCAAAGGGTTATCCGAATTAGGAAAAACTGCGATAGGGAGCGGAAGCCTGCCCGATGCTCAAGACGTTATCAAAAACACATTCGTTGAGTTAAAGCCAGAAGTTATAGGTTCAAGTGAGATAATAAAAAGCTTTGCTGCTGGTAACGAAACCTCAATGCGCTATGGCGAAGGTTGGTTATTGCAGGATAGTAGTAGCAGAATATTTGTTGTTAGTGACAATGATTTGAAAAATATTGATCCAAGAATTGCAGGTGGGTTAATCCCTGGTCTTAAACAAGCCCTTGGAGGCATGAACCCAAATGCGCTTGGCGATTTGAAAGATGGTGCGCAACAAGCAGAAAGAGCAAAAGCTGAAGCAGAGCAGATGCTTATGAAAAGATTCTTTTCAATAGGGGCAGTATCAACACTAATAGGAAGTGGATTAAAATACGCTGAGGAAAAGCATGAGGCGGCAAATAGTGTGGTTGCTTATAAACCAGTCACTAGGATAGATACACAAGGTTTGGAGCATATGCGTTTAGCGGGGACTGCAAAAGATGTTAATTTAGCCTTCTCTGGTGGACGATAATAATATTATTTCGTAATTTTTTACCCCCCACCAAAACACTAACGTGTTTTGACTCCCCCGAAAGGGTGGAGTTGAAATGGAGCTATGTTTAATTGTTCAGCAAAACATAGTTAAAAATCGCATTATAGCAGTTATATTAAGGTGGAAACCAGACTTTTTTGACCTCCCTTCGGAGGAACTGGTATGACGAACATAAATATGGTATCATATTTAAGATGTTAAACTTTGATTAAGTTTTCTTTCGGGGGCTGGTATGAAAAATCGCAGAAAATAAATCATATAATTTTTTTACTTTAGCGCAGTTTGTAGTTTATAAGCTAATGGATACCAGCCTCCGCTGGTATGACGGTTTTACTACTAGCTTTGACCGATTTTCCCTTTGGGAAGCGTTTTGGAGGTGATGGTATGACAATTATAAACATAACAAAACATAATCATTTTGCATTAATATATCGTATAATATGTTCGGAGGCTGCCCTGCCATCGGCAATTGCCCATACCACCAGCGATGAACCACGGATAATATCTCCCGCTGCAAAAACGCCGTCAAGCGAGGTCATCATATTATGGTGATTAATGCGCAAAGTGCCACTATTGCGCAATTCCAACTCGGGCGCATTGAATATGGTTGGTAAATCCTCCGCCTCAAACCCAAGTGCGGTTATCACCATACTAGTGTTGATGATGCGGTTACTGCCTTGAATCGCCATCACATCACGCCGTTGTGAGTGGGTATTGCTCGCACTTAGTTGCATGTTTTGCACCTCAATGCTTGCGATATTTGTGTTGTCATTTGCATCAGCAAGCAAGCGAACGGGGGAGGTGAGCCACTCAAAAATCACCCCTTCGTCCATCGCATTTTGCACTTCACGGGCAGAACCCGGCATGTTATCTCTGGTGCGACGATAAAGACAGCGCACGCTTTTAGCACCTTGGCGAATTGCGGTTCGCACACAATCCATCGCCGTATCACCCCCGCCAATCACCACCACATCACGCCCATTTGCATTGATATGTTGCTCAACTGCGTCACCTAAAATCTCACGAGTGCTTTGAGTGAGATAGGGCAGTGCTTGATGCGCACCATGCAAATTATCGCCCTCAATCCCAAGGTTGCGAGCATGATAAACGCCTGTAGCAATCAACACTGCATCATGATTTTTTTGCAAATCTGCGAGTGCATAATTTTCACCAACTCGCACCCCAAAATGAAATATTATCCCACTATCGGCAAATTGCTGCGCCCTGCGTTGCACGATATCTTTTTCTAGCTTAAAGTTGGGAATGCCGTAGATCATCATACCACCAGCTCTATCATAGCGATCATAAATATGGACTTGTAACCCATATTTGCGCAGTTGTTCGGCTGCTGCCATTCCAGCAGGGCCTGCCCCGATAATTCCAACAGATTGCTTGCGTTCATTTGATGGCGCAAATGGTTGCACCCAGCCTTCATTCCATGCTGTATCAGTGATATATTTTTCAACTGAACCAATTGTTATGCTACCAAAACCACTTTCCACCACACAATTTCCCTCGCATAATTTATCTTGCGGGCAGACTCTGCCACATATTTCAGGGAAATTGTTAGTTGCTGATGAAATATGGTAAGCATCTAACATATTGCCTTCTGCCACAGCTCGCAACCAATCAGGAATATTATTGCTAAGTGGGCAGTGATTGCTGCAAAATGGCACGCCGCATTGCAAGCATCGCTCAGATTGTTCGGCTGCTTTGAGCGCACTATAAGATTCATATATTTCAGCAAAATCATTACGCCTTAATGTAGATGGGCGTTGATTGGGATATGATTGTTGCGTCAAATGAAACTTTTGCATTGTGAGTGTCTCTTTATGATTATCTCTGTTATTATTTATTAATCAAATCTTCCAACCAGAATGAATATGCACAATTCCGCCATTGAGTGGTTCATATGTGGTTTGCGCAAATCCTGCTTGTTTAATCATGGTTGCAAAATCATCAGGGGCGGGGAACTGTCTGATGGATTCTACCAAATAATCATATGATGCTTTGTCACCCGTTACCAACTCGCCAATGCGTGGAATGACGTTGAATGAATATGCGTCATAGATTTTTTTGAATATTTCATTGCTCGGCATGGAAAACTCTAGGCACAAAAATCGCCCGCCCCATTTGAGGCAACGCCAAGCATCACGCAATGCTGCATCAATATGAGTGACATTGCGAATCCCAAAACTGATGGTATAAGCATCAAAGGTTTCATCATCAAATGGCAGAGATTCTGCATTGCCGCATTGCCATGAAATAGGATTTGAATGTTTGTTCGTTGAGGTAAGGTTCAAATTGATTGCTCGCTCCATACCAACATTTAACATTTCTTGGTTGAGATCGCATACAACAACTTCGCCACCACCTCGCTTCAGGTAGCGAAAAGCGATATCACCAGTTCCCCCCGCAACGTCCAACAAGAGCATATCACCATTAGGGCGGAGCTTATCCAGCAACCGCTCCTTCCAACTATGATGCAAGCCTGCGCTCATCAAATCATTCATAATGTCATAGCGAAAAGCAACTTGCGAGAAAACGCCTTGCACCATTGATTCTTTACGATCTTCCTCAACTTGAGTAAAACCAAAATATGTTTCATTTATCTGTGTCATAACTTATGTAATAAATATCAACTTGCAATAAAAGTAAATGACAATTCGCATAATATCCATTAAATAAGGATTATATGAATGAAGATATAGTAAATAATCCACCCGCTAATCCACCCGTAGCAAAAACCATCAAACCAAATCCTTCAATTAAGCGCAGGCATATTGCTCGGTTGATGGCGGTGCAAACGATTTATGCTTGCATGATTGACAAAAGCTCAAATGTGCAAGATATGTTGAATTGGCAAGCGGATTTGCCACCAAAAGAAGCGATTATTGTTAGCAAACCAGATGTGAAATTGTTGCATTCTCTGGTGTTTGGGGCAACTGAAATGTATGGTGCAATTGTTGGGCGGTTGCAGGAATTGCTTGGTGATAGGTGGTATAGCAAGAGAATGCCAACCGTGATGCGGGCGATTTTCATTTGCGCTGTTTATGAGATTATCTACACGCCATCGCTTGCAAGCGGAATTATCATAGATGAATATGTCGGCGTTGCTGATGCTTTTTTAGATGATAAAGATGTTGGTTTTGTTAATGGTGTATTGCAAGAAATTGTTGGTGTGTTGCGGTGATGTGTTGTTTTTGGCTATTCTTAAGTTTTTTGTCACTCCAGCACCCGAAGGGAGGCGTAGCCAAAGGCTGGAGTCTATAGAAAAGTGGGTAGTTGTTTGAACTTATGGATACCAGCTTCCGCTGGTATGACAAACGTTAGAATTGCGTAAATACTAAATAATCCAACCAGCATCAACCAATCTTCACCCCATGGCGACTGAAAATGCGATGATTGCAGTGACGGAGCTAACGAATGATCCCCATACTAAATCAATGATTGTCACGCTCAAAGGCCAGTTTTTCAACAACGCATAATTGGTTATGTCATAAGTGCCGTAGCCAACAATTCCGAATAACACCCCGCCAATTGCTGCTTGCATTAATCCACCTGATTGTATGCTTGGTAGTACCACGAGGTAGCACATGATTGCAACGTAGCAGACATAAAATAATATTGCAGGGATTGCTTTGATGTCATCAGCCATTAAATGCCCAATAGTGCGACGATAAAAATTGCGGGCAATGAACCTTATCCAGATTAAATCCAAGGTTAAAAACACTAATAGGCTGATAAAATAAGCAAATAACATGAAAACTCCTAACTATTTTAACAATAAATATATTGCTATATGCGCAATATGGCTAGTTACTAATATTCAATGTTTTGTAATGATTAATCTTGCAGCACCCAGCATAATATAGCTTTTTGCACATGCAGGCGATTTTCCGCCTCGTCCCAAACGGCGGATTGCTTGCCATCAATCACATCGCTTGTCACTTCCTCGCCACGATGAGCGGGCAGGCAATGCAGAAATATCGCATTTTCTTTCGCATTATTCATAATTGCAGCATTAACCTGATATGGCGTAAGTAGCTGCCTGCGTGTTTCACTATTTTCATGACCCATTGAAATCCATGTATCAGTGATGATTGCATCAGCATTTTGCGTGGCGTGAATAATATTATCATGAAATATGACTTTTCCACCATTTTGTAGAGCTTTTGCAACATGATTTGCGTTTGGTTGCAATGATTTGGGGCAGGCAATATGCAACTCAAAACCAAAGGCGGGAGTTGCACTAATTAGTGAGTTCAAAACATTATTGCCGTCACCAAGCCAAGTTATTTTTTTGCCTTGCGTTGTGCCAATTTTCTCTTCAATCGTCATCATATCCGCCATAATTTGGCATGGGTGGGATAAATCAGTTAAGCCATTAATCACGGGAATGGTTGAATATTGCGCTAATTCAATCAGTTTTTCATGTATAGTTGCCCGCATCATAATCGCATGATTATAACGTGAAAGAACTCGGGCGGTATCAGCTATAGTTTCACCCCGTCCAAGTTGCAAATCTGAGGCAGAAAGCACCAATGGGTGACCGCCTAGTTCATACATCGCAACTTCAAATGATATGCGGGTGCGGGTTGATGGTTTCTCAAAAATCATCGCCAAAGATTTGCCTACTAACAAATTATGTTGTGCAGTTGGCGAGTGTTGCTGCGCCGTTAGCGAATTATGTTGCGTGCCACGGGTTGCTTTTAGTTGTTTAGCGTGAATTATGATATTGCGCAAATCATCATTAGGAATGTCTGATAATTCAATGAAATGTTTGATTTTACTAGGTTTAATCGGGGCTATGTTCATGTGTTATGCAGCCGCCTCTTTGCTGATTGCCTCCGCCAATTCTTGGCTCAAGTTCTTAACCAATAATTTATCTTCCCCCTCAACCATCACGCGGATTAACGGCTCTGTGCCTGATTTGCGAATTAAGGTTCGTCCGTTTTTACCAAGGGCTTTATCCGCTTTGGCGATTTTTTGCTTAACTGCGTCACATTCAAGCACTTTTGCTGCGATGGATACGTCTTTCAAGCGCACGTTAGTTAATATTTGCGGGTATGGTTGATAAACCCCAGCGCATTCACTCAAGCGTTTATTTTGCTCTTGCATCACCGCCAAAACTTGTAAAGCTGCGAGCAATCCGTCCCCCGTTGTTGCATAATTAGCACAAACAATATGCCCTGATGCTTCCCCACCGAGGCTGCAACCATGCTCTTTCATTGCCTCCATCACGTATCTATCCCCAACTTTGGTGCGAATTAACCCAATCCCTATTTTAGTGAGATAATGTTCAAAAGCGAGGTTAGACATTAAGGTAGCAACGATTTTTTTCTCGGGTAACTGATTGTTTTTTAACCAATTTTCAGCTATTAATGCAAGTAACTGATCGCCATCAAGCAAAGTTCCACTTTCATCGCACATCACCACACGGTCGGCGTCGCCATCAAGGGCAATCCCAACGTCAGCACGATGTTTGCGCACTGCATCAATCATCGCTTCGGGGTGGGTTGAGCCGCAACCATCATTAATATTCACGCCATTTGGGCTAGTGCCGATGGTGAAACATTCTGCCCCTAATTCCTGCAAAATGATTGGCGCAACTCGGTGTGCTGCACCATTGGCGCAATCCAGCACCACTCGCAACCCGTCCAAGCGCAAATTGGCGGGAAATGTCCGTTTAATTAACTCAATATATCGTCCACTGCCATCTTCAATGCGTTTAACTTTGCCAATGCTTGAACCTTCAATGCGCAAATGATGATTATTTTGCATCATTGCTTCAATTTTCAGCTCGTCCTCATCGGAGAGTTTTTTCCCTTGTGGATTGAATAATTTAATTCCATTATCGTAATAAGGGTTATGGGAGGCGGAAATCATCACCCCTAAATCTGCTCTCATTGAACGAGTTAGCATCGCAACCGCAGGAGTTGGCAGAGGGCCAACCAAAATCACGTCCATACCAACCGCAGTAAATCCTGCCGTTAATGCGGATTCAAATAAATAGCCAGAAAGGCGAGTATCTTTGGCGATTATAACTTTGGAGCGGTGATTATTTGAACGAAAATGAGTGCCAGCAGCCATGCCGAGGGCAAGCACTAATTCTGCCGTCATATCGCTTGAGTTGGCTTTGCCACGCACACCGTCTGTGCCAAAATATTTTCGCTCTGTCATATTTTAACCCCCATTATATTTTAGCTTCTATCATGATTAATTCCCTGCTATCTTCTTGATTTCAGCCGCAACCATGCGTTCCACCATAGCGGGCAGGTTGGTATCAAGCCAATATCTCAATTCTGGTTTCAACGCCTCAAGCACCAAATCCTCAATGGTTGCGCCGCTACGAAAACTAAGTGAAGGCGAGGGCATTTGTGGTGGTGATGAATGTTGAATCTTTTTCAATCCATGCAAATAATTCGCAGTCGCATCAGCAGCAGCGGGGCTTATCAAACTGTCAATATCGCTCAATATGTCATTATGCGTATGCGTGCTTGGTTGAGTTGGCGTATCAGGTTTAACGTTTTTGGCGGGTTCAAACTGGAATAATGCGTCAGATTGCCCCATATATTGAGTTGTGTTATCAATAGGAGCGGGTGCAATTGTCACAGGCGACGGAAAATGTTCATCAATAGCTTGTAACACATCATTTGTGTTATTTGTTGACTTATGGTTGTTTGATTGTGGTAATTGATTGGAATATGATGATTTTTCGCCAATTTCTACCAGTTCCGTCAGTTCCAATACTTCTGATTCACTCACATTAAGCGCAACTTTTGCCAAAGATGGTTTTGCTGGCGCAACTTCATCATCAGCGATAATGCGTTTGATTGATTGCAAAATCTCTTCCATTGATTGTTCTTGCTTATTGTCGCTTGACTCCGTCATAAAGACATACCCATATAATATTTCAATATAATAGTTATAACCTTTGAAATAATAAAATAAAGTTAAAATCCAATTAATTGGTATTTTATATCGCTAATTGCTTCAACTTGGTCATATTCTTCCACTCCAAGGGCAAGAGTTGCGGGGCTTAACTGCCCAATTACATTCAAAATGCTATATAATGCAACCAATAAATTACGCTCAGAACGCTCCATATTAACCCTGGCGGCGAATAATTCTTGCTCAGCATCAAGCACATCAAGCACGGTGCGTGAACCATAAAGCTGTTCTTGTTTGACGCCATCAAGGGCAATTTCTGCAGCTTTAATGTTAGTTTTTTGCGCCTCAATTGCCACTAATGTAGTTTGATAATTTTCCCAAGCAGTGATTGCTTGCTCACGAGCTTGATTGGTTGCGTCCAATGTTTCGTAGCGACGTTGATTTTTGACAATTTTTGCTTCACGAATGCGGGAATAATCTGCCCCACCTTGATATAATGGTATATCAACATTAACGATTAACTGATCAGTATCAAAATTACCAAGGAAAGATCCTGCGGATCTGCTCATGCTGCCTTGCAAATCGGCGGTTGGGAGCAAGCGAGCTGTATTTACACCAACGGCATCATCGGCTGCTTGTTCACCATATTTTGCGGTGAGAAGGTTTGGATTTTGCTCTAATGATGCGCTGATAATCGCTTCCATATTATCAGGAATTGCAGGAACTTGTTGCGGATAAACAAAATCTGTGCTTGGTTTGAACCCAACGATGCGAGCAAATGATGATTCAGTAATCGCTAATGTTCCCATCGCTTGAATTGCATCGGATTCCGCCCGTGAAAGCCTTGCTTCAGATTGTGCGAGGTCAGTTTTGGTGGCTTCACCCAGTTCAAAACGCTCTTTGGTTGCTTCAAGCTGTTGCTTCAACACACTAACATTGCTGCGGCTAAGCATCAAAATCTCACGGTCACGAACCACATCAAGATAGCGAGTAATTGCATCTAACAATACTTGCTGAGTGGCACTAATTAATTGCGCTCCACTTTGCTTGATTAAGCTATCCGCTTGTCCTAGTGCATAAAATGTATCAATCTGCAACAATGGTTGTGATGCGTTGATTGCCTTGGTTTCAGCAGGTAAATATTGCCAATCACGAGTTCCAACTTTGTTGCGTCTGCGTCCTTTTTGATAATTAGCATTAATAGTTGGCAACCAACCCGCTAATGCTTCATTGAAACCCTCACCACTTGCCTCAAATGCACGGCGTTGCGCCATGATGCGGGGGTTGGTTTCATAGGTGGAAACTAGCGCATCACGAAAAGCTGCGTCTTGGGAGGTGCTGATTTTGGGTAATGATGCGGGTTTCGCATCATAATAATTTTTCTTTGTGGTTGTGCTTTCCTGCATCAATTGTTTGATTTTTGGCTCGGATTGCGCTGGGATTATCACCTTTGTTGTAGCTTTTTTTTGTGGAGTTATTACAGGTTTCTGCACTGATTTTTGCGTCTTTACCACTTCTTTAATAACAACTGCTTGGGGGCTGATATTAAGTTTGTCAATAACGGGTTCTTTAGGTTTCAAAGCGATTATCTCAGGCGCAATGACTTTATTTTCAGTTGTCATGCTGGCTTTTGCGGGTATTCGCTCCTGCACAATTATTTTCTCAATTGTTGGAGTTGGTTTTGTTACTGATGGCTTCTCAATTGCGCTCGGAGAATATGTTTCTTTCGCTTTTGGTGAATAAACTTCCTTGATATATGGTTCGTTTGACGCTTTGTTGAAAGTCTTACCTGTTGGGCTAAATACCCCACCATCTTGGGCAAGTGCAGGATTTGAATATGTCAATATCAATGATGAGGCTAACAAGGTGAAGATGATGGTTTTATTTTTCATTGCTAATATTATTCCTGAAGTGTTTTTATTGGTGTAGCATTTTTATTTTCGTTATATTTTTGTGTTTTTAGTATTTTTTATAATATGTTTTATTTTCATGATAAAATCATAAAAAAATTAAAGTTTAGTTATGAAGCCAAAGTTTTATTGATAAAGGGTTTTATTAATGAATAGTTTTATTGATAAAGGGTTTTATTCATGAGACGCTTAAAACTTAAAAACATTATTCTCAGTCGGTTTTTTCAAATAAAAAGCAAATGTGGTTTGTTTCTCAATATAATTTATCACGGGCGGGCTATTTTTTGTGGCAAATGTTTTCTGCCCAATGGTTATTTTGCATAATATTTTGTTGGTGGCAAATATCTTTGATGCAGCGATAATCGCAACTACAATTCCACCCTCGGCTAATTGATTTTCAATTGCAACTGGAACTTTTGTTTGTGCGCCATTAATTAATATACGATCATAAGGGGCGTGCGATTTATAGCCGTTTTCTAGCGGTGCCGTGATGATTTCCACATTATTCACCCCTGCCAAGCTCAATTTTTTTCGTGCAGCGGAGACTAATTCCGCACTTTCCTCAATGCCAAAAACTTGATCCGCCAATTGCGCTATAACCGAGCTACTATAACCATATCCCGCCCCAATATCCAAAACTTTATGTTGTTTTTGAATGTTAGCATATTGCAACATTTGTGCAAATAATAATGGCTCTAACAAATAACGGTTGGCGCATAAACGTATTTCTTCATCAATATAAGCCACGTCACGAGCATAATCAGGGACAAAATGGCTGCGGTCAGTGGTGGCAATCGCATTAATAATGGCAGGACAATTCACGCCGTTGGTTGCTAGTTGCCCTTTTATCATAGCAACTGCTTCAGGCGAATGCTGATTTATTGGTTTATTGATATTAATTATTTTCATACAACCATCATAAATAAGATATTTCGTGTGAAATAGCAAGTATTTATAATTTTGTTTGTTTGATGGTTATAATTAATCATAAATATCATTTTTTATTTGATTTTATGTGATGTTAATTGCTAAATTGCATTATATGAAAGATTATAGTAGCAAATATTTTAGTAACAAAGTCCGTTTAGGCGTGAATATTGACCATGTCGCAACTTTGCGCAATGCTCGGGGGGGGGCGCAACCTTGCCCCGTTGAAATGGCGTTGTTGGCACAAGCAGCAGGTGCAGATGGCATCACGGCGCATTTGCGTGAAGATAGGCGACATATTCGTGATGCGGATATTGTAGAATTGAAGCAAGCATTGCATTTGCCCCTTAATTTTGAGATGGCAGCAACCGCTGAAATGCAGCAAATCGCCCTTGACATTCGCCCAAACGCTGTGTGTTTAGTTCCAGAGAAGCGTAGTGAACTCACCACGGAAGGCGGGCTTGATGTGGCGAATAATATGGCAGCATTGCGAGAGTTTATTGCACCATTGCATGATGCAAATATTCGTATTAGCTTATTTATTGATGCGGATTTGGCGCAGTTGAAAGCGGCGCATGATGTTGGGGCTGATATAATTGAGCTGCATACGGGTGCTTATTGCCGGCAGCGTGATGATGCGTTGTTGCGCAAGTTGCAAGTGGCGGCGCAGGCAGCGGAGGCTCTTAGGATTGAGGTTCATGCAGGGCATGGGTTGTGTTATGCAACCACGCCAGCGATTATAGCGATTGCACAAGTGATGGAGGTGAATATTGGTCATTTCATTATCGGCGAGGCGTTGCGTGATGGCTTGCCAAGTGTGATTGCTCGCTTTAATATGTTGCTGATGCGTTGAAATGACTGTTGTTTTTTATGATTAGGGGAATTGGCACCGACATTGTGAATATTGCTCGCATTGAAGCGGTGATTTTACGCTATGGAGAGCGGTTTTTGCAGCGCATTTTTACTTCACATGAACGTGATTATTGTGATGGAGCGCAGGGACAACGGCGCATAATTCGTTATGCTAACCGCTATGCAGCCAAGGAAGCATGTTTGAAAGCGATTGGCGTGAAGCATGGCATATCATGGCAACATATTGAGGTGCAAAATGCAGCAAATGGCAAGCCATATTTGCGGTTATATGGTGCAGCACATCAGGCAGCACATGAAGCAGTGAATGTTGAAGAAAATATAGCTGGTGGGCAGGTGGCGAATGTTGCGAGTGACAATATAGATGTGGCAGAAGGAATCATTGCGAGGGCAGGAGGGCAGGGCAGGGATTATCGCTTGCACCTCTCACTTAGTGATGATTACCCCTATGCAACAGCATTTGTGGTGCTGGAGTGACGGGAGTGTGTTGGTTGCATCGTTTTCTACTCCACCCTTGCGGGGGAGTCAAAACACGATAGTGTTTTGGTGGGTGGTAAAAATAATTGAGGCAATACGGCACAATTTAATGCTCCACCCTTGCGGGGGAGCGGGCAAGGTGATAGCCGAGCCGTGGGGGGTAGTATCTTAACGGTTTTTTTACCCCCCACGGTTCAACTTCAGGCTTTGCCCTTGTTTCACCCGCTCCCCCGCAAGGGTGGAGCATATATAGCGATATATTCGTGTTTGTCATACCAGCACCTCCGAAGGGAGGCGCAGCCAAAGGCCGGTATCCATTAATAACAATTACATTATGGCTTTTTATGGACTTCAGCCTGCGCTGGAGTGACGGCAGTATTTTGGTGAAGGGGAGTGACGGCAAAGTG